>CAWGNL010000001.1:0-46322 GCA_963823885.1 uncultured bacterium
TTATTATCTACCAGGATAATTTCAGGGCGGTGACTACTCGTCACGGTTAACCAGCAAAACCCGCTTGAACAAATCGGTATAACAATACCTGGCCATACACCACTGTTGGCGGGAATTCCTGTCTTGAGCCGCCGAAGGCCCTGGCCTGGAGCTATTAATACGACTGCTGTCGACGTGGAAATTTTAACGAACACCTCGTATTCGGCGAGCGTGGGAATACTGTTTCAGACGAACAATTCGCCGTATTTCGGCCTCACGCTGCTCAACAACGGCGATGGCAGTCCAGATTGCTACTACCCCTTGGTTTACGGCTATAAGGCGCTGCTGTACGATGACGGCGCGCTTTGGATTCCGCTCGCCAGGATCAACTCTGACGGATCGGCTACCGTCCTGTCCGACAACTACAACAGCCAACTTTCGCTCGGCGTCGCCAATTTGAACCATGGGGGACATTACCGCGTCTGTCGCCGTGAGCGGTACGAGACCAATTTGACTGTGGTGTGGGCCGGCGTCGACGGCAGTGGCAATCCGGCGGGCTATTCGTGCAGCTACGACGACACATCGGCTCAGAGATATACAAGCGGCACGGGACTCGCGATGATAGGTTACCCGTCATATCCCTGTGACCCCATATGGAGCGGTAACGGCGTCGATGGCGTGGTCATAGACAATCTTGTGGTTGCCGACAGCATAGCAGCCGCGCCGATATTCATTCCCGGGGGAGAAATTTCACCGCTCCCGTGAATGTCACTATCGACAGCGCGACTCCCGGCGCCACCATTCGCTATACCACCGACGGCACAATACCATCTTCGACCAACGGCACCGCCATATCCTCGGGGTCCACGGTCCTGGTAAGCCAGGCGGAGACACTCAGAGCCATCGCGCTCGCGAGCGGCACGATTGCCAGCGATGTGGCCAGCACGAGCTTCACTTTCAACTCGACCCCCAGTTACATCTATTACGATAATTTTACGGGCAATGACTACTCGGCACGATACACCAACATTGTCCATGGATCAATGGGTGCTCGAACGACTGGACATACGTCGCCGTTCCCAATGGCATGGGTCTCATGCCTCCGGATGTTTATTGGGACGGCGGCCTCGAAACGAACGCCTACTTGAACGGTCACTTCACGAATACGTCCTATTCGGCTCAAGTCGGGCTTTTGAAGTCCTACCACTACCCTCCAGCCGGTATGTGGCTTTGGGCTGCTCAACAACGGAGTTCTCTGGAGCAATGCGGACAGCGGGGGGATACCGTACTTCGAGGGCTATCAGGCGCTGTTTGCGAACAACACCGGCAAGGTCGCCCTTATCCTCACCAGGATCAACAGCGACGGCTCGAGTGCCAGCTTGTTTAGCGACTTTAACACTCCCTTGTATGCCGCCGATCTAACCAAGTGGTCGACGCTTACGGCCACGGTAAATGTGCAGGCGACGGAGACAGATCTGGCGTTGGAGTGGGACGGCGTTGATTCGACTGGTCTTGCGTCGATCTCCTCGTGCAGTTACGTCGATTCATCAGCCCAGAGATGGATGCGCGGCACGGGACTTGGGCTGATGGGCCGCGGCGGCGCGGCGCATTCCAAACCCCGCCCCAGCCTAGTGGCGTGACCATAGATAACCTTGTGGTTGCCGCGGGCAGAGTCGCGGCGCCGACCTTCAGTTCCCCGGGCGGCAACTTTGCCGCTCCCGTGGTTGTCACCATCAGCTCCGCAACTCCCGGCGCGACGATTCGCTACACAACGGACGGCACTATGCCTACCCCGACCACCGGCACGGCTATCGCAAGTGGTTCGACAGTTACCGTGTCCCAGAATACGCCACTCAATGCCGTGGCGTTCGAGACTGGCTACGTTCCCAGTTCGGTGACTGGCGCACAGTTCTCTATTCGGCTATAGCGCGCCGGCGGTCATTCACTACAGTACCAACACGGTGGTCGATGGCAATCTTTCCGAGTGGTCACCGTCAGAATTCGTGCCAATGGATAACGTCTACGATGCTTCTTACCAGGGGACCAGCGTCGCTGAGTTAGAGTCTGACGTGCCGCTGGGAGGGGCATCTTATGCAGCCAGATGGGGCCCCAACAACAAGTTGTATGTTGCCGTGCAAGTCTATGACACGGATCATTACTTTACCGACGACTACGTCGATTGGTATACCAGGGACGCTATAGAGGTCTACGTCCACACTACCGGGACCGGGCCGGTCGACTACGAACCAAACCAGAATGCCGCGCAGCAGTATGAAATAGGCATCAAGAACAGCAACCAGAGTCAGGTATGGTCCTCTATAGGCTACGGTAATAGTGCCAGCAACCCCGTGGTTCCGATTCCGGGGCCGAATAACCCAATACCGGCTAACGCCGGCTTCCAGGCTGTCGGCGAAACATCGGGCACTTACTGGCTGTACTACGAGGTGGCGGTAGACCCGTCCCAGTACTTCTCGCTCGACGGTAATGGGCTGATTCCCTCTCCACTTAGCGCGGGTCAGCTTGTTGGCCTTGATGTCTGTGTCGTGGCTGCCGGTGGGCAGGGCTATAACGGGATGTGGTCCGTGGACGGGAACGATACGACTTCCCAAAAGTCCAGCAACTATCTCAACATCGACACCCATCTGCTTGTAGCGGATTGCACTGTTGGGAATGTCAAAACATCATCCGACAATGCCGGCGTATCTTGCACGGGAGTTGTCTCAGCGGTATTTGCCGGCAGCTTCTACGTCGAATCGACCGATCGGACTTTCGGCATCTGCGTGGAGGGGGCCAACTCCGGCGTGGCCGTTGGCCAGTTGGTGAGTGTATCGGGAACCGTGCAGACTCTGGCTTCCGGCGAAAGGTATATCTTCGATCTGGAACCGGTAGCAATCAGCACTCCTGGAAGCATAAGCCCGCTGGGAATGACCAACAAGTCGCTCGGCGGCGGAAACTACGGGACCGTTTCAGGTCGGATGCAGCCGGGAGTTACAGGCGCTACCGGTCTGAACAACATCGGTCTGCTGGTAAAAACGACCGGAAAAGTGGGTCAGGTAAACGCATCGGCTGGGTGGTTCATGATCGATGATGGCTCCGGAGTTGGTGTAAAGGTCTTCGGAAGCGTCCCATCCGGTAAATCGTACGTGACGGTTACGGGAATAAGCTCCTGTGAGAACGACAGTGGCGCCATCAACCGGACCGTCATTTCTACTGCAATCGACTAGAATGTCGATTCCGCCGGTGTAGTGGCCGAGGCGGATAATTTCAGGGAGCACAGGCGCCTGTGCTCCCTGAGAGCAACTCATCACCGTATAAGGAGTCCCCATCCATGTCCGCGAAAGTCATCATCTTCTTGGTGTTAATCCTCGGTATTATGAACCCCCTTGAAGCACGGCAAGAAGTTGTTACAGGGGCAAGCTTAGTTGTCCCATCAAAAGCCGCGGGGGCTGCCGAAATACCGCTGGCGTACGATCTTGATAACGGGGCATTCGTATTTCGGGGCAAATCACCCACTTGTAACGTAAACTATGAGCCGGACGGCTTGAATTTTGTATTTACAGTTCCGAAAGAGCCAAACTACGAGCCTAAGGGATTAAAAGAGCGAGACGCGAACATCTTCTTTGGCGACGATCGTGTGGAAATCTATCTCAAGGCCACCGACGATACTGAACCCTACATCCATTTAGCTGTCAATGCCGTGGGCACTCTTTCCGATGAAAAGATACATGACCGTACGTGGAACAGCACGGCAACTTACGCTGTCCGCATGGAGCGAGATTGCTGGCGGCTCCAAATCAAAATACCCTTTTCAGACATTGGTTTCGATCCGGCTAAAGCGACAACCTTAAAGGCCCTGGTCGCCGTTTACAGCGGGGAGCCTGGAAACAGTTTTTATGTCGCTTCGGTTATTGGCACCGCCGATTTCGCGTTTTCGCCGTTTCAAACCCTTGTGCTTTCACCGACCTTGCCGTTTGTGGAAAAGGTGCACATCGGTGAGGTCGCGTATGATTCGAAAGGACATGGATCGCTGGTCGTCGACTACCAGGTCAAGAACCCAACCGCCAGGAGATTTACGATTGAAACGGCCAGGAAGCGAATCGAGCTTCCGGGAAGGACTGCCCGCCCCATATCCGAGACAATCCTGCTTGGTGGCGAAAAGATAAGCAAGATCAACTTGTCCATTAAAGACATTTTCAACGTTCCCGTGGAAGTCAAGAATGATATACTGCCGAGAGTTGACCTCGTAGCCCTGGATTGGTACACCTCTTCTATCAAAGTCTACAATGAAAAGAGCCTCGCCCCGCATGTGAAGGACGTGGTCGTGTTGGTCGATAAGAGGAAGGCCCTGCAGTGCCCGTTGGCCAAATTGTCGTCTAGCCGCCTCAACGTGCGGGATCTAAAACCCGGTCCGCACGAAATGACCTGTGTCTTTCTGAATAATAGCGGGACTGAGTTCACCCGTCAGACCAAAACCTTTAATGTCCTTGAACCCAATCCGGTTGCCTATGACATCTCGCAATTAGACGCAAGCAGATATTACAAGCCCGTAACCTTTGAATCCGGCACGGTGAGCTTCACCCGAAGCCGCTTTGATCTATCCAAGGGGATATTTCCGAATCAGATTGAAGTCGATTCCCGCGGAATTCTGGGACCAACCCATCCATTTAGTCTTTGACGGAAAGGTGATACCGGCCGGTGGTAAGATTGCGGTCGTTTCCAGCAACAAGAATTCGATTGTTCTGAGATCCACCAGTCAATTCGGGGGGAAAACCCTTAGAGTAACCGCGGATCATCGATATGACGGATTCACCTGGTACAACGTGGAGATTTCCTCGAAGGAGCCATTCGGAATCTGGCCCTTTGGAGGTGGTCGTTCCTTTGAAGTTGGACGACGATATCCTGTTGAGTCACGACGGTCTTTCCGCGGATGCGTTATTCAGGAAAGCGCCCGCCGAGCCTGCCGATGCGCCATGTAACAGTCAGACGCTTCCGTATGGCAGGCTACTAAAGCCCACCGAGACAACTGACTTGCCCCTGACTTCCGATGTAGGGTTAGCCACCGACACAAATGAAGGATACCGCGGCTTGTTCGTTTGTAACGAGGGACCCACCGGCTGGAACATCCGCAATTACGACCGGGTCTATGAAATCAAGCGCACCGCTGACCTCGCTGCGCTCAGCCTGCGTATCAGCGATGGTCAAACTCGCTGGAAGCGCAACGAGATCAAATTCGGATTTGGTCTGATCCCGGTGCCGGTTCGCAATGACAGTAAGGATTTCCACGGATATTATCGTGTAGATGTCGATAACAACCGGACCGCTTATGAGCCGAATATAGTGTCGCCATCCGGAGAGAAGAGCAGTTTTATCCAGAATCTCGCGTGGAACGGTGTAAAGATCGCCCTGGCCCACGAATGTTGGACCGACTTTGAAAGCTATTGGGTCGAAAGTCGGGGCGAAGATGTCCGTATGCCGAAATACGTGGCGGCTGCGAAGAGCAATGGGATCAAGACAATTGCCTATTTCGGCTTCCAGATATCCAACATGATTCCGGAGTTTCCGCTGTACCACGATCTGTTCCTTTCGAAACCCAATCCGTATCCCGATGGTGGATACTGTCCTTACGTGGTCCAAGGGGCGGGGATTGGCGACCCCGAGCAAGAGGCCTATACAGTTTGTTATGCCAGTGAGTTTGGAGATCTTTTCGCGCGGGGCATAGTATGGGCAGTCCGGCATTATGATTGGAACGGGGTGTATTTTGACGGTGGGTTGGGGCAAGTGCCCGCCTGCGTCAATGTGAAGCACGGATGCGGTACCGTTGACCCCTACGGGCGACTGGTCTACACATTCCCCGTTCGCAGGTATCGCAGGCTAATGGAATATGTCTATAACGAAGGTCTAAAGAAGGATCCGGAGTTTATCATCGATAACCATGTCGAAACCTGGCCCCAGCCTTATCTGATGGGGCTTATGACCGCCTATCACACTGGAGAGGCTTCCATATTCTTCGAGGGAATGTCCAGGACCGAACCGGGCGCGCTTCGTGGGTGGATGAACGGAAAGCTGTATGGAGTTCCCTGCGAAATGGTGCGAAGGCCGGAAACGCCTTGGGAAACGGCCTGGGCCCAGGGATTACTTGTGGACGCGTATCCGCGCTTGATTTCTTTGGACGGTACTTACAACCAGAAGATGTGGGGGCTATATGATCGGTACCATCTGAGTTCCGACACCTTCACTCCGTACTTCAACAAGAAGAATCGGGTGCTCAAGGACAACTCGAATGTCTTCGTGAGCTATTATGACACCGATAAGGCGCTGGTGGTGGTGGTTTCAAACTACTGGAGCGAGAAGCCGCAGAGTGTCACCCTGGACCTCAGCGCATTTAAGGGCCTTTCGGCAAAGTGCAGGGATGCCTGGAACAACGTGGATTTGGAACTGGCCAACGGCAAGGCGACAATGACGATCGATCCTATGCGGTTGAGGCTGTTGGTGATAGAGAAGAACTAGTGTCTAGTTGCGTAAATGGCTGATAGCATTTCTGCCGGTGTATCGGGAATCTTGTTCCCGATACGCACTTAGTCTCGGGAACAAGATTCCCGAAACACCCGTTAATGTACGAGCGCAAGGGCAGGAAGATTGCCGGTGTATCGGGAATCTTGTTCCCGATACGCACTTAGTCTCGGGAACAAGATTCCCGAAACACCCGTTAATGTACGAGCGCAAGGGCAGGAAGATTTGCCGGTGTATCGGGAATCTTGTTCCCGATACGCAAACAGTTCAACCAATGGATAGACGAGTTTCTTTGTTCAGGCACCCACGTGCTCCCTCTCCTGGATGGGAGGGCTGGGGTGAGGGGGAAACGCTGCAAACAGGCACGAGCTCATCGAGCGCGGCGTTCCACCCTCACCCCCAGCCCCTCTCCCGTGAGGGCGAGGGGAGCACAAAGTGCTGGGCAAACACGCGCTACACGAATAATGCGGGCTAACGGCCTCGCTGGCATGTGGCGGGTCGAGTTTAGCGAAAGGTGAGAAAGATGATCGTAAGCACATTTTGCGGCAAACACGTAATGCACGAGCGCAAAGGCAGGAAGATTTTTGTGCTTCCGCTGCGCATGGCGGTTTTGGGATGCCTGCTGGCTTTTATGAGACAGCCCGCCCAATGCGCGGCTCTCGCGCCGGTGATATCGGACCCGGCGCCATCGCAACATTCGTTTTATGTAGAGGTCAATCCCTCACTGATCTCTTCTTCTCAGCGCAAGAAATTGCAACTGACTTTCAATGCAGGCGGTGTCGCCCGGTGGACACAAACAGTCAATGTGCCCGCACTTTCAAGCCCGGCTGTTTTCTGGGTAGACTACAGTTCGTGGGGCGCCGCGGGCGGCAGCGCTTGCGATCTGCTCATTCAGATCGTTAACTCCAATGGCTCTCTCTCATCTTTTGGCGATCTGGCGCAGACAATACCGGTTGTGCAATCGTGGGCTTCATTCACCGCGCCGACTACGCCGTTGGTTCCTTCCCCTTATACGGGCGTTGTGGTAAACGGCAACACTGTCAGCGTGTGGGGACGAACATACACATTCGGCAACTCCCTCTTTTTGGATCAGGTGAACTCGCAGGGAGTGAACATTCTGAACTCGCCGGTGACGCTCACCGGAACTGTCGGTGGCGTGCCCTTGACTTGGACTATTCAGTCGTGGAGCGTTTCCTCTATAGCGGATGACAAGGTTGTCTATACGGGTGTGGCGACTTCCGGTTCGTTCACTGTAAACGTCACTGCATCGATCGAGTTCGACGGAATGGCGCGGCTCGACTGGACGATTTCTCCGGTCGGGGGATCCCAGACCGTCAGTAACCTCGCTCTGGTGGCGCCGGTGCAGCGATCGGTTGCAACGTCGTTCGCGCAGTCGGTGCTTAGCTCGTTCAATTTCTACGATATCACGACTTGGGACAAATCCGGAGATTTGACGAATTCCGGCTGGTCATGCGCTTTCGCGCCGTTCTTCTGGCTTGGTAATCCGAGCGAGGGGATTCAGTGGTTCGCGGAAAACGATCTGAACTGGACACCGTCGAATCCAAACAAATATCTGGAAGTAGACGCGACCACGAATGCCGCGACGCTTGTCTGCCACCTTGCGGACGGCGCCCGGACGATTTCGTCGCCTATGAGTTTCACATTTGGCTTGATGGCCACTCCTATTCGACCGCGTAAGGCGGCCTGCGATATGTCGGGAGACAGAATAGCGATTCCGTATTATCCGGAGGGGTTGGTCAATGCTTCCGTGTCCCAGTCAGGCATAACGATACCGGCCAGCCAGGCGGAGTTCACTTCATCGGGCTGCGTTGAGGCGGATTTCCGAGTGGACTGGAACCCCGCGGCTCCGGCATCCACGGACACCAGTTTGAATTTGCTGGCAATGGTCAGTTTTGCCGGCAACAGTTGGATTCAGGTATGGTGGAATTGGATCGGCGGCGCGGGATACCTCACTCTGACTCAAACGAACCCGGTAAGCGGCGTCCCAGTCACCCAAGTGGTCGCTCAGGCGCCAGTGTCCCTTGCAGCAAGCTCGTGGCACAGGCTGGCACTCAATTATGGGACCACAACCCAGGTTTACCTGGACGGCGTCCCCGTGATTTCCGCGACCCTGCCGGGGCCCGCGCCGTCCTTTGTGGTCCTGTCACCGTTCAGGAATGAATGGTGGATTGCTTGTAACGGACGGATGACTCTCGCCCGCTGGCGGATATCCAACGTTCAAAGGCAGACATCCGAGCTTCAGCCGGGTACCGCGTGGGTTCCAGACTCCAAGACAACTCACCTGGAGGAACTACTGACCGATCCCACCACTATGAATTGGACAAACCCGGTGGTCGGCAGCACCTCCTGTCCCGGTTATCTTGGAGGCAACTGGACGTACGACCCCAACAATCACTGGCTAATCGCGGGCGTCGACGGGGCGAGTATAACAGGGATCGAATCGCTCTACAATATGGGTGTAAGGAATATACTGTATTATAACTGGGCGACCCTGGGCAGCGCTTACGGCGTAAACGGTCTGGGACAAGGCGTCCCCTATAATCCCACGAACTTTAGTCAGTTATGCACGCTGTGCGATATGTACGGTATGCACGTGATTCCTTACACACCCTATGGCATCTCGGATGCCCAGAGCGGGTTCAGTGACTATATCTGGGAGCAGACATATAATCTGGTGGGCACGACTCTTCCGACACCAGACCAATCGCAAGGCGGCGTCAATTTTTATAATGGCTGCCCGGCCAGCAGCAGAGCAGCGTTCAATCTCTGGCAGATCAACCAAATAATGGCGGATGGCGCCGGCGGAGTGTTTCTGGATGGTGGCACTTACCCAATTACCTGCGGGAATCCCATCCACGGGGATGGTGTGACAGACCCTCTTACGAGCCAACCCACATCTTATGATAGGATATTCGACCAGCGAGAGTACATGAAGTCGATGGACCGGTTGGTTAAGAGCTACGGATCGAACATGGTGGTGGATGCTCATTGCTCAGCCGGTCTTGATCTTCCAATAATGTCATTCGTGGATAATTTCATGAACGGGGAGAGTATGTGGGCGAGTGGCGAGTGGCAGACCCTTGCTCAGCCATCCGTTTTCCGCGCCGACTACACGGGCCGCCAGTATGGCTTCGATGCTGATCCTATCTTCTACAACAACGGCCCCCTGCCAGTGGAATACGCCATGGCTTTCGCCGGCATTCACGGTCAGACCCCGAGATGTGACTTTGGAATGTACAAAACAAGGGCGGCCGGAGTCTGGAAGCTGGTGGATTCGTTTAACATCAAGACCGCCAACTGGATGCCATACTACGATTCAGCCGGTAACTCATCCGTTTATCCTAATGATATGGTGTCCGCCTTCACACCGGTGTCTTCATCGGTCTACGCCAGCGCATTTGTTCACCCTGGCGTGAACGCCCTGGTGTTGGTGACCAACTGGAGCGATACCAACGTGGACAGCACCATTGCCGTTAACTGGAGCGCTCTCGGGCTCCCCTCGACCAGCCCGGTAGAGGTCGTCAACCTGAATCAGATGCTGCCGGTGGTTAATGGCAACATTGTGCCGCCGCTCAAGCAAAGGCAACTGACATATCTGCTGATAGGCGCCGGCGCCACATCCCCGACTTCGAGCTACATCTATTACGATGACTTCCAGGGCAATGACTACTCATCGAGATACACCTCCGATGGGCCACCAGCCTGGCAATATACCGTGGCCGACAGCACCGGCAACATCGATCTTATGCCTGCTCCCAATAGTGGGAACACCGCGTTCAGCACCACAGCCTACAAAAACGGTCATTTTACGAACACCGCATATACCGCCAGTCTGAGGGTCTGCTTCCTCAACAACGCATCGCCGTCAGTCAGCCTTTGGGTGTTGAACAATGGGTGGTGTCCTCAAGCGACTGGCGTGGCTCCGACTTACTACGGCTATCAGGCCCGGGTCTACAATAGTAACGGCTCGCTCGTGCTGCTGATCAACCGGACCAACGCTGACGGCACGGTGACTAACCTGTATAACAACTCGGCGAGTCCGTATTCGAACATCAATATGGCTCAGTGGTCGACGATGTCTGCCACAGTGAATGTTACATCGGCCGGCACATATTTGACACTGAAATGGGACGGCGTTAGCGCTAATGGGATGCCGGTAAGTTATTCCTGCCAGGCCAGCGACACATCGGCGCAGGAATGGAGCGGCGGCGCCGGCATTGCGGTGAGTGGATATCCCGGCAACAGCTCCGGCGGACTGCTGATAGATAATCTTTCCGTCGTCGGCAGTTATGTCACGATCAATAGCTCGAAGGCCGCGCCGCGCAATGCCCAGGTTTCGCTCACGAACAACGTGATAACACGAGCTTACAGCGGTTACTTCTATGTGGAGTCGGACGACCGTTCCTGTGGAATTCGCGTTAGTTGGTCGAGTGGCAGACTCGCGCAAGGAAATCGAGTTACTGTTGCCGGACTAACGAGTACCGATCACAAGCGCCGGCGAATGCTGCATTAACGCAAGCTCGGTCACCAAGACGGGAAGCGGCAGCATTGCTCCTTTGGAAATGACAAACGCTTCGCTTGGCGGGGTTGGTTATTCTTATAATCCTTATAACAGCACCGGCCAACAAGGAGTCGCCGGAGGCATCGGCCCGTGCAATATCGGGCTGCTGGTCCGGACCACCGGCCTTGTAACCTCGGTGTCTGCATCCGGTTTCACGATGACGGATGGGTCCGGAGCGGACGTGAGGGTGACCGCTCCATCGAGTGGGATCCCTTCTGTTGGCGCCTATGTAGCTGTTACGGCTCCATGCTCGTGTTTCATCTCAGCCGATGGCAGTCTGCTCCCCGTGTTGGATGTGAGGTTCTCGTCGGATGTCCAGGTGATGCTGCCGTAAGAGCTACGCTTAAATGACTTCGACGCCGCGGCAGTTACATTGGAAAGAAACTGGGCAGTTTCAGCGGAGCGCCTCGATTATGGCCTCGCGCCGAGGGTTGCCCCCTAACCACGGTGCAGCCGGCGGGCTGGCGCAATTCCCTTCAGCGGTCTCAGCAAGAGTAATGAAAGCGAGAAGTGTACGCTTGGGACAACAAAAAGAACTGTATCACGCAGGTACATTGGTATACACCAGGAGGCAACTGGCCAAAGTGTGCTTCTGGCTCCTCTGGGGCGACGTTTGTTACTGTCTTATGGAGGCCGTTGTGCCGAGCATCCTGCCTCTGAAGTTCGAGCGCCTCGGCGCATCCAATACGGCGATCGGGCTAATTCTGACTACGATCCCCATGCTTATCAATAGCGTCGCTAATCCTGTGATAAGCTTCAGGAGCGATCGTTATCGAAGCAAGTGGGGGCGACGGATTCCGTTCATACTCTTTACGCTCCCTTTTCTAGTGATCTGTCTGATCGGCGTGGGGTTTGCGGACAGGGTCGGTTTCTGGGTCCACTCGCACTACGGATCATCGCTTGTCCACTCATCCGCGAGTTCTATTGCGGTGGTAAGCATTGGCGTATTCATGGTTGCATTCAGTTTCTTCAACACGTTCTTGAACTCGGTCTTCTGGTATCTGTTCAACGATGTTGTGCCTGAGCACCTGCTGGCGAGGTTCATGTCCTGGTTCCGCTTGGTCAGCATGGCCTCGGCTTCTGTCTACAACTTCTTTATATTTCAGTATGCCGGCACGCATTCAGCGGAAATAATCGTCGGGGCCGGACTCTCTATTTCGTAGGCTTCGGGCTGATGTGTCTGCACGTAAAGGAAGGCGAGTACGCGCCTGCGCCTGCATATGTCGCTGGACAGTCAGGACCTTTCGCAGCCATCAGAACATTCGCCAAGGAGAGCCTCACTCTGCGGCATTATTGGTATCAATTTCTAAGCTCAGTTTTGACAATGATGGCCGCGAGCGCCGGCGTGTTCATGCTGTTCTTCTACCAGTCAACAGGATTGAACCTGCATCAGATAGGCAGGGTAGCGGGGTGCACCACCGTTGCAGTAGGGCTCCTCATTCCGGTCTCCGGGTGGCTGGCCGATCGCTATCATCCCATACGTGTGGTCATCGCCGGATATTTGATGAGCATTCTGGTCGTATACCCGGCGGCTATGATCTGGTTTTTCTGGCATCCTTCACCGAACGTCGCTTTCTGGGTCTGGATAGTAATTATGGTAGGACTTACAGCCCCGGCAGCGGCAATTATGGGCGTCCAGGACCCGCCTCTGCTGATGCGGATATTCCCCAGGGACCGCTATGGCCAGTTCTGTTCCGCCAACGCGATGTTGAGATCGATCGGCGCCGTTGTGGCCGGTATCCTGGCGGGAGTTTTCTTTGATGTCATTAAACATCATGTCGCTCCCGGCCAAGTATACCATTTCATCCCTGTGTGGCAGTTGATACTTACCGTCCCAAGCTTCATCTGTGTAACGAAACTGTATAAGAGCTGGAAGCGTTACGGTGGCGATGCCGGATACACACCGCCCGTCCCTGGGTCGGTATCGGCATCCGAGGAATCAAGCGTGGAGCCTTTGGCTTCACTGCGGTAGACGAAGACGATCTTCGCTGTACGTCCGTTGGATCGTTTCGGGATTTCCGCTTGCGTTGTTTAGGCGCGATAAGCGCAAGAAGAAACCACCGACCTTCCAAATTATGGAAAGGCCGTATTGATTTTCCGGCGATGGCCTTCTTGGTTGCGGCTACGCCGCTTTAGGGCATCGGAGATGCCCAGGCGTTGGCAGAGGAAATAACGAATAGATCGTCGAAGGGTTGTACACTGATCGAGTTGCTCGTAGTCATCGCAATCATCACGATACTGGCAACCTGTGCGGGGCGGAAGTTCCGACTTTCCACTTTCAGCTTTCCGCTGTTTTCGAAGGAGCAATATGTATCAAATAGGGGCTTATTATTTCCCCAATTTCCACGTAGACCCCAGAAACGAGGAGGTGCACGGCACAGGGTGGACGGAATGGGAACTCGTCAAGCGTGCAAGACCCCGTTTTCCCGGGCATCAGCAGCCTAAAGTTCCATTATGGGGATATCAAGACGAGTCGGACCCTCGCGTTTTCGAGTGCAAGATTCAGGCCGCGCACGACCACTGTATTACCCACTTCATATTCGACTGGTATTACTACAATGGCAGTAAGTATCTGAATCGATGTCTGGATCGGGGGTATATGCACTCGGCCAACAATGGGCAGGTGAAATTTGCTCTTATGTGGGCGAATCACAATTGGATGGACATACATCCCGCCAAGCTCGCGGAGGACCCAAGGTTGCTCTATCCCGGCGCGGTGGATGCCGATACTTTCGATCGAATGACCGACATTATAATCGATGAGTACCTTCAAGCATCCTTCGTATTGGAAGATCGATGGCTGCCCGTATTTTTCGCTTTATGAGTTGGCGACTCTTGTGCGAGGGTTTGCCGGTTTGGCGCAGACAATGGAGGCCCTATCGCGATTTCGCGAGAAAACGCGAGCCGCGGGGTTCCCCGGTCTGCACCTTAATGCTATTCTCTGGGATATACCAGTCCTGCCCGGAGAACAGAAACTGCGAGACCCGGATTCGATTCTTAAAGAGTTCGGCTTCGACAGCGCCACGTCGTACGTGTGGATCCACCATTTTCCCATGGACAGCTTTCCGCACGTCGATTATGCCGAGATTTCCGAAAAGGCCCGGAACCACTGGTCGGCGATCTCCGAACGGCTATCTCTGCCATATCATCCGAATGTAACGGTTGGCTGGGATCCAACTCCCCGGACCTGCCAGTCGGACGAGTACGTGCAGGCACATTATCCATTTACACCGACTATTACCGGCAATACCCCCGAGGCTTTCAGAGGGTCTTTGGAGTCTGTAAGGTCGTTTCTCGAAAATGCGGGGGATGGGCGCCGCATCTTCAATATCAACTCGTGGAATGAATGGACGGAAGGCTCCTACCTGGAGCCGGATAACTTTAACGATATGGGGTATTTGCAAGCTATAAAGAGAGTGTTTGGGCAATAGGCGCGGCTTCAGTGCTCTACTTTGAATAGCTTGCCGCCACCGGCGACCAAATCGACATCAACCGTGCTGCCCGGCGCTATGGACTGGACCGCAACCCACTTGCGGTCGGCTGTAGAGAATTGCATCAGCTTCCCTTTGCCCATGTTAAGCACCAGCCTTGCAGTGGAGGCAGCCTTGTAGTCGCGGTTCACGATCATGAAGGCATTTTGCTTGCCGTTCTCTTTGAACATACCTATGACGTCACTCGCCACCGGTCGCCTTTATCGGACAGCCATCGTCAATGCTCTGAGTCCCAACAGGAAGCGGGGCGGTGTGGTAGACCTGAGTGGAGTTCAGCTTCATAAGCTGTGGACCAAGAGCCTCAATCTCATGATTTATGTCGGCGACCATGTCCGCGGTCGGCATTCTCTTGCCGTCTTGGTAAAGACCACCGTAAGACTCCGGACCCCGTAAAGGAACCAGCTTATTCCCCGGCCACCGTAAGCCATGGTAGTGTAAGCTAACCAGCGCATCTCGTCTTTGTCGGGCAACCGCCACGACTTCTCGATGGCGCATGCCTGGACGATATTCAAGAACGGAAGACCGGCCTTTTGCGAGGCGGTTTTGGTCAGCGCAAGGTTCAGAAAATACTGCTCACCATCTTTTCCATCTTTAAGAAAATGATAATGATCGTAGCTGATGAGTTGCGGTTTAACAGTGTCGATATACTCCTTCAGGTATTCGTTGTAAAACATAATGGTATCTTTGTTAGCGCCGATACCGGCGAAGTTATCCGGAATGCCCACTGGGCCGCTCGGAGGTTCTTTCAACAACACAGCCAACTGCTGCTGATTAGCGTATGAAGGAAGCAGGTTTAGGTATGAAAAGTGATCCGGATCGCGCTCTTTCAGATATTTCACCAGTCTCGCCCAGCTTGAGAAAGTGGCAGCGCTGGGCTCGTCGGCTAAAAAGTATCCCTCAAAAGCCGGATGTTTCTTGACGGAGTCTATCAGTGCATCGAGTTTCGCTTTCCGTGCGGGATCGTCCAGAGAACTGACGTTTACGAGCGATGCGGCGTAAATCAACGACTTGATGCCGTGCTTTTGTGCTTTGTCGAGCACTTTCGAATATTCGCCCCCAGGAGCATCTCCTTCTTGGACCCATGTCAAGTTGTAGCCATCACGCGCCAGAGTGTCAAAGTTTTCATCAGTCGTGGGGGGCGGGCACCACATAGTGACGATGAACTCTCGTTGCTTCCAACCGGTTGCCCATGTCGAGTTACAGCACGTGACGAATACCAACAATACAAACCACATCAACAAAACGCTCTTCATTCGTAATCCTACCTAAAGCGGCGCAGCCGCAACCAAGAAGGCCATCGCCGGAAAATCAATACGGCCTTTTCGTAATTCGGAAGGTCGGTGGTTTCTTCTTACGTATCTTACAACTGAAATCCGGGGTGACATATCAAAATTCAGTAACAACTTGTATAGGATTTCAGTTGTAAGATACTAAACCGGCAGGGCCGGAAGGGAATTTAACCACGAAACAGTCGAAAGTCGGGACCCCACCCCGGGGGCGGCGCCCGTGCCCGTACTCGGGGTTTGAGCTACTCCGGTCGTTCACCTGCCCATTCGTCGAACGCGGCAGCGACATTTTCGAAGGTTACCGTCTTCCCCCATTCCAATTCCGCGATCACGCCGCCTCTGCCTTTATCGAGGGCGGCTCTCACGCGTCGCACGGCCGCGCGGACGTCGTCCGGGGTCCCGAAGGGCAGGATGTGCTGCCGGTCGATCTCGCCCCAGAAAGTGACATTGCCAGAGTACTTCGCCCCCAGGTCCTCGATGTCCATGCAGAAGAGCTGCGAGTTCACCGCATCTACTCCGATTTCTATCAAATCCGGGTAGATCGCTGATATGTGGCCATCCGAATGGAAGAAGACATACTTACCCTTGGAGTGGAGAATGTCGCAGTAGTCCCTGTAGAGAGGTTTGAATATCTCCCGCCACATATCCGGGGATATCAGGAGCGCGACCTGCGTGCCCCAGTCGTCCATGAAGCTGACCCCGTCCACGTCGGTCGCCGCCCACATCTCCATCTCGCGGCAGAAGAAATCGTGCAGCATCCCGACCAGGGTGAATACCTCCCTGCTCCCGTAAGCAAGGTCCATAAACAGCGACTGTGTACCCCTCAGGAATTGCATCCTCTCGAACGGTCTGGCCTGAGTGCCGGCCTTGACGAAGCAATCCGTGCCGGCGCAGCTTGCGTTCACATTGCTGAAGTCCGCACCATCGAGCAGCTCGAATGGAGGTCTGTAGTCTGACAGCGCCGACCAGTCCGCCAGCGGCGGTTCTTTGACCTCGCCGGCTACCCCAGGCTCCTTTACATGCCAGACGCAGCCCCATTCATCCGTATATGCCCCGACCTGATAGGCTTCTCCCTTGGCCAGAGACGATGGGCCGTAGCTAAAATCCGGTCCCGTGAAGTCGCTCGGATAGCGCCGCAGCATTTCGTCGTATTCGTCTTTTCGGAACAGGGTAACTCCCGGCAGGGCCCACAGATCTCTCGGCGCGCGGTCCACACTCTGGTGCTTCAGGGTTCTGATTACTCGTTCGCGTGATGTCATTAGCAATTCTCCAAATTAGGGGCTGGAACTAGGGGCTAGTGTCTACTTGCATAAATAACTGATAGCATTCTTGCCGGCGTATCGGGAATCTTGTTCCCGATACGCACTTAGTTTCGGGAACAAGATTCCCGAAACACCCGGTACAGCGTTCTATCAATCAATTATGCAACTAAGCACTAGGGGCTGGGCGCTAGCCCGCATTATTCATGTGGCGCGTGTTTGCCCAGCACTTTGTGCTCCCCTCGCCCTAACGGGAGAGGGGTTGGGGGTGAGGGTGGAACGCTGCGCTTGATGAGCTTGTGCCTGATTACAGCGACACCCTACCAATCCTATCAACCCTACTAACCCCACCAACCCCTGCATTATAGCTGTGTTTGCATCAGTTTGCAATCAATCAGTCAGCCGGTAAGAGCTCACTCTTCCGAGAACGAAACTCCGCCAATGCTGAGTAGGTCCGGTTTGTGGACCGTATCGAAGCATGGCCGCATCGGAGACTGCCCTTCGATACGCCTCGCTTGCGCTCGGCACTCAGGGCTGGCGGGTTCCGAATTCCCAAAGACTGAGATGTTACGTCAGCCGGGGTGTTTTCTCCTGACGGCCGCTTGGTTAACGATTGCCTGTTTACGGTTTACAGTTATGGTGACACCAGCCGTAACGGCGGGTTCCCAAGCAGACAACTATTCCCTGAGGTGTGAGACTGATGACTTCCAGAGAACGTGTGCAGGCGGTGTTGAACTTCCAAAAACCCGACAGGCTCCCGGTGATCGAGTGGCGCCGGTACCTGGGACCAGACCATTGAAAGGTGGAGAGGCGAGGGCTTGCCGGACGAGGCGCAAACCCACGAAGAGATCAGGGATTATTTCGGGCTGGACAAGATGCGCTCTATATGGATTGACTCCCGAAAGCCCGACTGCCCGCGGCCTTGTGGTCACGGCAAGCCGATCGTAAGAACCGAGCAGGAGTACCAAGCGATTCTGGGGCATCTTTATCCCGATCCGGCCGTGGCCGCTGAAGAGCTGGAGAGTTTGGCAAAGGCGCGGGAAGAAGGCGCTGCTGTCTTTTGCTGGTTTGAGGGACCTTTTTGGTACCCCCGCACGCTCTTTGGAATAGAAGAGCATCTCTACGCGTTCTTCGATCAGCCCGGTCTAATGCGGCGGATGAATGAGGACCTTTTGGAGTTTCTTCGCGGAACCCTGGAGCAGATAACGAGGCGCCTCTCCCTGGACTTCCTGGCATTCGGCGAGGATATGTCTTACAATCACGGCCCGATGATATCGAAAGCCGCTTTTGACGAGCACTTGGCGCCGTTTTATATGCAGGCCGTCGGGCTGGTGAAGAGCAAGGGGATGAAAGTCTTCGTGGACAGCGATGGTCTGGTCGACGATCCGGTGGACTGGTATGCCTCGGTCGGCTGCCAGGGGTTTCTGCCTTTGGAGAAACAAGCCGGAGTCGACCTTGTGAAATATCGCCGAAAGCATCCCGAGTTCCTGTTCATGGGCGCCTTTGACAAGCTGTGCATGAACAAAGGCGAGGATGCCATGCGCGCGGAGTTCGAAAGACTCATGCCGGTGATGAGCCAGGGAGGATACGTTCCCGGCGTCGATCACCAAACCCCGCCCGGGGTCTCTATCGAGGACTACAGGCTCTACATCCGGCTTCTGCGCGAGTACGCGGAGAAAGCCGTCCGGGAGTAGGGGCTGGGGGCAGCGTACCGTATGTGGGGGTCCCGACTTTTTGGTGTTTCGGGATTTGAGGAGCGGGCACGGCGTGATGATGAGGATGCGCATTGACCGTCCGCTCCGGAAATCCCGAAACGAAGCGACATAACGCACAGGGAACGCCAGACCGAGCCAAGGCTGCGACGTACGATGAAATGGAAGAACACCCTCATTCTCCGGTTGGCGTTTTTATGGGTGCGGCGAGAGGGTTGGGCTTGATGTGCAGCCTTTGACGCCTTGAAGTGAGTGAGTTCGTTTCGGGAACAAGTTCCCGAAATACCGGCGGCACCGGGACCCGCGGGGGCTGGGGGCAGCGTACCGTATGCGGGGGTCCCGACTTTCCACTTTTGGTGTTTCGGGATTTGAGGAGCGGGCACGGCGTGATGATGAGGATGCGCATTGACCGTCCGCTCCGGAAATCCCGAAACGAAGCGACATAACGCACAGGGAACGCCAGACCGAGCCAAGGCTGCGACGTACGATGAAATGGAAGAACACCCTCATTCTCCGGTTGGCGTTTTTATGGGTGCGGCGAGAGGGTTGGGCTTGATGTGCAGCCTTTGACGCCTTGAAGCGAGTGAGTTCGTTTCGGGAACAAGTTCCCGAAATACCGGCGGCACCGGGACCCGCGGGGGCTGGGGGCAGCGTACCGTATGCGGGGGTCCCGACTTTCCACTTTTCGAGGAAGGTAGACTATCCTCCCCCGCCGAAGAATGTTGATGGCGGAAAAAATCGCCACCCATCGAACACGTCTGCCGCTGGGGGACTCGTTACTCGTTACTCAGAACTCCCTACTGCACGGCGGGGGTCCCGACCTTCGACTTTTGACTTTCGACTTCTGGAGGGAACACATGGACAGAAAATACTCAGTGATCCTTGGCAACCTGGGCAATACCTGCGACCGGTTCTGCAGCAGCTACAAGACCAATCCCGACGCCATGGATATGCTCAAAGCCGCGGCGGCAATCCCCTACGTTCAGGGAATCGAGCTTGTCGGCACGTGGGATGTCAAGCCCGATAACGCCAAACAGATGAAGAAGGCCTTGCAAGAGCTAGACTTGCAGTGCGTCTCCATCATACCCGATCTTTTCGCTAACAACGTATACTGGAAAGGCAGTTATTCCAGCAAAGAGGCGTCCGTCAGAAGGCACGCCATCGACTATACCAAAGCGATGTGCGATATCGCTGGGGACCTGGGCTGCAAAATCATCAATCTCTGGCCCGGGCAGGACGGCTACGATTATCTACTGGCCGCCGATTACGAAAAAGAACGCGAGTGGGAGTGCGAGGCCGTCCGCGAACTGGCGAGGGCTTATCCCGATCTGCTCTTCGCGCTCGAATATAAACCAAAGGAGCCCCGGACCCACTCGTATATGGCTCGAATGGCCGATACCCTGCTCTTGGCGCTGGACACCGGATGCGCAAATGTGGGCGTCACCATCGACACCGGCCATGCTTATGTCGGCGGCGAAGTGGTGGCCGAATCCGTGGTTCTCGCCAAGCGGGCCGGGAATAAGCTGTTTCACATGCATTTCAACGATAACCACGCCTCGTGGGATGATGACATGATGGTCGGCTCCGTCCACTCCATTACCTACATCGAGACGCTGTACTGGCTGGATAAATGCGGCTACCAGGGATGGCTTTCCATGGACCAGTATCCGTATCGTGAAGACGCCGCCGGGGCCATAGGCGAGAGCATCCAATGGCTGGTGAAATTCGACGCCATCCAGAGAGAAAACAAGGCCAGACTCGACGAACTCATCGCGCTCGGCGACCCCATCGAGACATCCAGATTCCTTAGGGGCGTGCTGTGAGTTTCCTGGGGTTTCAGAGATGGCTCGACTTGAAGAAGGCGCGCACGTACACGCGCCTTCTTCGCGGTGATTTCGGCTCGATCGGCAAGAATAGCCTCATTTATCCGCCTTTTCACAGCGGCAACGCGCGCAATGTCTTTATTGGGGAGGGCTGCAGCATTTTCGGCGATGGCTGGATCGAGTGCGTTCCCCAATATGGCTCAGCCAAATATGATCCGAGAATCGATATCGGCGACGGCGCCTATATCGGATTTCGCGCCCACATCATCGCCTGCAGCCATATGAAGATCGGCAAAGACGCCGTTCTTGCCGATGGAGTATATGTCAGCGACAACATCCACGGCTTCGAGGATATCGATACTCCCATAATGGCACAGCCCCTGACAAATCCGGGACCTGTCACTATCGAGGATGAGGTCTGGCTGGGTGAGGATGTCTGCGTGCTGCCCAATGTCACGATAGGCAGGCACTCGGTGGTCGGCAGCAACTCGGTGGTAACCAAAGATATTCCGCCGTATTCGGTCGCGGTCGGCTGCGGCCAGGGTGATCAGGCGCTACAACCCCAACACTGGTAACTGGGAGAGAGTCTAAGTGAGTGTAACCCTCGAAGCTTTAAGTAAAGACTGGCTGCGCCTCAGCAGCGAATACCGCCCCAGCGCATTCTGGTTCTGGAACTCCGAAATGGACGAAGTCAGGATGCGCGAAGTCATATCCGGGTTGGCCGAGAACTCCGTTCGCGAGTTCCTCATTCACCCCGTTCACGGTATGGAAATCGAGTACCTCTCCGGTGAGTTCTTCGACCGCTACCGCTATGCCCTGGGTCTCGCCAGAGAGCATGACCTCAAGGTCTGGGTCTACGACGAATACGCATGGCCCAGCGGGACCGCCCGGCGGCTTTCTGCTGCGCGAACATCCCGAACACCGGGCGTGGTATCTGAGCTTCGAAAAAAGGCCCGGCGGCGAGGTGATTGCCGAACCCGTGCTATCGGACCGGGTCCTCGACAGCAGCGTCGGCGCACCATGGACAGGGAGCGAGCGAGGTTATGTCGATACGCTGAGCATGGACGCTGTGCGCTGCTTCATCGACAGATGCACCGACGCGCCATCTACAAAGAATGTGGGGATTTCTTCGGCGGCACGATCGTGGGGTTCTTCACGGATGAGCCCTCCGCGATGATCGATGCCCCCGCCGGAAGATCAATGTGGCAGGCGGCCGGCATGCCCTGGACCCCAAGCCTGCCTCAGCGCTTCAGGGACCGTTTCGGGTACGAAATAGAACCGCGATATGCGGAGCTTGCCGGGGACGGGCCGGCGGCGGTCAAACGGGATTACTGGGCCTTGGTGAAGGAAATGCACTCCGAAAGCTACCACGGCCAGATCGGCGAGTGGTGCCGGGAGCACGGCGTGAAATATACCGGCCATGTGGGCGAGGATGTTCCGCTCATGCAGGTGAGGTTCGCCGGCAGCGCGTTCGAGTGCCTGAAGCACATGGACGAGCCCGGAGTGGACATGTTGGCTTAAAGCCCGAGCCGGAGCACAGATTCGTCGAGCAAACGCTGATCGCCGGCATCGCCAGGCACGCCGGAAAGGACAGGGTCTACTGCGAGGCTTTCGGAATATCGTCTTTCGACATCCGCCTTGGGCAGATGCTGCGGTGCGCTCAGATGCTGGGGATTCACGGAGTCAACGATATCGCCCTTATGGGTTTTCAGCAGAGCATCGATGGGGTGAGGAAGCGCAGTTATTGGCCCCCGATCTTCGATCAGGCGCCGTGGTGGCCGTTTTATCCTGAGTTTCGAGATGCGTTCGCGCGGTCCGTCGCGCTGAGTTCGCTCGGCGAGAGGGTCGCAAGATACGCCATCCTCTACCCGCAAAACCAACTCGAACAGACCGATCTTTTCAACATCGATATCTCCTCCGGGACCGATCCCGCCAGCCGGATGATAAACACGCTGGCTTTGGCTGTTTACGCGGCGGGAGAGACATTCGATTTCGTATTCCCCGAGATCCTCAGCCAGGCGCGCGTTTCCGGCGGCAAAATAGTCTTTCCCCACGCCGTCTATGATGCCATACTCGCGCCTTCGGACGTCGCCTATTTCGACGAGAGCGCGCAGGTTCTTTCCGACCTCCAGGCCGCGGAAGGCACGGTGCTGCGGGGCGATTTGGAGTCGGTGGTGGATGAGATAAGAGGCGCCGGACCGTCGTGGGCGGAGCGAGTGACGATAGGCCGCGGCGGCCTTCGCGTCTATCGGTTCGAATACCCCGACGGTGAACTCTTTGCGCTGAGGAACGTATCCGATAGCCGGCGCGGGACTTGGGTAGATGCATCCGCCGGGCTCTCGGAGTGGGACCCGGTCTCGGGGGAGATCACGAGCCTGCCGGATGGCTGCCGGCGCAGCATCCGCCCCCACAGCACCTGCTACTATGTTCTATCCGGCAAGACATTTGGCAAGGCACGGGTCCCTCCGCGTAAACACATACCTATTCGCACTACCTGGACGGTCCGCACGGACTTCCCCAACATGGCCCGGCTGGCCGGCCTCGAGTTCGGCGGAGGCGACAAGTGGCACGCCGCGATCAGTCCACCGGTTTACGGGCCTTGCGCCGGGCAGCCGTCGATTGGCATACCGCCGGCGCTGCGCGGCGAGACCACCATCCCGATGCGGGGGCGTTTTGAGTGCAGGTCCGTTCCGGAGTCGGTCCTGATCCTCTTCGAGAAGAATCACTTGACGGGCCTGTCGGTCAACGACAGCGAGGTCGACTTATCCGCCGCCTATCCGCTTCGCATGTGGGATTCAAGCTGCATGGCCGTGGATATCGCGCATCTGGCGAGAACTGGCGCCAATATCGTTAGAGGGGCCCTCGAGTACAAGAGTTTCGAGACCGGTACCACCAACGATGCTTTTCTCGATGACTGGCTCATGCCAGGCTGCGATGTTTTCCTGGGGGGATCTTTCAGGGTCGCGGAGGGCGCAATCGAGTCCGACGAAATGCGCCCCATGAAGCTGCCGATCGACTTGTCCGAACGAGGATGGCGAGAGTATGACGGCATACTGAGCCTTACCAGCACGGTAGAGATCGATGAGCCGCTTGCCCGGTCGATTACCGGCGTCAAAGTGGGAATGCTCGCGGAAGATTGCCTTGAGCTGCTGATAGATGGCAAGCCTCTTAGCCGTGCATTACCCGGCCGTACTTCTTCGAGACAGGCGCACTTGAGGCCGGCGAGCACACCCTGACTTTGCGTCTCTCCAGCGCCAGCGGAAATATCTTCGCGCCTTGTAGTCGCTGGGGAGTTGCGTCGGCGGACTGGATCGTTTAGAGGTTAGAAATTAGAGATTAGAAGGGACCGCGGCCAGCCTTTAACCTTTAAGCCCATTCCTGCCCTCATGGTCGACATTCCTTCCCCTGGTCGGTAAGCTAACTGTATTGCGGTCAGCGGGGCACGCTTGTCTCGCTCTAGAAACTATCTTTGGCAGGTGAGATATATGTACAAAACAGCAGTGATTGGGACCGGGTTTATCGGCGTGGTGCATATCGAGCAGCTCATGCGACTGCCGAATGTGCAAGTCGTCGGGATCACCGACAAGAATTTGGAGCTTGCGAAAAGCCTTGCTTCTACGTACAAAATCCCAAGGGTTTATGGCAACGCCCAGGAGGCTCTGGCCGACCCTGATGTGGACGTTCTCCACAACTGCACGCCCAACAGCCTGCATTTCAGTATTAACAAGCAGGCGATCGAGGCGGGCAAGGAGGTCTTTTCCGAAAAACCGCTGGCTCTTTCGTCAAGCGAATCCGCCGAGCTCGCCCGCCTGGCCGCAAAGCACAACACCACCACCGGGATCAACTTCTGCTATCGGTATTATCCGATCGTTCAGGAGGCGGCGGCGAAAATCGCGAGCGGCCAGTTAGGGACCATCTACTCGATAATGGGCAGCTTTCTTCAGGACTGGCTCCTTTATGAAACGGATTATTCGTGGCGGCTCGACCCGGCGATCACGGGCGCGTCGAATGTCATGGGCGATCTCGGGAGCCACTGGTGCGACCTTGCCCAATTCCTTACGGGTCTGAAGATAACCGAGGTCATGGCCGATATGCGCACCACTCTGCCTAAACGCAAGCGCCCCAAGAGCGGCGAGACTCTGACCTTTTCGCTGGCGGCCGACATCGAGTATGAAGATGTCGAGATGACCCTCGAGGACTACGCGTCGATGTTGATCCGGTTTGAAAACGACGCCACCGGCGCCTTCACGACTTTTCAGCTTGCGGCGGGAAAAAAGTGCGGCATAGAAATCCAGGTCTACGGCTCCGAAAGCTCTCTCGCGTGGAATCACGAGAGACCCACCGAACTCTGGATGGGCCACAGAAACGAGCCGAACCAGATCATGTTCGAATCGCCGATCATGCAAAGCGAACAGACCAGACACTACGCCAAGCTCCCCGCCGGGCACCCCATGGGCTATATGGATGCGGTGTTGAATGTGTTCAGCGATTTCTACAAAGCGATCGATCTCAAGCGAGAAGGACGCGACTGGGCGGTCCGCCGTCCTGATTTTGCCGCGGGTCACGCGGAAATGCTGGTGCTCGAGGCCGCCATAAGGTCCAAAAAATCCGGCGCGTGGGCCAAAGTAGACTTCTGAGCCGATTAGACCGTTTCGGGATTTCCGGAGCGAATACGACATTTTTGCCCTAGATCAACGGTTGTGGTCGCTCCTCAAATCCCGAAACACCGGGGGTGGCGGCGGTCCCTAACCGTCAACCGTCAATCGACAACTATGCCGGTGTATCGGGAATCCTGTTGCCGATACGCGATTAGTTTCGGGAACAAGATTCCCGAAACACCCGTTAATGTAATCGCCCCGATAATGACCGAAAACGGCGGCCGCGCCTGGCGGCAGACCATCTACTATCCGTTCCTGCACTTCTCGAAGCACGCCAGAGGGACCGTCTTGAAGACGCTTGTGGACTGCCCCACCTACCAAACAAAGGACTACGGCGCGGTGCCGGTTCTGGAGTCGGTTGTCGTTGCAAACGAGGCTAATGAGGAGTTGGTGGTCTTCGCGGTAAATAGGTCGCAAGAAAGCGATGTGCGGTTGGAATGCGACCTGCGCGCTTTCGGTGATTGGCGGGTGGCGGAGCACACGGTCTTGAGCAGCCCAAGTGTGGGAGCGGCCAACACGGCCGATCAGCCGGACAGCGTGGTTCCAAAGCTTGCTCAGGGCGCGGATGTGCGCGATGGATCGCTCCAGGCCGTGCTGCCCAAGCTCTCGTGGAATGTGATTAGGATTCGACGATAAGCCGTTGGAGTATACAGTGGGAGCGGGCGCGCTCCATTGCTATCTGCACCGGATCGGCGGCCTGGCTGGTCCGGCGGTTATAGGCTGGCAAAGAACGGGAGGCACGCACCACGAGCCTGAAGGTTCGCGGTGCTGCTACCTACTTGCACGGTCAAGCATCTGACGAGAATGACTCCAGGCGGGATTCGGGTATCCCGGCGTCCAACAGAATCTTCCTGAGTTCCGCCAATGCCTCGTCATCAGTTGCGGCGGATAGAAAAGCCGCGTGTGAAGCGTAGTAGAAGCTGGGAAACCCCTCTTCTGCAAGTGCGAGCATCCTTTCGCGCATTTCTCGTTCGCGGTTGCTGTTCCGGTTAAGGCAACTCTGGTCGAAAGTGATCACGCACTGGGCTTCAGAACTGCGCAATTGCTCAGCGATGAAGCCAATGGTCACACACTCTTGCGTTACACCTTGATTGCTCTTACCAGGAATGGGGGGACTCCTGCGTCTGGATCGTTGAAAATCGAGAATAGCGGAGGATGATCGGCTTGCAGCATGGGAATTCCGGTCACGGTTGGTGAAATCATCTGCAAGTTCGACAGGGATAAACTGGGCCTCTGCATATAGCGCGCCCATGCATTTAGCAAGTCGTGCCAGACACGCTTGACAAAGTCGTAGGTGTCGCCAAGTTTGGTTCCGTTCATCGATGTGCTTCCTTCCTCGTTCGTATAATCGGATGTCAGTGCCTCTGTTTATAACACGACAGCATGGATTACGTCAAGTGGTCACCGCAGGGATTACTCTGAACGCCCGCACGTTCTGGGCCTTCCATAGGATACCGGGATGGTGGAGGATGCGGTCGGCCATCTCGGGGTCGTTAGTCAAAAGCGAGGGTTCTATCTGGCCGTAGTCCAAGATGCGGTCGAGAAACTCTCACTCCGCGTCCGTAAATGGGAGAATCACGCTTAAGGCGGCGCGCGTCTCCTCCACCATCTGTTGTGCCCAGCCTTCGGGGTCGTCCATAGCTGTGAGGTGGTCCGTTCGCAGGACGGGTAACAGCGTGCCGCGAAGCTCGTGTGTCTCGAAGTCGATGTCGTTC
This sequence comes from uncultured bacterium, assembly GCA_963823885.1. Classification (GTDB taxonomy): domain Bacteria; phylum Armatimonadota; class UBA5829; order UBA5829; family UBA5829; genus CAWGNL01. Next base: position 27,016 of record CAWGNL010000001.1, read on the forward strand.
ACCGATACCGTTCGCCAGTCCACGCGGTTCATTGCCCCGTAGACAACGAATGCAAGACGAAGCCTGCCTGGATCGAAGACGGCGCGCGTCAGGAACTGGTGCGCATCAAACAGGTCCCTGGCAGCGTGACGCGCGAGCAGCGCCGCGAGCTTTCCTGCGGCGAGTTCGTGCTCGTCGAGGATTGCGATCTGGGAAGCCGAGTGTGAACCGATTGGTCGAGAGTCGCGGGCCATTACAGGCCAAAGAGGAATGCGAAACATGAAGTTCAGGTCCACTTCAACATTTCCACCCTGGCCGAAGGCGCTGTCATATCGAAGCCGCCACTTGCCCCCGGCGTGGTCGCGGGGTATACGCTGAATGGCGAAACCCTGCCGACCGCACACAGCCGCTATTGCTTGCTCAACCTTTGGGCGTTCGGCGAGCATTGTCTCAAGATCCGATGCGCCGATGTAGTTCACGTCAATATCGACCGACAAGCGTGGCAGGTCGAACACAAACAGGTTAAGGGCCGTGCCGCCCTTGAGAACGATTCGGTTCTTGAGATACGGATGGCGCGTGAAACCTTCGAGGAGGCCCAGAAGATGAATGACCTTCTCAAACATCTCGGGACGGAAGCCCGTTGAGGCTGATTCGGCGGTAAGGCGTTCAATGGAGAGCCTCATCGGACTTCCTCCCAGGTTCGGTTGAGTATCCGCTCAGGAACGATAATATTCCAAGGTTCGACCAGACGGGCAGGTTCACGAACTGAGCGGTCGAGGTAATGCGCGGTCTTAGGAATGCGTCCTCGAAGTCGGCTGAGAGTGGATTCCTCCACCATCAACTGTTCCGCATGCTGCTCCAGATAGAAGCCGACCTTGGCAACAGTCGTAGCGTTGTCGAGTAGCAGCGCATACTCTGTTACCCGGTCGAGATCGAAGTATTCGACCGACTCCAGCGACCGCCATATCTCCTCCCAGCCGCCTGATATGGCCGGGCGGTCGAGTATATCAACGAGCGTGCGCTCAAGGCTTGTGACGCGGACTTCCAGGCCGGACCGGTCGGCTGTTTCGACGCCGAAGCTTTCCTGATTCCTCTCCAGAAGCGACTTGGGGAATGCCACCCCGCGAAACGTCTTTCCCCGGAACTCGGCAGGTCTGGCGGCGGTGCTGGTAAGGTAAGTGAACTCCTGGAAAGCCGAATAAGCCCTGCCGTGGAACTCCAGCGCGGTGTGGTATGCAAGTACGGCATCTGGAGCCATTCTGGCCGCGAGCAGGAACGGATCGGGCTGCACCGTCTCCTGCGTTTGGCCAAGCGGAACGACGGCGTATAGTCCACGGCGGACCCTCAGCAAGCGACCACCATTGACATAGTGAGTCAATAGGGAATCACGCGTGCGCACGTTCCGCGAATCCCTTTGGGCAAGAAACTCGCCAAACTCCTCCGCCCGGAAAACTGGGTGCGTGGCTAGCCGCCAGCCTTTGCCCTGTGGCGCGGCCACAATGTCATACACAAGCTCTATCAGCCCGCGCAGTTGGGATAGACTTTGAAGTAGGCGCTTAGTTTCGCGTTCTAGTGCCTCTTGTGGCGGAACGAAGCCACCGTAAGGGCGGAGTTCACCCTTTGTGTACTCCGCACATCGGCGGGCAAGGTCGTCGGGGAAATTAAACGCAAGGTAGGTGAGACTGTAGCTTCCGTCTATTAACCCTCGTGGCGAGGATTCGTCCCAGCCCACGAGTTCGTGAATTTGCACTCCGGCAAAGGATGCCGATTTGTAGATTTCCAGCAGTCCTTTTTCTGCCGGGCTAAGTGCATCGATAGTATCGTAGTAGGCGATAGCTTCCGAGGATATTTCTGCGGGTATGCCTGGTGCGCCGTGCATGTAAAGCACTTCCCCCTGTTCCCGCGGTACTGGCTTCCTCTGTACCATCGCTTCATATTGCTCTCGTGTTGGCGGATACGACGACATTCGCCATCGATCAAGGAGGGCATTAACAACTGCTATGCGTTCGGCAGAAAAGCGCTCTTCGAGTCTTTTCAGCGCGGCCACAACATCGATCCATTGACTGCCGATTGTGGATAGGCCATGTGCGGCGCAATAGTAAATCCCTTCGATTGCCCGTTCGGGACACCACTTGCCATTCTCCAAAACTTCCGTGCATCGTATCCGCTCTACCTCATCAGCCATAGCTATTTGGCGCTCCTATGCCCTCGTTAGCGTTGCCACTTGAATATGGCCCGCACAACACGCAATAATATTACGTGTTTTGCTGGTTGGTGTCAAGTGAGCCGCCAACCGCCGGGTCCGCGTACGGGGAATCACGCCGCCAAGCTTAGGGCCTCGTGGCTTATCGCGTGGTCATCACGGCTTATGGAACCTCCTATCAAGCACGTTGAGGACCTTTATCAAGGCGTCGTGCTCCGCTGGCGGGGACAGCGCACCTTCAACCAGCCGGGTGAGGTCCGCAGTCCGCGCCAGCCGGATGATCGCATCCGCTGCAGCATGACGTATCCACCAGTAATCGTGCCTCAGCATCTTCCGGAGAGTCGGCAACTCCCTTCTACCAGCGGCCTTTGCGTAAGCGAAGCCGACCACACACTTGAATAAGTGGATGTTGCCCAGGTTCGCAACTGGTATTCTTATCTCTGGACGGGCGTCTGCACTATAGTAGGTCCAGAATTCCGGGGATTTCATTAGCTCGGTCAGCCAGGGAATGTGGCCTGGCCCTGCTAACTGCGATGCGGCGGCAAATACAGCACCGCGGTTCGATAGCTTGATTTCAGTTGGGGCATTCAGGAAGAAGTCGAGAATGAACTTAAGCTCGCCTTCGGCACCGTTTTCGCGGATGGCCAACAGCAGTTCGCGGGGATTGGAACTAGTCCAGGGGCCCCCGGCTTTGCGGCTAGCCTGAAGGGCGTCTTTTAGGACTGGTATGTCGGTTGGCGTGGCCACACGTCTTACGGCTCGGAGGGCCGATTCTTTTAAGTCCGCCCACTGTAGGCCCGCCGAGTGCACACCCTTTGATCGCAGTCTGCGACACGCGTTAAACACGTCGTCCACGGTCACGCCCGGAAGCGGCTCCAGAGCGTTCAAAGCGGCTTGAACCTGCCAAGCCTCGTCGCTTGCTAGAAGATTCTGCACGACCTGCACGGTTCCCAAACGCAAGGCAATCCTAACCACGGACTTCACGGCAGCTACTCTATACCTCCCGGCCAGCTTCGGCCTATTTGCTGTGTTGCGCAACCAAGCGACGGTCTGTTCATCACCCTGCCGTCCAAGCCCAAACAATGCGACTAGTGTCTACTTGCATAAATAGCTAATAGTATTCTTGCCGGTGTATCGGGAATCTTGTTCCCGATACGCACTTAGTTTCGGGAACAAGATTCCCGAAACACCCGTTACAGCATTCTATCAATCAATTATGCAACTAAGCACTAGTTTCTTCCAGCCTTGCCTTTCGCTTCTTGCCGGTGTATCGGGAATCTTGTTCCCGATACGCACTTAGTTTCGGGAACAAGATTCCCGAAACACCCGGTACAGCGTTCTATCAATCAATTATGCAACTAAGCACTAGCTTCTCCAGAACAGGGGCATCCGCCAAGCTAAGCATCTTGAGGAGCACTTCGTGGCTCGCCTTCTTCACCTCTTCTACCTTGCTCCGGATGAGGCGGAGTAGCAGCGGCACATCTGAGCGCCTGCTGAGCTTGGTAACATAGGCAGCCAATTCGGCCCTGAGGTTGTAGTCGGAAAAGGCATCAGCGACCCTCGCCAGCGGCACCCTTTCGCCCAACGCTATCAACAACCGGAACGCATTGAGGCGTGTTTCCGTGTCCTGGTCGGACGTCAAAGGACGGACCCAGGCACGCACCGCGTTGGGTGGATAACGCCTCAGCCAGTAGTGCACGGGTCCGTTACCTGCGAGGTGGCTCGCTAGCAAGAGCCTTACTTCCTCGTCGTCGCACAGTATCTTCGCCCGGTGCGCGTAAATGTGCAAGTGTTCGCTGAGCGTCAAAATGGCGTGGGTGTCCTCGTATGCGGCGGCCCGTGAGGCGAGGAGATCCTTGAACTTCCTTGCCTCGCGCTCTTCGGTCGATACAAGCTCGGCCATTATCGTCTTGGCCAGGTAATCGTGTACGATCTCATACTGCCCGTCTAGCTCCCGAACCAGTCTCAGATCAATCAGCAATCTGAGTAGCTTGGTCGTGCTGCTTATATCCTGAAGCGATTCTTCCGCAATTTCCTGCGCGGTCTTCTGGGTCTTCGCGCCGTACGAACTCACCAATGCAATGAGCACTTGCCTGGCCTTGCTGCTCGTTCTCCCCGAGGTACCTCACCTGGCTGAGCAGGTAATCCGCGATGATCCGCTGGGCTTGCCCCGAGGCTGAATAGGTAGCTGCGTGGTACCACCCGCTGCTGTCGCAGTCAGCGCCTATCCTCGAGATGACCATTTGCACAAAGGGCGGGTAAACGCCGCTGTATCCATTCCGCATACTCTCACTAGCTAAGTCCTCGGCGATGTGGGAGAGCACTGCTCGGCACTAGCTGGGGAACCGTCTCCCAAGGCCAGCCCCAACGCCGCTAGTGCTTAGTTGCATAATTGATTGATAGAATGCTGTAACGGGTGTTTCGGGAATCTTGTTCCCGAAACTAAGTGCGTATCGGGAACAAGATTCCCGATACACCGGCAAGAATACTATTAGCTATTTATGCAAGTAGACACTAGATTGTGCTTCAGCGCCACCTCCGCTTCTTTCGTAGGGAGCGTGCCCAAGTACTGGCGGGGGAGCCCCTCGGGTGAGCCTGATATCTGCTGCCAAACAGCCCCTATCTGCGCCTCAACGTCCCCACGGTAGCTGATGAGGATGCGGACGTTTGGCTCGGGGGAGGTATACAGATGCAAGAGTGCACGGGCAAGCGTGGCACTGTCTTTCGACGCTTGAGTGCCCAATACGTCCTCAAACTGATCTATCACTATCAGAACGTGCCGAGATCGATACGCCTCAGCGACCGCATGCACGATAGCTTGGAGATCGAAATCGGTCGGTGGGACTCCTTGCATCGTCTGGTCCCACAAGAACCGGCGAGGTTCTCCATAGGATGTGTCAACGGGCGAATGATTGCCGTGCTCCACCCCATCTGATGCATTTGCGGCAACAGTCCCGCGTTTATGAGAGACGTCTTCCCGATTCCGGAGGCGCCAATCAACAGGCTCGTTCCGTCAGGTCGAGTACCCTGCTGTAGCAGGCTGCCGCACTCCTTCTCTGCACATACGAATTTCGTCGGGAGGTCGGTCTTGTTCCTGCGTGGGCCAGATTACACATCATCTGGACCGCTCACATTTCGAGAGACGATTGCGTGTACCGGCATATTAGAGCGGCAACCCGGCCGTTTGTGTGATCAGGTGTTTGTTAGGGGTCTCGAAATGGCGTTTGCCCCGGTTGCCGGGTAATTGAGCGTAGACACATGCTTACTTATCAACGGACATACCTGCCATGAAGCCCCGGTGTTGCATTACACCGGGGCCTCAGAAAGGTCCTGCCTGCCTGGCATCCGTCTGCCGTTCCTCGACAACATCGCGCGCCGGATTAAGAACGGCGGTAGTGTGGTCTCCCAAGTGGGTGTGCACACCGAGTCTGGTACCTCATCCACACGTCGCCACCCGACGAATGCCGCCCCTGTAGGTGGGCTTATTGAGGAATGGGCGGGGCCAGCGACCCGCTCTGACCACTTTGGTCTATCTTGGGCCCAACCCCTTGCCCTCTGGCTACTTGTCTTTCTTGTTGGCCTCTTGTCTTTCTTTAGCCACCGCCATCACCGGCCTTCGCAGTCGTTATTCGTCTCATCAGTATACCCCTGAGTTGGTGAAGTTCAAGCGCGGCCATACTGATCTGAATCGGTCGGTTTCGGGGGTTGTGAGCCAGGGAATTGGGAATACTTCGATTGCTTGATGGGTCTGAAAGAGCATTTTCCCACAGGAGGTCACGCCAATGAAGCCTGCCATCACCGACACCCGGTTCGGCTGCATCACCGTCGCGGGCTCAAAGATCGACCACGACATCGTTGTTCGGCTGTCCGGCAAAGTGGAGAAACGAAAGAAGAAGTTGTCGAAGGCTGTCTACGGCACGTCACATACTGTCTCGCTGGAGGAGGCGCGGCATGTCTATCAGAGCGGCGCCCAACGCCTGATAGTCGGCACGGGCCAGCAAGGAATGGTGAGACTTTCGGAAGAGGCGGCCGCTTACCTCAAAGACAAGAAATGCGAGGTAGATTTGCATCCCACTCCCAAAGCGATAGAGCGCTGGAACAAGGCCAAAGGCGCGGTCATAGGTCTTTTCCACATCACGTGTTAACCATTCCCTTTCAAAGCCTGCTCGATGGTCTCGAAGACAGTGCGGCAGGTTTCCACGCGGGCGTAGCGCTTGCATTCGGCGGAAATGATGCGCCAGGGCGCGTAATCGGTATTGGTTTCCTTGAACATATCCTCGGCTGCCTTGGCGTATTCGTCCCATTTCTCGCGGTTTCGCCAGTCGTCGGGGGTGATCTTCCACTGCTTGAACGGGTCGGCCTCGCGCTCTTTGAACCGCTTGAGACTGTTCGTCCTTGCTGATCTGCAGCCAGAACTTCACCAGGGCAGGCGCCGTTGTCGATCAGCGTGCGCTCAAAGTGCCTTATCTCCTTGTAGGCGCGCTGCCAATTCTCCTCGTCAGTGAGCTTCTCCACCCTTTCGACCAGCACACGGCCGTACCAGCTCCGGTCGAAGATGCAAACCTCGCCTCGCGCGGGCATCCGCGTCCAAAACCTCCAGAGGTAGTCGTGCTGTTGCTCGATTTCGTTCGGAACGCCCACCGGCCACACCCGGTAACCGCGAGGGTCGATCTTCTGGGTGATCCGCAGGATGCTGCCGCCCTTGCCGCTTGCATCCCAGCCCTCGTACATAATGACCAGAGGCAATCCGGCTTTGCGCATGCGCTGTTGCTGGAGCACAAGCTTGAGTTGAATGTCCAGCAGTTCTTTTTCGTATTCTTTGGTGTCGAGCTTCAGCGACAGGTCCACTTTTTCGAGCATTCTATACCTCTCAAAGTAGTGCGTGCCGGCGGTAAAACCACGACTTGACGGACTGCACCAGCAGGAGGTAAGTAATTGCAAGCGCGGCGATGACGCCAAGCAGGGCCGCCGGCAGCGGCGTGAAATTCAGTAAGTGCCCGACTGGCGTGTAAGGCAGCACGGTCGCAACCGCGACGATGACCAACACGCTTATCAGCAGAGGCCGGCCTGGACGGCTCCCGAGAGGGTTACCTGCCGTCCGAATCACAAATACCACCAGCGTCTGCGTTGCGATCGATTCCACAAACCATCCTGTGTGGAACAGCGCCGCGTTCGTGGAAGCATGAAACATCCATAGCAGTACGCCGAAAGTGAGGAAATCGTAGATCGAGCTTACGGGGCCGATGATGACCATGAACTGCTGGATGAACTCGATGCGCCATCGTTTCGGACGGTGCAACAGCTCCGGGTCGACGTTATCGCTGGGCAGAGCGATCTGAGAGACATCATAAAGCAGGTTGTTCAAGAGTATCTGCGTCGGCAGCATAGGCAAGAACGGCAGGAAGAGCGACGCGGCCGCCATACTGAACATGTTGCCGAAGTTCGAGCTCGTGCCCATGATGATGTACTTCATAATGTTGGCGAAGCTGCGCCGGCCCTCGACAACGCCGTCGTTCAAGACCCCAAGGTCCTTCTCCAACAGGATGATCTTTGCGGCGTCCTTGGCCACCTCCACGCCGTTCATTACCGAAATGCCAACATCCGCGGTGTGCAGCGAGGGCGCGTCGTTGATGCCATCACCTATATATCCGACGACATGCCCGCGCGACTTAAGAGCGAGGATCACCCGGTTCTTTTGCTCGGGAGACACTCGCGCGAAGATGGCGCCTTTCTCAGCCTGGTAGGCCAGCGCCGCATCATCCATCCCATCGATCTGGTCACCGGTGAGAATGCGGTCCGCCGGCAACCCGACATCACGCGCCACCTTCTGCGTTATATATTGGTTATCGCCGGTCATGACGACTACAGAGATCCCGTTGCCTTTGAGTGACTCCAGAACCGAAAGAACCCCTTCCTTGGGGGGATCCAGGAATGCCGCGAATCCGACCAGCGTCATATCCCGCTCGTCTGCCACGGAGTAGGCATCCTGCTTATCCACATTTCGCACTGCTACTCCAAGGGTGCGGTAACCATCGGCGCTCAGCTTTTTGAATGTCTCTTCCGCCTCGGACTTTCGGCTTTCGTCGAACGGCTGGACGGCCCCGTCTATGCTCACGGTCTTACAGATGGCGAAGACACCCTCCGCCTCGCCCTTGGTGATAAGGAGGTATCGCCATCGTCGTGCACGTGTCGCACCACCACCGAAAGGCGCTTGCGGTTGAAGTCGAAGGGAATTTCCTCCACCTTGGCATACTCCGCTATGTTAGGGTGCTCGTGCTTCAGGACGGCGTCATCAAGCGGACTCTTGATGCCCGCTTCAAAGTAGCTGTTCAGGTAGATGAGCCGCAGGACGTTCTCATCGTCCTTACCATGGACATCCACGTGCTGGTCAAGCACTATCTCCCCTTCGGTAAGCGTGCCCGTCTTATCGCTGCAAAGGATATCTATGCTGCCGAAGTCCTCGATTGCCGCAAGTTGCTTGACGAGGACCTTCTTTTTGGTCATTCGCCTCGCGCCCTGGGCCAGGGTGACGGTGATGATCATGGGCATCAGCTCCGGTGTCATCCCTACCGCAAGCGCGACCGAGAAAAGGAAAGACTCCAACAGCGGACGGTGAAGAATCAGGTTGACCAGCAGGACGAAAAGCACGAGCGCCATCGATCACGTCGAGTAAGCATCAGTCCCGAAGTGGCGTATGCCACGGCCGAACTCGGTCTCCGGCGGCCGCATAGCCAGTCGCTGGGCGATTTCGCCGAGCGCGGTATTCTTGCCTGTGCATACAATTACCGCGGTGCCGATTCCTGTCTGAACAGCGGTGCCCAGGAAAACGCTGTTGCTCGCGTCGGCAATCCCGTGCTTCCCCTCCGGAAGATCGCACACCGCCTTATCGACCGGCAGCGACTCCCCAGTGAGCGCCGACTCGCGCACATGCAGGTCCTTAGCATCCAATAGACGGGCATCCGCCGGCACAAGGTCTCCGGCACTGAGCCGGACGATATCCCCCGGGACCAGTTCCGCTACAGGCAGTTTTTGTTCTCGCCCGCCGCGCAAGACGGCGGCGGTTGTGGCAACCTGTTTCTGAATCTCCTCCACTGCGTGTCGGGCCTGGAACTCCATGAAGAAATTCAGCATTACGCTGAGCATGACGATGGCAGATGATGATCGACCCGCCGATTCGGTCACCCAGCACTAGAGATACGCCGCTGGCAACGAGAAGTATGATGACAAGGGGATTGGCAAAGAAGCGGAAGAACGTGAGCAGGCCCGCGAAGCGCGACACCCGCACCATAGAGTTGGGGCCGTAAATGAGCGCCCGCCGCTTCGCCTCATCGTTGGTCAGGCCGGCGGGAGTTGCCTCCAGCAGTTGAAGTAGCTCCTGAAGCGGTTTACCCCAGAAGTCCTCTATGGGTGTCTTCGTTTTTCCACGCGCTATCATCCCCCGTAACTGGTCCCGGATCCATAATGCTCCGGGTGTTTCGGGAATCTTGTTCCCGAAACTGAGTGCGTATCGGGAACAAGATTCCCGATACACCGGCAAAGTGCTGCCGAACTCCTGCCGCGAATAATGCGGGCTAATCGTGGCGGAGTGGCTCACTTGATATGAGTCAGTATAACCATCCCGCCGGCGTAGAGTAATATCTGCAATACTGAGTCGATCCCAAGCCGCAAGTAGCATTTCCGCGGTCTGAATATGAAACTGAACATATACACAGCCATCATCGCCAGGGCCAGAACGCCGAATGCAAGGTCCGTGTGACCCGCGCAGGACAGGACGGGTTTCTTCGCCACCAGATCGGCCAGCAGAAACAGGACGACCATGAATGCGTTTCCGCCCATGATATCGCTGATTGCCAGATGATTATCACCGATCAGGACCGATTCGATCCCGGTGCTTATCTCGGGAATGGAAGTTGCCAGCGCGATGAAAATGCCGGCGAACAGGGCCTGGCCAATGTTCAGTTTGTCGGCTATGGCGTTTCCCGACTCTTCGAGGAGCCAGCCGGCAACCAGAGTCGCCGCGCTGGCGGCAACGAAGACCCCGATGACGTATAATGTGGACTTCTTGGCGTAGAAAACGTGGTTCGATACCTTCCGGCGTTCGTGGTGCTTCCGACCTGGCGCGGCGTCTTCGGCGGTCTGGTTCAAGCGGGGAATCAGCCGAGCCTTGTTTATGAGGAACAATCCGACTAGCCAGGCGACGAGTATGGCCGCCGAAATCGGACTCACGTGGAAAACGCTGCGCCCCACCGGAATGAAGATCCCCACGACAGCGAGTGCTGTGATGACAATCGCAAACAGCGTCTCCAGAGACAGGTTCACGGTTCCGGCGAGATACGAAATGGGTTTTTCTCTGCTGGCGGCCGCATCAAAGATGACGATCAAAAGAGTCTGCATGGCGAGGCCACCGATAAGAGTCCCGATGATCAGATCGAGACGGGCATGGATAGCCGCGGAGACCACGACTGCAATCTCAGGCAGGCTCCCGGTTATCCCCAACAGGACCAGCCCGCCCATGGCATCCCCGATCCTGAAACGGTGATCGAGCGTGTCGGTAGTCTTGGTGAGAGCTATTCCGGCTACCCACGTGATCGCGCCCGAACCAACAAACATTACGGCAAGCAAAGCCAGTGACGAAGCTTCCATTGGTCATCCTCCTGATGTGCTCACTAACAGACTTACGAGTTCGAATCCACTGATGATTCCCCACGTTACCTATCACAGCATTCGCCATTGCCTGCCGATTTCCTCCATTGCCGAGTTTCCTACTCCCATCAATTCCCGGTACGCGGTTGCAGGTATGCTGCTGTGTGCTTCGGTTGGGCACGACTCGACGACACCGCTCATCGCCACCAGGTTACCCACAAGGCTGACCAGATTCCCGGCTCTCGCCGCAAATATGCCGGTCGGCTGTCGCCGGCCAGGAACTCTGCCGCTCGCCCGGCTGTATCTTGACACGATAGCAGCAAGAAAGGACACTTAGGTCAATGACCAGCAAAATCCTCGATCCGAGAGCTATTAAGGAACTGCAGCCTACCCTGGAATTGCTTGAACATAGGGGAAATGACGGATATAGTGGGATTGATAATGCCAAGGCCCATGCTCATTGAGGCAGGCATTCAGGATAATATATTTCCTATCCAAGCCGTAAGAGCAAGCGTGGCGCGAACCAAAGAGATATGCAAGGTGCTTGCTGGCGATCCTGAACGGAATGTGGAGCTAAATGAATTTGAAGGCAGGCACAGAATCTGTGGGGACAGAAGCTACGACTTTTTCTGGGAACACTTGGTGGAGCAGAGCGCGTGAGTCCTATCGAATGGCGTCGGCGTGACAGCCACGGGGAATACCAGCGTCTTAGTCAACGGCCTGACCAACAACATCACCCCGGCCGGCACGGTGAGCGGTGTTCTGCTTTCCGGGCATGCTCCGGCAGGCTCCAACGGAAGCACGGGCATCATCATCTCGGATGGCGGCGACGGCTCCGCGGGCACCGCGGGCTATGGCCTTTCACTTAACTATACAGGTGGCGGCTTAGTCCACCGCCTGCTGCACGGTGATGTCGCCTTGTGATCTTGGCCTCAGAGTTCGAACCGGTTGCGGCGCCCCGATCTCGCAGGAGCTTATTCCCGTAACCGCAACGTAGTCGCCTTTATGCGGGGGGCTGATTGAATTACCCGACGCGAGGCCTTGGAGCGAAACACAGACCGCGGGTCCCGTGTTCGAGCCATCCTGGATGTAAAAGCAGGAGCCGTCCGTAGCAACGTCAGTCACCCGCCCCCAACTCCTCACGAGCAGGCCGAGGTTGTTTGGCCCGACACCCTGCGTTACACCACTGGTGAACGTGCCAAGCGGCCCTCCACCGAGAGCCGTGTTGTTCATACCAAGTGGGCCAATCGAGGCCAGCGGACCTGCTGGCGAAATCGTTGGGTTGGTAAGCACGCGCTCACCGTTGACGGTGGCAAGGTTCCCGACGATATCCACAGTCTGGTATCTGCTGACAGAGATTCCCGCTGCAGCGCCAAGCTGGACCTCGATTCCGGAGGACCGGTCGGACTCCTCAACGTATATCTTCCCGGCGAAATCGTCTGTGCCGGTTGTGACAATCTTGCTGCTGACTTTGACCCACGCGCCGTCGCCATACAGTTTGACCGTGGCAATGTTGGCGAAGGGTACGGGTCCGTAGGGGACTTCAGGGCACCCAGTCCTGCGGTAGTCGTGCATGAACGTCGGCCACGGTGCGGGAGAGGTAACCGGGTTGAACGGTGAACTGAGAGACCACATGTATACCTGCCGGCCTACATTGCCCACAACCAGATCAGTGAAACCGGTGTTGAATACATCAGCTACCGTCACAGCGCATACTACGCCGTCCGTTGTCACATAAGGCGACCCGGCAAGCACGCTGCCGTCCGAGCGGAACACGTCCACGGAACCTAGTTCACCACCGCACGAGGCAATGATCTCGTTACTGTTATCGCCCTCAATATCCGCGACGGCGACGTCGCTCATTCCTACCGGAGCCGTCACCGGCCAGCCGGACACAGCAGTCCCGTCCGATTTCAGTGCGAGCACGTGCCCGTCATTGACCGGAGCGATGATCTCCAGTTTACCATCGCCATTGATGTCCGCAAGAGCAAGGCCGTTAGGCACTCCGCCAGAAATCTGATAGGGCCAGTTGCCCGGGTGAACGGAGCCATCACCGTACCAGCAGTAGATCTTGCCGCCCGAGCCGCTGCTCAGGTTGGCGACAACAATCTCCAGCCTGCCGTCATGGTCGAGATCTCCCACCACGGGAGAGGCCCAGGCAACGAAGTCTATGTTCTGCGGCCAACCCGGCAACCGCGTGCCGTCGCCTTTCCAAACATACACCTGGCTCTGAACGTACTGCGTGTCCAGGGTCACCCCAATGATCTCCGCGCCGTCTGCGTTCACGTCAGCCAGAGCAACGTTGGTTCGCACCCAATCGCTGGGATCGTCAATGCTTACCGGCCAACCTGCCACCAGCGTGCCATCCGCGTGCCACGCGTATACCTTGGCCGCGCTGCTGGGCGCTATGATCTCGTATTTTCCATCGCCATCTATATCTCCAATCGCAGGACCCGCGCAAGCCGGCCCCGCCATTTGCTGCGGCCAACCCGGCAGCAGATCACCCTCACCATTCCAGACATACACGTAGAAGCCTGCCGATACAACGATCTCCTGCTTCCCGTTACCGTTCAGATCGGCCAGGGCGGGAGACGTGTTCAAGCCAGTCGGCGTGCCGGAGTCGGGCATTGGCACCTCCTTAGGCCATCCCGGAGCAAGCGTACCGTCGGGTTCCCACACGTAGATCTTATTGTCGCCCGAGCAGACCACGATCTCGTTCTGTCCATCACCATTCAAGTCCCCTATCGCGCAGGACCCATTTATTCCATTCGAGCCGACTTCCCGCGGCCAGTTGGACGCCATCGGCGGGTTGGACTTGTTGGATCCCGTCAGGGCGGCGACGCTTTCGTTGCCAGTGCTGTTGACAACAGTAACGCGGTACTGGCAGAGCGAGTCCGCCGGAACATTGGAGTCGTGAAACAGAGAACCCGTGGTCAGCAGGTCGTCGTCCACGCGCGTGTAGTTGAGTTCCGTCGGCAGCATCCGATATACGTGGTAGCCGAGCGCGCCCGGAGTCGGGGCCCACTGGAGATCCATGCACATCTGACCCGGTATCACCTGCAAACCCGTGGGCACTTGCTGCGGGACGAAATCAAAGACAACATTCACCGAGTGGCTGCGGTTATCCGCAATAATCATGGTCACCCTATCGCCTTGCTGGTACATTGGCAGCGTCTGCACGGCAAAATACGACGTTGTGGAGTTCCCCACCTCAGAGCGAGGAAGAATCGTGCCGAAGCTCTCGTTAGGGTTGTTGACAATGATGTATGGGCTGCTCGCCGTTAGAGTCGCAGTCACCGCGTCAGCTTGGCCGGAACCGTCGTTTCTGATGGTAACGGGAATAAGCGCGGTCTCATTGGGACCGAGTATGCCGTCGCCATCGCTGTCCCAGACGTAGTGTATGGCCTGGCTCAGCACCGGGGCGTGGACCGTTTCAGTAAATGTATCCGTCCAGTAATTTTCTACCACCCCGCCGAGCGCTTCAATGTCCAACTGGAAGGTGACGACAGTCCCGTCAGGCGTATCCGGCCTGACGGAAAAGACGAAGTTGCCATTCGACCACTGTGCTCCACCAGCCGTTATGTTGGGGTAGCTCTGCTGGGCGACGGTTATCGTTACCCAGGGTGGAGAGGCCGATGTCGTCGCGGAAAGCGTGGCCACAACGCCGAGGGCATCCTGTGAACCGGTGTTCCGGATCTCCACAGGCATTGAGATGGTCTCTCCAGCGTCAACAACCTTGTTTCCGTTGCCCGAGCCGCCACTGTCAATTATGCTGTGATCGGCGTAACAGAGCATGGGGCCTGGCGCTTGCGTCACAGGGATCTCGTCGGTGAGCGGCAGATAGTTGTGCTTCCAGACCGTGAGGTCTATGTTCCCAACCGTCTTGGGTGTGACGTGCAGGATGACCGTGCCGGTCGTGTCGGTCGTTCCAACCGCGTATGTCTCGCTGCCTTTTTGCAGGCACACAGTCGCGCCCGCCACAGTCGGCCCTGTGCCTGTGCCGTTACCCTCGTAAACGATGATCGTCAGGGCTGCGGGCGCGAGAGGTATGCTCTGGACGTGGCTGGCTGTCAGGTTGCTCGGGTTATCCGTCCACACAGGAAGCTCCGGGTCGCCGAGCAGGTTCATGTTGCGAGCATAGTACGACCAGCCGGTACTGGACGGAGGCGAACGCCTGGCCCAGATTGAAAAGCTGGTTCGGGAACAAAGACTGGAAGAACGTCAGGTCCTGGTAATCCTGGTCCGTGTAGCCGGTGCGGCTGTTGCCGATGTAGGCCACACAGCCGCCATTGGGATTGTTGATGAAATGCTCGGAGATAGAGTCCAGGTCGAACGCGTTTGGGCTGCAGCCAAGGGTGAAAAGGATGGACTGCTGCTGCCCATTCGTCAGCGCATCCACGTCGTACCTGGATATAGTTTTCTGCCACCAGTCATTGTACAGGGCTGCCTGTCCCCATTGCGTACGGGTTGCAATGATCCGCGTGATTGACCAGGTGGTAGCCCATTGACAGATTTGCGACAGCGCTGTCCCTGCTCAAGAGCTCGTCGCCGGAGTCGAGCGGGTCGTACAACTTATAACGATACCAGCCGGCGGGCAGGTAAGTCGACGCGATTGAGTTCTTGATGTCCTGCCCCCAAAAGTTGCCGGGAGTCCCGTCGATCCCCGCGCCCATCAGGAGGGCGCTCGCGGGATAGCCGGGCTCTGCGCCAGTGGCCGGCGGGTTCTCATAGTTCATGACCTTGGTTACGAAGTTGTAGACCTCCGACTGGTTATGCACCGGAGCGCGGCCGACGAACACATCGGGCGTGTCATCGCAGTTATCGTCGCCTTCTCCGAACTGAGCGTTACCGTCTGCGTTCCAGTCGCCATCAAGACCGGAGTAGTAGAGGTCAGTGGGGCCCCAGGTGCCGCTGTAGTCGTCGTAGTTGGCCTTGCGGGCCGGGATGGAATCCGTGTCTCCGCCGAGCAGGAAGTAGATCGTGCCCCAGTTTCCATAGGCATACTGGATGAACTTTCGGATCCTTTCGGCAAGGTCCACGCCGCTGAAGTTGTTCGCGATCCAGCCCGCATCGACAACCTTTGTCACCACACCGCACCTCGTTCTCCAGTCAGCAAGGACCTGCCAAGCCGGCGTGGTAGACGACACCACAGGGTTCGGCGCAATGATCGCGAAGTCAACGGTCTGTGCATCCGCGGTCGGGTCGATATATGTGGAAAGCAGTTCCGGATTCTGCACGAGTGCCGCGATGTACGACCTCATTTCCGCGCTTGCCAGTGCGCTGCGGCGCACTACCGGCAGAGGATTGTTCCCTCCCGAATGGTAGTTTACGGTAACAGCGATATCGGTGTAGAGCGTCAATTGCTGCGAGCCGCCGGTGTAATCCAGCGGATAAACCGTAACTTCGGCACATATATAGTCACCAATGTGGTCGAAATTGCTGTGCCACGTGATGCGGTTTCCGGGATAGGGCGAAACGCTCGCGTAGGTGACCGGGTCCGGCCCGACCCACGGGGGGGCGGGGTAGTCCGTGCCCAGCGGACTCGGATATGGATAGTTTATGCTCAGCAGACTTGGCGGCTGCTTTGGGTACACGGGGTTTGCCGTGGGGTATACTTGCTGGTTAACAGGCGTCGCAACCACAGTATCAATGTTAGAGCCTGGCGGGAGCAGTATCCAAAGAGTCTTATCGGGAATACCCGGCTCGCCTACGTCTGTGGTAGACTCGTAGCAACCGGCAAGCGACACCGTAGAGTAAGTCGAGTTATCGGCGCCGGTCTTCGCGCCGAGAGTCAGGCTAGTGCCACTGAACTTGACGTCGACATTTACGGACTGGGCCGCGGCTGCGCTACTCAGGGCAGTAACCAGCACAGCGGCAAGCAATAGAACTACAGCTACTCTCTTCATCATCATCTTCCTCCTTTTTCGGTGCAACAGCTTTAGGGGCTGCGATCTACTAAGCGTTGTGGCTGGTGGCCCGTAGATGCATGCGAACCACTATGACGCTGCGCGGAGTTCACGTAACGGGTCGACAATGCCGAACTCCGCGACGCGTCGCATCGCCTGCAAACGGTTCGAGACATTTAGCTTCCGATAGACCCTGGAGGGGTGGAAGTCCACTGTGAAAGGCCCCTCGAGAGCCGGGGACCCGCACCTTACCTGACCGCTTGGCTGCTTAATTGAACTTCTATTATACCCTTCCCATGACACATTCAAACCGCCGGGCCTCTCATTTGGGCCACCAGCATCCGGCTTCCCTGCGGTGAAGCCCCGGTGTTGCATTACATCGGGGCTTCAGAAAAAGTAATACCTGCGTGGAATCCGTCTGCCGTTCCTCGATAACGCACCGCGAGGCATACTGCAAGTGCTCTGTGGATCAGCCTGGCAGCTTGGTTAAAAGCACCGAGGCCGGGTACGCTTCTGTTAACCCCGAAGACCGAAAAGCAGTGATGAGAGACTACCTGATTGAGTTGCTGCTCGACTCGAAGGAGAAGATCGTCAGCGGTAGGCCGCGGGGCCCGTTTCGAGGCCTTTAACAAACAACTACTTGCGCGCACGGTAGCGGCGGCGCCGCTCTATTGCGCTGGGACGCGTAATAGAGCAGCCAGATGTTGGTGGGCCAAATGAGGGGCGCTCCTCCGTGGCTATCCACACCGGCTTTGCCGCCTGACTGGTGAGGAGGTATCGGTTAGCGCGGAACGGGAGGCACAGTGCGGTCTAATAGGCGCTTAGCGCCCTCCTATAAACAATTTGTTGTCGCTAAGGCGGATTCGACGGCGCACCGCCTTTGGGTTTTCCGCTTTATGGTTGTTAAGGGATGGCGGATGAGCTATACTTGCTTTGCCTGGGCGGAGGGTAGGGCAACGCTGGGGAGCTCTCCCGAGCCGACTCAGGTGTTGTTCAAGGGATGGGGGTGGAAATCTCCGCCCCCTCCAAATCATCCCTTAACAACCGAAAAGCGAAAAACCCGACCGCCTGCCTTGGTCAACTGCCACCGTAGGGTGGCCACTTTTCCCCAGCGAAGTCTGGGGAAAAGCGTAGGTTTTTGCAGTGGACAGTTCACAATCACACTCTGAGTACGGATTGAATTATTGCGACCGACAGGGTATGGTAAACCAGAAGGGTACTCCCCTTCCCGACTTCGCTGTCCACGCCGATGGAACCGCCGTGGGCTTCCACAGCCAACTTGCAGAAGGTGAGTCCGAGTCCGGTCGAGTATTGCCGCTGGTTCTGTCGCGGTGTGACCCGTCCGAACTTTTCAAAGATTCTCTCCAGGCTTTCATCAGGGATGCCAGGACCACTGTCTCGGACATACACGCGCACACCGCGCTGATCCGCTTCGAGCCCGACGGAGATGCATCCCCCATCCGGTGTGAACTTCAACGCGTTTCCGAGCAGGTTTTGTATGATGCGAGCAAGCAGCCTGGCATCGCCGAGGACGGTCATCGGCTCCTCTGGCGCATCGAGAGTGAATTGACGGTTCTCGCGCAAGGATTCCACCTTGCCCATCACCTCTCGGATAATGTCTATCAGATTGCACTCGCCCAAGTCGAGTGTCATCTCCCCCGCTTCCATTTTACTGACGTCCAGTAATGAGTTGATTAATTCGATGAGATTGTCCGCATCTGCTGTCGCGATTGCGACATACTCTCGCCCATCATCAGACATTCTTTCTCCTTCGACCGTGTTCAGCATTTGCAGGAAGCCTTTGATACTCGTCAAGGGAGTGCGCATGTCATGCACGACCATATGCACAAGGTTATCCCGAAGCTCCTCGAGCCGGCGGAGTTGCTCGTAGCTCTCCTGTATCAGGTGTCTCTGTCGGTGGAGTTCGAGGTGGGTTGCCACCCGCGCCTGCACCTCTCTCAACTGAAATGGTTTCGTCACGTAGTCGACACCACCCACCTGGAACGCCTTGACCTTGTCCATGGTTTCGTTTAGCGCGCTGATGAAGATCACTGGGATTTCCGCTAACTGCTCATCCGCTTTCAGGCGCTCACAGACCTCATACCCATTCATCTCCGGCATAATGACGTCAAGGAGGATCAGGTCAGGAGGGTTATGCTTGGCCGTCTGGAGGGCGAACTTTCCGGCGGAAACAGACCTGACTTTGTACCCCGACTCTTTGAGCATCCCCATCAGGAGGTGCAGGTTTGCGGGAGTATCATCGACGACAAGAATGTTCGGCACGGGTTGCGGAATCTTGGGCTTCTCCATTACGTCGATCCTCCGGCTTGGAGGACATCTAACAGGCTCTGATAATCAAATGCCTCCATACAATGCCTGAACTGTTGTGACTTGCGCTTGTCGTAGTGCTCGACTTCATCGGTCAACAGCAGCAGTTGGTCATGGTCCGCGTTCATCGCCGCTTCTTGCAGACGGCCAACCAACTCATCGGGCAGCGACACCAGGACTTCCGGTGTCAGAGTGTCTGATGCGTCAGCATCCGACACGGTCTCCCCGGCATCGATCTGCTGGATATC
>CAWGNL010000002.1:0-43455 GCA_963823885.1 uncultured bacterium
GGCCGTTGACGTAGCCGATGCTGTTGATCTGCCAGTCGTCGTCGACGATCGGCACCCAGCCGTTCTTCAGCGCCACCGTCACGCCCGCCGGCGGCCCGGCGCAGACCCCCCACCGGTCGAACGGGATCACGTGCTCCATGAGACCGAGTTCGTAGGCGCGCGAATAACTGTCAAGGAGCTTGCGACGGCGACGGGGCCCTCGTGGTCAACTCGACGAGATAAACGAAAGTCCGCGCGCAGTGCAGCCGCCGACCTCACCCGGTTACGCTCGCGGGCGCGGTGGACGCGATCCTGCGGACCAAGCGCGCGATCCTCGGCAACGCCAGCGCCCAGATGCCGTCGAGGCCCTCGCGATGACGCTGACGAGGTCGGGTTAAACTCAAAAGACTCCGTTCCAACTATCACCTCGACCTATCGTTCTCCGCCGCATAGTGGGCCTTAATCCCTTCGCCCACACCTCAAACTCGCGCTTGATATCCTCCCATGGCATGTCTACTCAGCATCACAGGCGAAGGTTCTTCCTCTGCATCGTCAAAATAGGTGAGGCCGACAAGAATGTGGGCGATCTCATTGGTAGAGTATTTCCGGCGATAGAGCCCCAGCAAATCCTGGATGGGCCGGTGTCGAAGCGCAATCGCGTACAGATCGATGAAGTCTTTGCGAGAACCGCGCTGAGCAATCGCCGCCAGTTTCATGCAAGCCAGATCATCGAGCGACGCCAGTTCCACCGAGAACTCCGGCCAGTCGACCGATTCTCCTACATCCGGATAGGGGTATCGATGAGGCTGACACGCACATCCTCGACAATAGCGTGCAGCGTCCCCGAAGCTATCCGGACCTTTTCCAACCGGAGCCCGCGGGTCCTGATCCGCTCCGCCAGCACCAGGGGGTCGCCAATGCTATCGCGGGAAAACCAGTCGAAGTCAACGGACGTGCGATGCCCCAAATGCAGCGCCACGGATGTGCCGCCCGCCAGATAGAAACCGTTCGCCGTCGCAAACTCGCCAAGGCGCCCAAGCACGGCGCGCTGCTCGTCGCTCAAGACTTCTGTGTGGAATTTCACGTGGAAACCCTCGCATGCCAGTGGGACTTTCGCGCTTCCGCAAACCCACTGATCTACCCGGTCCTTCGGCAGGTCCAGGATGAGTCCCCAGAACCTTAGCCGTCTGGGATCGAGGCCGCCGCCATTCTTCGAAAGGAACCAATCGCGTATCCCGGAGTCCCCGACCGTCTTGCGCAGCCACTTGATGGCGTCCCAATCCCCCTCGACAAGGATTCGCTTGATGATAAAGTTGCGGTATTGTGCTAAGCTCAACGTGCTGAAATCGCAGTCCCAGAAAAAGGGTTTCAGCCGCCGCGGCAGCGCCGCCGTTTGACTGAAATTCCCCGGTCCCATTTCCGCAGGCTCCATTCTCTTGCCCCCAAGCACTCATAATTATACCGCACTCATGTGCCGAAGGGAAGTGAAAAGTCGAAAGTGGGCCGTGGACCCCATAATTATCAATTGTCAATTATCAATTTCCCCTTACTTTTCTGGTAAAATAACTTAACCCGAAAAGGGCAGGGCAATAGCGCGTTACTTCTTACCTCTAACTTCTAAACCGGAGGTTGCGATGAACGATTCGCCGAATAGCGTGATCTGCCCGCACGTGGGTGATGGTCGCCGGGGCAATTGGATTAGTGTTGCGGCGTCCGATCTCGATTATTGCATGGCGTACCTGCGGTCATTTCGCGGATTGCTGCCGCCTCTCAGAGGCACGAGGCGCATCTAAAGCTCCTCTGGAAATAGTTGTCGGTTGTCGGTTGACGGTTAGGGACCGGCCACCACCCCGGTGTTTCGGGATTTGAGGAGCGACCACAAGCGTTAATCTAGGGGAAAGATGTCGCATTCGCTCCGGAAATCCCGAAACGATCCACCTTCCGCTGGGGAAGGGGCTTTCCCGGGAACGGACCTGTGGCAAGCTCATTTCTATCTATAAGTGATGAAGCCCCCACTGGGGGCTCAGCGAGGCAAACGTGCAAGGCAAAGCCAATGAAATCCGGGAAACGCCCGATTGGGTCGAGGCATATGTTTCGGGGACGCGAGGCGCGCAGATTGTTACTTCAAGGTAATTGAGATCGCTGTATTTGGAGGACGAAAAATCCAATGAAGAGTCGAATCGCCGAAGAGATCAAGCTCAAGAATTATCCCGTCGCGATTATCTTTACCGATGAGAAGCCCGAAGGCGCGGCGGAGTTCAAAGAGGGCGCGTGGGGCTGCGTGATCGCGATGCTAAGCGCCGCCGCAAAGGGCAAAACAGCGGTATTCTCGCGCGAGACCTGCGGCTGCAACGGCGGGAAGATCGGGCTGGGGTTCATAGACGAGTATCAGGAAGGAATGATGGGCGGAATCGAGTATTTCCTATCGACCGGCAGGGGCGAAGGTTATCCGGAGGGCGAGGCATACAAGAAGACCCCGGAGCTTGCGCGGTCGTTTGTCGAATCGCTTCCCCGGACGGTTATCCCCACCACTTACGTCGTTTTCAAGCCGCTCGATGAGGTCGATACCCAGCGCGAGACCCCCACGATCGTGGTCATTTCGGCCAATCCGGATCAGCCTCTCGGCCCTGGGTGTGCTTGCAAACTACGACCGGCCCGGATGCGACGCCGTGATCGCCCCCTTCGGCGCGGGGTGTCACACGATCTGTCTGATCCCATACCAGGAGTCCCGGAAAGAGCAGCCCAGGGCGGTTATCGGGTGCATGGACATCAGCGCCAGGCGATTTCTCGATCCCGAAAAGCTCACGTTCAGCGTGCCCTATGCCAGGTTCATCGAGATGGAGGCAAATGTGCCCGGCAGCTTCCTTGAGAAGAACGACTGGGGCAAGGTGAGAGAGCGGATAAGCTGAAGCCCCCAGTGGGCAGGGCTTACGCATTAAGCCGGACGCGGCGCCTCGCCCGCCCGTCCTGACCAGGTTAAAACCCGGGCTCCAAAGCACGAAGTCGGGCCTTCGCCGACTGGAGATGCAGTCCCCGACGGGGGACTTTGTGCTTTCGTAGCCGCGAATTCATTCGACCGGGATTTTTGATGCATAAACCCTGCCCCAGTGGGGGCTGCCCACTTGCATCAATTAAGAACATGAAACGACTTTTCCCACTGATTCTGTTGGCTGTGTTTGTTGTTGGCTATCCGGCTTTGACGGCTGGCCAGGCCGCATCCACGGGCGCGACGGCTGTGCCCGACCACGTTGCCTTGAGCTGGACGGGCAACCCCGCGACCACCATGACCATCACGTGGCGGACCGATACCTCGGTAACGACCAGGTATATTCCTGGGACTATGGCCCGGTGCATTTCATCGTGCTCGACAGCCAGGCGACAGAGCAGGAGCGATACGGCGACATCCTCGCGCCGCAGAAGGCCTGGCTCGATGCCGATTTGTCCGCTTCCAAGGCGACCTGGAAGATAGTTTTCTTTCACAAAACGCCCTACGAGTTGAAGCTTCATCGGCCAAATCCGGATATCAAGGCGGCTTTCTGCCCCGTGATGGAGAATCATCACGTCGATGTGGTCTTAACGGTCACGATCATGGAGTTGGCCGCAGCTATCCGATCAAGAACGGCGCGGTTATGTCCAAGCCTTCGCAGGGCACAGTCTACTTCATCACGGGCCGCAGCGGCGCCAAGACCTACACCGATACCGTCAAGAAAGCGTGGACAGCGTTCTACTACAACCCGCTCGACCAGCCCAACTACCTCGTAGTCGACGTGGCGGACACCAGGCTCACGGTCAAGACGATGAAGATGGATGGCACTCTCGTGGACTCATTCTTTATCGACAAGAGCACTGATGTCGACTCCGACGTCGCGCGGTAAGGCCGTCAGATACCTGCTGGGTTCGTTTCTGAAGTTTTTGTTCACATTTTTTACTGCAGCGGTTTAGGGTGATATGTGCGCGGGTAACAAAGATGATGAGAGTAGAACATCCCTTTCTCTCCTTTCTTTCCGATGCGGCCCCGCCTGCCAGAGCGGGGCCGTTAAAATATGTGGAGAATTGTTGGGCTAGCGCGGCGGCCGGAAAATGCGGGACCCGGGCCCCGTTCGTAAGAACGGGGCCCGGGGTTTTACCCAGTGCTGTGGCTGATACCCGCCCTTTGGAGTGAGCAGCTCCGATACAATCTTTCGGAGCTTTATTTCCCACGGCATTGGAGCAAAACGCCGTGAGAAAATCTTGCGCTTGCAGCCAGCGATACTGGAGAAACCGCGTCCAGCACTGGGGGAATGTGTCCTACACTAGAAACCTCTGCAGAAATCGTGCCATTCAACACATTATCGCAAGGAAAGTCGAAAGATTTGTGGGATCAACCCAACTACGCGGCTACCTCGATCCCTGAGTTGAGGAGCTTGGGTAGTCGCTGGCTGAGCGAGATCAGCGCCCCGCGCGCGAGGCCGTACCTTGGGGTCCAATTCGAGCGCCCTCTTATACTCGAACCACGCTTCCCGCGGAACTCCGGCGGCTTCGTAAGCTTGCCCGAGGTTGTAGTGGATTCTGGGGGAGTCCGGCTTGATCTCGGAGGCGCGTTTCAGGGCTCCGATAGCTGCGTTGTACCGGCCTTGCTGCGCGTAGGCGGCGCCAAGGTACACGAATGCCTCGTAACTCTCCGGACAGCGCCTGGAGACGTTCTCAAGGACATCCGCGGCACGGCCAAATCGCCGTCCTTGAATATCGTTATCCCCTGGTTTAGTTCTGATAACTCCTCAGGCATGGTTTCTCTAGCCTTTTTATTCCCTACTTTCTTGTTCGACCATGAGTAATAGACGGTCCTTGAGGGCCATTTCTTCAGAAAATAAATTATTAACTTTTGGAATGGCAAATTGTAAGGTATAATGATGTATGGCTTCTGCGTTCGGTGGCAACGGTCGATGAGCCCCCGAGCTCGGACTTGAAGGAATCGGCAAGTAGAACCATGGGTGCGAAGCAACCCCCATTCTAAAGTCCATTCTTTTCTTATCAGAAGTGCAATTCAACAACTCAGGGGGTAATAAAGTGGCCCAGGACAAAGAACTAACCTGTCGAGATTGCGGCCAGAGCTTCACGTTCACGGCTGGAGAGCAAGAGTTTTTCCAGTCGCGAGGGTTTAGCGAGCCGATTCGCTGCAAGCCGTGCAGGGATACGCGCAAGTCTCAGAAGTCCGATCGTATGTCCGACGATCGTGCCAAGTCTGGCCGCTGGTAAACAGCGGGACCGGGATCTGGTTGATAAAAGGGCGGGGCGCAAGTCCCGCCCTTTTCTGTTCCGTTCGGGCGGATTTGCAATCCGGCCCGCAATGATCAACCTGGGCATCTCTGATGCCTGAAACAATGTTGTAATCCGAGTGGTTGTTTTGCGGGATTGCAAGTCCCGAGATTGACTGTTTCGGGCCGGATTGCAAATCCGCCCGAACATGTAATCGTGCAACC
Source organism: uncultured bacterium (assembly GCA_963823885.1). Lineage (GTDB taxonomy): Bacteria > Armatimonadota > UBA5829 > UBA5829 > UBA5829 > CAWGNL01. The sequence continues at coordinate 5,439 of CAWGNL010000002.1, forward strand.
TCGTAACCCTAGAGCGGCATATCCGCAACCAAGAAGGCCATCGCCGGAAAATCAATACGGCCTTTCCGTAATTCGGAAGGTCGGTGGTTTCTTCTTACGTATCTTACAACTGAAATCCGAGGTGACATATCGAAGTTCGGTCCAGCTTGTATAGGATTTCAGTTGTAAGATACTACGCTTTTCCCCAGACTTCGCTGGGGAAAAGTGGCCACCTTACGGTGGCAGTCGACCAAGGCAGGCGGTCGGGTTTTTCGCTTTTCGGTTGTTAAGGGATGATTTGGAGGGGGCGGAGATTTCCACCCCCATCCCTTGAACAACACCTGAGTCGGCGCTCGGGAGAGCTCCCCAGCGTTGCCCTACCCTCCGCCCAGGCAAAGCAAGTATAGCTCATCCGCCGTCCCTTAACAACCATAAAGCGGAAAACCCAAAGGCGGTGCGCCGTCGAATCCGCCTTAGCGACAACAAATTGTTTCTAGGAGGGCGCTGAGCGCCTAGGAGGGCGATAAGCGCCTAAAACCCTCACCTCCGGTAAACTGCCAGGATATTACTCATGGGTACGGCCGGTTCCAGGCGGATAGTGCCCTCGTCGTAGAAGGCGCACATTGTGCCTCCATCCATGTTCACCGCGTCCCAGGCTCCCAGCTCCAACATTACCTCGCCTAGAGTGTCGAGTGTGACGTCTTCGGACACGGCGCATAAGATCAGTTTGCCGCCGCGAGTGGCGCCGACAGCGCAGCGCCAGGCTCTTTTGGTGCGGGCGGCCTGGCGGAAACCATCGCGCCGGACGTCGATATCTACCCTTCCTGCTCGCACGAGCCTGGGCCCGCAGGCTATTCCCGACGCGCAGCCGCGCCAGTCGATATGGGCGGGCGCCTTTCGATCGAGGAATACAATTCGGCCTCGCTTTGTGAAACCGATGCCCTGGCGCTGCCTTCCTCGATTCTCGACCTTTCCGGCGATGACGATATCGCCGAGCGGCTTGCGGTTTGAATCGTAGTATGTGCCGGTGATCGCCGCCACAGGCCGCAGCCGGTCGATCATCGAGGCAAACGATTCCGCGCCGCCGGTGGCCAGCGCCAGTTGGACTCGATACTTCCCACTCGGCAAGTCGATCACTGCGCAGCTGACTCGGAGTTTTGCGATGAGCCCCGCCGAGCCGGATACCTCGTGAAAGACAACCGCCCCCACAACAAACGCTATGGCCAGCGCAGCCATACCTGGCAGCAAACGTCCTCTCTTATGGCTTCTTCTCGACATACCCACCCTCGGAATGCGAATTCTGAATTTTAAATTTTGAATTTTGAATTGGGGAAGGGAGCCGCCCATCCGGTGGATATCCCTTCAATTCAAAATTTACAATTCAAAATTCAAAATTCCTGCTCAGATAAGCCTCAGCAGGATCAGCCCCAGCACGTCCCCCAGATTGTCCGCTGCCGCTCGGCTCCGGCGGCGCAGCTCCAGCAAAGTGCGCCACAACCCCGGCCTGCGGGCCGCGAACGCCGCCCGGCCCACAGCGGTGTGTATGGCCGCCAGCGCCGCGATCTCCGGCGGCAGGTTTTCCTCGGCGGTGTCGGTGATGCTCCTGATCGCGGCAAAAGGCGCCCCGCGCGACCGGCAGACCTGGCCCACCGCATACGATTCCATATCCAAAGCCGATGCGCCGCTGCATTCGCGGAGGGCGGCCTTTTCCGAAGCGCCGAGGCAGACCGCATCCACCGTCACCAGGTCGCCCCGGCGAATTGCAAACTTAAACGCGCCGTTGGGTGGGGCGGCCGCGGCTATTTCGACGTTACAGGGTATGCTCAAGTCGCCGCGCAATACCCGGCTCGCCACCACCACATCTCCCGCGGCTATATCGCGGTCCAATGCGGCCGCAAACCCCGCGCAAACCACCCACCGCGCACCGCCATCAATGAGGGCTTCGGTCGCGATCGCGGCCCGGTCGCCTCCGATTCCGCTGACAGCGATCAGTAACTGAGTGCCGCCGACATGCCAGGATGTCTTATCCGGCGCCTTCTTCGCGAGCAGTTGCGAGTCCGCGAGCACGCGCTGGAGGCCGCGCTCTTCTTCGTGCATCGCAAATACTATTCCCACTTTGGCCGACTGATGATTATTTGGCAATGCCGCATTCCCCGTAAGTAACGAGCAACGAGTAGCGAGAAGGGAAGTGCTGAGAAACGAGTAACGAGTAACGAGAAGGGACACCTTGCGCGCCGGCACTCGTTCTCTGTTCGGGCAGATTTGCAATCTGGCCCGTAACGAGCAACCTGGGCATCTCTGATGCCCCGAACAACTGGCAACCCGGATGGTTGTTTTTCGGGATTGCAAATCCGCCCGAACGCAAAAAGTGTGCGGGTGGGAGACGTCCCTTCTCGTTACTCGTTACTCAGCACTCGTTACTTTCTTGATTCAGCGTTGGCGATGGGTATACCTTCCCACGAGTTAATATCCAAGGAAGCTCAATGGACAAGAACATGGCGATGGCGAAGCTTGTTTCCGAGTCCGGGGGGGTGGGGGAACCCTCGCGGGAGTGCGCATCGAAGCTGGTTTGGGGCGAGGGCGACCTCGACTGCGGGCTCCTTATCGTGGGCGAGGCGCCGGGTAGAGAAGAGGATTGTGCCGGACGGCCCTTTGTTGCGCGCGGCCGGCGGATCCTGGACGACGAGCTTGCTCGGGCGGGGATATCTCGCGAGGACGCGTACGTTACCAATGTCGTGAAGCGCCGCCCCATCCGCGAGCGCCAGGGCAGGCTCTCGAACCGCCCTCCCACCGCGCGAGAGCGCAGGGCGTGGCGCCCGACGCTGCTGCGCGAGATCGAGATAGTGAGGCCCTCGGTGGTGCTTTGCCTGGGCGTGGCCTCGGCCTCGGCCGTCATTCACTCCGGCTTTGCGATGAGCCAGGATCGCGGAAAATGGTTCGATGGCCCGTCGGGCTCGCAAGCCATCGCGACATATCATCCCGCGTATCTGCGCCGAAGTCCGGCGGCACTGGAGTCGTTCCGAGGAGACTTGGCGGCGGTGAGAGAGAGGCCGAAGGGAGGGGAAATCTTGAAGTTTGGTAATGTCCCAAGGTTGTTGCTCGGCGCCATGGTGGTCGCCACGACAAACTGCCGATTATGATACTTCGCGGGCGTATGCCCCGAAGGGTAACCGCGGAGCGCCAAACTAGTGTCTACTTGCATAAATAACTGATAGCATTCTTGCCGGCGTATCGGGAATCTTGTTCCCGATACGCACTTAGTTTCGGGAACAAGATTCCCGAAACACCCGGTACAGCGTTCTATCAATCAATTATGCAACTAAGCACTAGGACGTGATAGCGGTAGATGATCTTGAGTAAGCTTGGGTGGTGGGTTATCTCTTCGCAGCTATTCTTCGGGGCATACGCCCGCGAAGCATCAAGGTCGGAGGGTGGGTTGGGTTGGTTATATGCCGAATCATAAAGGGCCAGTGTCCCTTCTCGTTACTCCTTACTCTCGCCGCATAGCGAGGTTTCCCTGCTCTCCGCCCTCACCAATTCATCGGATACACATTGATCGACGTGAAGCAGCCTATGAGCGTGGTCAGGCCGCCGCCGATGAAGTCACCGGCCATCATGCCCAGGAAGAAGGGCAGAGCCTGCCGGTAGAGCTTCATTCCTCCGGCGCGCGTGATCACCACCTTACAAATCCACGCGATCAGGAACGGCATCCACATGCTATAAGCCGTGAATGTGTTGGACATGCAGTAGCCAAGCGGATGAAACGGCCACCAGACGAAGCGCATGCGCATATATGCCAGGAACATGGTGAATGCCAGACCGGCGCCGATTCCCATCATGCCGCCCTTGTCCGGCGGCGCCGGCGCCATTAGCCAGGTCCTCAACTGATCGAACGAGGCGCGGCCTGCCAGAGATCGCCAGGTGTCGGTCTTGGCGAGCGCGCCATACTTGTTCCAGACAGCCAGCGCGATAATAAACGAAATCACGACCCCGAACCCGATCGCGATGACCATCGCTCCGGCCAGCTTACCCGGCTCGATGCCGGCGGAGTCCGCGATCTTGAGGCCGTCCATTTCGTTGGGCATGCACACTCCCCGCAGGTCCTGCCCGGCCGTGGCGGCCCGGATGTAAGTCAGCGCCGTCAGATTGCCCGCTCCCAGCGCATTTGTGCCCGCCACTGTGACCATCATCCTGAATGCGTCCACGTCAGGCCCCATCGGCCATGCGCTGCCGGTTTCGGCGCGCATCCTGGTCGACGCCAGCAGGTAGGCGAGCACGATAATAACGAATATGGCCGACACAGGCCGGCTGGCCCCGGCGGCCATCGAAAACGAGATCATCGCCATCACACACGCGATCAAGCCGAAGACCGCGATCTTGTATCCGCGCGCGTCGGGATCTTCTTGCGGTCCCCTGGTGAAGGCGGTCCTGAAGACGTGCGCCAGGTGCCGCCTGGAGACCCAAACGCTGAAGATGGCGATCCCCACAAACGATCCCGCCCCCTGATACGCAAGGTAAGGAAACGCGCTCTGCGCCCCCGACACCGGGCCGCCGGTCCATCCGGCCGCTGTTCCCCAGATCACTTGTGCCTTGCTGAAGAGATAGAAGAACCAGCAACTGAAGACCACCTCGGTCGATAGCAAATAGCCGATGCCTATCGCGAACGGAAAAAAAGTCATCGGCATGGGAGATATGGCGTTCCAGGGAGGCGTGGCAAGCGATGTGGAAATGTCCACCCCGCGCAAACTGATGCTGGGTATGTTCGGGTAGTTGAGGGACAGGGTGTTCAGGCAAACGATGGCGAATGTCGAACCCGCGCCTATCCAAAACAACGGCGCGCGGAAGATGGGTGTGTCGTCTCGGGCGATCTCCAGCGGCAGCGCGACCGTGGGGAACGGCAGATGCTCATTCTCGATCCATTGTTTGCGCAAAATGAGCGACAGGCACAGCGCCGAGGAGGCGAAGACCACCAGAAACGCGCTCCAGACAGCTATCTGAGTCGCCCAGCGGGAGAGTTCCAGCGCGGCGCCGCCCTCGTAGAAGTTCTTCAGGGCGACGGGATCGCTTTGGGCGATCCACCTTGGGATGAATCCGTGGAACATCCGCGCCCAGCCGTTGGTGTCGGTGGCGAAGTAGTGCGCGGCGGTGATGGTGGGGATCAGAAATTGCAGCCCGCCGGATGAGTCAGCACGGTGGAGACCGCGCACATGACATAAATGGTCAGCAGCTCGGTCTGTGACAGCCGCAGCCTGGGAGAGAATTTTCCAAGGCCCAGATTGGCTACCACGAGCAGGAAGAGCACGTTGAACGCCCCGACCGGGATCGAAGTGTTGGCCATCGCGGTGTGGCCGCGCGTTCCACCCAGAACCAGCTCGGCGTAGTGTATCCACAAATCGACGAGCGATGTGAAGATAAGCCCTATAACTATCGCGCGAAACGAGACTCCGCGGAGCCGCTTACCCGAGGGCGCCACAAGTTTCCTCCAGGTGCAGTGCTGGATTGAATTCTAACACAAGTGGTGGGAAAGGGGAATGCCGCGTGCAGATGAAAGTGGAAAGCGGAAAGCGGAAACCCCAGAACTTCCACCCCGCGCATGGTTGGCAAGAGTTCAGCCTTGGTGTCATGCTCTGTTCGGGCGGGCGAGGCGCTACGTCCGGTTTAATGCGTAGGCCCTGATCGGCGCGAAGTGACGAGGGCCGGCGGCCGCATAGATGTGTTGCGCGGCCCGTTTCGGGAAAAGGGTTTCCCGAAACAACGGAAAATTTAGAATTTAGAATTCGGAGCGGTGACTGTCGCTATCCCATCACGACCTTAACCCTCGCGAGACGCCCTTTTTCGACCACGGGCAGCGTATTGCCTTCTATCTTTTGGCCGTCGAGCTTGATCTCGGCGACTCCGTGCTGCACACCTTTGGGGTTGGCGACCTCTATCTCGTATGTGGCCCCTCGGAACTTGCGAGTGACCTTGAAGCCTTCCCACGTGTCGGGAATGCAGGGGTCGATGACGAGGCCATCGTAGTCCGGACGGACCCCGAGAATGTAATCGAGACCGTCCCTGAACATCCACACACCGGAGCCCGTCAGCCAGGAGTGACTGGCCTGGCCGAACGTCGGATGGTCGTCGCTGGTGACATATTCCGCATAGACATACGGCTCCATCTTATACACATCAGGGTCGCTCGCCTGCACCATCGGCATGGTCCGGCAATACCAATCATAAGCCCGGTTGCCTTCGCCCAGAAGGCAGTTCGCCAGGATCGACCATGCAGCCACGTGGTTAAAGATTGCGCCGTTTTCTTTCTTGCCCGGAACGCATCGCGTGGCGAGCCCGATTCCTTCATCGATCTGTGTATAACTTGGTGATAAAATCTTCGGCCCCCTCGAAGTTATCAACAGCCTGCTTGCCGAGTCCATCGCCTGGCGCGCCCGTTCGGCGTTCGCGACCCCCGAAATCACGGCCCAACTCTGCGCGTTCATAAAGATTTTCCCTTCGGGATTGCGGCTCGAGCCTATCACTTCGCGGTCGTCCCGGATGCCCCGAATATACCACTCGCCGTCCCAACATCGCTGGTTCACGGCATCGGCGACGAGCTTGTACTCCGTGCGGTACCGTTCGGCCGTTTGCTCGAGATGTGATCTACCGGGGCACTGGACCTCGCCGGCACGCATTGTCGAGCATGAGGGCGATGTCTTTAACAATATAGCACAGGAAATCCGCGACCCACACGCTCTCGCCCTTGCCTTTGCGTCCGACGTAGTCGAGGGTGTCGTTCCAGTCGCCCGGGCCGAACTTGGGCAGGTGGTTCTCGGTAAGCTGGGAGAGGACGTAATCGACGGAGCGCAGCGCATGGTCGAGGGCGTCGGCCTGGCCGCCGTCCTGGAAGTCGATCGCGCGCGTCAGAAAGGCGAGATCGCCGGTTTCCTTGAGATAATTGATAAGGGCGAGGGGAATCCACAATGGAGTGTCCGAGTGGCCGGTCTTCTCGCCGACCCCGGTCAGCTTGAAGTAGTTGTGCGGCGTGCTGCCGTCCTGGAATTGGTGGGTCATGACCTCGGCGAGCCGATCTTCGACCGCGCGCGGGTCAGCCAGGAGCGGCCCCCACATGTCCTGGCACTGATCGCGCATCCCCACGCCGAAGAGCAGCCCACCATGGTAGTAGCCCGCATTGCGGTTGGCGTTGAACGTCACCCACGACTGCCGCTTGCCCCAGACGTTCACGATCCAGTTCATCCGCCGATCGGGGGTCGCGACCTGGACCGAGGAAAGATACTCCTCCCAATACGCTTTCAGCCGGTCCAACTCCGCCATTGCTGACTCCGGCGAACGGTAACGCCTGATGAGGTCGATCGACTCTTCGTGATACCGCCGGGCATCGACACAGCCCATCAGAACCACGAACCCGACCGCCTGCCCGCCCTCGATGACGACCTCGCTCTGGAGCGCCGCGCGCGCATCGCCCGAAGTGATGTCGGTCTCCGAAAGCACGCCATTTTCGATACCGATGGGGTTTTGCTCGCTTCGCCAGGGCCCGATGAACGCATCCTTACCGCAGTCCCACGACTCCACGGCCAGGTCGGTCGTGAAGACGACATAGCGGTCCCACGCGGCATTCGGCTGAGCGACGGAAACTCCGCGCCCAACCACCCAGTAGTTCTTGGTGGCGTAGATAGCGTTGTCCTCGCGGTCGAAGTGGGCCCTGTTGAAGTGCTGATCGTTGGGCTGGTTGATTAGGTCCACCAGCGCGTGGCCCAGGCACAACTCCACGTAGGGTATCACCGACAGCCGCTTCGGATCGAGGCTTTCATTCTTCACGGTCACCAGCCAAATCTCGAGGTCACCATCGATGGGCACGAAGTATGTGACTTCGCTTGCGACCTCGCGATATCGCATCTTTATCGTCTGATAACCCAGTCCCACCCGGCACTCGTAAGAATCGTGCGCATGCGCGGTCGGCTGCCACGTCAGGCTCCAGTATTCGTCGTCCATATCCCGGACGTAGATGTACCTGCCGGGCCGGTCCCAGGGCAGCGAGTTGTAGCGGAAACGCGTGATTCGACTGTCCCCGGGTCCATCCAGTAGCTGAACCCTCCGCCGGTGTTGGACACCAATCCGGTGTAGCGGCCGTTTGAAATATAGTTCACCCAGGGAGCGGGTGTATCCGGCCTGGTTATGACGAATTCGCGGCCGTCGTCAGAGAAGTACCCGTATTTATCTAGAGCCATCGGAGCCTCCGTTTGCGTTGATGCCGAGGTGATTGTGACCACGCTTGCGCCGCGGACCTCAAGTGGGAGTCAGAAGTTAGGCGCTTAGCGCCCTGTTAGAAACAATTTGTTGTCGCTAAGGCGGATTCGACGGCGCACCGCCTTTGGGTTTTCCGCTTTATGGTTGTTAAGGGATGGCGGATGAGCTATACTTGCTTTGCCTGGGCGGAGGGTAGGGCAACGCTGGGGAGTTCCCGAGCGCCGACTCAGGTGTTGTTCAAGGGATGGGGGTGGAAATCTCCGCCCCCTCCAAATCATCCCTTAACAACCGAAAAGCGAAAACCCCGACCGCCTGCCTTGGTCAACCGCCACCGTAAGGTGGCCACTTTTCCCCGGCGAAGTCCGGGGAAAAGCCTAGTATCTTACAACTGAAATCCTATACAAGTTGGACCGAACTTCGATATGTCACCTCGGATTTCAGTTGTAAGATACGTAAGAAGAAACCACCGACCTTCCGAATTATGGAGAGGCCGTATTGATTTTCCGGCGATGGCCTTCTTGGTTGCGGCTGCGCCGCTTTAGGAGTTAGAATCCGGAGCTACAACCCTGCGATAGGTGGCGACTCGGAAATCGCCACCCAGGTGAGAGTACGACCCACCCATGCGGCGGGAACGAGGCTCGAAGGTTACGCCGGGGTCGGAACCTTCGAGTTCCCGCTGCACGCGTGGCGCCTTGCGCCGCGCGAGAGGACGTGGCCTGCCTCTGCCCGGCATGAGTGCTATGCGTGGGCAATCGCATCAAAAGCCTCCGCCGAATGAATTCGCGGCTACGACAGCACAAAGTCCCTCGTCGGGGACCGCACTCGAGTCGGCGAAGGCCGACTTCGTGGTTGGTAGCCCCGGTTTCAACCGGCAAGGCTGGCTACGCCCGGTTTAATGCGCAAGCCCTGCCCTTGCTGGAGGTTCAGCTTGGCTTCGAATATCCGGAAGAGTCCAGAAAGCTGGCGCCGGGCGATGTCGTTGCGGCGGTGACGGACGGCATAACCGAGGCGCACCAGGACCTACGGAATGTGCGCGCCGACAGAAGCCCGCCGCTGCTCGGCTGAGGCGGTGACGAGAGGTTTCTTGGATGTCGCCACTCGAACCGGCGTGCTCGACTCGCATCTCGGCCCCCTCGATGTATCCCACGGACTGATGATCCGGTTGGCGCCTGCCTTGCGTTGCGTACCGCACAAGGTCCCCAGCGTCACAAAGCAAATCGAAAACGCCGCCAGCAGGCACAGTCCCAGCACCGCCAATTGCTTGTCTTTGGCCGAGCCTCCGCCCCCGAAGAGTCGTGAAAACATCCTCCACGCCATAACGGAATCCTCCACCAGCGATGAGCCCCCGCGCAATTAACTCTATATATTGCTACAAAGGTGCTCAGGTTAAACATGGGGCTAGGGGCTGGGGACTAGGGAAGGGAAGCCACCTATGCGGCGGGAACGACAAGTCGAGGGTCTGCTTCAAAGAGGGCACCTTCGAGTTCCCGCTGCACGCATAGCACTCACGCCGGGCAATGAAGACCATTCCCTCTCTCGTGGGCAGAAGGCGCCACGCGTGCAGCGGGAACTCGAAGGGCTTCATGCCAGGGACTGTTTCGACTTGTCGTTCCCGCCGCATAGTGGTGGACCGATATAATGCTGGATCGGTGCATATAATTGGAGAAATCGGCGAAGAAACGGGAATAAGATAAATGAGACAAAAACCGGCGAGGATACCAGCATGACTCTTACTAAAGAAAGCATGATCTTGATATTCATTTGCCTCGCGGATCTGGTATCCACCGTCGCGTTGATCCTCACCCACCACGCCGTCGAGGGCAACCCGCTGATGGCCTATTACGTTAAGCATGGGGGGGACTCTGATAATGGTCAAGCTGACACTGATGTGCCTGCCGATCTTTATCGCGGAGTGGTCCAGGCAGTATCGTCCGAGGTTCGTGAAGATGATGCTGCGCGGCGCCATCGCGTTCTATGTCGGCAGCTATATTCTGGTTTTCCTCGCCGTTAACGTAGCCCCGGCCGTGGCGCACACGCTCAGAACTCCACAGCCGGCGGTGCGGCAGGCAAGCAGGTAGGCGCTTAGCGCCCTGTTAGGAACAATTTGTTGTCGCTAAGGCGGATTCGACGGCGCACCGCCTTTGGGTTTTCCGCTTTATGGTTGTTAAGGGATGGCGGATGAGCTATACTTGCTTTGCCTGGGCGGAGGGTAGGGCAACGCTGGGGAGCTCTCCCGAGCGCCGACTCAGGTGTTGTTCAAATCCCTTAACAACCGAAAAGCGAAAAACCCGACCGCCTGCCTTGGTCAACTGCCACCGTAAGGTGGCCACTTTTCCCCAGCGAAGTCTGGGGAAAAGCGTAGTATCTTACAACTGAAGTCCTGCACAAGCTGTACCTGAACTTTGATATGTCACCTCGGATTTCAGTTGTAAGATACGTAAGAAGAAACCACCGACCTTCCGAGTTACGGAAAGGCCGTATTGATTTTCCGGCGATGGTCTTCTTGGTTGCGGCTATGCCGCGTTAGGGGATAGGAGTTAGAATGCAGGTAAGCACTAGGATGCGATTCTGAGCGTGCTAACTCGCCTTACGCCTCCTCATGCCCAAGAGTCCTACTATCCCGCCAGCCAAGGCGGTCAGTGAAGACGGCTCGGGGATAACGTAATAGGTAACTGACAATGTGGACTCCCAACTGGGTTGGTATTCCTTCGTGGAGAACTGCACTTCATTTTCCACTGCCCCGCCAACGTGCCCGATTCCGCGTATCAGCCAGCCCTCGTCCGCTTGGGTACCGTTATACCAAGACAGCACTCTGCTGGTGACGTCGTAATAGCGGTAGCCAAACAAATCGTAATAACCAAACGTATCCGTAATGTCGGCGGTGGCGTTTCGGTCGTAATAAGTATCCTCACAGCCATCGGCCTGCCACGAATAGCCCGTTTTGTATTGCTTCCAGGTGCAGTTGGTGGAATCTTCACTACCTCCGCCTTCGACCCAGTCTCTGGGCCAACTCAAGCTCGGCTGAATAGCGTACAACGCTAATGTAAGCGACTCATCCTTGTTCTCGAAATTGCTGCCCACGTAGTAAAGGCCCAGTGTGGCGCCGGTGACGACCGAATTCGCGGGCAGACTGGGCAGAGTGAACCGCACCAAACTACTTTGACGAGGGTCGTTTTCGCTGTCGCGCACGGAAACGCACATTGTGTTGGCGGCGCCATAGTTGGTGTTTGGGTGATCGTACCATATGTGTACGTGTCGGCACCGAGCGTTGCAGAAACAGTAGTGTCGGCAACGGCGTCGGTCGCGAAGCAGATAGCGAAGACGACAACCGCTGCGATGCAGATAATCTTCATCTCCCTATACCTTCCCTTCAAGTGTGTTCTTTGCACGGAACATTTTTGTGGCCCGCCGCTGGCGTGCCGGGCGCTGACCGTGTCGCAAGCGCCAGTTAAATGCCTCCTTATACTTTATATCACACAAACTGGGCTTTGTCAACCGGTAAACGTCAAAGTTCAGTAAAACTTGTATAGGATTTCAGTTGTAAGATACTACGCTTTTCCCCGGACTTCGCCGGGGAAAAGTGCCCCGAAAGCGTTCGGGGAGCCGAACACGACCAAGGGGCTGTCGCCGGAAAATCAATACGGCCTTTCCGTAACAAGAAAGGTCGGTGGTTTCTTCTTGCGCTTATCGGGCCCGGAACGACAACAAATTGTCGTTCCGGGCGCGATAAGCGCCTAACTACTCCCGACGTATCCGTTCTCCACAAACCAGGCCACCGCTCTGGCGAGCGCATCCTGGACGGAGCTTTGCGGCAGACCGAGTTCCCGCAGCGCCTTCGTCGATCGGAAGAACATTTTCTTCTTCGACATACGAACGCCTTCGAGTGGAATGCCCGGCTCGCGGTTCAATACATGGCTGACCCCGGCATCCGCCAATGCGGCCGCGATCGCCGCCCAGTGAGGGATTTTGACGCGAGGCGCCGGGCGGTTTACGATGCGCGCGAGTATCTCGAGTATTTCTCGGAAGGTCATGTTGCGGTTGCCCAGGATGTATTTCTCGCCCGTGCGTCCCTTTTCGGCGGCCAGCAGATGCCCGGCGGCCACGTCTTCGACCGCGATCAGGTTCAAGCCCGTGTCGACGTAAGCCGGCATTTTGCCGCGCAAGAATCCGAGGATGGTCTTTCCCGTTGGGGTGGGCTTTATGTCGCCGGGGCCGACCGGGGTGCTGGGGTTCACAATCACCACGTCCAGACCCCTGCGGGCATAACTCAGGGCCACTTGTTCGGCGTCGAACTTGGACTTCTTATAATTGCCGACAAGCTCTTCCCGAGTGACCGGGGTATTCTCGTCGCCGGGGGAGCCGTCTTTGGGAATGCCGAGAGATCCGACCGTGCTGGTATAAACAACCCGGCCTACCCCGGCGCGCAAACACGCCTCCAGGACATTAGTGGTTCCCTCGACATTGCCGCGATAGATTTCCCGTGGGTCGCGCGCCCAGAGCCGGTAATCCGCCGCCACATGGTAGACCTCATCGCAGCCCTCCACGGGAGTCAGCAGAGAGTCGATGTCGGTGATGTCGCCATCGGCAAACGTAATGCGCAGACCGGCCACGAGCGAGATATTACTCCGCCGCCTGACCAGCGCCGTCACTTTGTCCCCGCGCTCGACGGCCAGCCGGGTCACGTGCGCTCCCACAAAACCGGTCCCGCCTGTGATGAATGTCTTCTTTGTCATAATGTTCACCAAGACATTTTACCACGAAGACAGTCACAAGTCGAACACCGAAAGGCGCCTATGCGGCGGGGGAACGACAAGTCGAGACAATCCTTGGCATGAAGCCCCTCGAGTTCCCGCTGCACGCGTGGCGCCTTCTGCCCGCGAGAGAGGGCATGGTCTTGTTGTTTCGGGAAACCCTTTCCCTCGGAACAAGTGAACAGGCTATCCTCGCTTTTTATCAGCGGGGGTTCGTCAACTCGCAGCTCAGCTTCTCATCATTCAACTGGGCATCGCGCGCGCCGGCGCCTCCCGTCCAAGCACAGTATTCCTTCAGGAAACGGCATCCGTTCCTGATAGCGGCTTCGATGACTACCCTGCCTGTTTCCGCGCTGGCGACGGTCGGATCGCCATAGGCGCCTGTCTTGCTGGGCTGGAGATACCACGTCGACCACACGACCTGCTGACGTCCCATGAAATTGTCGCCCGCGACGAACTCGGAGTGATATCGCATTATGTCGACATCCGTTGCCTTAGACATATCGACAACATCGGGGGCGGCGTAGAGGAGGATCGATGTTTCCCACTCATCTCCATGGAGCGCTCCACCCGGAGGAGACTTGCGAATGGAGTTGAACTCATCGCGAGAGAGCGTTGCGGGGCTGATAATGGCTATTGCCTTGTCGCATGCATCGCAGAGTTCTCTTGAGACGGTGTTCAGAGGCCCGCTGTGGTGACCGTGGCAATCGAGTATGGCCAGTTTCGTAAAGCCCATGTCGAGCACGGACTTGCATATGTCAAAGACCATGTCCATGAAGACTCTGGTGCGCACGGTGATTGTCCCCGGCCACTGGCGCATAATCTTCATGGAGTATCCGTAGCGTATTGCGTCCATCAGAAGCAACGGCAATTCGGGGGCGAGGGCCTGGGCAAGATGCTGACCATACACTTCGGCGATGCGGGCGTCGGTATCCACCGGGCAATGGGGACCGTGCTCCTCGGTCGTGCCGATTGGAAGAATCAGCAAGGATTTCCTGCCTATGTGTTCCTGAATCTTGGGCCAGGACTGGTCGCGAAATAGATACGACATAACGTTTCTCCTCCGAAAATAGTTGTCAGTCATCAGTCATCAGTCGTCAGTCGGGAGCCGGAGTCCCAACCCGTGACGCCAGGCTTCATCTTTAATGCAGACTGGTCAGTTCGGAACCACCGTAAGTGCTCAGCCCGTGTGCCCGTCCTCGGGGCCGGGCCAGTGTAAGACAGAAACCACGCTAGAATGCGCGGTTACTGACGAGTTCGCGCCAGTTGTCCGTGCCGAACTCGAAACCGCCGTGCTCAGCGGCCTTGCGCGCAAGTTCCTTGCTTGCGTCGGCCACGCCAACGAGTTTCGGATGCAGTGGAGGTGGGTCGTAGAATAGCGGTATGTTCCGATATCCATACGTGTGGACCTTTCCCATGAAACCGTATCCGATCAGTCCGATGCCGATTGTATCGATAGCGTTATCCATTGGCGCCCGGACCTCCATAAAGCTGGGTGTACAGCCATTTGTAGCGCCTATAGACTTCGCCATAGCGCTCGTGAGCGCAGGAGTTCGGCTCGAAGCGCCTGCTGGCTCTATACCAGGCGTTTGACGCCTCCGCGACCGTTTGGAATTGTCCCACGCCCCTAGCTGCAAGCATCGCGGCTCCCATGGACGCGGCTTCGGAGCATTTCGGGCGCTCCACCGATATGCCGGCCATGTCCGCTTTCATTTGCAGCCAAAGATCACTGCGTGCCGCGCCTCCCAGGCAGCGGATGCCATCGACGCGGAACCCGCCGGCCGCGATCTGATCGAGGCATTCCCGCAGTTGGCAGCAGCAGGCTTCCACGATGGCTCGAGCCACGTGCGCGCGGGTGTGGTTCACTCTCAGACCGACAATTGCCCCTCGCGCATGTGGATTGAACGTGGGAGTGCCGGCGCCGCCGAAGTGTGGCAGAACAGCCAGCCCATCGCTGCCTAAGGGTACCGATTCCGCGCCGGCGAGAAAACTGTCGTAGTCTTCACCCGCGGAGCACAGATCGCGGAACCACTTGAGAACCAGGTCCTGAGCTCATGGTGAGCGCCATTGCATAATATGTATCAGGGACTGCGTGGCGCCCCGCGATCATATTCGGATCGTTGGACATCGCGGCGGTCGTGGCGACCAGCGCCATCACCGAGCCGGTCGTTTCGGACACAATGCCCGGCCGAATGCCGCCGGACCCGACGGCCCCCACAAGCTGGTCATTGGCTCCGGTGCAGACAGGGGTGCCTGATGGAACGCGGAGCAGTTCCGCGGCGTCCGCCCGCGGACGCCCCGCCACTTGTCCTGACCCGATCACCGTTGGAAGCTGCCTGTCGGAGATGCCCGCGGCCGCAAGCATTTCCGGGACCCACTGGGCCTTCTGAACATCGAAGAAACCCGTGTACTGTGCCATCACCCGGTCAGTGACTGTCTCGCCCGTCATCCTGAATATCAAGTAATCCGGCAGACAAAGGAACTTCCACGCCCGGTGAGCTTCCGGCGCGTGCTCCGCCAGCCAGGCGACCTTGAAAACCGTCAACTCCGCGGGCAGCCAGGGGTAGCCTGTAACGCGTCGAAAATGCTCACGCGAAAGCCAGTTGGATTCCCAATCAGTCGCGATTTGCCGGGCGCGTTGATCCATCCAACAGATCGCGCTGTGAAGCGGGTTTCCCTCGCGGTCGATGGGAATGAACGTTTGTCCTTGGGAACTAAGCCCGATGGCTCTCACACTCGCTCGATCGGCTCCGGTTCGAGAGAACACTGCGTCGGCGCCACTCAGTGCGGCATTCCAGTATGTCCTTGGGTCCATCTCCGCCCAATCCTGCCTGGGTGCGTTGCAGGTGTATCGTGCGCCTGCACGTGCAGCATTTCGCCGCCGTCCGAGACCAAGAGGTCTTCAGCGCCGTAGTCCCGATATCGAATGTGAGATAGAGGCCCATGCGATCTCCAAGCTGTTCTGATCCCCCAATGGGGGTTGCCCACTCATATCGGAGGCGTCAATATTCGAACTCGCGTTCGACTTCTGCGATTGACTCTTCTATTATATCCAGTCCCTTAGCCGCGATATGGTAATCCATTATGATCGGTGGTGACATTCCCAGGATGTGTCCTGCCGGCACCCAGGCCAACCCTTTCTGAAACGCTCGCTGATACACCAGGTTTCCGGCCTCCACGAATGGCTCCTTGGTCGTCCTGTCTTTCACCAGCTCGATGCCGAGCAGGCATCCTTTGCCGCGCACGTCACCGACGATCGGGTGGGCGTCTTTTATGTAAGCCATGCGTTTCTCGAAGAACTCGCCTAGCTCGAGGGCGTGCTCCAGCAGCCCTTCTTCCTCGATAACCTCGATACTGGCCAAAGCGGCCGCGCTGGCCATCGGGTTTCCGCCATAGCTGGATGCGGCGGAGACCTTTCCGATATTATCCTTGTGCTTCTCGGATACCATTACGCCCGTGACCGGGAAGCCGTTGCCGAAACCCTTGCCGAGGGTGACCAGGTCGGGGCGTGTGTCCCAATGCTCCATACAGAAGAATTTGCCGGTTCTGCCCATGCACGTGAGTATCTCATCGGCCACCAGGAGAATGCCGCGCTCATCGCAGAACTTTCGCAGCTTCGGGAAGAAGTCGTCTGGCGGAAACACCGATCCCGCCCATCCCTGCACCGGCTCCAGCACGAATGCCGCGATATTGCCTGTAGTCGAGCATCTGATAAACTCATCGAAAAAGTCGATATAGCCGTCCGTGTCTATCGATCCGTCCGCCTTCGTGAAGTGCGGCCTGTATGGATTCGGCCGTGGCACCATGTAGAATCCCTGTGCGCGTCCGGAGCCGTTATAGGAATTCATTTTGCCCAGACTCACCGCATGCCCGCTCTTGCCGTGCATATCCATATAGCAGGAGATGAACTCGGTTTTTCCCGTGGCGGCACGGCAGACTCGAAGCGCGGCCTCCACGGCAATGCCTCCGGCGTCGTAGAGTTGCATCCCCGTGAGGTCCCAGGGCTGAATCTCGGCCAGCTTCTCCAGCAGTTCCACCTTCACCGGCGTGTCGAAATCATGGCAGTTCATCAAGTTCCTTGCATGGAACGCCACCGCTTCGCTGACCTTCGGATGGCAGTGTCCCAGGCTGGTAACGTATATGCCGCTGGAGAAGTCGATGTACATATTGCCGTCGACATCCGTCAGCGTGACGCCGTGTCCCTTCCGGAATGCCACGGGACACAGTGAAACCTGGGTCGAGTAGCCGACCAGGTGTTTCATGCCACGGGAGTGCAACTGTCTGGACTTCGGCCCCGGGATTTCCGTCGAGATTTTGGGAACGCTTGCGCGGTCAACCCACGCCCAAGAAGAAAGCGATGCAATCAAGGTTCACCTCCGATGTGCGATTGTGCTATCAATGATTTAACCACACATCAGTATAGCCTCGGCTGCGTGGTATGTCAACCCGTTTCCTTGCAAATACGCGGCACAACAAGATAAGTTGACGTATCAGCTCACAAACAATGAGAATACGTCACCCTGAACTCGATTCAGGGTCTCATGCGAGATGCTGAATCCCCTGAATCAAGTTCAGGGTCAGCATGACGTGTACTCATCAGGAGTGAACTCTTACAAGTTGACACCGCACTTGACAACGCACAGTTCTCATGTTACATTGCGTGTGGGGATAGCCACGACCATCTAACGCTCAATGTCCGATTACAATGTGCGATCACACACCGGTGGCAACAATCTTTCAGGAGATGTGAGAAATGCATGCTCGGCGGGAAACCATAGTAGAGTTACTTCGAGGTCAACAACGGGTCCATGTCCGGGACCTGGCCCGGCAATTCGACGTCTCCGAGATGACAATTCGACGCGATCTCGATGAGCTTGCGCAAAAAGGCTTTCTGGTGCGCACCTACGGAGGCGGCAAAGCCACCGCGAAGCTGCATTTTGTGGAGAATGGACTGCCGGAGTATTCGCCTTCCGCGCACAAGACAGCCATAGGGAAGCTGGCCGCGAGTCTTGTGGCGCCCGGTCAGACGATTATGGTCGATTCGGGCACAACGACTCTCGAGGTCGTAAGAAACCTTCGCCGCGACCCGAGCACCACCGTCGCAACGGTCTCTCTCTGGGTTGCACAGGAGTTGTTCGGCTCGGATATAAATGTGGTCCTGGTTGGTGGCTCGCTTAGAACGGGTTTTCCGGGAGCCTGTGGGACCCTGACAGAGAAATGGTTGAGCGATTTTCGTGTAGATGTGCTGTTCATAAGCTGCGATGGCGCCGACAGTGAGGACGGCTTCTATCTTGCGGATGTTCAGACATCGAGCCTGGTTCAGGCGATGATCCGGATAGCAGGCGAGATCGCTGTGGTTGCGGAAAGCGCCAAATTCGGAAAACGCGCCTTTGTCCGGTACGCCCAACCGAGCCAGGTGCGTATTGTTGTGACGGACGCCGGGCTGCCTCCGAAAGATCGTAAGAACCTTGAGGAGCGTGGTGTTCGAGTGCTTATCGCGGAGGTGAACTAACCACGCCTGCGGCGCGGCACGCTGCGCGTGAAAAACGGGGTCTCGAAAGGGTGTCATTTCGAGCGCAGCGAGAAATCTGCTTTGTGGCGCCGTAAAAAGCAGATTCCTCACTACGTTCGGAATGACACGCTCGCGTTCGGAATGACACGCCCATTACGTTATCTTCGAAACGAACATGCTAGGTTTCACGCTCAAAATGAGCTATATTTTCCTATGTACCGAACTAAGGCTGTGGGGAATTACGACAATGTTGAGCTGCAAATACCCAGAGAGAACATGTTCTCCAGGAGTTTTACAAGCAAGTGGCCGAATGGGGACTTCAGATGCCGCGGGGAACGACGCTGGCCCTGGACTTCGGCCTGCAGCGCTTTGCCCAGATCGGAGAGACGGAGGTCTGGATAGCCAACGACCGATCCGCCGGCTACTGCGGCAAGTTCGTTTACGTTATGGACGGCCAGACATGCCCTTATCATCATCACGGTATGAAGCACGAAACGTTTTACGTGCTAAAGGGCGCAATGCGCATGAAAATGGGCGGGGACGAGTTCATTATGCGCGAGGGCGATGTGATGCCGATGCCCCCCGGAGTGGACCACTCGTTCACCGGGGTCGGGCCGTGCCTGATCCTGGAGGTGTCGCTGCCCTCGATCCTGAGGGACAATTTTTTCGAGAACAAGGCGATTGGGGACAACGGCGTTATCTAAGCGCCGTTGTCATGCGGTCACAACACAAAAGGAGAAGCCGATGCTATCTGCCAGACAACGTATGATGGCGCTTCTGAAAGGCCAGGAACCGGACGCTCTTCCGTTGCTTGCGGATCTCAACTATTGGTACGATGCCCGCGTTGCACAGGGCCGGTTGGACAGTCGCCACGAGGGTCCGGACGGGCTGATCCGCTTGCATGAAGACCTTGGTTGCGTGTACTACTACGACTACAGTGAGTATAGCCCGAACGGGTCCGGCGTTGTGAAATCGTGGACCGACGGCGTTTGGGAAGATCAGCGCAAGGAAGGGCACGAGACCGTCCATACTCTTCGGACGCGCAGCGGCGAGTTGACTTGCCGAACTCGATACATGCAAGAGAGCTACTGCGCGGCAACCGTGGAGTATATGGTCAAGAAGCCGGAAGACCTGAGGATCGTTCGCGAGTATATGGAGTCACTGAGATTTGCTTCGGACTACGAAGGCTTCTCGCGGCGCGACGATTACGTAGGCGACCGCGGCTTGAATATCGTCGTGCTGCCTCGGTCACCTCTGGCGGTGCTCATGGCGTGGTTTGCGGGCGTGGAGACGACCAGCTACCTCAGCGTGGACGCGCCCGACGAGTTCGAGAAGACCCTTGATTGCATCGACAGAACTTGGGACCCGGTCTTTGAGATGGCCTGCAAGTCGCCTGCATTCCTGTTCCACTTCGCGGACAACTTATCGGCTGAGAATGTTGGGAGCCTTTGCGCGCGATACCTTGCGCCGTACTATCGAAGGCGAGTCAGTCAACTGCACGAATCGGGCAAGATTGCCGTCACACATGTCGATGGCAAGATGAGGGGACTGTTGGGGCAAATCACAGCCACCGGAATGGACGGCATCGAGGCGCTTACCACCACGCCGGTAGGAGATGTTGCCCTGGAGGACCTCCGAAAGGAGGCGGGCAGTGACCAGGTATTGCTCTGGGGTGGTCTACCAGGAGCGCTCTTTTCGCCCCCCTATGGCAGAGATGATATTCTGCGGCAGGTGGAAACGATACATAAGGTATTCGGTAAGTCCGGCCGATTCATTCCCGGCACCGCGGACCAGGTGCCGCCCGACGCCGATATCGAACTGGTTCGGATAGCGGCGGACGCTCTGGCGAGAGGATAGCCGGCCGGCTATAAGACCTGGGTGAATGTCCGACGAGCACAGCATTATCGGAGACCTCAGCAGAAATGCTCACTCTTGATGAGTAATTGTCATGCTGAACTCGATTCACTACCATCCCACGGGGAGCCGCCGCAGAAAACTATGCCGTCCTGTTGGTTTGCCACAGCCGTAGCAAATCATGTCATTCCGAGCAATTGACGGCGACGCTGTCGCAGTCACATTGGAAAGAAACCCACCCCCGGTGTTTCGGGAATCTTGTTCCCGAAACTGGGGAGTTTCTTAGGAACGAATGTGAGGAATCTCAACGTTGCGCTTGGATCATCCTTTGGCACGTCAGAATCAACCGATAGGTCGAGATTCCTCACGTGCGTTCGGAATGACATAGCCGCCGCGTTTGCTCCGAGTCCGCCAGGGCTGTACGCTTGCGAATCGCGCCACCAAGAAAACCGAAAATGGGCATTTGGAAAGTCACGCGCTGACGAGCGTGAAATACCCCCAAAACAGGCCGTTTTGCCGAACTGCGGGACGGTAGTGAACTCGATTCAGCATCTCCTTTGCATGCGCCAGATACTGAATCAAGTTCAGGACGACACCAAGACTGAGCTGTTACACGTCAGCGGATACAAGGAGGCGGTTGAAATGGATCTGCCATTTATATACGGAGCGCACTATTACTGGGCGCCATCACCCGAAAAATCCTTTTGGGCTGATGACTTGCGCCGGATGGCCGAGAGTGGTTTCAATGCTGTAAAGTTCTTTGCCCAGTGGCGCTGGATACACCGCAAACCGGATGAGTTTTACTTTGAAGATCTGGATGAGCTTATGAACCTTGCCGCCGAGAACTCTTTATCGGTCACGCTGAATGTGCTTTCCGACATGGGGCCTGCGTGGATTTTCAAGACATTCACGGATTCTCACATGGTTACCGCTTCCGGTATGCGCTTGCATCCTCGTGCGATTAGTTGCCGTCCGATAGGTGGTTATCCTGGACCGTGTCTGAACCATCCGGGAGCCGGAGCGGCCCGAGACGAGTTTCTTCGTAGTCTCGTCGAGCGTTATGTAGAGCATCCGGCAATGGGTATGTGGGACATCTGGAACGAGCCTAAGTCGTGTGTCTTCCTGCGGATGCCGCACGCGAGCACCCTGCTCTGCTACTGCCACAACTGCCCGGCAGAGATTTCTCACTTGGCTCCGGGAACGCTACAAACACATCGACAGACTTAACGATGTGTGGGCACGATGCTATCTTGACTGGGATGAGATAGAACTTCCGCTGGACACGGGTGCGCTCATTGATATGATCGACTGGCGGCTCTTCAACTGCGACTGCCTTTCAGAGGAAGCTCGCCGCCGAATATCAATCGTTAAGATGGTCGATGTCAAGCATCCTGTATACCTGCATCCCGTTCCCAATACGCTTCAGCACTTGAATTCGATAACCGGCGCCGATGATTTTCAAATAACCAAAGGATGTGACTGCGTTGGCGGCACAATCAATGGGACTATTTCCGCACTGCAATGTATGTCCATCGCCGATGGTCGAGTTACCTATAACGTTGAAAGCCACCTGCGTTCCGGCGGCACGGCGATGTATCCTCGCCATCTTTCCGTACAGGATATTGCTTACGAGCTTCTTCCCCAGATAGGACTGGGGATCAAGGGGTTTCTGTATTGGGAGTATCGCCCGGAGGTGTGTGGCGCGGCATCTCCGGGGTGGGGGCTCTTGGATATCGACGGGCGACCAGGAGTAACACATGCCAATGCCACTGAGTTCTGGCGTGGCTTGCAGCCCATGGCAGATAAGCTCATGTGCGCTATTCCGGAGCCGGCAGAGGTTGCTGTGTTCAGGTCAGCGGAAAACGAGATTTTTCATTGGTGTGTGTATGGCGACCTGGCTGAGCTGCGTGAGGGACTTCACGGCTATACCTCGCTCTTGTACGAGAAGAACGTCCGCATGGTCTATGTTGATGAGAAGACGCTCATCAACGGGCTGCCATCCAGTGTCAAGCTGCTTGTAATGTCGAATGCCTATGCCCTTACTCAGCCGGCCGCCGATGGACTGACGGAATGGGTGCGACGGGGCGGTAATGTTGTTTGCGAGGCCCATACGGGTGGCTACAATCTTTCGCGGGGCCGGCACAGCCGAACGATGCCGGGTCTGGGACTTGCGGAATCATTCGGGTTGCAAGAATGCAATGCGACCGCCGTGCCTCATCTGGGCATATCCGAAAAGTCGGAGTTTTTGGGTGATCAGCCTTCTGATCTCGTGAAGGCGATCGACACGTTTGGCCTTGCCGGCGGAGACATCCTGCCTCTTGTGACGGATAGCGGAGACCGCTTTATCGGATGGTCACGGTACGCGGAGATCGAGGGGGACAAACTTAATCAGATAGCCTCTTTGCCAGGTCGGCAGCCCTGTATTGCGTGCAGGCAGGTCGGAAATGGCGCGGTGTACTGACATAGGCACTCTGGCTGGCAGAATGTGGGCGGAATTGGGTTCGCCCGGCCTTAGTAGTCTGATAGATAGGGCGCTGAAAAGCGCGGGCATACCGGTTGCAGGCGAACGGTGGCCCGGGCTTTGCGAAGGAGTGCGCATAGACACTCCGCGGGCTGAAGAGGGCATCGCCATTGTGCTTACCAATCGCACGGACAGTCGTGTCGGGTTTCCCTTGGTGTGCCCGGAGGAATTGAGGGGCGTATTTACCGGACAGCTTTTATCGCAAGACATGTCTTGTAGACGAGTTGTATTGGATGCCAAGCAGGCCGAACTATTTGTGCCTGCAAAATGGACGAAGATGTCCTAACCCGTTTATCCAAACTGCCAGCGGATCATTTTCCAGAGGTCGCCCTGCTGCTTGTCGGTCATGAGGGCGGCTGTTGCCTCGAACCCGCAGTGGGCCATGCAGTCCTTACAGCGGGCGTCGTTGCCCGCGCCGTACGAGGCCCAGTCGGTCTTTTCGATAAGCTGCCTGTAGCTGCCGAAGTGCTCATCGGCGATGAGGTAACATGGCGACCTCCAGCCCATTGGGTTCCTGGTGGGGTTGCCCCAGGCGGTGCATCGCAGTCTCGCGCTGGCCCTTCAAGAACTCCAGATAGACAGGGGTATCGGCGAGGCGGTGACGCAGGGCGATTCGGTCTATGTCCCGAAACTTCTCGTGAATGTCCGCCCGGCTAATGAAGCAGTCTTTCTCGTCGACGGCCTCGTAGGAAAATGCGGGCGAGATCATGAACGTCTTCACCCCGATTCGCCCGAGCGTGTCCATAAGACCGTCGATCTGGTTCATGTCGGTTTCCTTGCAGACGGTGGTATTCACGGTGAGTTGAAAGCCCCTGCCCGCCGCGAGTTCCATTCCCCTGATGGCCGCATCGTAGGCGCCTTCCTTTTCAACGACCTTATCGTGGACCTCGGCGGGGCCGTCGATGTGCACGTTGAACAGCAGCCGCTTGGACGGCTTGAACTTCCCGAGCGACCCGGCGAGAAGCACGCCGTTGGTGCATAAATAAACGTAGCGCTTCATCGCGATCAGGCCTTCGATAAGCTCGCCGATTTGTGGATAGATCAACGGCTCGCCGCCGCACACCGATACGATCGGGCGCGCCGCACTCGCTGCTGGCGCTCAGGCATTCCTCGAGGCCCATCATCATATTCGTCTTGCCCTGATACTCCCGAATCCGGCCGCACGTGGAGCACGTCAGATTGCAGGCAAACAGCGGCTCCAGCATCAGAACGAGGGGTACATACGCCTCGCCCGACAGCCGCTTCTTCATAATATAAGCGCTCATCGAAGCACTGAGCCCCAGTGGAAATCTCATTTGCTTTTCATCCTAAAGCGGCGCAGCCGCAACCAAGAAGGCCATCGCCGGAAAATCAATACGGCCTTTCCGTAATTCGGAAGGTCGGCGGTTTCTTCTTACGTATCTTACAACTGAAATCCGAGGTGACATATCAAAGTTCAGTACAGCTTGTATAGGATTTCAGTTGTAAGATACTAAAGCGGCGCAGCCGCAACCAAGAAGGCCATCGCCGGAAAATCAATACGGCCTTTCCGTAATTCGGAAGGTCGGTGGTTTCTTCTTACGTATCTTACAACTGAAATCCGAGGTGACATATCAAAGTTCAGTACAGCTTGTATAGGATTTCAGTTGTAAGATACTACGCTTTTCCCCAGACTTCGCCGGGGAAAAGTGGCCACCTTACGGTGGCAGTCAAATCGAAAAATCACTACGGCGTTCGGGTAACCCGATAGGTTAGTACCCGTCTTCTCGCCCCTTAGCGCGCTATTAGCGACAACAAATTGTCGTTCGGAGGGCGCTAAGGGGCTAAGCGCCTAGAATACATTGCCAGCGCCATCGTCGAGAACGAGTGGCGGTACAAATGATAGTTGAGATAAAAGACCCTCGGAAAGCCCGTGCCGGTGAATGAATCCTCGTCCCAGGAGCCGTCATCCTTTTGATTATCGATAAGGTAATCAAGACCATCTCTGACGGCTTGGCTGTCGGCCATACCCGCGCAGATAAGGCCCATCAACGCCCAAGCGGTCTGCGAGGGCGTGCTCTCGGCTCGGCCCTTGAGGCTTGGGTCCTCGTAGGAGATACAGCTTTCGCCCCAACCGCCGTCCACATTTTGCACCGACAAGAGCCAGCCGGCGCCTTTTTGGACCATCGGATCGCTCGGGTCGACTCCGATACGGGTGAGACCCCGGATGGCCTGCCAGGTCCCATAGATATAGTTGACTCCCCAGCGGCCGTACCACGAACCGTCATCCTCCTGCTCCCGCCGCAGGAACTCCATGGCCAGCCGGCGAGCTCGGTTCGTCGCGGCTGATCCCGTAGAAAGAATACGTTTCCAAAATGCGGGCCGTAATGTCGCTGGTGCTCGGGTCGAGCATCGCGTTATGGTCCGCGAAAGGTATATAATTGAAAATCGACTTGTTATTGTCCGCATCGAACGACGCCCATCCGCCGTCGCGGCCCTGCATTCCCGCGAGCCACCGCAGAGCCCGTTCGCAGGCTTCGCGCTTGCCCGGCACATCGCCGGTCTTCTTGAGGGCCATCAGCACCATCGCGGTGTCGTCTATGTCGGGATAAAACTCGTTTGCGAACTCGAAATACCAGCCGCCCGGCTCGATATTGGGCTTGCTCGCGCTCCAATCTCCTCGCGCGCGGACCTCTTTGGAGACCAGCCATGACCCCGCCCTGGTCATGGCGGGGTGGTCGGGCGCGATTCCCGCTTGGGCGAGGGCATTCACGGCGATCGCGGTATCCCACACGGGCGAGGTGCACGGCTGGCAGGCGCAGCGTATGCTCATCTTCGATTTCGAGCTTGCGAAGCTCCTCCAGCGCCCGAGTCAGCTCGGGGTGATCGTCCGGGTATCCCAGAGACCTCATCGCAATCAGGGAGTAAACTATGGGTGGGAAGATCGCCCCCAGGCCGGCGCTTTGCTCGCAGCGATCGAGCATCCACTTTTGGGCCAATCGAACGCCGACCTCGCGGAATGGCAGAAAATGGACTCGCTCGGCCAGCTTGATACATGCGTCGACGGCGAGGAAGAAATTGCGCCAGGTGAAAGGCTGACCGATTCGCCGCGCGCGGATGCGCCCGCGCTCTTCGCCGGTCATAAGCTCGTCGATTCGCATATCGGGGCCGAGATTCACAACGGGCTTGCGCGCCCAGATTATCGTCAAGGGCACGGCAAATGTCCTCGACCAGGCGGAAATGGCGTAGATATTGAAGTAGGACCACCTCGGCAGCAACATCAACTCGGCGGGCACGGCGGGGGAATCGTGCCAGGGTATCTGGCCCAGCATCGCCAGGTAAAACTTGGTGTAGCTGTTGACCGCCGGCACGCCGCCCGCGCGCCGGATCGCCTCGCGCGCCCTGACCATATACGGCTCGCCGGCGCTCGCGCCGGTCAGTTTGAGGGAGAAGTACGCTTTGACCGACGCCGAAACATCCACCGGCCCGCCGGGGAATATGGCCCATCCGCCGCTTGCCATCTGTTTGGTCCGGATATACTCCGCGGCCTTGGCCAGCTTGGACTCATCCCCGAGGCCCAGGAATCGCATCAAGATGATGTATTCCGACTCGAGGATCGTATCCCCTTCCAGCTCCCCGACCCAGCAGCCCTCCTCGTCCTGAACGCTCAGTAGGTACTGCACCGCCAGCTCGATTGCGTCGTTCACGGCAACCGAATTGGTGGCGGGACGGGAAGATGAGACTCTAATACTCATGTGTTTATGCCCTTTAGGAACCAGGGGTTAGTATCTTACAACTGAAATCCTATACAAGCTGTACCTGAACTTTGATATGCGACCTCGGATTTCAGTTGTAAGATACGTAAGAAGAAACCACCGACCTTCCGAATTACGGAAAGGCCGTATTGATTTTCCGGCGATGGCCTTCTTGGTTGCGGCTACGCCGCTTTAGGGGCTAGGGAAGGGAAAGTCTCCGTTCGGGCAGATTTGCAATCTGGCCCGTAAGGGGCAATCTGGGCATCTCCGATGCCCCAAACAACGCTGTAATTCGAGTGGTTGCTTCGGGGATTGCAAATCCGCCCGAACGAACAATCCCCAATCCTGACTCCTACTCCCTGATTCCCAGCTTCCTCCGCGTGCAAACTCGAAGCCCGATGCTCTCGGTAGTTGAAGCCTGTCTCTACCCTGGCTTCCAGTGGTAGCTACCGTTACCATTATAGCACTTAACGTGCTCGTGTATATGAGATCACTCTTTCGGCGAACGGCGTGGCGCCGTCGCCGCGAGAGAGGACGTGGTCCGCCTCTGCCCAGCGTGAGTGCTGTGCGCGGCAGCGGGAACTCGAAAGCGCCGGATTTAAGCAGACGTTCTATTTGTCGTTCCCGCCGCATAGTGGGGCGGCTGTCGCTCTTCATTGTCAATTATCAATTGCCCCTGGAGTCGTTCCAGCCCCCGACCGGAAAACAATGAGAAAATCAGGAAACAAATTAAGAAGGATTATTCCAGGGTTGTGGCGAACAACGACTACAGTCGAGGGATCAGACGCCCGAGTGGTCGGTCGCGTCGTCCCAAATTTTAATTGCAGAAGGGAGAATCTGATCTGCTATGAGAAAGTACATTGTTGCGCTCGTAATGGCGGCGTTCCTGGCCACCTCGCTCGTGCCGGCATTTGCGCAGGCGCCGCCCGCAAAGCCCGTGGCCAAGAGCAAGAAGACCACAAAGACTGCCCCGAATGCCAAGCCGGCTGCTAAGACTGCCAAGCCGGCTGCGAAGCCTGGCGTCAAGACCATGGCCAAGCCCGGCGCGAAGCCTGGCGCCAAGACCATGGCCAAGCCTGGTGCAAAGCTGGCGAAACCGATGGCCAAGACAGCAAAACCGGCTAAGGCAAAACCGGCGAAGAAAAAGCCGGCCGCAAAGCCGTAATAGGCCGAATGCTTGCAGGGTTAATAGGGTCGATAGGGTTGATAGGGTCGGGAAGTGCGTATTCCCTTCCCCTGCTAATCCTATGACCCTAACCCTATTAACCCTAAAGATGAGAGGTTCCACCGGAAGCGCCGTCCGGCATTATGTTGGAGGTCATTGATCCCGAGCGCGTCGCTGACACCAGCCAAGTCGGTCACTCGCCGTACCCGTTCGCTCAAACCGACGATTTGCGGCTTGCGATTCATTCGGCGCGCCTGATCGAAGAGCGCCAGCAGCATCTTGAGGCCCTCACTGTCGAGGAATGTAACATCGTCCAAGTCGAGGAGCAACTCGCCGTCGCTCTCGCTGACTAGCTCGTGGAGGCTGGCGCCGATCTGGAGCGAGGCGGCGTAGTCGATTTCGCCGGAGAGGCATATCGTGAGAGCGTTTTCGTCTCTTGTGGCCGTTGCCTCAAATTGCTGGGAGTTCACTTCCAGTCCCCCCCCGTTAGTGATCGGACCTGCAAACAGGACCTGTCCACCCTGGATGATTGGTTATACCCAGTACGCACCAGCCTAAACCGTTAGGCATCAGTTGTCAGCCGACTGACGACTACCGGCTCAGAACTCCACGGCGGCGAGTATTGCCGGGTCGAGGTTGCTGAATTGGGCGGCGTATTCGGCTCTTTCGTGGCGGATCGCCGCGATCAGGGAGTCGCTCTTGTCCTGGGAGTAGTGGCGGCCTAACTCGAACTTGGCCATCTCGACACCGTCGACGGACTTTGGAGTCTCCACCATCCAGTTGGGGTCTTCGGACCACCTTACGGTTCCTCGGGCGATTCCTCGTATTACCGACGCCATCTCCGGGATGCTCACCCGCGTCACCTTCTGCCTGACCTTGCGAGCGCCGTCCAAGCCGTGCTCCACAAGTTCCCCGCAGCCGCCGGTATTGAGCATATAGCACTCCAGTTTGTCGCCGTGAGTCTTCACCAACTCGTAAAAGATGTTGCACTCCTCGGATGCGTCGCCGATAATCAGCGGATTGGCGCCGATCCCGCCGGGCATTCCCGCGGATGGCTGGTCGCTGCCCGACGCGTCGATGGACTCGCTGAGCATAAACGCCACCGCCGCCTGCTCCGGTGTGAGCTTGCCTGCTATCGGCGCGGCTGAGTAGCTTCGGACCATGAACGCCAGAATCAGGCCGTCGAGTTCTTCGAGATGGGGAAGGTTCACCGACTCGCTTGCATAGTCGCCAAGGCCGGCCTTCTGAGCAATCGCATGGCCGTTAGCGGTAAGTGTCCGATCCTCGAAGTAAACATTTCCCTGGTAGTCGACCACCACATTGTCCAGGATAGCGTCCGGGCGAATCGAGGCGTTGTAAAGAAGCGGCTGCACCGCCGGGCTGAGACCCTCGGTCTTGACGTGAAAGGCGCGCTCGCTGCCGAGCGCTGAACCATCGGGGCACCAGAAGACCACATCGTCCTGCACTATCTCGACTCCCTCGCCGGGCCCGCGCAGATTGTGGTCGTGACAGGAATGAGTGGTCTTGCCGGTGGAGGCTATTCCGAACATTATCATCCCGAGCTTGTGCAGGCGCCCATCCGCCCCGCGCGCCCGCAAAATCTTGGTTCCCGCATGCAGGCCGAGCATTCCACGGCGTTTCGCCTGCCACATCGCCATTCGCAGGAACGCGTTCTTTGCCTCGCCATAGTAGTCGGTCCCCAACACGTAGGTGACGCCGATCTCCGGGAAAACCAATATCTGGCGTTCCTTTTCTTGCCACTCGGGGATCAAAACCACGGTGAGTTCGCCTCTCGCGCCGGGCCGGGGCCCGAAGAATGTTTGAGCGACTTTGTGCGCCAGTCGGACTGCGTCCTTGCGATAGACCGAGGTGTAGAACGTGCAGCCGGGTGTGAAGGCGGAGTCCTGGCCTATTGCGGCGTCGATTCGCACAAGAGGGGCTTTCGACAGGTATCGGTGGACCAGCCTGATCGTTTCGGGGGCGCTCTTTAGTATCTCGCGCTTTTTCTGGGTGAGCGTTTCGCTATAGATATGCCCGGCGCCCAGGTAGACGGTGAGGGCCGAGCTGAGGGTTTTGACTGTGGAGACGAAGTTATAGTTGCCGAACACGGTTCGGAAGCCGAACTCCTCGGCCCGGCGCCTGGCCTCGTCGGCATCCATGCCGTCTCACGTTGGGCTGATTCGCGAGCCCCTCTACGACTTTGGTTATTTCCTCAAGGAGAGAGTCTTCCACTTGTTAGGAATTAGGCGCTTAGCGCCCTCCTAGAAACAATTTGTTGTCGCTAAGGCGGATTCGACGGCGCACCGCCTTTGGGTTTTCCGCTTTATGGTTGTTAAGGGATGGCGGATGAGCTATACTTGCTTTGCCTGGGCGGAGGGTAGGGCAACGCTGGGGAGCTTCTCCCGAGCCGACTCAGGTGTTGTTCAAATCCCTTAACAACCGAAAAGCGAAAAACCCGACCGCCTGCCTTGGTCAACTGCCACCGTAAGGTGGCCACTTTTCCCCAGCGAAGTCTGGGGAAAAGCGTAGGAACTAGGGACTGGGGATTAAGTGCGTATCGGGAACAAGATTCCCGATACACCGGCAAATTAGAAATTAGAACGACCCATGGCGTTTCGGGAAAAGGGTTTCCCGAAACAACCTAAAACAACTAACTGAACACTGGAGGCAGACGCCTTCCCTTCCCCTATCAACCCTATAACCCTACTAACCCTAAAGCGGCGTAGCCGCAACCAAGAAGGCCATCGCCGGAAAATCAATACGGCCTTTCCGTAATTCGGAAGGTCGGTGGTTTCTTCTTACGTATCTTACAACTGAAATCCGAGGTCACATATCAAAGTTCAGCACAGCTTGTATAGGATTTCAGTTGTAAGATACTATAACCCTTCCCTTCGCTAGCTCTTGGTCTCTTTCGAATGATTCCAGCAGTTCGCCGACGCTGCCTGGCTCGTCAAGTTCGAAGTGGGCGTCTATGCACTCATGAATGCTGATCTTGTCCATATTGGCGAACTTGGAGTGCTCTTCTTCACTAAGCTCGGTGGGCACATCGTAGAGGATACCGTCTTCCCACTCCTCTTGCTTGACGAACTGCTCGCCGAGCTTCTTGCATCGCGAGCAGCGATACTTCACATAGACAAAGCTCGGTCCAACTAAACGCAAATAATAACCGGTCTGCATCACATCCCTGGCCAGAATGCGTTGCCCGCAGTTGCATTTGATCGCAGACTTCATTATTTCGACACACCTCCACTCGGCGTCAACCTCTGGGTAACCGGTTCAGATTAAATTAAGATGTTATGATTCGATCAGACTCGATCTTAGAGAACCACCTTCATTATATCACGATATCGGCCAGTTGCCAACCACCAACAGCGGAATTTTCGGAAAATAGAGGCCAGAGGTCAGATGTCGGAGGTCGGAAGGGATCCCGGATTTAATCGCGAAAGCGCGAAATGGCGAAAGCGTCCGGACTGGAGAGCGTCCGACACCGTGCCGCAGGGTCACATCCGCGTGGCATCCTTTCCCCTCCCCTATAACCCTAAAGCGGCGTAGCCGCAACCAAGAAGGCCATCGCCGGAAAATCAATACGGCCTTTTCGTAATTCGGAAGGTCGGTGGTTTCTTCTTACGTATCTTACAACTGAAATCCGAGGTGACATATCAAAATTCATGACAACTTGTATAGGATTTCAGTTGTAAGATACTATTAACCCTTTCCTTCGTCGCGCCGCGTAGTCTCCCTGAGCGAAGCGGTCCGTCATGCCGGAGATAAAATCACATACTATTCGCGCGCGCGCGGCCGGTAGGGCATCCGGTTTTCCAGCCTGCATGCCCTCGGATGAGGCGGCCTCATAGATATCGGGAATCGACTCGGGATGCCGCATATAGAACCGGAATAAGTCTTTGACGATCGCGCCTTCTGCCCGCCCGCGTTCCTCGCGCTGATAGACTTGCTTGAAAAGAAAGTCCTTGAGCACATCGGTGGCTTTTCTCACGGGCGCGCTCATTTTTATCGCGCGGAGGTCGGCGCTCTCGCGAATGACGTCGATCACCATCGCCGAAATGCGCTGCGAGTGAGTTCGTCCCAGCAGCCCGATGGCATCGATGGGCAGGTCGTCCGTTTCGATTATTCCGGCACGGGTGGCGTCGTCGATATCGTGGTTGATGTAGGCGATGCGGTCGCTGATCTTCACGACCTGGCCCTCCAGAGTGTGCGGCCCGGAGGCGCTGACGGAGAGGTCCGCCATGCCCTTGGAGTGGTGAAGGATACCGTCGCGCACCTGCTGGGTGAGATTGAGTCCCAATCCCTTTTTCTCCAACACATCGACGACTCTCAGACTCTGTTCGCTGTGCTTGAAAGAGCCGCCCGGGACGAACTCGCGGTAGACCTCATCGAGCGCCTTCTCCCCCGCGTGGCCGAAAGGAGTGTGGCCCAGATCGTGGCCGAGCGCTATAGCCTCGGAGAGGTCTTCGTTGAGGCGCAGGGCCCTGGCGATTGTGCGCGCTATTTGGGCAACCTCGAGGGTGTGCGTGAGGCGGGTCCGGTAATGGTCCTGCTCGGGGTCGATGAACACCTGGGTCTTGTGTTTGAGGCGGCGGAAGCTCTTGGAGTGGATAATGCGGTCGCGGTCGCGCTGGAAGTCCGTGCGGATGGGGCACTTGGGATCCTCGCGCAGCCGAGTCGCCTCGTCCGCGAACGCGGCGCGGGGTGAGAGGATTTCGTGTTCCAGTTTTTCGTAACGCTCGCGAATAGTCATGGTGGGTGATGGGTGTTGGGTGACGGGTGCTGGGTAATGGTCTTGGGTAATGGGTGATGGGTGACGGAAGGGAGATCCCTTCCCCAACACCTATCACCTGTCACCCAACACCCGACGCCTACGGCGTCGTATCGATGAACCCGCGCAGGACCGCCGCGGTCTCGGCGGGGCGTTCTTCCTGCGGGCAGTGGCCGCACATATCTACCTCGTAGATTGCCGCCTGCCCATATCCAAGCCAAGCACACGGTCCTGCCTGCCCCAAATTACCTGCGTGGGGACCGATATCCGCCGATATGACTCCACAAGCTCGTCCGTATTTACCGGAACCATGCAGCGGGTTATGGGTGTTAGGTGATGGGTGATGGAAGGGGAGTCCCTTCCCCAACACCCATCACCTACTATCCAACACCCTGTCCCACGGCTTGTCCGAGTCGCCGAAGCCCATCATATCGATCGAGACCGCCCGGCAGCAATCCGCAAGCTCTCCGGCTACCTGTCTCCACGAGAACGACGATGCCGGAAAGCCGTGAACAAAGACCACCGGCCTACCGCTTCCGGAGTCCCCGTAAGCCAGTCCGACCCCATCCACGACGATTCTGTTTTTCTCGGGGTTCAGCATTTGTCATCGCGCAGAAGCGCGGGTGTTAGGTGACGGGTCTTGGGTTATGGAAGGGAAATCCCTTCCCCATCACCCATCACCCAATACCCAGCGAAGCTAGTCCGCCCCTTCCAGCTTGTCCCGCAGATACTGCTTTACGCCTTCGATGGGCATTCTGATCTGGGCCATGGTGTCGCGGTCGCGGATGGTGACCTGGTGGTCTTCCTCGGCGGTCTGCACGTCCACCGTGATGCACCAGAGAGTGCCGATCTCGTCCTGGCGGCGGTAGAGCCTGCCGATGGACCCGGTGTCGTCATACATGGACGGAAACGCTCTCTGCAGATCGTGGGCGAGGTTCCTGGCGGTCTCCACGAGGTCCGGCCTGTTGCGCAGCAGCGGCATCACGGCGGCCTTCACGGGCGCCATGTCCTTGTGGAAGCGAAGCACCGTGCGTTTGTCTTTTTTGTCGCCCTTTTCGAGGATTTCCACGTCATAGGCGTCGATCAGGAACACCAGCGCCGCTCTGTCCGCGCCCGCCGCGGGCTCGATCACGTAGGGAACGATGTGCTCGCCCGCGGCCTCGTCGAAATACGATAGCTGCCTGCCCGAGGACTTGGAGTGCACCGTGAGATCGTAATCGGTTCGATTGGCGATGCCTTCGAGCTCGCCCCAGCCGAACGGGTAGTTGTATTCGACGTCGGTGGTGGACTTGGAGTAGTGCGAAAGCTTCTCCTTGGGGTGGGGCCTGAGCCGCAGGTTTTCCTTCTTGACGCCGTACTTTATATACCAGTTGAATCGCTCATCGACCCAGTAATCGAACCACTGCTCGTCCGTGCCGGGCCTGACGAAGTATTCCATCTCCATCTGCTCGAACTCGCGCGTTCGGAATGTGAAGTTGCCGGGAGTGATCTCGTTGCGGAAGCTCTTGCCCACCTGGCCGATTCCGAACGGCAGCTTCTTGCGGGTGGCCTGCTGGACATTGACGAAGTTGACGAACATGCCCTGCGCGGTCTCGGGACGCAGGTAAGCGATGGAGGCCTCGTCCTCGACCGGGCCAAGGAACGTCTTGAACATTGTGTTGAACTGCCGGCTCTCCGTTAGTTCGCCGCCGCACGCCGGGCAGCGGTCGCCTTCCAGGTCGTCCGCTCGGAAGCGCTGCTTGCACTCCTTGCAGTCGACAAGCGGGTCGGTGAAGTTCTTGAGGTGGCCCGAAGCTTCCCACACCAGAGGCGACATAATAATGGCCGCATCCAACCCCACGATATCGTCGCGAGTCTCTATCATGTCGCGCCACCAAACGTTCTTGACATTGCGCTTCAGCTCGACCCCGAGAGGACCGTAATCATAGCTGCTGCCGAGTCCGCCGTATATCTCGCTCGACTGGAATATGAATCCGCGCGCCTTGCACAGGTTCGTAATGGTGTCCATATCGACGCAGGTTGCTTTGTCTATTAATGTATCGGCCAATTGCATTGTCTCCGCATTCCCAGGGTCTTGGGATTTTCGTCGCGAAAGCACGAAAGTACGAAAACACGAAACAACAGGGCGCTGAAACCCTTTCGTGTTTTCGTGGTTAAATTCCCTTCCGGCTTTGTAACCTCGAACCTACCCTAAAGCGGCGTAGCCGCAACCAAGAGGGCCATCGCCGGAAAATCAATACGGCCTTTCCGTAATTCGGAAGGTCGGTGGTTTCTTCTTACGTATCTTACAACTGAAATCCGAGGTGACATATCAAAGTTCAGTACAGCTTGTATAGGATTTCAGTTGTAAGATACTAATTCTATAAGGTTCAGGGTTCAGCGGTCAAGTTCAACTGGGTGGGGTAGACAACCGATAAAAAATATAGGGCAAACCAATTGACAGGCTTCGATTTGCATGGTATACTGTTTACGTGAACAGTCGAACATTAGAGGCCTCAGCCTCTTTATCCGATAGGAGCGGTCACGATGTCAAGAATGGACAAGACAAGCAATGCAACAACCAAGCCGGTTGTCACAAAAATCGACGTGGCCCAACTCGCGGGCGTTTCGCATATGACGGTTACAAGGGTCGTGCAGGGGCACCCGCAGGTGAAAGACGAAACAAGAAAGAAACCTTGAGGCGTGCGAGCAGCTCAATTACAGATACAATTTTCTGGCGTCTGCTCTGCGCAACGGAAGAAGTTTGGCGATAGGCGTTGTAGTCCCGGTCCTCGAGGTTCCTGTATTCGGCCGGTTGGTCAACGGAATCGAAGAAAGGACAGCCGAGATAGGATACAACATAGTGGTTGTCCAGGAAGAACGTGCGACTACCAGTAGCCAAAAGCGGGAAAGGCTCGAGTTCCTCCTGCAGAGGCAGTGCGACGGATTGATTATAGATGCGCTATTAGCGCCAAGCCTGCTGGATTTCCTGCACAACCAGGGAGTTCCTGTTATTATGGTGGAATCCCTGGCTGGTCCATTCTCCAGCGTCGCCAGTGATGATAAATTGGGTGCGCGCACCGCGGTAGAATATCTGATTGGCTTGGGGCACAGGAAAATCGCCCACTTGGCAGGGACGCCGGGAAGCGGACACGGAGACATCCGCCGGCAGGTATACATAGATACGCTGAAAGACAACGGCCTTGATGTTCGGGAAGATTTCATAGTAACTACGAACTACAAGCAAGACAATGGTCATAAAGGTATGAGCGAGTTGCTGGATAGGACCCGCGACTTCACCGCGGTATTCGCGGCAGGTGATCAAATAGCCTCCGGCGCGATGCTTGCAATGTATGAGCACGGAGTGAAGATTCCGGATGACGTATCCATTGTGGGCTACAGCGGGGAGCCGCTTACCGAATATTGCATCCCACCCCTGACGACAATATATCAGCCGTTCGAAGAGATGGGAAGGACGGCTGTGGACTTGCTCATATCTCAAATTCAATCACAAAGTTATGAACCCGTGGTGACCCTCTTGCCGACAAGGCTTATCGAGCGACAGTCGTGCAAAAAGATTACGTAAGCTGGTCCACAATCAGGAGAGCGTATTTTTCGGGAGGTGTGGGAAGATGAAAAGGCAAGGCTTTACACTCATTGAACTGCTCGTGGTTATCGCAATCATAGCGGTTCTTGCGGCGATTCTATTCCCCGTGTTTACGCAAGCAAAGAGATCCGCGCAGGAAAGTCAGTGTATCTCCAATATGAAGCAAATAATGTCGGGAACTTTGCTTTATACAAATGATTGGGACGGCCACACCGTTATTACGAGCGGCACATATCAAGGTGCGCAGGCCATGTCAGCCGTCGCGCCATACACGTATAAAGGTGCGCCGTTCACCGTGAGCACCGTGGGTGGTGAAACAATATACGCACTGCGGAATGTATGGGTATGTCCGAACGGCATTAGAATATTCACGCTGAAAAACCATGAAGACAAATCCGCGGGCAATGGCTATGGGTGGAACGGCTGCGTAAGCTGCGCGCCCTACAACGCGTCCGGATGCCCCCAGTGGCTGCATCTCCTCGGTGGTGAAGTCTCCGGTATCAAATTGACTTCTCGCACAGCCATGTGGGGGGAAGTCATCTATTCACTCATCGGATGGGGACCGTACACAGCCAATCAGTACCACTCAAGACACGGCGGCAATACGGCGTTTAGTTTTACATCGATACAGGGAACCCCTGGAAGCCCGTGCAACCTGAGCATCGTATGCAACCAGCAGGACCCGTCGCCGGCCTGTGGTTTCAATGTTGCTTACTGGGACGGACACGTGAAATATATCAGAGAAGTCCCGTATTCCGACTATAGCGGCGGCATACAGGACAGGACTTGGGGAATGTTTTTCGGATACCTTATGACCTGGTGGTCCAGCTAATAATCGTTTTGTACAGGGCCGGGAAACCCTCGTCTCTGCCACTCGACAAACTCCGCATCAAAGCGCGGCAATTGTATAACCCGCCAATTATCGCCACCCAGGAACGTGTTGCCGGTGCCCGAGAGATCCCCGAGCTTTCCACTTTCAGCTAGATGCTATTTTCGAGGAGGAACCATGCGGTCATCAAGACTGCAGCCGCAATGTGCCGCGCGCTGGTGGCGATTGCGGCGCTTGCCACAGCCTGTAACGCCGCCCAATCAGCCAATCGTGAGAACTTGCTGGTCAAATACAATCCCGGTTTTGAGGAGACAGCAGCCAACGGCAAGATCCCCGGTTGGATCAAGTCCGACTCGGGAGAAGCCGCTGTTGTTTCGGATGTCAAGCACTCGGGCAAGCACTCACTGATGCTCTCCAGCAATGTTTATCTTGCATCGGAATGCAAATCAAAGTGGAGCCGGGATATGTCTACCATATGTCGGTTTGGGGGAAAATCAAGAACTTTCGATTTCTAAAGAGCAACCAGTATGGGGTCGGTTTTGGGCTGCGCCAGTTCACGTCCAATAACGAGATCGATGGCGGCTGGTACGAAATGCAGAATTATCTTGTCTATAAGGAAGGCGACGTGGACTGGACGTTTGTCGATTTTAAGCTTTCGCCAAAGGAAACCACGTCCTATCTTGAGCCGGTGCTTATGGTCCAGGCAGACTCGGGATCGCGGGTCTGGTTCGATGATATACGAGTGTGGAGAGAGAAGAAGCCCGATCAGAGTGTCTACAGCACGCTCAATATCATTGAGAACGGCTCATTTGAGGTCTGGTATGGCACAGCCAACGGGGGCAAGGCCAACGGATACCTGATAAAGGCGCCCAAAGGAAAAGAGGAGATCTATGACTCGCGGATGTCCGTGGGCGATAAAGACCCGGCTTACAGCGGAGTCGCGTCGATGAAGATGACCGGCGAGTGCATGGTTGTTTCAAATGCCGGATACACGGATGCAAGTTACGCCAAAGCTGGGATTGCCATCAGAACCAGGGCGCTAAAGGGCAGCGGCGCATTCGCCGATCTGGTGCTTTATGATAAGAACAGAAA
>CAWGNL010000003.1:0-22656 GCA_963823885.1 uncultured bacterium
ATTGCATGCCCCACATTCATATTGTGCCCAACGAGCGACAAGGACTAATCGGGAGGAAGTGTTGATAGGCGATAGGGTTGGTAGGGTTAGTAAGGTTGGTAAGGGGAGAATGCACCTCTGACCCTATCAACCCTATCAACCCTATCAACCTTATCAACCCTAAAGCGGCGCAGCCGCAACCAAGAAGGCCATCGCTGGGAAATCAATACGGCCTTTCCGTAGTTCGGAAGGTCGGTGATTTCTTCTTACGTATCTTACAACTGAAATCCGAGGTGACACATCGAAGTTCAGGATCCGGCTTGTATAGGATTTCAGTTGTAATTCCATTATGCTTTCAAGATGGCACTAATCCATGGCCAGTTGGTTAGTCTGTGGACAGATGTCGTGTTTGCAGCCATTTCCGCCAAGCCCCGTTCGGCCTGCTTTGTTGCGGCATCCAACGAATCAAAGACACGGTTTGCGAAGTAGTCTCGGCGCAGCAGGTTCCATATTTGCTCCGCCGGATTTAGTTCAGGCGAATATGGCGGAAGTGGTATCAACGACACATTGTCCGGTATTTTGAGATCTTTGCTCTTGTGTGATGAGGCTCCATCGACAACCATGACGATAAACTCCTCCCTGTGTGCTGTGCTCACCTGGTCTAAAAAGCGGGTCATGCTGTCCGTATTCATCTTATCAGCAGTCATGTAATCGAGGCAGCCATCCCAAGGACTGACTGCGGCATACTCGTAACGGAACTCCCGAACCAAAGCCAGGTTGACAACAGGCCTGTGCGGAGCAGGCGCCCAACAAGATCGGGGATCGCTCATCGCACGAAGCGAGCCTCATCCTGAAACATTAGACGAATCGGAAGTTGCTCCTCGTTTTTCAGGCAGGCGGCAGCCACCGCTTCGGGGAGTTTTTTTAAACTCATCCTGCGCCGCAGGGTTGCTTTTGGGATGTTTCGTGTCCGGTTGCACCTTGCGCCAGCCATGGCGGGCTAATAGCCGATAGGTTGTTGACATCGGACAATTATGGCCCAGTCGCTCCACCAAAGCGGCATGTATGGGAGGAACAGTCAGAACTCCTCCTTCAGAAGCTTTGGTTTCCCACTGAGCCAGGAACTCAGCCTCCTCGACAACAGACATAGAGCAATGTCGACGACCACCCCACTGTCCTTTCGGGGTATCATCTTGATTGCAAATATGCTTTCGATCTCGAAAGACCGTTCGACGGCTTGTCCCGAGAACCTCAGTCTGTCAGATCAGCGTCAAGGCCAACTACGTCACACAGAATCACAGATAACGCCGCACGATATTCCAAAGCTGTGGTAGCCTGATCACGCAGTTGCATTGCTCGCCATATCTCTTCCGCTCCGATACAACTTCCTCTCGCCACGATAGACACCCTCCACGGCAAGAGTATATCATAGTGTCAACTTGAAAGCAAATCGGAATAAGTCAGTAACCTCCGGCAAAGCCGGAGGCTTGAATATGTGAGCCGCTCAAAGCGGCTTTCTGTTCGCCATTCATGAGCCGCCCAAGGCGGCCTGGGTGCCGTTCCTAGCCCAACCGTGGCTGCCTCACTCTCTCTCGGTGGTGATTTCCGAATCGCCACCGCACACTCCGGTGGGATTTCCGAATCCCATAGCTGAGTTGGCCGGATTCGGAAATCCGGCGGGAGTGGTGGGGTCAGGATTCGGAAATCCTAACCCAGGAATGACTCCAACATATGTCAAACTCTGGCTCCCCGGCAAAGCCGGGGGCTTACCTTTATCAGTTAATACAAGCCGGTTCTGGAAAGTGCAGAAGCGGGGTTTCTGGGTGGTTTTTCGTGCGCTGAACCCATTGCTGTCCAAGATAAGCTGAAATCTGCGCTTTGGACGGGTTTTTCCCTCGTGAACGGGGGCATCTCAACCTGAGTTGGAGAACAACCCCCTCATCAGGGGACTGTGCGACCAGCGGGTCCAATATGCTGTCCAAAACACGAGATTGGGCGCTGAGAAGCCCCTTTGAGCTCAGAAATGCCCATTGTCGGGCGCGCCGCGCACGAAACTGGTGGGCAAGTCTACGAGATGTATGGAGTTGGACTTATCCGAGTAGATCGCGCGACAGTGATATTTCCCCAACTCGCGCGGTGCGTATCTTGAATAAAGAGAACGTCCAACTGTACATTGTTGAATGGATCGGCATATTGTTTCTGTGACGTGAACGTCCATTCGGCCACTTTGTTCTGAGTGATTGCCTTCATACTACTCCTCTATTCGAGATAGAACACTTGTTCCAGCCATTCGAGTGCGCCCTTCTCCAAATCACCTGAGCCGGACTCGAAGAATGGCTGCATTTTTCCCTGCCAGCGGGCATTTGCATCCGTCTCTCCGACTCTTCGCAGTGACTGCTTCGGATCGTCAGCCTCGAAATATCCGACAAGCAGGCCGTCCGAGCGCAAGAACAGAGAATAATTGCGTATACCCGCATCAGAAAATGCCGCAAGCATATCCGGGGCAACAGCGCTATGGTGACGCTTGTAGTCCTCTATTAGATCGGGCTTCACTCTAAGTAGAAAGCAAGATTGCTTCAATTCTTTGTCTCCTGGGCCGCGGTGTAGCGCAGCGTTGCCATGCCCGCGCGCACGGCGGCTTGTATTCCCATATCCGAGTCCTCAAAAACAACGCAGTTAGCTGGGTCTACTTCCAGCCTCTTCGCTGCCTCGAGGAATAGATCAGGATGAGGTTTGCCTCGCGTCACATCGTCTATGGAGACAATGACTCTGCACGGAATTTCGAACTTTTCCACGAGAGCCCGTATGTGTTCCGACGACCCGCTCGAGGCTATCGCGACCTTAGCGCCAGCCAGGTTGAGCCCGCGCATTATGCCGATAACTGACTCTATCTCGGCGACGTCCTCCAGCGACGCCACAGCGTAGCTTTCAGAGTAGCGCTCGAATACCGAATCGACATCGACTTGCACCCCCGAATGACCGGCAAACAGCTCAATCTGGCGAATCACCGGGATGCCATTGTAGCTCACGAGCCTGTCTTTGTCTACACTAATACCCACCTCGGAGCACGCTTGCCGAAAACTAGACCAGCGCGCTCCGAGGCTGTCGACAAGCACGCCGTCGAAGTCGAATATATAGCCTATCATCTGTAGCACACGCCTCTTGCAGCCTGCTTGATTCGTTCCTTGCTCGGGACGTAGACGTTCTCAAGCGGGGGAGAGAACGGCGCGGGGGTGTCCGGTGCGCAAACGCGTTGAACCGGAGCATCAAGGTAATCGAAGACATCGTTCATAGTCCTCGCGGCGATCTCCGCTCCCCAGCCGCCAGTTACTGTGTCCTCGTGGGCAATTACGAGCCGGCCGGTCTTCTTCACGGAGGCGTAGAGCGTCTCGTAGTCAAACGGCATGAGCCAGCGGGGGTCGATTATCTCTGCGTCGATGCCCTCTTCGGCGAGTTCCTTAGCCGCGAACCCGGACTCGTAGACCATCCTTAGGTTCGCTAAGATCGTAACGTCTTTGCCTTCGCGAACGATTCTTGCTTTGCCCTCGGGAATTGTATAATCTTCCGCAGGGATCTCGCTCGATGCATCGAGAGCGCCTTCGACCTTGCGGATACCTTTCGCGCCGTAGAGCTTTTTGTGCTCGAAGATCAGCACGGGGTTGTCATCACGGACGGCTGTCTTCAATATTCCCTTGGCGTCATAAGCGTTCGACGGGCAGGCTATCTTCCAGCCGGGGCAGTGCATGAAATAACTCTCCACGCTCTGTGCGTGCTGCGCTCCGCGCGCCGTAACTCCGACCGGTGCCCGCATCACCATCGGCACTCCGAAGCCGCCGCCGGACATATACCGTATCTTGGGGGCCTCGTTTACCATCTGGTCCATGCAGCAGAAGAGAAAATCGCAATACTGCACGTCGGCAATCGGGCGCATCCCCATCATCGCCGCGCCTATTGCGGCGCCCGCAAGGGCCGCTTCTGATATCGGCGTGTCGAGTATGCGCTCGTGGCCGAATATGTCCGATAAACCCAGCGTAACAGTAAAAGCGCCGCCAAACCCTTTGTTCACACCGATGTCTTCACCGATGCAAAACACGCGTTCGTCGCGCTCCATTTCTTCTTTAATTGCTTCTCGTATCGCTTCAGCGTAACTCAATTTTCCTGGCATAACAGTCTCCTAAAAGTGTTAGGTGTTTGGTGATAGGTCTTGGAAGGGATCTTCCCCCCCCAACACCCATCACCTGTCACCTATCACCGTCTGACTACGCCCAAAGATGCGTAAAGCACTCCTCGGGCGCGGGCAGCGGGCTGCTCTCGGCGTATTCGAAAGCGTCCTGGACCTCGCGGGCAATATCCTCGTCTATTCGAGCGATGTCCTCGTCGGTAATGACTCCAATGTCCTTGAGCTTGTTCTGCGCGATTACCAGCGGGTCGCGGGCAAGCCAGACTTTCTCTTCTTCTTTGTCTCGATAGGCGTTGGCGTCGGAGCGTGAGTGGCCACCGATGCGATAGGTCTTGCACTCGATAAGCGTCGGGCCGCCGCCGTTTCTGGCGCGCTCGACAGCCTTGCCGATGGTTTCGTATACGTCGAGAACATCGTTGCCGTCGCATATTGCCGAGGGCATGCCGTAGCTTCCGGCGCGGTCGGCCAGGTTTTCGAGCTTACACACCAGCTTCAGATGAGTGGACGCACCATAGAGATTGTTCTCGCAGACATAGACGACCGGCAGGTTCCAGATCGCCGCCATATTCAGTGCCTCGTGGAAGTCGCCTTCGTTGGTCGCACCGTCTCCGAAGAACGACACAGCGACATTGTCGCGTTTCTGAAACTTAAATGCCAGTCCACAGCCGGTGGCGATAGTCAGCCCGCCGCCGACTATCGCTATCGCGGGTAGCATATTCACCGCCGCGTCGCCCACATGCATCGAACCGCCTTTGCCCTTGCAGCAGCCGGTCTCCTTGCCGTAAAGCTCGGCCATTATCGAGCGTAGCGACATACCTTTGGCAATGGCATGCCCATGAGGCCGATGTGTCGATGCTACTGCATCCTCTGTGCGCAAGTGCGCGCACGTGCCGACCGCCACTGCCTCCTCGCCCTGGTAAAGATGCACTGTCCCAGGCAGTGTTCCCTGCAGAAACCTAAGATGGATCGAGACTTTCAAACTGCCGAATGCGAACCATCATCGTATACATATCCAGCAATTTCGCGCCTGGCAAGCCGGAAGATTTCTTCTTTATTTCTACAGCCACAATTTCAGCCTCCAATCAGCATTTCGCGAACCAGCGCGACGGATTCGTTCGCGTCGCCCTTCGCTACGACCGCTCCGATCTTATCCAACCCAACGCGTTCCACGGCACTCGTCAGAGCCGTAAGCCAGGCGAAGCAGTTCTTGACGACTGGGACCTTCTCCTCGCGATACGGGAAGATATCCAGCGTAAGCCAGCCGCTATAGTTGAGCTTCTTGAGCCAGTAGACCAATTCCAAAGTCTCGGGGATGTTGACCGATGCGACCATCATATCGTCGTCCCACGTGCGATAGTTGTCGTTAAGATGCATATAATCGAGCGCTCTGTAGTTCGAAAGCAGAGCGGCGGCCTCGGCGATATTTTCGCCTGCGCCCATCGAGTGACCGATGTCCAGCAGCCCGCCGGTGTTTTTAAGTCCATCGATGAGAAGAATCGTCTTGGCGGCGGAGTTCACATAGCAATGCGTGCGCGGCTCCTTGAGCTTATACTCCACCAAAACTTTCACGTCCAATCTATGCGCCGCGCACTCCTCGATTCCATACCTGAGCCACTTCCACGCGTCGGTGAAGTTCGCCTGAAGCGGGTAATCGTAACCGTCTTGGCCGGGCCACACGTCCACGTATTTGCAGCCGACTCCTGTCGCCCAGTCCATCGATTTCTTGACTTCCGCGATGGCTTCCTTGCGGATATTCGGGTCGGCGGACGCGAGACTGCCCTTGCCCCACTTCGCCTGTGTCCACAAATCAGGTGTGACCATGCATATTTCCAGCTTCCGGTCTTCAAAGAGACTGTTTCACATAGCTGATGTTGTCATCGTTTACGTGCCAGTTGCCGACTATCTCCAGTCCGTCAAGCTCCTCGACCTGAGTTGCGAGGTCGAGCATCTCTTCCATCGTCGTGCCACCGCCACCGTAGCCCGACAGACAATATCTATCAGCGCACGAGCCGAAAGTCGGCAGGCACGCTCCGAGTTTGTTGTTTCCCAGCATCTTAATCCCTCCCAAGAACTCTAATGTATCTTCCGTAAGCTTCGTTCCACATATCATTATCAGCAGGAGTATACTCCACAACATCAAACGAATCTCTCAAAACCTGCCTGCCCTCAGCGACCGATTTGAATACACCTGCGCCTACCATTTGTACAAGCAGGTTTCCCATCGCCGTCGCCTCGATAGGCCCCGCCTGGACGGGTATGCCTGTCGCATTCGCAGTAAATCTGCACAGCAGAGTGTTTCTGACTCCTCCGCCGACTATATGCAACACCTGTTTGCGGCGTCCAGTCAGGCTCTCGGTCTTTGCAAGCCTGTCCCGATACTTCATCGCAAGACTCTCGATGGCTATGCGTATCATAGTGCCTTTGT
Source organism: uncultured bacterium (assembly GCA_963823885.1). Taxonomy (GTDB): domain Bacteria; phylum Armatimonadota; class UBA5829; order UBA5829; family UBA5829; genus CAWGNL01. The sequence continues at coordinate 6,585 of CAWGNL010000003.1, forward strand.
CCTCGGGCACGCGCTGGCCGCTCCCACGCAAATATTCCGCTATGGCCTTGCACATGTCCGGCGGGTTTGCAAAGCAGGCGCTGTCTACATCTATAAATGCGACAAACGGAGGAGCGCTCTCGGCCATCCATATCATCGCAGCCCAGTCGAGTCTTTCACCCTGCTTTTCCCAGACTCTGCGCAGTTCCTGCAAAATCCACAGCCCGGTGATGTTCAGCCGGGGCATATACTTGCCGTCGGCTGTGGCGGCGCTCGTGATTCCAGCCTCGAATGCTTCCCGAGAAGTGAGCGGGCGATCTGCTTCTATCCCCAGCACCGACCACGTCCACGGCTGAGAAATGCCCAGTCGGTCGACGGGTCGGCGGGAACGGATATCACCGCGCTCGCTGTGTCGTGAGTCACCGGCGCGATGACCGGGGCCGCGCCCATGCCGGTCTCGAGTTGCACGTCGGCAAGCAAAGGGCCAAGAATCGTCCCCGGCTTCACAGCGTGTGGAAGTATTCGCGTGGGTATTCCCAGTTGCTCGAAGACTTCCGGCACGGGAGCATCATTATCAAAACCCAGCAGCGCCGTATTGCTGACATTTGAATGTTCATCGACTTTGTTTCCGGTCAAGAAATATGCAAACAGGCTCGGCATCATCAGGAAACACTCTGCGGCCTCGAGTTGCGGCGAGTTGCTTCTTGCCAGTGAATAAAGCTGCGCTATTGTGCTAACCAGCTCAAGCTGCACGCCCGTGGCGGTATAAATATCATACGCGTCCATCTTCGAGCGAATGGCATCCGGCATGCCTTCGCCGCGATTGTCTCTGTAGTGATGAGGGTTGCCCAGCATTCGGCCATCTCTGTCGATGAGCGCGAAATCAACTGCCCCATGTGTCTATGCCGATTCCGTCCACTTCCGGGCCGAAGCGCTCGGCATACTCGGCAAGGCCGCTTTCAATGCTTCCCAAGAGCGTGAGCGCGTTCCAATGCAAATCGCCCAGAATCTGAACCGGCACGTTCGGGAAGTGGTGAATGTCTTTGCAAGCAAGCCGCTTGCCACCCCACTCCCCGACAATCGCCCTGCCGTTTGATGCTCCTATATCGAATGCAAGAAATCGCTTGACGTTGTTCATAGGTCATTCCAGTTGTTGTCCGATGTTTCGGGATTTCGGACAGCGGCAGACATTGGATTTAGCATTATCCTGCTACGAAGGTTAAGTGCTTCGACTGTATCCCAGCCGAATCCCGAAACCTACGATTCACCCGATGTTTCGGGATTTGGATAGCACTCAGCAGTCAGCCTGTCGGCACTGACAGAGATGATGCCTACACCGAGAGATTCACGCTCTCCGAAATCCCGAAACATCGGTTCCATAAACCGAGAACCGCCAACCTTAGAGCCTCCATATGTTTCGGATGGAACTTGGGAGCAACGCGCAGCCATGGGCTCTTCGGTCGTTCCAGATAGCCCCACTTCCAAATGGCTCGTCTGAGTTCCTGATTTTCAGGCCGCTTGGCAAACTCGATGAACGGCTGATCGGACATCGCTCCGGCAATGGCCTGCTGCCAGGACTTCGCGCCTGCGGTGTAGCCGTCCGGGTGACCGAGCATTCCGCCGCCTGCAGGGATCACGATATCCGTGCCATACTCGCCGATAAGGATCGGCGCAAGTCCGGGATAGACTCCCGCGCAAGGCATCGCGAATGTCGGCTTGATGTGGCCTAGAGGCGCAAGCTGCATGTGGCTCGCCCTAATGCCTTGCCTCCATGGAGACCATCGGGATTGAGGACCACACAGTCGGCGTGAGCATCAGGTCGGCTCCGCACAATCGGCAGAGCTTCGCGTTGACCGGCCAGGAAACACTCTTCATCTGAGCGATCATCTGCGACGCATGCAGCATCACCGGGACGTTGATCTTCGGGTCTTCCGTAATCTCGCGCAGAGACTCCTAAGCCCGCCGAATAGGTAATAAGCAGACCATTCGCACCGGCGTCGATGGCCTTGTAAGCGCGCTCTTTCATCTTCTCGGGCTCGTGTGTGATCGAAAGCAGATAAATCGGGCGCTTGCCGGTCTCCTTCTCGGCCTTGTCCAAGGCGATATTCACTGCCTTGAGGCGGTCGAGGTAGTTGCAGTTGGAAACGTCCGAAGTCATCTCGTCGTCTTTCATCATGTCCGCGCCGCCGATAGCGGTCTGGTAACATTGATTCGCGACCTGCTCGGGGGTAATGCCCATCTTCGGCTTGATGATGTGGAGGGAAAGCGGTCTCTTTTCAACGCCAAGAAGCTGGCGAATGCCGGGCACGCCGAACTTGGGACCCTGAAAACCCTTGAGGAACTGGTCGCCAAGATATACATCCAGCAGCCTGATGTGAGGACTGTAGGCGAAGCAGTTGCCTGCTATTGCCAGCAGCATCATAGTAATATTGTTGCCCCAGGCGGCCATCGGGAACGCAAGTTGAACAATCGCCTGCCTGCGGTCCGGCTCGGCAGTGGGAATCTCGAAGTAGCCGACCAACTTGCTCGAATATACATCGCGCATCTCGGCGGTGTCTTCTTCGACCTTCTCCCAGGTTCCGGTCGAGCCTTCCAGGGCCATCGCTTGAACCAGCGCGAAATGGTCGATGAAGTCCTCGCCAGCCAGGACATCATCCATGTAATATGTGGCCACCACATACTTGTCGCGGTCGATCCCGTCGAATGTCTGGACGAAGATCTCGGGGTTGTAATACGTATCGTACATCAGTTTGTCTCCTTATATTCGCTACTATTTGGCGCGAATAATTCTTTCTGCGTTGCTCTCGATCTCCATAACCATCTTCTCGGCCCTCGGGCCTTGCAGGTGTGCAATAAGAAAGTAAATGGCGTCGAGCATGCAAAGCTGCTCAATGCTCGACGATGAGACCGCGGCGTTTATCCGGCGCTCCCTGAACGAGGTGAGAAGCGCAAACTCACATTTGTCGGCGAGTATGGAATCCGAGTAGTTCGTGAGGGCGATGGTGCGGGCGCCTTTCTCTGCCGCCAGATCGAGCAACTGCACGACCATCTCGCTTCTGCCCGTGTGGCTTATTGCGACAACTACATCCTTTTCCGACGCTGACGCCAGAGTAAGCAGCCCCTCGTAGGGGTCGGTGATCGCAAGGGCGGTGATACCCAGGCTGGCAAACCGCAGTGCGCCTGCTCTTGCCACGAGAGCCGACCCGCCGACACCCAGCAGGCACAGGCGGCGCGATTTCATAATCAGCCGCGCAACCTCGATAAGAATCTCATGGTTTAAGAGCGCCTCGGTGTCGGCTAGCCCCTGACGATTCATCTCGAAGACGCGCTTTATCAGCGTGCTCGGATCGTCGCCGGGGCTAAATAGATCTGAAACCGTCAGCGCGTTTCCAGCAAGCGATGCAGTGAGGTCTATCTGAAAGGCCCTATAGTTTTCGTAACCAAGCAGATTGCAATACCTGCTAATGCTTGCTACACTTGTTCCAACCTTGACAGCCAGTTCGGCCAGAGTAAGCTCCAGCACTTCCTGGGGCTGGGTCAGCACGAATTTCGATATGGATACGGCCGTGTTCTTGCCGGTGGCTGCCATGCTCTGTATTCTCGAAAGGCACGATCCTCTAGGCGCCTCGGTGGTATTGTTTGGTGTCATCAGCTTCTCCGGTCGATGAAGTAAAATTCATTCATCTATTGACAGGATACCGTAAGCATGTTACATTGTCAAGTATAACGACGAATGTTTTTTTCAGATTTCGATTATTAATGGAGGATACGCAATGCCCGAAGCAGACGTAAGAGAAGAGAAGAACTTTTATCTCGATATCCCGCAGACCAGCGCACTTTACCCGCTCAAAGGGTGCAACAATCTGGATTGGGGCCTACAAAACAGGCTCTCGCAAATCTTCAATCCCGAGACAGGCAAGACCGTCATGCTTGCCATTGACCACGGCTATTTCCAGGGCCCGACCACCGGCCTGGAGAGGGTGGATGTCAACATTGTGCCACTGCTGCCCCACGCCGACACGTTGATGCTAACACGAGGGATTCTGCGCTCGATCATCCCGCCGACGTTCACCCGAGGTATAGTGCTTCGAGCCTCCGGTGGCCCCAGCATATTGAAAGAGCTTTCCAACGAACAGATTGCCATCGACATAGACGAGGCCATTAGACTAAACGTCGCGGCGATGGCGGTGCAGGTGTTCGTGGGCGGCGAGTATGAATCGCAGTCGATCCACAATATGACCCGGCTGGTCGATATGGGCAACCGCTACGGCATTGCCACCCTCGGCGTGACCGCCGTCGGCAAGGATTTGGCCCGCGATGCGCGATATATGCGTCTCGCCACCCGCATGTGCGCCGAGCTGGGCGCGACCTACGTTAAGACCTATTACACGGAAGAGGATTTCGAAACAGTCACCGCCGCATGCCCCGTGCCGATAGTGATCGCGGGCGGAAAGAAACTCCCCGAACTCGACGCACTGAAGATGGCCTACAACGCCATAGCGCAAGGAGCCGCCGGCGTGGACATGGGCCGCAACATCTTCCAGGCCGACGCGCCGATTCCGATGATCCAGGCCGTCCGCAAGGTCGTCCACGAAGGCCTCAAGGCCGAGGCAGCGTACGACTACTACCTCACGGCGAAGAGCGAGGAGAAGGCTTAGCACCATGTTGGCAACAAAGGTCTTCGATAGTATCAAGGCTTTGACGCCCACCATATCGGTCGGCGTAATCACGGCGGATCTTATGAACCTGGGTTCGCAGCTTGCGCTCCTCGAACAAAGCGGCGTTGGTCTGCTTCACTTCGATGTCATGGATGGGTGCTTTTGCCCGTCCATGACGATGGGGTCGCCATTCATCAAGGCCGTGAAGACGCCCCTCATAAAGGACGTTCACCTGATGATAAGCGAGCCGCTGACCAAGATCGCCGATTACGTTGCGGCGGGAGCGGATATGATTACCGTACATATCGAAAGCGAGCCGACGCACATCCATCGGGCATTTCGATCACTGGGCGCAATGACCAACGCCAACGACCCCGAGCGGGGTATAGTTCGGGCAGCAGGCTTAAACCCGGGCACGCCGATTGAGGCGATAGAGCCGATTCTGGACGAGATCGAAATGGTCTTGCTGCTTGCGATAAACCCCGGATGGGGCGGCCAGAAGTTCATTCCCTCGACAGCCGAAAGGCTCGCGCAGGCTCGAAAGCTGATCTCGGGCAGGGACATACTGCTCGCCCTGGACGGCGGCATCACACGCGACAACATCGGCGAGGTCACAAAGTTGGGCGCGGATATAGTCATCACCGGCAGCGCCGTATTCGACGGCAAAGCGCCGCTGGAAAATGCAAAGTACATGCTTCAAGGAGTTCGTGGACAATGAGTAACAGATACGATGATCCGATATTCACTTATGACCTGCGCGGCCGCGTCGCTATAGTAACGGGCGCGGCGGGAGCAATAGGCTCGGGGATTTGCCGCAGCCTGCTTCGCTCCAACTGCCGGGTGGCGGTTACCGACCTTGCCGGCGAGCGGCTCGACAGTTTGGTGGATGAGCTTGCGGTGGAGTTCGGCGACAGCGTAAAGGGGGTTCCGATGGACGTCACCGATCCCAATTCGGTTGCCGACGCAATCTCCACCATACGGGATGCCTGGGGCAGCCTGGACGTAGCCATCGTGAACGCGGGCGTCGCGCACGTCTCGTCATTGAAGGACATGGACCTTTCGACTTTCCAGAGAATCGAGAAGATAAATGTCGAGGGAACGTTACTGGTTCTCAAGGAGCTCGCGAAGCACTTCGAAGCCCAGGGTAATGGCGGCGACATTGTGCTTGTCTCGACAAAGAACGTCTTCGCCCCTGGCGCGGGTTTCGGCGCATATAGCGCGACCAAGGCGGCATCTCACCAGCTTGCCAGAATAGCCAGCCTTGAGTTCGCCTCGATGGACGTGCGAGTAAACATGGTCGCTCCCGACGCGGTATTCTCCGATGGCGAGCGAAAGTCGGGACTCTGGCAAGAAGTCGGCCCTGGTAGAATGAAAGCGAGAGGCTTGGACGAAAAGGGCCTCGAGGAATACTACCAGAGCAGAAATTTGCTCAAGGCAAAAGTTACGGCGGATCACGTCGCCAACGCCGTATTGTTCTTCGTGTCCAGGCAGACTCCAACGACAGGCGCGACTATTCCGGTCGACGGTGGATTGCCGGACGCGACGCCAAGATAACTCATAGGCTAGACATTGAACCGCGTAATACTGCAATACAACGGGCGTCTCGAGGATTCGTGCCCGCACTCTGCGTAGATCATAGCCTCACATTCCAGATGCTCACAGAATGGCAAACTGGATTAAATACCACTTAAAGAATGTAAGGACGTAACCATAAGCAAATTGGCAATTCTAGAACTGAAGCATTTTGCCAGTACCCGAGGCTCTGAGGTCTGTTTCATCTCAGAGCCTCGTTGTTCTCTTGGGCGGACACAGGGACTACTTCGAGTCGCTCAGCGTGAGCCTGAATGTTACGGTCGACGGGGGCTTGGACCATGACGTTCTGGTCGGCATCTTGGCTGCGCCGGACGCAGACATGCCCGCCGGCCTTATCGACGCACTGTATCACATCGAGGAGATGTCGAACGCGTAGTTCCGGCACTTGAGATTGCTCTCGGTGCCTGGTTCGTGAGCAAGAAGCGTGGATCGGGCACGAGGGTCTTTCCGTTCCGAAAGCCAGACGGCCTTTGGTTGCAGAGTCGCCACTTTTGCGCCCGGACGGGACTATCTAATCACCGGACGCATACTGACTGCCACGATCCGAGTGGTGGATCAGCCCTTTGGCCGGTTTCCGTTCACATTGCTGCTCAATCGTCGAGCAGCCATTCTCGATGATAATGCCAAACTAACAATCCTTAAAGTCGTCTATATCGTCATTGATCTCCGGCATCTTGACCGTATAGACGCAAGGAGCACAGAGCTTCTTGTGGTCGCACCACTTGCAAGTCTTGTCCTGCGCATTGGCGGGATAGATACCATTCTTAATACACCTGGCAATCTCCCCGATCTGCGCTTCCCACCAATCAGAGGCGGATTGTGAGACAGGCTGAATCTCGATAGGCTGAATGACCGGGAATGGCCACAGGCGCATAATGTTATAACGAAAGCCTCTGTAGGAGACATTATACTTGGGAGACACATAGTCCACCCCGGCCCACTGGTATATTACCGGCTGACACCCATATCTGGCACGGGGTTCCGCCCATGTGTCATTGGAGAATTTGTGGTCGGTTATCCAACCGTCGGTCTCGATAAGGTCAATGCGTCCGGTTAGTTTGACTCCCGCTCTGACGACTTCAAAAGTTTCCTCAACGGCAATTGGGTCGTGCTCGCCATACATGTTCGCATGATAGTAGCGAACAGCCGAGATTACGTTGTTGGTTTCGGCTTCAGTGAGGTTCCACCTTTCTCCGCAATACTCCGCCAGGACCTCGCACCTGGTTAGTGACGCGAGTTTGCCCTTTTCCATCTTGAACCTGAGCATCTGTTCAAGACAGTCGTGATAAGCATTGCCCCGGCGCATGTTCAACTTGCCTTCGGTTCGGATGCCCTTGACGTAGGTGAAGTAGTATTGCTTCGGACATGACAGGAAGCTGGATATTCGGGAGTAACCCAGGTGGAAATCCTCACCGTCAATAGACAGTGTTATTCCAGGTTCCTCCGGCGTCAATACATTCGATGATTTCTTGGACACGTTTCAGACTCCTAACGGCTTCTCCGATTCCTTTGGCTTTCTGAACCCTGCGGAGATGCACTCTTTGAATGCCGGTGATAGTGCCATCAGGCTGCTTGATCTCCAGGGCAACGAAAAGGCCCTCGTAACAGGCTGTGACATCGCTGCCCCCGGCACCACTCCAAGCATCGGATTGCCTCTTGAAACAATAGGCACCCTTTGCTTTCAAATAGTTGATTATGTCTTGTTGAATGTTCTTCTCAAGAGCCATCAGGCAGCTGCTTTCATTGGAACATAGTCCTTAGTGCGGTACATAGGAAAATATAGCTCATTTTGAGCGTGAAACCTCCCATGTTTCGTTTCGAAGATAACGTAATGGGCGTGTCATTCCGAACGCAGTGAGGAATCTGCTTTTTGAGGTGCCACAAAGCAGATTTCTCGCTGCGCTCGAAATGACACACTAGCGGGAGAATTATCTTTCACGCGGAGCGCGCCGCGCCACAGGCGCGTTTAGTGCGGTACATAGGAAAATATAGCTCATTTTGAGCGTGAAACCTCCCATGTTCGTTTCGAAGATAACGTAATGGGCGTGTCATTCCGAACGCAGTGAGGAATCTGCTTTTTGAGGCGCCACAAAGCAGATTTCTCGCTGCGCTCGAAATGACACACTAGCGGGAGAATTATCTTTCACGCGGAGCGCGCCGCGCCACAGGCGCGTTTAGTGCTCTCATTCATAAATACAGTGACGTATGAAACTAGATATTGTGTCGTATTGCGTGGTATAATATGCTCTAGGTGGAGGAGCATATGCCAAGGAAGAGTCCTTATTTGATTGAGCTGACACCGGGCGAGAAATCGAGGCTTGAGTCGATCTCGCGGAAGTATACGGCATCGTATTATGCGGTTGTGAGAGCCAGGATTGTTCTTCTGGCGGCACAGAACATTGATAATGATGAGATCGCACGCAGGCTCGATTTGCCTCGGCAGGTTGTCTCGAAATGGCGCAAGCGCTATTTTGAGGAGCGTATGGCCGGACTTGAAGATCGGCCAAGGCGCGGGCGTCCGCCCGTCTTTTCCCCCTGTGGTTGAGATGGAAGTGAAAGCACTCGCTTGCCAATTGCCCCAAGAAAGCGGGGTTCCGCTGTCCAGATTCAGTAGTGCCGAGATAGCACGTGAAGCGGTGAGTCGTGGGATCGCTGCTTGTATCAGCGGTGCTACCGTGTGGCGATGGCTTGGAGAGGACGCTATTCGCCCGTGGCAACACCGAAGTTGGATATAGCCAAACTGTTCGAATGGAAGTTTACCAGGCAAGACCTGGCGAAACTTATGTCAAAGCTGCCAGCACAATCGCCGCCGCAAGCAGCCTGAGGGGCAGCATCATACGTCATCGAATTTACGAACAGGAGCACTTAGATGCAGGGAGACGAACTCCTTGGGGTTATCCGTAAAGACCCAGCGCTTAAAGACATCGTGGTTATTATCCTGACCGCCCTGGGTCTCAACCCGTATGACGAGGAGAGAATCAGCGGCGAAGCTGATGACTATATCCTGAAGATAAGCATCCTGCCCGAGCAACTCGTCAACCGAGTTACGGAACTTGTCGAAAAGACACATTGTCCGGTATTTTGAGATCTTTGCTCTTGTGTGATGAGGCTCCATCGACAACCATGACGATAAACTCCTCCCTGTGTGCTGTGCTCACCTGGTCTAAAAAGCGGGTCATGCTGTCCGTATTCATCTTATCAGCAGTCATGTAATCGAGGCAGCCATCCCAAGGACTGACTGCGGCATACTCGTAACGGAACTCCCGAACCAAAGCCAGGTTGACAACAGGCCTGTGCGGAGCAGGCGCCCAACAAAATCGGGGATCGCTCATCGCACGAAGCGAGCCTCATCCTGAAACATTAGACGAATCGGAAGTTGCTCCTCGTTTTTCAGGCAGGCGGCAGCCACCGCTTCGGGGAGTTTTTTTTAAACTCATCCTGCGCCGCAGGGTTGCTTTTGGGATGTTTCGTGTCCGGTTGCACCTTGCGCCAGCCATGGCGGGCTAATAGCCGATAGGTTGTTGACATCGGACAATTATGGCCCAGTCGCTCCACCAAAGCGGCATGTATGGGAGGAACAGTCAGAACTCCTCCTTCAGAAGCTTTGGTTTCCCACTGAGCCAGGAACTCAGCCTCCTCGACAACAGACATAGAGCAATGTCGACGACCACCCCACTGTCCTTTCGGGGTATCATCTTGATTGCAAATATGCTTTCGATCTCGAAAGACCGTTCGACGGCTTGTCCCGAGAACCTCAGCTGTCAGATCAGCGTCAAGGCCAACTACGTCACACAGAATCACAGATAACGCCGCACGATATTCCAAAGCTGTGGTAGCCTGATCACGCAGTTGCATTGCTCGCCATATCTCTTCCGCTCCGATACAACTTCCTCTCGCCACGATAGACACCCTCCACGGCAAGAGTATATCATAGTGTCAACTTGAAAGCAAATCGGAATAAGATACTAAAGCGGCGCAGCCGCAACCAAAAGGGCTATCGCCGGAAAATCAATACAGCCTTTGCGCAATTCGGAAGGTCGGTGGTTTCCTCTTAGGCGCTCAGCGCCCTCCCAGAAACAATTTGTTGTCGCTAAGGCGGATTCGACGGCGCACCGCCTTTGGGTTTTCCGCTTTATGGTTGTTAAGGCATGGCCGATGAGCTATACTTGCTTTGCCTGGGCGGAGGGTAGGGCAACGCTGGGGAGCTCTCCCGAGCGCCGACTCAGGTGTTGTTCAAGGGATGGGGGTGGAAATCTCCGCCCCCTCCAAATCATCCCTTAACAACCGAAAAGCGAAAAACCCGACCGCCTGCCTTGGTCAACTGCCACCGTAAGGTGGCCACTTTTCCCCAGCGAAGTCTGGGGAAAAGCGTAGTATCTTACAACTGAAATCCGGGGTGGCCTTTGAAATTCAGTACAGCTTGTATAGGATTTCAGTTGTAAGATACTATTAACCATTCCCTTCACGCTTTCTCAAGACCGGCGTACGAAACCAGGAGCTTCTTGATCCCCTCCCGGTCGAACGCCACGGTCACTTGCTCCTCATCGCCGCTGCCGCTGGAGTTGAGGACGATTCCGACCCCGAACTGCGCGTGCCTGACCTTTTGGGCCGGTCTGAACGTCGCGGAGGCAGGCGAGCGCATCGGCTTGAACGAAGTCCGCCAACTCGTATCCACCATCTGCCTTCGCGCGGGCAGCGCCCTCGCGAGAAGCTCCGACGGAACATCCCGGAGGAAACGCGATACGTCCGAACTCTGGGTTACGCCCATCAGCATCCTTTGATGAGCGTAGCAGAGTATGAGTTCCTCCCTGGCTCGGGTCATACCCACGTAGCAGAGTCTGCGCTCCTCTTCCATCTCCTTCTCGTCCGCCCCGCTCCGCCGGTGGGGGAAAACACCCTCCTCCATCCCGACCATGTAGACCACACCGAACTCCAGGCCCTTGGCCGAGTGCAGCGTCATCAGCGTGACCGCGTTGCCCGATTCCTCGTAGGAGTCGATGTCCGAGACCAGGGCCACTTGCTCCAGGAATGCGCTCAAGCTCGTATCATCACTGGTTGTTTCGAACTGCGCGGTGGTCGAGAGGAGTTCCTTGACGTTTTCCAGACGGCTCTGAGCCTCCATCGTGCGTTCTTGGGTGAGCGCCGAGACGTAGCCCGAAACCTCCATCGCTTCTTCGGTCAGGAGGTGGACCGGGACCCGCGAGCCGAGTTCGTGCAGGTGGCGGATTATCTCGCCGAACTTGAATATGGCGTCCCTGGCGCGCTTGGGAATATCCGCCGCCTCTTCCACTTGGGCGGCCGCGTCGAAAAGCCGCATGTTGCGGCTTTCCGCAAACGCGCCGAACCGCTCCAGCGAAGTCTGGCCTATCCCGCGATGAGGGTTGTTGACCACCCGTCTGAAGCTGACGGTCTCGTAGGGGTTGGCGGCCAGCCTCAAGTAGGCGAGGATATCCTTGATTTCCTTGCGCTCGTAGAACTTGAGCGCCCCAATGAGCTTATACGGAATCCGGCGGTTCACCATGGCTTCTTCAAATACGCGCGACTGGGCGTTTATACGGTAGAGGATCACGATATCGGAATATTTGCGCCTCCCGTAGTCCACCTTGTCTTGAATCGAGCGGGCGACATTGGCCGCCTCGTCGATCTGGTTTGCGGACTCTATAACCTCGATGTCTTCGCCCTCGTCGTTGTGGGTCCAGAGCTTCTTGCCGGCGCGGTCGGGATTGCGCTTAACGACGTGGTGCGCGGCTTCCAGAATCTTCTTCGTGGAACGGTAGTTCTGCTCCAGCTTGTAGACTTTGGCGTCCTTGTAATCGGCCTCGAACTCCAAGATGATTCCTACATCCGCGCCGCGCCAACGGTAGATAGACTGGTCATCGTCGCCGACGCAGAAGATATTGCGGTGCTTCGCGGCCAGGAGTCTGACGAACTGGTATTGTGAGTAGTTGATGTCCTGATATTCATCCACTAAAACGTAATGAAAGCGCTCCTGGTAATGTTCGAGGACACCCGGACACTCGTGTAGAAGGTGAACGGTGCACATGATCAGGTCGTCGAAATCCAGCGCGTGATTTGCAGCCAGCTTTTCCTGGTAGACCTTGTAGACACTTCGAGCGGCGTTTTCGACCTCACCGACAAACCTTCCGCCGAACTCTTCAGGGCCAACCAACTGCTCCTTGGCGGTGGAAATAAGATTGAGGATCTGATGGGGATTGCAGCGCTTCTGATCGATGTTGAGATGGTCCATGCTCTCGCGAATAAGCGCCATCTGGTCGGCCGTATCGAAGATGGTAAAGCTGCGGTCGATCCCGATCTGGTGGCCGCTTTCCCGCAGGATACGCGCGCAGGCGCCGTGAAATGTTCCCACCCACAATCCCTTCGATCCGGTTTCCAGGAGGGACTCGATGCGTTCTTTCATTTCGTTGGCGGCCTTGTTGGTAAATGTGACCGCCAGGATGTTATAAGGCCTGACCCCCAGATTCTTGATGAGGTATGCGATGCGGTAGGTCAGCACGCGCGTCTTGCCGCTGCCCGCCCCGGCAAACACCAGCACAGGCCCGTCGGCATCCAGCACCGCTTGTTGTTGCTGCTCATTTAGCTCTTCGAGTACTTGAAATTTCAGGATTGTCGCTCCCCATCCCGCCCAGGCCGCGACTGTCGGTCGGCAAGCCGGCGCATTCCAAGGCCCGCTTCCAGCCGCGAAATCGCCGCCTAATCGACGTCCGTGGCAATGCGGGAATGCCTGGCGAATCCCAGGGCACAAGCACCGGGTTGCCCGTGAGCGCAGCGACTCTTCGCATTTCGTCCAGCAGCGATTCGTCCGACTCGACTTTTGCCCTGGCCGACCGGCGTGCCTCGACCCGCGCTCCGGGGGCCGGCGGCATTCGCCAAACCGGCGCGCTCCAGTGCCATGGCCCAGCCGCCAAACTGACGGACCACCGTATGACCGGGCACCTTGCTGTGCTTCCGAAAGACCCCGAGCGAAAGGCTGGATTTCCCCAGAACACCGCGACCCTTTGCAGTTCCTCCAGCAATTCCTCTTCCGAATAACCTGGCGGCACGGGGGTGCGTTCCAAACCGGCGCGCTCCAGCAATTCTTCGAAACTGCCCGAATCGATACATTAGAGTGAATGGAGATATCTCGCTGTGCTCCTTAAAATCCAAGGATGTGATTGTAGACTTTCCGGTGGACTCCTCGACTCTTCGCAGTTCCTCCAGCAACTCTTCGTCTGATTGCTCCGGCGAATGCACGTGCCTTAGACCGGCGCGTTCCAGGGCTTTTCCCCAGCCGCCAAATCGGCACATCAAACTAAATGGAGACACCTCGCTGTGCGTCTCGAATTCCTGGGGCGTGACCGTGGACTCTCCCAAAGACCCGGCGACTCTTCGCAGTTCATTGAGCAACAAGTCGTCCGAATATGTATGGTAACACGTCCGTCCCAGACCCGCGCACTCCAGAGCTTCTCCCCAACTGCCGAACCGCTCGTAAAACGGCCTCCGGGATATCTTGCCGCAGTCCTTGAAGTCACTAAGCGAAAGCATGGATCGTCCCAAGAGACTTCCGACTCTAAGCAGTTCCGCCAGCAATTGCTCGTCCGAATAGGTTCGCACAGTCTTCCGCCCCATCAGGCGGCGCGCTCCAGCGCTTCCATCCAGGCGCCGAATCGCCTGCAAATGGCGCGCCTGGTTACCTTGCCGTGATTCGCATATTCGCGGAACGTGAGCGTGGGTTTTCCCAGCAGACTTGCGACCCTTCGCAGTTCCTCCAGCACTTCCTCTTCCGAGAGTCTCGTGCGATGGCTGTCTCGCAGGCAGGCACTCTCAAGCGCATTGAGCCAGCCGCCAAATCGCTGGTAAAACGCAGGCCTGGGTATCTTGCCGTGGTTCTTATAGTCCCTGATGGAGACCGTGGATTGTTGCAAGAGACCCGCGACTCTTCGCAGTTCCCCCAACAATTCCTCGTCGGAATAGCCTATGCAGCCGGGACGCATGTGTCCCAAACCGGCACATTCCAGCGCTTCCGCCCAAGTGCCGAATCGCTGGTGAATCTTACTCCGGGGTATCTTGCTGTGCTTCTGAAAGTCAGTGCTCCAAAATGTGGGTGTTTTAAGCAGGGTGGCAATTCTTCGCAGTTCCTCCAGCAGTTGCTCGTTCGACTGGAATCTATGGGAAATATGCATATGGCTCAAACCGGCGCGCTCCAGCGCTTTGCGCCAATTGCCGAATCTTCGGAAAGAGTGCTCCAAGAGGTATCTGAGAATGCCGCTCGAATTCATAGCTCATGAATATTCGCTCGTCCAGAACTGCCGCAACCCGCCGGATCTCAGCCAACATTGCCTCGTCCGAATAGTTCTCCGTCACATCGATTTGTCTTTCCAATGCCGCGCCCTCCCATCGTCCGCGCGCTTCACCGCTTTGGGCCAGGTCTTGAATCGAGCGCGCACAATATCCTTGCTCATCCTGCTGTGTCTCTCAAAATCGATTGCCGAAATCGGTCTCCCGAAAAGTGCCGCGACCCTTCGTATCTCCTCGAGTATTTCCTGGTTCGACGGCTCGTCGGGAGAACGCTCTCTGCGCGGGATTCCAGTCCCGCTGCCGGGGACACACATATGTCCGAGACCGGCGCCCTCCAGCGCCTGACGCCAACTGCCGAATCGATTGCACACGCCGGTTCGAGACATCTTGCTGTGCTTCTGAAGGTCAAAAGACGAAAACGTGGGCCCCTCCAAGAGACCCGCGACTCTGCGCATCTCCTCGATCATCTCCTCGTCCGAAGGATGGCTGTAGGCGCGGCGCATGTGTCCCAGACCGGCGCGCTCCAGCGCCTTGCCCCAACTGCCAAATCGATTACACACTCCGCTCTGGTTCATCCTGCTATGCCTCTGAAAGTCAGAGGATGAAAACCTGCGACCATTCAACAGACCCGCGACTCTGCGCATCTCCTCGACTATCTCCTCGTCCGAGAAGGTAACGCTGGCGCGCATATCGCCCAAGCCCGCGCGCTCGAGAGCTTTGTGCCAGCCGCCAAGTCTCCGACAAAGATTGCCCGGGTCGATCGGCGAATGCTTGCTGAACTGTGCTTGTGAGAGCACCCGCCCGCCTACAAGCGCCGCAACGCGCCGGAGTTCTTCAATCAGGGTCTCGTCCGAATATATCCTCTTCTTTCCCAAAGGTGCACCACCTGCCCGATAGATATTCTGACTCTCAACTACCTCGCGCCAACAGCGTCAACACCAGCGGTATTGCCGCGACGCTGGCCAGCGTCGTCACGAATACGGCGCATGCCGCAAACTGGCCGTTTGCTCCGATCCGCCTGGACAGCACTCCCGACATGACCGCCGAAGGCATGGCCGCCTCTAAAACAGCTACCTGCCGGACCGTTCCGCCCACTCCCAAAAGCCGCAAGCCGAGAATCATCAGTATGGGCAGCAGCAGCATCTTCATCACGAACGCCGCCGTCAACGCGGCCGGGAACTTCTTCAAGGGGCCGGAACTCAATACCAACCCAATCGATATCATTGCCAGAGGGACCGTACCCGCCGCCAAATATCCGAGCGTTTTCATTACTGTCGGCGGCATATCGACCCGCCGGAGACACAGCGCGGCGACCGTCGCCGCAAACGGCGGCTGCTTCAGCATTCCGAGAAGGCCGCCACCATCGCCTTTCAATCTAGCCACCCGCATTGCTATCGCCACGCCGAGCGTTACGAGTATTAAGTTCATGCCGAACTCATCGAGTATCACCGCGCGAGAGCATTGCCCTGTTTCGACCATCGAATGCGGCGCTCACCACCGGATATCCCATAAAGCCCGTGTTGCCGAACGCCGCCGCCAGCATCATC
>CAWGNL010000004.1:0-16510 GCA_963823885.1 uncultured bacterium
CGAAAAGTAGGAGTTGGGAGCCTCCGGCAGAGCCGGACGGCTTGAATGTGGGGGCCGCTCCCGCCGGCTGCGGTAGACGTTCCATTTTTCGGCGGAAACGCAGCAACCATGTCTGAGCGAACGCGAAGAATCTGCTTTTACCTCGCAGGCGGAACTCACGCGGGAAGCAAAAGCAGATTCTTCGTCGCGCCTCCTCCTAAAGCCGCGTAGCCACAACCAAGAAGGCCATCGCCGGAAAATCAATACGGCCTTTCCATAATTCGGAAGGTCGGTGGTTTCTTTTCAGTATCTTACAACTGAAATCCGAGGTCACATATCAAAGTTCAGTACAGCTTGTATAGGATTTCAGTTGTAAGATACTAAGAAGCCTCTCCAGTTTCGGGAAAAGGGTTTCCCGAAACAACGAAACGGTAGCGCGTTCCGCCGGACGGCGCGCGGGCTAGGGTGGCGATTCGGAAATCGCCACCCAGGACGCCCTTCTGATTTCCAATCTCCAATTTCCGGATCACCAGGCCCAAGCTTCCGGGCCTGGGCCGCCGGGGCCGGGGAAGATTTCGTCGAGCCTGGTCAGGGTCTCGTTTGAAAGCTCGATTTCGAGTGCTCGCAAGCTGCCGTCCAATTGCGCGATCGTGCGTGGGCCTATGATCGGCGCCGTGACCACGGGGTTGGCGAGCAGCCAGGCAAGCGCCACGTCAGCCGGGTGCTCGCCGATTTCCCGGCAGAGGTCTTCATACTTCTCCAACTGGGGTTTGTGGTCCTCGAGCATCTTCTGCACGCCCGGTTCGGCAAGCCGGCCTTCGGCGGCCTTCTGAAGCGCTCCACCGAGCAGCCCACTTGCAAGCGGGCTCCACGGGATCACGCCCAGGCCATAACTCGCGCAGGCCGGCAGCACTTCCAACTCCACGGCGCGGCTCAACAGGCTGTACTTGGGCTGCTCGCAGACGAGGCCCATAAAGTTGCGGGCTTTGGCGGCCTCGTTAGCCTGCGCTATATGCCAACCGGCGAAATTGCTGCTGCCCACATAGATGACCTTGCCTTCGCTTACCAGTCGCTCCATCGCCTGCCAAATCTCCTCCCAGGGCACGGAGCGATCGATGTGATGGAACTGGTAGAGGTCGATGTAGTCGGTCTTGAGGCGCATCAGGCTTCCCTCGCAGGCGCGCCTGATATGCAAGGCCGACAGCCCTGAGCCGTTGGGCCATTCCATCATCGTGTTGTAGACCTTGGTTGCGATCACGGTCTTATCGCGCCGCCCCTGTCCCTGGGCAAACCACCGTCCGATGATCTGCTCCGTCAGGCCCTCGCCGAGCTTCCAGCCGTAGACATCGGCGGTGTCGAAAAAGTTGATGCCGTGCTCCAGCGCGCGATCCATAATCGCGAAGCTGTCTTTTTCGGTCGTGTGCGGGCCGAAGTTCATTGTCCCCAGGCAAAGTCTGCTTGCCTTGAGGCCCGTCCTTCCCAGTCGAGTGTGTTTCATTATTGACTCCTCGGAGAATAGCGTTTAGTGGAAAGTGGAAAGCGGAAAGCACGGAGAGCGCATGATCTCCCACCGGGAGGTTTGTCCCCGAAGAGCTAGAAATTCTAAACCTCGCGCGGCAATTCCCTTCTAACCTCTAAATTAGTCCCAGTTGTAGCTGATCACGTTGTCGCTTTCCGAAAGCCTGGTGCTGACGGCGTTCTCATCGAAACAGGGGGCTGTGCGCATACGGATTCTCAGCAGGTGAGTTTGTCCCTGTTCGTCCGTCTCGTCTCCGAGCAGCAGAATCTGGGCTCCGCCATCGATAAGAATTCGGAAGGACTTGAGGAATTGCTTCAGGATCGAGCTTCGTCGCGAGCGACAGCCACTTTTCGTTGCGGCGAAGACTCAGGTATTTCTCCACGCGGGGGACCAGGTTCAATGTGAAGACCACCAATATAGCAGCGGCGGCGGCCACGGCAAGCATTTCGCCGCCGATGGCGACCGCGATCCCGATAGCCGCGACTACCCAGATGCTGGCGGCGGTAGTGAGGCCTCGCACCACGCTGCCCTGGCGCATTATGGTCCCGGCGCAAAGGAACCCGATCCCAGCCACGATTTGGGCCGTGACTCTACCCGGATCGAACTTGCCGTGCGCTATATTGAACGAACACAGCGCAAACAGCGTCGCCCCCACGCACACCAGTATATGTGTGCGCAGGCCCGACGGGCCGCCGTGGGTCTCACGCTCCAGCCCGATGAGGCTGCCCAGCAGCGCCGCCGCTATGAGTTTGAGGATAATGTGTGTGAGAGTCATGTCGTCTGGTCTAGCGTAATTCTATATTCGAGTGTGCTAAAGATGCGCTCACAATGAGGCGCACGCGCCCTGACCTTGGCAGGGTCTATTGTAATCAGTATGTCCGGCAGGTGCTTGAACTTGTGGTACGGCCCCTTCTTCGTGTCGCGGGTCGCGGCCTCCAGGGCAGAAATGTGGGAATACTTGGCAATGTCTTCCACATTCGCCCTTCGAGGCAACGAACTCTTCCGAAAGCCCTTGCCATCGTAATCCGCCAGCGTTTCCGGGTCGGCGAAGAACCAGGCTTCTATCGCCTGAACCATCAACTGGCACTGATCGTCATTCGCGCCGTCCGGTTTGTCCCACTTATCATCCGCCCTGTTCTTGACGTGCTGCCAGCACGCTCCCTCTTCCTGCATGGGGTCCTCGGAATCGACCAGTAACACGTTATATTCGTCCGGTCTCGTCTTCAATGCGTGGCAAAATCTTTCGTAGGCCTGTCGACGAGGGCCGTGCAGGGTGCAGTGAAGAACCGATTTGTCCGGCTGGTCAAGCTCTCTAAAGAACTCCTTGAACGCCCGCCGCATATCGACATCCTGAGTCTTATTGCGGCCCCCTTCGATGTGAAAGCGCAAGTCTACCATCTGGTTCCTCCGAAGCCTCCCTTGAGCCAGATGTCGCCCAACGACACATCCTCGGGCCAACCCGCGACGTCGTCCGCCGTTAGCCTTCTGAATGTCGTGCCCGACTCCGACCAATCGCATACCAGGATTGCTTCGGGCATGTCTGTCAGCTTTGAAACCAGAAAGTCGGAGTGCGTTGTCACGATAAGCTGGGTCCGCTCGGATGCCTCGATCAGCATTTCGGCTATCACGGGGATGATGTCCGGGTGCATGCCGAGTTCGGGTTCCTCCAAGCATATCACCGGGGGAGGGTCAGGGTCATAGAGCACCGCGAGCAGCGCCAGGAATCGGAGCGTGCCATCGGAGAGTCGGGAAGCCCGGATCGGCCTGACGGCTCCTGTCTCCCGTATGGTTAATTGGACTTCGTTCGCATAAACGTCGAAGGCGATATCTTCGGCACGGTCATAGAAGCTCTTGAGTCGCTCCAGGATTTTCTTGCGAATTTCGCTGCTCGACCAGAAACCGTTCAGCACGAGCGCCAGGTTGCCGGCGTCGTCAGCCAGATGCGACTTGGAATCGTCCGCCTTCGACGGTGTCCTTATCGGGGATGACGGGCCGGTATCCCACAGCCTGTATATTGAGATGGCGCCGAGCTGCTTTGCCAGGTAGCTGATCTCCGGGTAGAACGCAGGGTCGTTCATCTGAGATAGAATGGACTGATCCATATCGAGGTCTGCCACAGGACGGATGTTTCCACCGGGCTTCCACTTTGCTCGGGTTTTCGGCGGCAGTTCGACGAACAGATCCTCGTCAAGAAACCAAGACGCGACCGGATGCCCCCCCTGGTAATGGTACGTACGGGTGCGGCTCACGGCCAGGCGGATTGTTCTCCAAAAGTTCGTCTACAAGTTCGGTTCTGCCGCCCGCGCCCTTCGTCAGTGCGAGTCGATACCGCAGTTCCACATCGGTCTGAGGCTGGGTAAATATGGCCTCGATCTCCGCAGCCGATTCCCGCTTCTCGCCCGCGGGTCCCTTCCATAGCCACTCTTCTATGCCCGTCTCCTTGAACGGCGCGGTCAAATCTCTCGTGGCGGCCCGGAGCACGCCCACCGCCTCCACCAGATTCGATTTTCCCGATGCGTTGGGCCCGATGAGCACGTTGAGACGCCCCAAGGTCACAGGCGCCGCTTCGCTGCCGAAAGACAGGCAGTTGCGCGGACTAAGTTGGCGGATGAAAGGTTCATTACCCATTCGGCTCTTCCCCTGAAACCTTATAACCCTAATCCGGCGCAGCCGCAACCAAAAAGGACTGTCGCCGGAGAATCAGTCGGCCTTTCCGCAATTCGGAAGGTCGGTGGTGACTTCTCATTATCTTACAACTGAAATCCGGGATGGCATAGTGAAGTTCGGTACAACTTTTATAGGATTTCAGTTGTAAGATAATTCCTTCTCCACTGCTTCTTCCCCGCAGTCCGGGAACTTGGGGCAGTTGATGCATTCGGACCATATCTTGTGCGGCAGGGTGCTCTTGTCCACTCGGGAGAAACCGGCTCGCTCGAAGAAATCGGGCACGTAGGTGAGCGCGAAGACCCTCGGCACGCCGAGGTCTCCGGCCTCGGCGAGGCAGGCCTCCAACAGCCGGCTGCCATAACCCTTGCCCTGCGCGCTTTCATCCACCGCGAGCGATTTCACCTCGGCCAGGTCTCCCCAGGTCACGTGCAGAGCGCAGCAGCCCACCACCCGTCCGTCCTGCTCGGCGACGTAGAAATCGCGAATACATTCGTAAATCGCGCTGAGAGAGCGCGGGAGCATCGCATCGCGAGCCGCGAACGAGTTCACGAGCGACTGTATTCCGGGCACATCCCCCATTTTTGCTTTACGAATCACCATCGATCCTCTCGACTTCAATCATCAGTTCGTCCACGAGCGCGTCCTCGCTTACCTTGCGCAGCATCTTGCCGCCCGCGAATATCGCGCCGGCGCCTCCTCCTCCGGCGATCCCGACATCCGCCATCGACGCCTCTCCCGGGCCGTTCACCACGCACCCCATCACGGCGATCACCATCGGCCTGGACGGCGGATTCGCCTCCAACCGCCGCCTGACCTCCTCCGCGATTCCGCGCAAGTCTATCGCTGTCCGCCCGCAGGTGGGGCAGGAAACCAGAGTGAACGGCTTATGGTAAAGCCCCAGACTGCTCAATATCTCTTTGCCGACCCTTACCTCTTCGATCGGTTCGGCCGTCAGCGACACGCGCAAAGTATCGCCGATTCCTTCGGCAAGCAGCGTCCCAATTCCTACCGCGCTTCGGATCGTGCCCTCCCAGGCAAGGCCCGACTCGGTGACGCCGAGGTGCAGGGGATAGTCGCACCGCTCGCCGGCAAGCCGGTACGCCTCGATCATCATGGGCACGTCGAACGCCTTCAGCGAGACCACGATATCTTCGAATCCGAGCCTCTCCAGGATCCCGACCTCATCGACGGCGCTTTCCACCAGGGACGCAGGCGAGGAGGGCCGTAGCGATTGCGGTCGATGGAGCCGGCGTTGACCCCGACCCTTATCGGCACGCCGCGCTCTTTGGCCGCGCGCGCCACGATCTCGACCCTCTCGGTGGACCCGATATTGCCGGGGTTGATCCGCAGCTTGTCCGCTCCGGCTTCCAGACTATCGAGCGCGATCTTGTAGTCGAAATGGATGTCGGCCACCAGGGGGATCGATATCGCGGACTTGATCTCGCGGATGGCGCGAGCGGCCTCCCGGTCGGGCACGGCCACGCGGGCGATGTCGCAGCCGGCCATTTCCATCGCTACGATCTGGGCAATCGTGGCTTCGAGGTCCGCCGTGGGGGTGCTGCACATGGATTGCACGCTCACCGGCGCCCCGCCCCCGATTTCCACGCCGCCGACCTTGATTTTGCGTGTAGGTTTTCGCTGCATATTACTGAGGCAACTTCCCGCCGACCCACTTGGAAACATCCGAGAATAAGACCAGTAGCAAAGATTGCGGCCACTATCGCGAAGCCCGCAAGCTGCCATCCCATCATAAACCGGCGGCTGAACCGCTTGCGGCGCACCGATTCGATGGCAATCAGCAGAAGATGGCCCCCATCCACCAGGGGTATCGGTATCAAGTTGATGAATCCCAGGCTCAGGCTCAGCCCCCCGGCCATCAGCGTAACCCAATACGGACCCAGCGCCACGTAGGTGTTCGTCATGTTCGCGATCGCCACCGGCCCCCCGATCTCCTTTGTGATCCGCTTGCTGAAGATAGTCAGGACCAGATTGACTGCATAGTCCCACGTGTCGAAAAGGCCCCTTCGTATCGAGGCCGTGAACCCCATCCTTTCCAGGTGCGGCAGCGCAAGAAAGCCGAGCAGGCCCGTGGACACGAATTCGCCCGACTGGACCGATGAGTAATCAGATGCTCCGGCCCTGAGAATGAGCTTAATCGGCTTCCCGTTGCGGTCTACGGTCAATGGGAGGCCCATTTCTTTATGGGAAGCGAGATAAGCGAGCATTTTCTCCGGGCTGTCGATCTTCGTCGAGCCAATCTCGATCAGTTGATCGTCCACCTTGATCCCGGCCTTGCCTGCCGGAGAGCCCGGGCCGATCTCACTGTCCGCGGGCGTGGCGTAGCCGCCGGGGAATATCCACTTAGCTCCCGCGAAATCCACCCACAGAATCGAAGAATTCGCGGTTGCGGTAACGGGTTCACCATTCCTCGACAGCGAGAGGTTCACTCTTTTCCCTGCCGACTTGATGGCATCCACCATTTGCGAGCCGCTCGTTATCGGCCGGCCGTTCAGGCTTACAAGCACGTCGTCTTCCTTGATTCCCGCCTTCTCGGCGGCGGAGTGCCCCCTCACGGTCCCCACCTTCGCCTGTTTGCCTTCCATAAAGGACCAGGACGTGCCGAGGTAGGTTATCTCCCAGCGTGGAGTTGCGGTCTTCTTCAAGAGTTTGCCGTTTCGCTCGACCAGCAGAGTCAGGCGCTGTCCAGGCCGGTTATGGATGAAATCAACCATTTGCCGGCCCTGCGTGATCCTGGTATTGTCTATGGCGCGAATTTCTATCCCCGGTGCGCAGGTCGATTGCCTGAGCCTCGGTCTGCGGATACACCATGGCGATGCGGTTCTGCATCTTCGGCGCATCCGGGAAACCCCAGTACACGCCCAGGGCCACGAATGCGATCGCGGCCAGCAGCAAGCTAAACAAAGGCCCCGCGAAGATGATCAGCGCGCGCTTGCCGGCGGACTGGGCCTGGAAACCGTTGGGAACGTCTTCTTCCCCCGGTTCCATCGCCGCCAGCTTGACAAAGCCGCCAATCGGGACCGGATGGATGGTGTGACCCGGTATCGCCGATCTTGAAGAGCCTGATAAGCTTTGGCCCGAACCCGACCGCGAACTCATCCACGCGAACCCCGAGCATTTTCGCGAACGTGAAGTGGCCAAGCTCGTGAAATATCACCAGCACCCCGAATATCAGCGCAAGCGCTATTACGGTTATCAATGAAGTAGCTCCCTTGAAACAGTCGAAAGTCGAAAGTCAGAAAGTCGAAAGTCCGGAACCTCCGCGCCGCGGGGGTTGCTTCGGTTGCACGCAGCCGAAGCCGGGTCCGAAGGACCTGCGCAACGTCGGGCCGGGTTCTTTTTTTGCCGATGTTCCCGATACGCACTTAGTTTCGGGAACAAGATTCCCGAAACACCCAAAAGTCGAAAGTCAGAAAGTCGGAAAGTCCGGAACCTCCGCCCCGCGGGGGTTGCTTCGGTTGCACGCAGCCGAAGCCGGGTCCGAAGGACCTGCGCAACGTCGGGCCGGGTTCTTTTTTTGCCGATGTTCCCGATACGCACTTAGTTTCGGGAACAAGATTCCCGAAACACCCAAAAGTCGAAAGTCAGAAAGTCGGAAAGTCCGGAACCTCCGCCCCGCGGGGGTTGCTTCGGTTGCACACAGCCGAAGCCGGGTCCGAAGATCCTGCGCAACGTCGGGCCGGGTTCTTTTTTTGCCGGTGTTCCCGATACGCACTTAGTTTCGGGAACAAGATTCCCGAAACACCCAACAGTCGAAAGTCGAAAGTCAGAAAGTCGAAAGTCCGGAACCTCCGCGCCGCGGGGGTTGCTTCGGTTGCACGCAGCCGAAGCCGGGTCCGAAGGACCTGCGCAACGTCGGGCCGGGTTCTTTTTTTGCCGATGTTCCCGATACGCACTTAGTTTCGGGAACAAGATTCCCGAAACACCCAAACCTCCGCCCCGCGGGGGTTGCTTCGGTTGCACACAGCCGAAGCCGGGTCCGAAGATCCTGCGCAACGTCGGGCCGGGTTCTTTTTTTGCCGGTGTTCCCGATACGCACTTAAGTCAGAAAGTCGAAAGTCCGGAACCTCCGCCCCGCGGGGGTTGCTTCGGTTGCACGCAGCCGAAGCCGGGTCCGAAGGACCTGCGCAACGTCGGGCCGGGTTCTTTTTTTGCCGATGTTCCCGATACGCACTTAGTTTCGGGAACAAGATTCCCGAAACACCCAAAAGTCGAAAGTCAGAAAGTCGGAAAGTCCGGAACCTCCGCCCCGCGGGGGTTGCTTCGGTTGCACGCAGCCGAAGCCGGGTCCGAAGATCCTGCGCAACGTCGGGCCGGGTTCTTTTTTTGCCGGTGTTCCCGATACGCACTTAGTTTCGGGAACAAGATTCCCGAAACACCCAAGTCAGAAAGTCGGAAAGTCCGGAACCTCCGCCCCGCGGGGGTTGCTTCGGTTGCACGCAGCCGAAGCCGGGTCCGAAGGACCTGCGCAACGTCGGGCCGGGTTCTTTTTTTGCCGGTGTTCCCGATACGCACTTAGTTTCGGGAACAAGATTCCCGAAACACCCAATCTGGGATCTTACTCCCAACATTCCTTCGCCGCTTGCAAAGCGGCGAGTCTTGCCTGTGCGTCCACCGAGATTATCTCATCGAGAGTGGGCGAGGGCCTGGATGAATGCTTCTCCATGGTCTTCCGAACCACCCTGGCTATGTCTGGAAATGAGATTCGGCCCCGCAGGAACAAATCGACCGCGACCTCATCAGCCGCATTCATTGTAACCGCCAGGGTCCCACCCACCCGCGCGGCTTCCATCGCAAGGGCCAGGCACTCGAACTTCTCCAAATCGATTCTATCGAAAGTGAGCGGGCTTGCCTCGAGCGGGTCGAGCCTGGGCAGCGCCGTGTCGACCCGATCCGGATACAAGAGTGCGTATTGGATCGGCAGGCGCATATCGGGCAGGCCCAACTGCGCGATAATCGATCCGTCGCAAAATCTCACCATAGAATGTACGATGCTCTTAGGGTGGAGCAGCACCTCCACCTTTTCGGCCTCTACCCCAAAGAGCCACCTGGCCTCGATGATCTCCAGTCCCTTGTTCATCAGGGTGGCCGAGTCCACCGTAACCTTCTTGCCCATCTTCCAGGTCGGGTGGGCAAGAGCCTGCTCCGCGGTCACATTCGCCAGATCGGTGAACGGCGTGTCCCGGAACGCCCCTCCGGACGCGGTCAGGTAGATCTTCTCGATAGCGCCCCGGTCTTCGCCATTCACGCACTGAAATATGGCCGAGTGTTCGCTGTCGATCGGCAGTATGGCGACGTTGTTTCTAGCCGCCGCTTCCATAACCAGGTGCCCCGCCGCGACGAGCACTTCCTTGCTCGCAATCGCCACGTCTTTGCCCGCCTCGATAGCGCGAAGGGTCGGGGAAAGCCCCGGAGTCCCGGCCACCGATATTACTATTCTATCAGCTTCAGGAATGCTTGCAAGCTCATCAAGCCCCGACGGCCCCGAGCAGACGCGAATCGGGGCGTGCTTCAGGGCTTCCCTGACCTGGTCTCGCAGGCTTTCGCCGCCGAGGCATACGAGACCGGGTTCAAATTCCAGTGCTTGCTCGATAAGCAAGTCCGCGTTGGTCTGGGCGCCCAGGCCGACCACCTTCACTCGATCCGGGCCGAGCCTGCGCGCCACGTCCAGCACCTGCGTGCCGATGGACCCCGTGGACCCAAGTATCGATATTCTAATCATCAATTGATAATTGATAATTGATAATTGACAATGCACGGAGGAACGCGGAATTATCCGTTATCCCCTGTCAATTACCCATTATCCGTTACCCTCCGTTCAGCGATTTCCTCATGCGCGAGTATTTTCCGCGGCGCAGGCCCCTTTTAACGAGCATGTGCCTGGTTACCGCGTTTCCCCCTCACCCCAGCCCTCTCCCATCCAGGAGAGGGAGCACGTTGCGCTCGATTTCAACATAGTGCTTCCGCACGCGACCCTGCGCCGGAATTCCACTTGCCCTGGAAGGAAGAGGGGGCACAAGGCGCCTGCGCGAATTATCCATTATCAATTATCCATTATCAATTAATCAATTACCCGGCCGTACTTGCGGGTGCGATCCTGGTAGCTGCGAATGGCGCTCACGAGTTCGTCTTTAGAGAAGTCCGGCCAGAGGGTCTGTGTGACATAAATCTCGGTATAGGCCATCTCCCAAAGCAAGAAGTTGCTGATGCGCATCTCGCCGGCCGTCCTGATGAGCAGGTCGGGGTCGGGCAGCTCGGGCTTATACATCAAGCTGGAAAGCAGCTTCTCGTTGACGTCTCCGGCGGAAATCTCGCCGCCGGCGACCATTCGCGCGGCCTGCCTGGCGGCGTCGACGATCTCGTTGCGGCCCCCGTAGTTGATTGCGAGGTTCAAGATAATGCGCGAGTTGGCGCTGGTGGCCTCGAAGTCTTCGTTGAGCTGGTTCCGCAGGAACTTGGGCAGTTCGGAAAACCGCCCGCTGGCGGTGATGCGCACGCCCTCCCGATTCATCTCGGAGAGTTCCGCTCGCGCCGCGAACCGGATCAGCCTCATCAGACCGGAGACCTCCGCCTTGGGCCGGCTCCAGTTTTCGGAGGAGAAAGTATAGACCGTCAATGCCTTCACGCCAAGCCCGGCGGCGGATATCACGATATTCTTGAGCGTCTTGTAGCCCTGCCTGTGGCCCTCCAACCGCGGCAAGCCGCGCTTGCGTGCCCAGCGGCCGTTGCCGTCCATAATGATGGCGATGTGGGCAGGTATGTTGTTCGGATCGAGATCCATGTTTGCCGCAACCGACGTGCCAAGCGAGCATTAGGATAGATAAGCTCTTTTGTACCAAAAACTCTATTTTTGCGAAACGAAGCCAAATTCGCGATGATCGAGACGGTTTCTACGAGGGAAACTCGGTCTAGGAGCGCCCCAGACACCCCGGCGAACAGAGCCAATTCGTGCCTGCTCCGTGCTGCGAAACGAAGCCAGTAACCATCGCACACGAAGCCCTCGGCTTCCGCACTTAGGTATGAAAGAAGGTTTCGGGAAAAGGGTTTCCCGAAACAACAAAACGATCTTCGCTGTAGGTCCGTTTCCCGAAGCGACTCTTCTCGCAGCGGAAGGCTGGCTCGTTTCGGGATTTCCGGAGTGACTACGACGTCCGCGCCGTACCCGAACGACTGTTCGCTGCCTCAAATCCCGAAACACCGGGAAAACGAGTGCCAACGCAGGCCGGCGCTTGCAACAAAGCCCCCCGCGCGGGTTGGTGCGGGGGGCGTGATTACCTGACGGACTATCGGACTACCTGCTATCGAACGATCGAGCCATCCCCTGCTCTCCGCCCTCCGCTCTCAGACCTCTTTGAGTTCCGTTTCCTTGGCCGAGGTCAGCTTGTCGATTTCCGAGATGTATTTGTCGGTCATCTTCTGGGTGTCTTCCTGCATTTCCTTGGCGTCGTCTTCGGTGATCTCGGAGGACTTCTGCTCGGCTCTGATGCGGTCGTTGGCGTCGCGCCTTATGTTGCGCACGGCCACCCGATGTTCCTCGGCCTTCCTATGGAGCTGCTTGATCAGTTCATTGCGCCGCTCTTCGTTGAGGACCGGCACGTTCAGACGGATCCCGATCCCATCGCTCATCGGGTTCATCCCGAGGTCCGCGGCCTGGATGGCTTTGAGGACGGTATTGATGATGGTGCGGTCCCACGGCGTGACCAGGAGCTGCCTCGGTTCGGGCACCGATATACCCGCCAGTTGGTTCAAAGGGGTCGGTGTGCCGTAGTAGTCCACCTTTACGTTTTCCAAAACGAGCGGATTTGCTCTGCCGGTCCGCAGTGTCGCGTAATCATGCTGTGCGGCTTCCACGGCCTTTTGCATTCTGCGCTGGGCATCTTCAATAGTGTCAGTCACGATTGCCTCCCTTCGGTAGGGGCTAGGGCCCCGTGCCAGGCAGCGTCTCCCTTCCCTAGCCCCTGCTTATGACGGTGCCGATCTTTTCCCCGCGCGCGGCACGGGTGATGTTGCCGGGCTTGGTGATGTCGAAGACCACGATCGGCATGTCGTTTTCCATACATAAAGTAAAGGCCGTAAGGTCCATCACCCCCAGGCCTTTATCGATTGCTTCCTTGAATGTAAGCTCGTCGAACTTGACCGCGGTATCGTCTTTGTGCGGATCGCTGCTGTAGACTCCGTCGACATTCGTGGCTTTAAGCACGGCATCCGCGTGGATTTCCAGCGCCCGCAGCGCCGCCGCGGTGTCCGTGGTGAAGAACGGATTCCCGGTCCCCGCCGCCAGGATTACGACCCGTCCCTTTTCCATATGGCGGATCGCTCTCCTGCGAATAAATGGCTCGGCAACCTCCGACATCGTAATGGCGGACTGCACCCTCGTCTCGACCCCGACCTTTTCGAGGGCGTCCTGCAGCGCGAGCGAGTTGATCGCCGTGCCGAGCATGCCCATGTAGTCGGCGGTAGCTCTGTCCATCCCGCTTTGCGATGCGTTCTGCCCGCGGATGATGTTGCCCGCCCCTATCACCACCGCGATGTGAATCCCGGTTTCCAGGGTGGCCTTGACATCGAGCGCGATCGATAAAGTCGTGTCGGGACATATACCGAGCTTCTCGGAGCCGGCAAACGCCTGCCCCGAGAGCTTCAGCAGCACTCTTTTCCACTTGTTGGGTGTGTCGGAATCAGTCACCCGCTGTCTCTCCCACGCGGAATCTGACATACTTTGCCACGGCTAAGTCCTGGCCGATCTTCTTCGCCGTACCTGATATCAGGGCCTGAATTGTCTGGTCCTCGTCTTTGATATACGGCTGCTCCAGAAGGCAGACCTTGGAGTAGAAGTCCTTCATCCGGCCCTCGACTACGCGGTCGATGACGGGTTCCGGCTTGCCTTCCTTCACGGCCCACTGCCTGTGGACCGCCCGCTCTTTTTCGAGCACTTCCGCCGGAATGTCCTCGCGCTTGAGGTAGCCCGGGTTGCTCCAGGATATGTGCATGGCCAGGTCCTTGGCAAGTTGGACGGTGTCCTGGGAGTTCGAGGCGCCCGCAAGCTCCACCAGGACCCCGATCTGATCGCCCATGTGAATGTAGGACCCGATCATGCCGCCGGTATCCAGTCTTGCAAATCGAGCGATGGTCATTTTCTCGCCGATCTTGCCCATCAGCTCGCTCAGGCGCTCGCGAACGCTCTGCCCGCCCGCGAAGGCTCGCATCGAGCAGGGCGTCGACATCCGCCGGGCCTGCCCCGGCTGTCGCTATGTGCCTGGCAAGGCTCTTGGTAAACTCGACGAACTCGTCTGTCTTCGCGACGAAAGTCGTCTCGCAATTTACTTCCACCAGCGCGCCGGTTTTGGCGTCCGGGGTTATGAAGGAACCGATCAAGCCCTCGGTCGCGCTCTTCGATTCGCGCTTCGCGGCTATGGCGATTCCCTTTTCGCGCAGCATGGTTATGGCCTTCTCGAAGTCCCCGCCGGTCTGGGTGAGGGCCTTCTTGCAGTCCATCATACCCGCGCCGGTCTGGTCTCTGAGCTTCTTGACCATGTCAGCATTGATTTCGGCCATGTCTTATGTCTCCGTCATAGGTTATGGGTGATGGGTATTGGGTGATGGGGGATAGGCGACGGGTGATGGGGAAGGGATTTCCCTTCCAACACCCAACACCAAGCACCTAACACCCTCCCTTCCAACACCCAGCTACTCTTCCACTATTTCTTCCAGTTCGCCCGCGGGCTCGCGGATCTCAGCCAGGGGGCCTTCCGCATCGATGAAGATACTTTCTTCTCTCTCGGCTGCTTCGGGCTTCTCTTCCTCGGCCTCCGGCTCGACTTGCTCGGGCACGGCTTCCTCGATGACTTCGGGCAGCGGCCTGATCTCGAGTATCGCCTCGGCTATCTTGCCCGAGATGAGCTTGATCGCTCGGATGGCGTCGTCGTTGCCGGGGATAACGTAGTCGACTTCGTCCGGGTCGCAGTTGGTGTCAACGATCGCCACGATCGGGATTTCGAGCTTGCGAGCTTCCTGGACCGCGATCCGCTCCTTTTTGAGGTCGACTATATAGATCACGCCGGGCAGCTTGGGCATGTCCTTGATTCCGCCCAGGTAACGCTCCAGCTTTTCCGATTCTTCGCGAAGCTTGGCGGCCTCCTTCTTGGTGAGGTGCTCGAAAATGCCATCGGCTTCCATCTTCTCGAGCTCGCGGAGCCTACCGATCCTGGTGTGGATTGTGCGGTAGTTGGTGAGCATTCCGCCGAGCCACCGCTGATTTACATAATACATTCCGCAGGCCTTCGCCGAGGTTTCGACGGCTTCCTGCGCCTGCTTCTTGGTGCCCACGAAAAGCGCCACTTCGCCCTGGCCGATTACGTCCTGGACGAACTTGCGCGCGTCTTCGAAGAGCTTGAGGGTCTGATGGAGATCGATGATGTAGATTCCGTTGCGTCCCCCGTAGATGTATCTCTTCATCTTGGGGTTCCAGCGGTGGGTGCGGTGTCCGAAGTGGACCCCGGCCTCCAGCAGTTCTTTCATGGGTAATTGCCGGCAAGGTATTACCCTCCTTAAGGTTAGTTTCCTCCCGTTTCGTCCACCCGCGACGCAATCCCCCCCCAATGGGGGTCGCCCACTTGTATCGATCAAGAAATTGCCCTGCTCTGGAACGTGGTTTTCTCGTCCAAAATGGACACTTTCTTAGGCGGAGTAGGGACACCCGCGCCGCGGTCGGAAACGGTGCGTGTTTGCCAAACCTCGCAATGTTACCACGAATAGGGGGAGTTCGTCAACAAAAGTGAGAGCCGAGAAGAGCAAACTGCTACTTTCCGACATTTTCGCGCTTTCGCCCTTTCGCGTTTTCGCGATTAAATCCCTTCGGCTGCTCGTCGATAGCTATCCGCGAAGGAACAGCGCCCATCCTTGTCGAAGAAGTAATCGAAACTCCGCCAGAATGGCCTGGCACATCATCAAAGGAGATGAAACAACAATGAGCGTTGTCGATCTGAACAGCGTATCGAAGCACATGCGCCTGGACACGAACGCCGAGAGGCTCTTGAGCAAGAGCGAGCAGGAGATTTATGCCCACCTGAATATCAAGTGGGAAGGCAGCGTTATCGATGCCGATACCTACGTCGTTTTGCACTGCACGGTCCGCGGCCCGGCCAAGGGCGGCATTCGACTGTCCGAAAACGTCAGCCTCGACGAGACCAAGAGGCTCGCGGAACTGATGACCTACAAATGCGCTCTGGCGAAGATTCCGTTCGGCGGAGGCAAGTCCGGCATAGCCATATCCCCAAAGAAACTTACCCCCGATGCCAGGCGGGCCATCATTTCGGAGTACGTGCATATCCTCGGCTGTTACATCAACTCCGGCGCTTACGTGCCCGCCCCCGACCTCGGCAGCACTCCCTCCGATATGGCCACGATATATGGATGCACGCACATTCCCGAGTGCGTGCCGGAAAGCCATAAGAATAGGCGGTCTGCCCGGACCGGACCGAAGCGACCGGCTACGGAGTGGCATATACGGTCGAGATTGGCCGCCGAATCGGTGCTCGGCAAGAAGCTGTCGGATATCACCGTCGCCGTGCAGGGATTCGGTAACGTGGGGTCGTGGACGGCCAAGTTCCTCGCGGCAAGGGCGCCAGGGTGGTGGCCGTCTCGGATATCGACACCGCTATCTATGCCGACTCGGGACTGCCCGTGGAGGAACTGGCCGCGCGGGCAGCCTGGCCGAATCGTCGCTGCCCCGGATATCCGGCGGCGAACTGCTCACGCTGCCGGTGGACGTGCTCGTGCCCGCCGCCGTCGAGAACGTGCTGACCGGTGAGGTCGCCTCCGGGCTGCGGGCGAAGCTCGTGGTGGAGGCCGCGGAGTGATCCTACCACTCCCGATGGCGAAATGGTCTTGCGCGACCAGGAATAGTGGCGGTCCCGATAACCTCGCCAACGCGGGCGGCGTGATCCATCCTACATCGAGTGGCGTCAGGCAAAGTCCGGCTCGCTCACGGAGAAGTCCGAGACCTACGCCGCCATAAAGAAACAGTTGCTGCAGGCTTACCGGAACACCTACGAGCTTGCCAACCGCGAGAAGATCACCTACAGGCTCGCCTCGCACGTGCTGGCGGTGGACGAGGTCGTGGAATCCATGCGCGACAGGGGATGGATATAGGGCGCGTTAAAAGTTAAAGGTAAAAGTTGAAAGTTGGGGGACGCTTCTTGCGGGCGGTATTCCACGATAGGTGGCGATCTCGAGAATCGCCACCCATCACCAGGCTGCTGATTTCCTCTGCTCTCCCTTTCAGGGCACGAAGATCGCCATGATTAAGACTTGTGGTTATCTATGTTACTG
>CAWGNL010000005.1:0-7653 GCA_963823885.1 uncultured bacterium
TCGAGTACTGCAAAAGCCCCGCGGAGCTTTACAAGGAACTGCAGGCGCTTACCAAGACCGCATATGAGACGTATGGGAATGATAGATGAAGCCGAGAGTGCGCATGACCCTCGCGATGCGGTGGGTGCCGTCGCTCCGGACCCAAGCAGATGCCAGTCTGTCGATCCCCAATTCTCCGGGCCGCCTTACATACTTCCGGCGAGTTCGAGCCTTCACGGAGCCGGCTCGACCGATTTCTTTGGAATTCCGTGGCTGCTGTATCAGGACATAGCCGGCAACCCGAGGCCCGGCCCGGACGGCACGACTGATATGGGCGCTTATGAAAACTGGACAGATCTTCGGTGTCTCCGGATTGCGTCGCGCCTGACCAGGATGTTCACATATCGGGCCAGGCAGCCCCCGGCGGCTGGTCGGTGAACATTACGGGCAGCTCCAGCAACCAGGTCTTTTCGACATCGGATAGCACTGGAACGACGATCTCGATAGATTGGTATCCGGCCCAGGCTGACTTATATACCGTCACGGCGACGTCTGTGTCCGCCGGAAGCAGCGTCACAGGGCTGACCGCGGTCAACGCCACGGATATGCCACGGTTCCTAATGGTCGCCGAGGAGACAAGCTTTCCTCTCTATATGGACAACCTGAACAATCTGGTCAAACTCGCACAGCGGCGGAACATGTCGTACGAAGTGCTGCCGCCCGATGTAGCAACCTGGTCGAACATCAGCTACGCCCTGTCAAACCCGAACTGCGAGTACCTTTACATAGACTGCCACCCCGTTACACGAGATCCGCAGTCCCGATTACCTACATCCTCCTTACGGCTAGCCACGATGTGCTGTATGCGAAGGGGTGGGCGAACAACCCGCCGGCGGGAAACCCGGATCCGAATAACCCCGGCTGGAATGTGGAGATACGCGTCGTCCCTAAATCGGGCCGACACGCCGTTGACGTTTGCCTGGATCAACGCGTGCTACAGCGGGTACGTGGGTGCCGACCGCCGCTTTCTGGCTATTCCGCCTCGGACGCCTACTACGGCACGTACGGCCTGTATAGTTGCTATGAGACCCTCTACGACAACGACATGGCAACGGCGTTGGGCATTTCGTCTCTCAACGCCGAGTTCTACCCGTGCGGTTACGTCGGCTGGTACGGCCTGTCCTGGTCCGGATACGGGCCGTACGACGGCTATGTCGGGAGTCCCGACGACTGCGGTCTGTGCGTCGATACGTTCGGCCAACTTGCGGCGGGCTATTTTCCCGATGGCTACCCGTTCGATTTCGCCCGGAATTGGATTTTCGAGAACAGGCCGACCTACCTGGATCCCAATCCTGACGGACTGGTGCGCGGCAGAGGCCCCGTGATAGCCCCCTTCTTCAATTGGGGGTTTTGGGGAACCAACGACGCCGAGTTATTATTCTATTGAGGCTCCGCGCCAACGGCGTAGAGCGGGTAGTCCCGGTCGCGGGACCGGGCTCCTCGCGCTCCCCGAAATTGTCGGCGCAGCCCCGGGAACGGTAGCGAGCGGAAAACAACAGAGGAGGTCCAAATTATGAGAAACCTGATAGGTTTGCTGTCGGTGGCTTTATTTGTGGCGTCGCCGTCCTTGCGCATTGAGGCGGCGCAATATCGGATTACTGAACTTGACACCCTCGGTGGCATGGATAGCTACGCTACGTGTATCAACAGCGCGGGCGAGGTGGCGGGCCAGGTGGGCGGAGACGCCGTTCTCTGGCGGAACGGCAAACGGGTCGATTTGGGTACCCTGGGACAGCAGGTACAGCCGGGCCACGTCCATCAACGACGCGGGCGTGGTGGTGGGATATGCGTACGGCGTACCCGAGGATGTGTATCCGGAACACGCGTTCATCTGGAGCGATGGTGTCGCGAAAGACGTCGGACGGCTGAGGGAGCCGCCTGTCACGGCTTCCGGTATTAACAACCGGGGCCAGGTCGTCGGGGAGTCTCGTTTGACGAGCCGTTTCTGTGGGACGCCGAAAGCGGAATGCGCCGTCTTGAGCCATTCCGCTATTCGGGTACCGAGCCTCTCGCTATCAATAACAAGGGCCAGGTAGTTGGAGAGTCGGCCGGCAGCGGCTTTGTCTGGCAGGACGGCAAGACGACGGATCTCCCTCCGTTGCCCGATTGGGAAGCCAGCGGGGCCAGCGCGATAAATGATAGCGGCCTCGTCGTGGGCGAGTCCTATAACGGCATCCATGGAAAGAAGCCGGGGTGGCGCGCCTGCCTTTGGGATCAGAAGGGGGAGGTTACCGACCTCGGCAGTCTGGGCGGAGACTCGAGCGAGGCGCAGGCCATCAACAGCAAGGGGCAAGTTGTCGGCACGTCCGACCTTGTTGGAGCCGACCCCGCGAGCAGCACAGCTCACGCATTCCTTTGGCAGGATGGGAAAATGGTCGACCTGAACAGCCTCATTCCGGCCGGGTCGGGCTGGGTCCTGCGCGAAGCATGCGGCATCAACGCCGCCGACCAAATAGTTGGTGACGGCGACTTCAAAGGCCGCACCCGCGCGTTTCTCCTGACGCCGATCAAGTGAGTTGCGCGGGTTCGCCTCTTCACGGAGCCGGCACGGCTGATTTCTTCGGAATTCCCTGGCTCCTGTATCAGGACATAGCCGGAAATCCCAGACCCGGCCCGGACGGCACGACCGATATGGGGGCATATGAAAACTGGACAGATCTTCAAGCGGTCATCGATGTCGTTCCGGGGGAGACGCTCATACCGGCGGATGGGCTTAGCGAGACAATGGTAACCGCAGTCGTCCTTGGCGAAAACGGAAATCCAGTCCAAAACGCAACGGTTACCTGGAGCGTTGATGTCGGTACGCTAGTCTGTTGTGACTCAGCGACAAATGCCGTCGGCAAGGCCACGGCAACGATGCGGTCGGCCTCGTGTCATGAAACGGCCACGGTCAGCGCCCAGGCCCAGGCCGTCTCCGCCGCAGGGTACGCCTGGGTGCAGGTACGGATCGCCCCAGGACCCGCGCGCTTTCCCCATAAGCGTGAGCATGGGTAAGACGCTCACCGGCAGCGTCGAGGTCGACTATTGGGTAGGTGACAGCAATGGCGGTACATCTAACCTGGAGGACGTGGAGGTGTACGTCGATGGGCAGTCCGTCGCGGAGCCCGAGGTGAACGACGCTGTATACTACTGGGACACGGATGGTCTGCCGAACGGGCCGCATTCCATTGACGTGTGCGTGACCGACATGAGCGGCAACACGATGTGTTCTCCGGTCACGCGGGTCTACACGAGCAACCTGGTGAACTCGGTAGGTTCGACCCCCGACGAGATCGACCCATCGCAGAGCCAGTGCGCTTCGATCTACGCCGCGTTGGCGCAGCCGTGCAACTGGCAGCTAACAATTCGCGACTCGTCTGAGGACACGACGGTCTATACCACCTCTGGCAGCGGCTCGCAGGTATCCGCGACGTGGGACGGGACGACTCCGTGGACGATGACATCTTCGAGTACGACATCACCGCTACCCCGACCGCAGGCGGGCAGTCATTCACCACGTCCAAGCGGTACATAGGGAAGACAGTGGTTCCCGATAGCCAGGTGGAGGTGCTAGCCGTGGCCGGTCCCAACATATCGAAGCTTCTTTGGCCGCTCCATATCTACCCCATCTACGACTACGCAAAGGAGCGCGGCTTTAAGGCGAAGAAGCTCTACCCGGCGACCGCTACCTGGCCCAGGGTGGAGTCGATACTACAAAATGGGGTGTGCCGGATGCTCTTCGTCAACTCGCACGGATACTATCAGCCGCGCCCTGACGCCTTCGGGAACACCGTCTGGAGGACCCACTTTACCTTGAAAGGCATCGTAGGAACGACGGGCAGGGTCTTGTCCTACCCCGTTGCTGGCTACAACCCCCCGACGTATGCCGCCGTCTCTGAGCTGGGACTGCGAGAATTCGAACAGGATGCGGTTCGTCATGATTGACGCGTGCATGAGCGGCGCGTCGGGCGGAATCAACGGCGAAAATGACATGGCCCAAGCGTTCGGAATGTACAGCGACAGCAACATGGCCAACGGTGATCAGTGCTACGTCGGCTGGCAGTACGACACCTCTGGACCACAGCACGAGGCGTACGTGGACTACATACTGGGGCTGTTTTACGCATTTTACCCAAGTGGGATGTCGCTCGGGCAGGCGGAGTGGAATGCCTACTTCAGCAACACATCCGAGTTCGAGGACATTTACTCGCACAATCTCATGAACTATGGCGGGAGCTACAACGACTCCTCCTGGTCAACGTTCTTTGAGATTCACTAGGCAGGGAGGGACCCCGTTGTGAAGCGCACCAAGCTCATACCCATCATCGCTGGATCCGTTGCACTGATTGCCGTTGTGGTGGCCGCCTGGTTGGCCCAGGGCCGAGTCCACGAGAAGCCGCCGTTGTTGCCGGGAATGGAGATCCGGAGAGCAGTCAGCAGTCTTGCCCCAACAGATGTGGCGCTGATACAGTTGGAGGTGTCCGCGTACCCCGGCGGTCTAGTAACGGTGCGCGACCGGATCACCATCGCGCTTCTCCTCAACGGACTCAAGAAAGCAGCGATCCCTAGTAGCCCCTGGCAAGGTGAGGACGATACTGTTCTGGTGGCGCTCAAGAATGGTAAGACCGTGGGTCCGTTCATGTCCAATGCTGCCCGCAAGGACCAGTGCCTGGGCCCTGAGTTTATCAAGGGACTGGAGGCAGCCGGCGTACGGGTTGGACGGATCCCGTGACACCCGCTGCCCCGGGGTCGCCTTACGTAGCTGGCGGGCCTGATCCATCGGCGGGCTCGGTTCGCGCGGTTGCTTTGGGATCCCCCGACTGCTGTATCAGGACATAGCCGGCAACCCCAGACCCGGCCCGGACGGCACGACGGATATGGGCGCTTATGAAAACTGGACGGATCTGCAAGCGGTCATCGATGTCGTTCCGGGGGAGACGCTCTACCGGCGGACGGGATGAGCGAGACAATGGTAACCGCCGTGGTGATCGACAGCAGCGGAAACCCGGTCCAAAACGCAACGGTTAGCTGGGCGGCAAGCGATGGCAGTATCTTTCCAGCGCAAACCACTACGAACAGCGCGGGAGCAGGCGACCGCGATTCTTACTTCGAGCACCACCCACGTCATGGCGAGCCGTCTCGGCGACATCCGGCGGCGTGACCGGAAACGCTTACGTCCAGTTTGGCAATGCGGTGGACCCGATGATATGGGTGGTCCAGCCCAGCGCGGGCGCGGTGGTCAGCGGGGATGTGGATATCATTACCAATTTTTGCGAGTGCTCCGGGTCGATTGACGGAATCCTCACCGTCTGGGTGTACGTGGACGGCACAGAGATCGACGTGGGCCCCCCGTCGATCTGCGAGAGTCCATGGCGCACCTATCTGTTTGCAAACGGCGCGCACCAAGTGACGGCCACCGCCACGGATATTGACGGCAATGTCGTGAGGTCGGGTGTCGTGACCGTTACGAGCCAGAACGACATCTCAGCCTTCTCGGTGACGCCGGCGGACTCCGTTGGGCTAAACCAGCCGGTGGCGATATCGGGGCTGGCGGTCCCAGGCGGATGGTCCATTGTCGTCACGGATACCGACAACAATACCGTGTGGACCACGTCGGGTACCGGAACGACCATCTCGGCGACCTGGCCGGGGCCGACCACGGATGGTTACTTCACGATCGCCGCCGTCGCAACGGCTACCGGAAACAGCGCCGCGGAGGCCGTGGTCTGCAACCCGACGCAGACTCCCCAGTTCCTCATGGTGTCCTGCATACCCGAACAGGGGCAGACGCGCGTCATTCCAGCCCTCATCGACATCGCAAACCGGAGGGGCCTGTCTTACGAGGTTCTAACGGGCAGCAAGGCATCATGGCGGAACATCAAGTCCGCCCTTCAGAACACGGGTTGCAAGTACCTCTATATGAACTGCCACGGCATGGAGGGCGGGGGATCCAACGCCCTGATGTACGTCCAGATTGAGGGCGGCGACAGCAAGGACTGGCTGTTCAGCCACCACTGGAGCGACTCACCAAACGGCCCCAAAGAGAACGATCCGATCCCAGGAAACGCGCCATTCAGGTACGCCTTCGCGACCGATCTCGACAGGCAGAACGCCGGTCTGACATTCGTATGGATGAATTGCTGCTACAGCGGAGCCGCGGGAGCGGTCCGCCCCGGCGTCAATTGTTCGCCGACCGACGCCGATTACGGCAACTACGGCCTGGATAGCTGCTACGAGACCAGCGGGTGGAACGACATGGCGACCGCCCTCGGCATCACCGCGGCCGCTGTAGCACAGAATGCCGCCTGCGGGTATGTAGGATGGTACGGCACTGGCTGGGAAAATGCGGAGGATTACACCGGCAGCAGCGTCTACGCCGGTATAATCTGCGACACGTTCGCCCAACTCGCAGCGGGAAACCCGGGCCAGGGGTACTCGTTTGAGTTTGCCCGGCAGTGGATACAGGACAACAGGCCCAGCTACAGGGAAACGAGGCCCGACATCCAGCACTACCATAAAGGAGATGCTCCGTATATCTCGTCCTTCTTCAACTGGCGGTTTGGGGCAACAACGGCGTGAGGTTGTTCTAGGGAGGTGTTCGCAATGAAGTTGCCTTTGCTTGCAGCCGCGGCATGCGGCGTGGCGATTCTCTCCTGCTTAACGGCAGGGGGAAGCCAGAACACGGAGAGCCGCGCGATCCCCGCCCGGCGGATATTGGGTCCGCGGTGCATATCATGTCTTACGCGGGGGTCAAGTCTTACAGGCAGATCCGGTCGGTAACCGCGTTCCATGGCCCGGGGAGGATCGCGTAAAGTGACCGCGCAAGACTCTCCCGCCCTAATCAAGCGTATATATCAGGGGCTCGAATCAGCGAGGGTCGGCAACGTCATGTGGCGGCCACGATGGCGGGGCCCCATGCTCCTGACGCTCTCCGACGGCAGGACGATGCGACTGGATTACTGCAGTGACCCTCGTGCAGGTGAGCACTGGGCTTACATTGCGGACAAGTACCTTTCCGACGATCTCTGGGAACCGCTTCAGGAACTCGAGAAGGACGCGAAAGCAGCTTCGCTGGATTCCCGGATCGGCGATTTTAGCGTCAATCTTCTGGAGATCAAACTCCGGCACAGCGATCCGCATTGGCCGCCCGTGGATTCCAAGGAGGGCCAGGCGCTGATAGCCAAGTGCAAGGATATCATCGACTGCCTCGACCCGAGAGTCGCATGGCGGTAGAGGTCGGATCGGGACACGTGGGAAGCGCCGAGGCCAAGTTCGGCTGCGTATGCCTGGTCCTGCCCTACGGGAAATGGCTAACGGTGACTCTGGAGGTCTACGACGAGTCCAAGTCCCCGCTTAGGGATCCCAGTCCGATCACATACGACATGTCTTGAAGACCTTTACGTGCAACGCGATTTGGGTAATGGACTACGGCGACGAGGTCCCGCCGGTAGTGGTGTTCAATGATGCGAACGGAGGCGACTGTTACGTATGCCCATATCTCACCCGGAGGGAGGGAGAAAGATATGGCGTGGAGACGTACGGCTTCCCCGGCCACCCCGCCAGCGACCTTGAGTATGGAAAAGCCCCGCTGATCTCTAGAAGGAGGTGCAGGAATTGACGAAAAGGGCATACGAC
>CAWGNL010000006.1:0-46825 GCA_963823885.1 uncultured bacterium
GGATTTCCGGAGCGGACGGTGAATGCGCATCCTCATCACCACGCCGTGCCCGCTCCTCAAATCCCGAAACACCGAAAACCCCGATAACCGGGTCCGGCGTTCGGAAACGCCGGACCATCGAATATTAGAGGTTAGAGACCAGCGCGCAGCGCTCCGCCCTCTGTCTCTGCCCCCTTCTATGCCCTCTGCTCTCTGCTCTCTGCTATCAGACGTCCAGCGGTTCCGCCACAATCACTTCGACTCCCTGGCCTTGCAACTGGCTCACGAAGTCCGGGTCCACCCCGTTGTCGGTGATCAGCACGTCAATCGGATCGACGGGAGCGACCTGCGCGTATGCGAACCTTCCTGTAAACGCGACGTTCCAGAACAGCGATTCCACTTTGACAACCGCTCAGCATTCGGCATATACTTGGTTGTGGCGGATGCGGCTCGCATCGGTACACGGTTGCAGTGGAGGGTAAATGGTGGTCGACACAAGTAGAGAGTTCAACGTTGTATGCTTGGGGATATTCGTAGCCGATGCTTTGGGCGCGCCGGTTCGCCGGGTACCCGACTGGCGCGAGCTTGCGCTTCTCGATCGGGTGGAACTCCATACGGGCGGATGCGCCAACAATACCGGCATCGGTCTCGCGCGCCTTGGCCTGCGCGTGGGGGCTATCGGAAAAGTCGGTAACGACGGCTTCGGTGACTTCATCCTGAAGAAGCTCGATGCTGAAGGCATCGACACCCGTGGAATGAAGCGTGACGACCAGGTCAATACATCGTTCACATTCGTAATGATAGCACCCGACGGCGAGAGAGCGTTTTTTCACTATATTGGTGCAAATGGCGCGCTCGTGACCGAAGACATCGATTTTTCGCTCGTGGGCGAGGCCGGTATCGTGCATGTCGCCGGGTCGTTCATCATGCCCGGAATTGACGGCGAACCGACAGCCGATATTCTCAGGCGCGCAAAGGATATGGGTGTCACGACCTGCCTCGACACTGTCTGGAACGGCGATATCGATGCATTTGCCACTCTTAAGCCAAGCCTGCCGTACCTGGACTATTTTCTTCCGTCCATGGACGAGGCCAGACTCATGACCAACCGGCAATCTCCGGTCGATATCGCCGCGTTCTTCCTGGACCATGGCGTTGGAACTGTCGGGCTGAAAATGGGAGCTGAAGGGAGCTACATTAGAAGCGCCGAGTCTGAGTTCACGATCCCCGCATTCAAGGCGAACGTCCTCGATACGAGCGGCGCGGGGGACTCGTGGGTGGCGGGTTTCCTGGCTGGAGTGTCCATGGGTCGGGACCTGGAGAAATCGGGCCGGCTCAGGTAGTGCGATGGGCGCGTTATGCGTATCGCAAATCGGGACGACCGCGGGCCTTAAGAGCCTGAGGAAACAATCGCATTTATGGAGAATGCTCAGGAATTGAGGATCTAATGTGAAAGACAGACAAGCTGCAACCGCCATTGCCGCGAAACAACCGACGAAGCCCAACGGCGGACCCGGCAAAGAAAAACTTCTCCTTATGTATAGGATGATGCGGTTAGTGCGCCGCTTCGAGGAGCAGGTAAACTTGCTGTTTGTCAACAGCGAGGTTCCGGGCACGGTGCACCTGTACACAGGTCAGGAGGCCGTGGCGGTGGGTGTGTGTTCGGCCCTGCGGACCGATGACTATATAACCAGCACTCACAGGCCGCATGGCCATGCAGTCGCGAAGGGGATTCCGGTAAGAAACCTGATGGCTGAGCTTTTTGCCCGCGCGCCGGCTGCTGCCGGGGCTATGGCGGTTCCATGCATATGGGCGACCTGGCCTACGGGATGCTTCCCGCTATAGCCATCGTTGGGGGCAATATCCCTGTAGCGGCGGGGATGGCGCTGGCGGCCAAGCGACTTGGCCAGGATCGCGTCGTGGCCTGCTTCTTCGGCGACGGCGCTTCCAACGAGGGGGCTTTCCACGAAGGGGTCAACATGGCCGCCATTTGGAGCCTGCCCGTTGTCTACGTATGCGAAAACAACCTCTACGGCGCATCCACTCACGTTTCCCGAGTGACCAGGGTCGAGCACATTGCCGACCGCGCGGCGGCTTACGGCATTCCCGGCACCGTGGTGGATGGTATGGACGTGGTCGCGGTCTACGAGGCCGCGGTCGAAGCGGTCGAGCGGGCTCGCTCGGGGGGAGGGCCGACGCTCGTGGAGTGTGAGACCTATCGTTTCGTCGGGCACTCCAGAACCGATCCGATGCTGTATCGACCCAAGGAAGAGATGGAAGCGTGGAAGCGCCGCGATTCGATTCAGAAGCTAAAAAGCAGCCTCATAGATGCCGGTGTTGCAACACCCGATGAGATCGAGAAAATCGAAAGCGAGGTAGAGGCCGAGCTCGATGATGCCATCGACTTTGCCCGCAAGAGCCCGCATCCTCTTCCCGAAGACTGCCTGAAATATGTATTCGTGGAGGAGGCCTGACGTGCGCACGCTGACAATAGTCGAGGCGCTCAAGCAAGCCATCCGCGAGGAGATGCTCCGCGATGAGCGAGTCTTCTGCATCGGCGAGGACATCGGCACGCCCGGGGGCTGGGGGGAGCATTCACGGTCACCAAGGGCTTGTCCGAGGAGTTCGGGCTGGACAGAATCCTCGACACTCCCATATCGGAAGCAGGCCTCGCGGGCGTGGCTATAGGAGCGGCGGTCGCGGGTCTTCGGCCCATCGCGGACGTGCAATACGGTGACTTCCTGCTTTGCATGATGGACCAACTCGTTAACCAGGCTGCAAAGCTCCGCTATATGTCCGGCGGTAAGCTCACCGTTCCGATGGTAATGCGCGCGCCGGTCGGGGCAACCACCCGCGCGGCCCAGCATTCTCAGAGTTTCGAAGGGCTCTTTATCCATGTCCCGGGGCTGAAGATCGCCGCGCCGTGCACTGCCTACGATTGTAAGGGACTCCTCAAGACCGCGGTTCGTGACGACAACCCGGTGATGTTCTTCGAGCACAAGCTCCTGTACGGCTCCAAGGGCAACCGCGCTGAAGCCGGCGGTCTGAACGCATCGGGTGAAGTCCCCGAAGAAGACTATTGCATTCCGTTCGGCGAGGCAGTCGTGAGAAGGCAGGGAAAAGACGTCACGATTCTCGGCAAGTTGATTACGGTTTATCGCGCCATGGGGGCGGCCGAACTGTTATCCGCGGATGGCATCGACGCGGAGATAATCGACCCAAGGACGCTCGTGCCATTCGATTGGGACACTTTGACCAAATCGGTCAAGAAGACCGGCAGGCTGGTAGTGGTGGATGAGGAATGCGCGACCGGCGGCTGGGCCTCCTGGGTAGCCGCGGAAGCGATGACGAGGGTCTTCGACTACCTCGATGCGCCTGTCGTTCGAGTGACGGCTCCGGACACGCCCGTGCCGTTTGCCCCCGAGATGGAGGGCTACTACCTGCCGGACGCAAAGAAGATAGCCCAGGCAGTTAGAGATATGTATTAGTCTGAATGGTAGCGTGTTCTTCCGTTCGGGCAGATTTGCAATCTGGCCCGTAGGGGACAATCCGGGCATCTCCGATGCCCCAAACAACGTGTTAATTCAAATGGTTGCTTCGGGGATTGCAAATCCCCACACTTGACTGTTTTCGGCTATTTTCGAAGGAATCGACCATGAAGCATTCGGCTTCACCACTATAGATGAAAATGATCTTCGCCACAGGTCCGTCTCGCGAAGAGACTCTTCTCGCAGTGGAAGGCTGGATGGTTTCGGGATTTCCGGAGCGACTACGACGTCTGCTCTGTACGCAAACGATGGTTCGCTGCCTCAAATCCCGAAACACCGGAATCCGCCCGAACGGAGACTCACGGCGGAACTGCCGCGAGTTTCCATTTCGGACACTTTCGCGTTTTCGCGATTAGATTTGGTTCCGGATCCGCCGGTTTAGGAGCTAGCCATGCCGATTGTTCCGATGCGAGAGATGCTCGCCAATGCTTTGAAGAAGAACTATGCCGTCGGATATTTCGAGGCATGGACCAGTATTCCCTGGAGGCTGTGCTGGAGGCGGCCCAGGAGCGCTCATCGCCGGTGATTCTGGGTTTCGGCGGCGTTATGATGAACCAGGAGTGGTTCGGTTCCCGCGGACTGGTGGAGCTTGCCGCGATGGGGCGGGTCGTCGCGGAAAGCTCTAAGGCGCCGGTCGCGTACCTGCTAAACGAAGTTCTCGCATTCGACCATATCGAGCAGGGTCTGAAGGCCGGTTTCAATGCTGTTATGCTCGGCGCCTCTCACCTGCCCCTCAAGGAGAATATCGCGCGGACTCGAAGGGTCGTGGAAGCGGCTAGTGGGTTCGGAGCCGATGTCGAGGGTGAATGCGACCCCCTGCCGGATGCATCGGCTTCGATGGCAGAACACGCGGGTTCGAAGAAGACCGATCCTGATACGGCCGCAAGATTCGTGGCCGAAACCGGAGTGTGCGCTCTTTCGATAGCAATAGGCAATGAACATATTCAGACGGAAGGCAAATCGGCGATAGATTTCGACAGGTTGGCCGTGCTCGGGAAGACGGTGGGCGTGCCCCTGGTGATCCACGGGGGAACAGGCTTCCCCGACGACTGCGTGAAGCGAGCGATTGATCTCGGAATCGCCAAGTTCAACGTGGGCTCGATCATGA
This sequence comes from uncultured bacterium, assembly GCA_963823885.1. Classification (GTDB taxonomy): domain Bacteria; phylum Armatimonadota; class UBA5829; order UBA5829; family UBA5829; genus CAWGNL01. The sequence continues at coordinate 4,636 of CAWGNL010000006.1, forward strand.
AAAAGCTGTACTTGGAAAGCATTCGCTCTCAAATGCTCTCGCTTTCTGACCGCCCGGATTTCCAGACGCTGGTCGGCTCGCGCAAACCGGGTGATGTGTTGGAGGTGGCGAAAAGCGCGGTCAAGGACGAGATCGAACGCCGCATGGTTGTATATCGAAGTGAGGGAAAGGCATAGAAAATCATGTCAAGCAAAGAAGAAGCGAAGTTGCTCCGAGCGAGAGCAATGCAGAATCTCAACAAGGTTGGGATCGCGCTGCGTCCCGACGAGGCGGAGGCGATGGAGATTGCCGACTTTGGCCTGGGCGAGGTCGAGTCCACAGGGCTGGAGGTAGTGGTTTATGTAAACACCGATCGCTGCTGCGCGAAAGAGCTGGTCATGTTCCCGCACCAGACCTGCCCCGAACACCGGCATCCGCCCGTTGACGGAGAGCCCGGCAAAGAAGAGACATTCCGGTGCCGATGGGGCAAAGTCTATCTTTATGTCTATGGCGAACGGGCGTTGGATCCGGCTTGCAAGGCGCCCGCGGGCCACGAGAACAGCTACACGGTATGGCACGAGGTTGTTCTGAACCCGGGCGACCAGTACACGCTGCATCCAAACACGCTTCATTGGTTCCAGGCCGGGGACGACGGGGCGGTAGTATCCGAATTCTCGACCAGGAGCCGCGACGAAGCCGACATTTTCACCGACCCTGAGATACAAAGGCTTACAATCGAGAAGTAGAGGAATCGAACAGGAAGCCATTGGCCTTACTGCTGTAGAAGGAAAAAAACGATCTTCGCTGTAGGTCCGTTGGATCGTTTCGGGATTTCCGGAGCGAACGCGACGTTTGTGCCATATACAAACGACCGTGCTCGCTCCTCAAATCCCGAAACACCGGCAAATGAGGAGTCCGATAGTCAGATAGCAAATGGCCAGATAGCCGAGGGGAAGCGCCGCGCGCTGTGCCGCTGTTTGATGGCAAATGGCAGATGACCGGGTGCCGCTCCGAACGAGGTCCCTTCGCCATAGGGCCATCTGCCATCGACCTATCCGCAAGAGACCATGGACCGTTTCGGGATTTCCGGAGCGAATACGACGTTTTTGCCCTGGATTAACAGTTGCGGTCGCTCCTCAAATCCCGAAACACCGGGGGTGGCGGGCGGTCCCTAACCGTCAACTGTCAACCGACAACTTTTTCTGAAGGAGAACGCAATGCCCGAAGCAGACGTTAGAGAAGAAAAGAACTTTTACCTGGATATCCCGCAGACCAACGAGGTCTTCCCCCTCAAGGGCTGCAACAACCTCGACTGGGGCCTGAAAAATCGACTTTCACAAATATTCGATCCCAAGACCAATAAGACCGTAATGCTCGCCATAGACCACGGCTACTTTCAAGGCCCCACTACAGGCTTGGAGCGCATCGATGTCAACATTTCCCCGCTCGTGCCCTACGCCGACACTCTTATGCTCACCCGCGGTATCTTGCGCTCGGTGATCTCTCCGAGCTATGGCAGAGGGATAGTCGTGAGAGCCAGCGGCGGGCCGTCGATCTTGAAGGAACTCTCGAACGAGCAGATCGCACTCGATATCGAGGAAGCAATCCGGCTCAACGCGGCGGCCATGGCTGTACAGGTGTTTGTTGGCGGCGAATATGAGAGCCAGTCGATTCACAACCTGACCCGGCTGGTGGATATGGGCAACCGCTACGGAATCGCCACGCTCGGTGTGACCGCCGTGGGCAAGGATATGGTTCGCGACGCGAAATACATGAGGCTCGCAACTCGAATTTGCGCTGAGCTTGGCGCGACATACGTAAAAACATACTATGTGGATAAGGACTTCGAGACGGTGACGGCCTCCTGTCCGGTGCCCATCGTCATCGCCGGAGGCAAGAAACTTCCTGAGCTTGACGCGCTGAAGATGGCCGCCGGGGCCATAAACGAGGGGGCTGCCGGAGTCGACATGGGCCGCAACATCTTCCAAACCGAGGCTCCGGTTGCCATGATGAAGGCCGTGAGAGCAGTCGTTCACGAAGGCGTAAGCCCCAACGACGCCCACGACTTCTATCTGACCGAGAAGGGCAAGAAGGCCTAGCCGATGTCTGCATTCCAGATTCTCAGAGAGCTTTGCCCGACAGTGAGCGTCGGCGTTCTTGCGGCGAACACGATGTCGCTGGGCGACGACCTGGCCGCCCTCGACGGCGCCGCGGTGGGGATACTTCACTTCGATGTCATGGACGGGTGCTTCTGTCCGGCCATGACATTCGGGGCCGGGTTCGTCAAGGGCATAAAGACCAATCTGCTCAAAGACGTGCACCTTATGATAGAGAACCCACTGCCCAAGCTCGGAAACTACGTTTCGGCCGGCGCGGATATCCTGACGGTTCACGTGGAATCCTGCCCGGCACACATTCACCGTGTCTTCCAGGAGATCGGTAAGATGACCAATGCGAACGACCCGCAGCGCGGGATTGTGCGGGGGGTGGCTATCGATCCGGGAACGCCCCTGGAGGCTATCGAGCCTCTGCTGGACGATATCGAGATGGTGACGATCCTGGCCATCAATCCGGGCTGGGGCGGCCAGAAGTTCATCCCCGCGACAGCCGGCAGGCTGGCCGCGGCACGAAAACTGATGTCGGGAAGAGACATGCTGCTCTGCGTCGACGGCGGCATCACTCGCGACAATATCGCCGATATAGCGAAGATGGATGTCGACATTGCAGTCACCGGCAGCGCGGTGTTCGATGGTAAGAACCCCGCGGGCAACGCTCGATTTATGCTCGATTCGTTGAAGGAACGTAAGAGTTCGGCCTTGCTGTCATCCTGAACTTGATTCAGGATCTGGCTACCGCAAAGGAGATGCTGAATCGAGTTCAGCATGACACGTAATCACGAAGACTGAGCACTTACCTTGCTGAGGCTGCTGAAGAATACGGCAAGCCGGTGGTTGCGAAGAAGACGTGAAGACAGTATATGACTTATCATCGCTTGAATGGACATTAGCTGGGCATACGCCCAATTTGTGGTTGTTCGAGCGCAGGCACGGCGGCATGGGAGGCAACGCGCCATGCGCCGATGTGCGGCCGGTCCCGGCTAAAGTGCCAGGGTCGGTCCAGGGTGCACTGCGAGAGGCAGGCGTGCTTCCCGACTGGAACATCGGCATCAGGTCCCGCGACTGCGAATGGGTCGAAAATCGCCACTGGATGTACCGCACGCAACTGCCGGACGCATGGGTGGATAAAGGGTCGCGGTTCCGCCTGGAGTGCGAAGGGTTGGACTATTCCGGATGGATTTATGTGAACGGCCGCGAAGCGGGAGTGTTTAGAGGCACGCATATGCCTCACATCTTCGACATCACGCCGCATCTGAAAGAGACCGGGAACGTAATGGAGATCGTCTTCGATTTGCCTCCGCGCTGGCTCGGACAGTTCGGTTATACCTCGCGGATTACGGAGTGGAAAACGCGCTTCAACTACACGTGGGACTGGGTGCCGCGAGTGGTTCAAATTGGAGTCTGGGATTCAATTTCCCTGGTGGCAGTTTCAAACAGTGAAATCCACAGTCTCCGCTGCGTGACGGATGCCGACCCCAGAGCAGGCCGAGGGGTGCTGGAACTGTCAGGTGAGATCACGTCGGGCGAGGGCCATCGCGTTATAGTATCGCTTGAGAGGGACGGGACGCGGATTCGCTGCCAAGAGTTTACGATCGCGGAGATCGCAAGCGGCATTGTCTGGAACGACCTTCCCGTCGAACTCTGGTGGCCGAACCTGGAAGGCGCACAGCCGCTGTACACCCTTACCTGTGTGCTGATGGATACGCAAGGAGTCGAACTTGATCGCGAAGCACGTCGCGTCGGGTTCAAGCACGTTGAATGGGCGCCTTGCGAGGGCGCGCCGACCGAGGCAGACCCATGGCTGTGCGTCGTGAATGATCGACCAGTGTTTCTGCAAGGGGTCAACTTCGCTCCGCTTTGCGCCAACTTTGCCGACTTGACTCGCGAGGACTATGAACAGCGGCTCCGCCAGTACCGCGAACTCGGGCTGAACCTGTTCCGGATCAACGCCTGTCAGTTCCTGGAACGGTCGTGGTTCTACGATCTGTGCGACGAACTGGGCCTGATGGTGTGGCAAGAGTTTCCACTAACGTCGTCCGGTCTGGATAACTGGCCGCCGGAGGACGAGGCGAGCATCGAGGCGATGGCCGGGATCGCGACGTCATTTATCGAACGACGCCGGCATCACGTATCGCTGCTGATGTGGAGTGGCGGCAATGAACAGATGGGCGACTTGGACGGTCGAAAGACCGGCATGGGCAAGCCGTGTGACCTCAGCCATCCCATGCTCAAGCGATTGGGCGAAATCGTTCGGAAGCTGGATTCGAGCCGACGATACATTCCGACATCTCCATGTGGACCGCGCGCCAGCGCCGATCCGGCGGATTTCGGCAAAGGGCTTCACTGGGCGGTGCATGGCGGCGCGGCGATGGGCTCGCTTTCCGATGCCGAGCGATATTGGGCGGACGATGACGCTTTGTTCCGTTCCGAAGTGTATTGCCCAGGGGCCAGTGACGCGGCATTGATCGAAAAATACGCGGGTGATTTCTCGACATTCCCGGCCACGGCGGACAATCCATATTGGACCCGGCTGACTACCTGGTGGCTCGATTGGAGCCGACTGGTGCCGCACTCCACGGGCGAGAGCCCGAAAATCTCGCCGAGTACGTCGCGTGGAGTCAGGCCAACCAGGCTTTGATGATAAGCAAGGAAATGCGGGCGTGCAAGGATCGCTTTCCGCGTTGCGGTGGCGTGCTGATGTGGTCCGGTCACGACACATTTCCGCTGACCATCAACACGTCGCTTATCGATTTTGACGGAAATCTCAAACCTGCCGCATTGGCGGTGGCTGAGGTGTGGAAGGGAGAATCCAGATGACAGCAAAAGAGAGAATGCTGATCGCTATGCAGCGAGGCAAGCCCGACAGGGTCCCCTGCGCGCCGGATATTTCGACCATGATCCCCGAGCGACTCACCGGCAAACCGACCTGGGAGATAGAAATGAACCAGGACCCTCCGCTTTGGAGGGCCTATATCGAAGCTGTGAAATACTTCGGCATCGACGGTTGGTTCATCTACGGCACCCTGGACTGGAAGACCAACAGCAAAATCGAGATCACCAGCGAAGTCACCAGCCGGACTGATGACAGGATCGTAAGCCGGCAGCGGTGGAACACCCCCGCGGGAGAGATGACCGGAGAGACGACATATTTTGTCGCCGATTCGGCGTCCCCTACAGAGAAAATCATAAAGAGCATCAAAGACGATTGGGAAAAGATCGGATACCTTTATCCGGACATACTCGACGCTGACAATTCCGGCTTCGAGCAGATGCGAACCGAACTGGGCGAACTTGGGGCGTTGGGTATGTCTGTTGGCTATCCGGGTTTTCAACAGTGGTTTACCTTGGTGCAAGGCGGCATCGAGGAGCTTTCTTATACTTACATGGACAACCCCGAGCTTATAGAAGAGTCTGCGAGTCATGGAGCATAAGCGGCAGGTGAGGATAATGGAGCTTTCAATCGATGCCAAGCCCGACTTCATTCTCCTCGGCGGGTCCGGCAGTATCACATTGCAATCTCCCGATCTGTTCCGGAAGTTATCGGCGCCCACGATCAAAGTGCTCACGAAGATGGCCAAAGAAGCAGGAATTCCCACGATGCTTCATTCGTGCGGCAAGGAACGCATCCTTGTCGAGATCCTGGCGACCGAGTCCGATCTCGACTGCGTTAACCCGCTGGAGATTGCCCCGATGGGCGACTGTGACCTCGCCGAGCTCAAAGCAAGTTTTGGCGACAGGTTCGCCTTTATGGGCAATATACACACCACCGACGTGATGCTCACCGGATCGGTGGAGGATGTGGAACAAGCCGCCAAAAAGTGCATCGATGATGCGGCGGCCGGAGGCGGATACATCCTCTCGACCGGCAATCAGTGCGGGCGGGATACTCCGGACGAGAATATATTCAAGCTTGTGGAAGTCGCCAAGACCTATGGCCGGTATGACTGAGATATATACGGATCGAGGCTGAACGCGGACTCAGCACAGCGTAATGAGGTGGAAATGGATCTACCATTCATATACGGAGCGCAGTACTACCGAGCGCCAACACCCGAAAAATCCTTTTGGGCTGAGGACTTGCGCCGGATGGCTGGCAGCGGTTTCAATGCTGTAAAGTTCTTTGCCCAGTGGCGCTGGATACACCGCAAACCGGATGAGTTTTACTTTGAAGATCTAGACGAGCTTATGGACCTTGCCGCCGAAAACGGGTTATCGGTTACGCTGAACGTGCTTTTCGACATGGCGCCGGGTGGGTTTTTAAGGAATTCACAGATTGTTATATGGTTACCGCGTCCGGTATGCGCTTGCAGCCTCGTGCGATTGGTTGCCGTTCGATAGGTGGTTATCCTGGACCATGTCTGAACCATCCGGAAGCAGGAAGGACCCGAGGCGAGTTTCTTCATAGTCTTGTCGAACGTTATGTGGAACATCCGGCGATGGGCATGTGGGACATCTGGAACGAGCCTGAGTCTTGTGTCTTCCTGCGCATGCCGCACGCGAGCACTCTGCTCTGTTACTGCCACAACTCCCGGCAAGGATTTCTCACGTGGCTCCAGCAGCGGTACAAAGACATCGACAGACTTAACGATGTGTGGGGACGATGCTATTTCGACTGGGATGAGATAGAACTTCCGCTGGACACGGGTGCGCTCATCGACATGATTGACTGGCGGCTCTTCAACTGCGACTCTCTTTCAATGGAAGCTCGCCGCCGAATATCGATCGTCAAGTCGGTCGATCTCGAGCATCCCGTATACTTGCATCCGGTTCCCAATACGCTGCGGCACCTAAACTCGATAACCGGCGCCGATGATTTTCAAATAACCAAGGGATGTGACTGCGTTGGCGGCACGGTCAATGGGACTATCTCCGCAGTGCAATGTGTGTCTATCGCTGATGGTCGAGTTGCCTGTAACGTTGAAAGCCACCTGCGTTCCGGTGGCACGGCGATGTACCCTCGCCATCTCTCCATAAAGGACATTGCTTACGAATTTCTGCCCCAGATAGGGCTGGGGATTAAGGGATTTCTGTATTGGCAGTATCGCCCGGAGGTGTTGGGTGCGGAATCTCCGGCGTGGGGGCTGTTGGATGTCGACGGGCGACCAGGCGTAACACATGCCAGTGCCACTGAGTTCTGGCGCCGCTTGCAGCCCATAGCAGACAGGCTTATGCGCGTCATTCCGGAGCCGGCGGACGTCGCCGTGTTCCGGTCAGCGGAAAACGAGATTTTTCATTGGTGTGTTTATGGGGACCTGGCTAACTGCGTGACGGACTTCACGGCTATACGTCGCTCCTGTATGAGAAGAACGTCCGCATGGTCTATGTTGATGAGAAGGCCCTCATCAACGGGCTGCCATCGAGTGTCAAACTGCTTGTAATGCCGAATGCCTATGCCCTTACCCCGGCCGCCGATGGACTAATGGAATGGGTGCGACGGGGCGGCAGTGTGATTTGCGAGGCCCACACGGGTGGCTACAATCTCTCGCGGGGCCGGCACAGCCGAACGATGCCGGGTCTGGGACTTGCGGAATCGTTCGGGTTGCAGGAATGCAATGCGACCGCCGTGCCTCATCTGGGCATATGCGGGAAGGCGGAGATCTTGGGCGATCGAGCCTTCTGATCAGGTGAAGGCGATCGACGCGTTTGGCCTTCCCGGCGGAAACATCCTGCCTCTTGTGACGGATAGTGGAGACCGCTTTATCGGATGGTCACGGTACGCGGAGATCGAGGGGGACAAGCTTGAGCCGATAGCCTGTTTGCCAGGCCGGAACCGTGCATTGCGTGCAGGCAGGTCGGAAATGGCGCTGTGTACTAACATAGGCACTCTGGCCGGCAAGATGTGGGCTGAATTGGGTTCACCCGGCCTCGGTAATCTCATAGATAGGGCAATCCGAGGCGCGGGCATACCGGTTGCGGCCGAACGCTGGCCCGGGCTTCCCGAAGGAGTGCGCATAGACACTCCGCGGGCTGAAGAGGGCATCGCTATCGTGCTTACCAATCACACGGACAGTCGTGTCGGGTTTTCTTTGATTTGCCAGGAGGAATTGCGGGGCGTATTTACCGGAGAGCTTTAAAGCAAGACACATCTTGCAGCCGAGTTGTGTTGGATGCGAGGCAGGCCGAGATATTTGTGCCTGCAAAATGGACGAAGAAGTCCTAGCCCGCGTTACCCATGAGGTGTTACGGAGGATCGAAGTGCCAACGAAATTCACCCTCGATATAGATTATCCCGCCGAACGCTTCGAACAGAATCGCAAGCGGATGGAAGCACGGGTGAACTTCCAATACGCGGATCGTGTGCCGGTCGGTTTCTGTGTCGTGCCGCGATTCTTCGCGCCGGTTTTCGACATGACCTATGGTGACCTGTTCAAGGATGTCGAGACGCAGTACCACTGGCACCTCCAGTTTGCCAAGTACAGGATGGAGAACATACCCGAAGACATCTGGACCACTCTCGGCATCTATGTGATGCCTTACTTCGACAACGTGATAGACGCCGACGCTCTTGGCTGCGAGATCGGCTGGTCGGATCACGAAACCCCGCGGGCTATCCACACCATTGAGAGTGTGGAGGCGATGGAAGCCTACGAGATTCCGGCGCCGACGTCGGGATTGTGGGGCAAGGTGCTGGACTGGCACTTCAAGATGAAGGAACTTGCCGATGAGACAGAGGCCAGGATAGGCGGCGAGCGGGCGCCCGTGAATGTGGCTCTGCCCTCCATTAGTTTGAGTCCTCATATGAGTGCTGTGGACCTGGTAGGTGAGGATTTCTACTGGTGGATGGTCGAGTATCCCGAGGCATGTCACAGGTTCCTGAACAAGATCACCAGAGCCCTGATCGCCGCCGAAGAATACTTCAGGGAGAAAGCGCCGGGTGTCAGGGGCGTGTTCGGTACGGCGGATGATTCCGCGCAGATCATGTCGCCGGCGATGTTCCGGGAGTTTTGCGTGCCGTATACAGGTGCGCTTTATGACAAGTTCGGCGCTGGGCTCAAGGATGGACGCGGGATGCACATGTGCGGCGATAGCACTCATCTTCATTCCGTCCTCCGTGACGAGCTTAAGATATCCAGTTTTAATGCCTTCGGCTATATGGTTCCGCCCAAGATCGCCGCTGAGAACCTGGGCAACAGCGGCATCCGCCTTTGGGGCAATATTAACCCGATGCTGATGCTCGACGGCGCCAAAGGTGAAGTAAAAGCCGCGGCGATGGCGGCACTTGAGGGGATGGCTGGGTGCGGCGGATTTATGTTGGGGGACGGCGCTAATGTATGCCCTGGCACGCCGATTGAAAACCTGGCAGCTCTTACCGAGGCCGCGGAAGAATATGGCCTGCCGGAGGTTGCAAAATGAAGCAAGGGTTCCCCACGGGTCGAGTTCTGAACAGCTTGTATAGAAAACTCACTTCGCGCAAGTGGGCAGAACCGCTACGAGTTTCCATTGCGGACACTTTCGCGTTTTCGCCCTTTCGCGTTTTCGCGATGAAATTTGGTTCCGGCTCTGCCGGCTTAGAAAGGCACATCTATGGATTTCCGAGGCAAGATAGACGCAATCCTCCAAGACATCAATAATTCCGGGCGCCGCGCATCCTTGGGTGTAGAGCGCGTCCGCGGTCAGTTGGAGTTCGCTTCCGCTTTCGCGGAACTGCATCCTCAACAAAAGGACGAGTGGCACGATCTGATTCTTCGCGCCGCCGAACTTGTGCGCGGCCGGCTGCCTTCCACCGCGCCCATCGATCTGGCCGGGCTGGTCTCCGAAGCGGAAGAGATTCTTGCGCCCATAGGCCCGCTCGCCAAGACCTACACCATCCATTGCTGCGGCCACGCTCACATAGATATGAACTGGACCTGGCCTCTTCTGGAGACCGTTGCCACCGCCCACGATACTTACACCACACTCGATCGGCTGATGGACCTCTTCCCGGATCTCAAATTCGGCCAGAGCCAGATATCCATCTATAAGATGATGAAGCAGGTACTGCCCCGAGGTTTGGGAGATGATCCAACGCCGTATCTCCGAGGGTCTCTGGCAGGTGACGGCCGGCTCGTGGGTGGAGGGTGACAAGAATATGGCTTCCGGCGAGAGCCTGTGCCGTCACATACTCTACTCCAGGCGCTGGCTCAGGGAGAACCTGGGCCTGCCGTATACGGCCGTTCAGATCGACTGGATGCCGGACACGTTCGGCCATCCGTGGAGCCTGCCGTCGATCCTGAGTCGCGGCGGGATCAAGCGCTACTACCGCTGTAGACCTGAGGGTGGCCCGTGCCCGTGGCTCAACTGGTGGCAGGGGCCCGATGGCAGCCGCGTGCTGGCGTTCCGCGACAAGGGCTGGTATAACGCCGAGATTACAGCCGAGCTGCTCACCAGGCATTTTGTGGACTACGTCGGCGAAAACGGCCTGACTGACTTCTTATGGGTCTATGGAGTGGGAGATCACGGCGGCGGCGTCACGAAGGGTCATTTGGTCAACGCCCGAGAGCTGGACTCCTGGCCCGTGTTTCCGAACGTGAAGCTATCCGGAATCAACACCTATTTCGACGCCATCGAATCCGCGTCGGGGGATATTCCCGTTCAAGATGCGGATTTCAATACCACTTTTGAAGGCTGCTACACCTCCCAGAGCCGCATAAAGAAGGTGAACAGGCTCGCGGAGACGATCATCCCCGAGGCCGAAGCCCTCTCTCTGGTCGCGGGCGCCGCGGTGGGCTTCGACTACCGAGCCGACCGGCTTCGAGAAGCCTGGGAGCACATGATGTCGAATCAGTTCCACGATACTCTTGCCGGTTCCAGCGGGCACGCAGCGATGGAAGAAGCTGAGATACGATTCCAGCAGGTGGAAGCGATAACCGGGTCCATTAAAATGAGGACGATGCGCAAGCTGGCATCTCAGGTCGATACCGCGGCCGGGCTGGGCTTGGAGACTCCGGCGGGCGATGTGGAATCTTTCGCGCCGGGCTTCGGCAGGGGCGCCGGCGACGTCCGCATTCCCGGCAGGGTATCGACCTGGTGTTCCGGCGCGCGGGACATCGAGCCGCTGGTGGTGTTCAACACCCTGCCGTATCCTCGCTCGGAGATGGTGCTGATGAAGGTTTGGGGGCGCGACTGGCCCCAGGACCGACTTGTGGTCGTCGATGATCAGGGCAACCGGATTCCGGGACAGGTGATCGGCACAAGCAGCGACGTCGGCCACAAAGCCGTGAATGTCCTCTTTCCCGCCCGCGAGGTGCCCGCGATGGGTTACCGGACGTACGGTGTGCGGGTTGGACAGCTTTCTTCCGAGCAGGAAACGTGCGAGGATGTCGCTGTAAGCGGACCCTACCGGATGGAAAACGAATTCTTGCGCGTGGAGATAGATGGTCACACCGGCGCAATTAAGAATCTCGTCGAAAAGAGCACAAGTCGCGAATTGGTCCCCGAAGGCGCTCTTCTGGGTCTTCTTGAGCTTTATCAGGAGGCGCCCCACCCGATGACCGCATGGGAAATCGGTCAGATCACGAACAAGCTGGAGCTTAAAGAAGGCGCCCTCATAGACGAAACCGATCAGCGCGATTCGTACGAGGGAGACTCACTGGGAATGGTCTTTTCGATTCGTCAAGAGCAGCGCGGCCCGCACAGAGTTAGCTGCCGCACGCTCCATAAGGTGAATGATTCTCGGGTGCGCCTCGAGATCGCCTTGTCCGCGGGCAGCCCGATGGTCGAGATAAACGTTTCCGCGAATTGGAAGGAGATCGGCAGCCCGGATGCAGGCATTCCGATGCTCAAACTTGCCCTGCGGTCGCATTTGACGGAACCGGCTTTCACCACGGAGATTCCGTTTGGCAGCCAGCAGCGGCCCGCGGACGGTAAGGAGTTCCCTGCCCTGCGCTGGGTCGACCTTTCCGATACCCAGCGAGGCTTCACCCTGGTCAACGACTGCAAATACGGCTTCAGCGCGGATGGCGGCACACTTCGTGCGACCCTCATCCGGTCTACGTGCGATCCCGACAGTTATCCCGAACTGGGCCGTCACGACATTCGTTTCGCCCTGATTCCTCACCGGGGCCCGTGCGATCCTTCCGCGGCAACCAGAGCGGCCGCGGCATTTGCGCAGCCGATGTGCGTGGTTGGAACGAGTGTCCACGGCGGCCGATTGCCGACGGCCGCGAGTTACGCGGAGTTATTGACACCCAATGTTTCGCTTGCGGCGTTAAAGAAGGCCGAAGATTCCGATGGGGTGGTAGTTCGCTTATATGAAACGGCCGGTATTGCGACGCAGGCGCGTATTCGGCTTAGCGGCATAGTTGCTCCCGATTCCAAGTGCGTCGAGGTCGATGTGATGGAACAGGCCATCGCTGGTTCGTCAGCGCGCATGGAGCGCGACACATTGGTGGCGCCGGTGACCGCGCACGGCATCGCGACGGTCTTGATCGGAAAATAGCATTTAGCCGAAAGTGGGCCACCACTATGCGGCGGGAACGACAAGGCGAGGCAATCCTTGGCGTGAAGCCCTTCGAGTTCCCGCTGCACGCGGGGGTTGCACTCATCAAGAGTGAGGGTTGGGGTGAGGGGGAAACGCGGTAACCCGGCACGATGCGGCAATCGACCGTCAACTGTCAACTGACGACTGAAACGACTGATGACCGACAAACTCTCCCTGAAAGAGACTTCTTGCGATGAGCGTGGTTTACAGGCTTGACAAAGTGCCCGACGATTTGGCGGGGCGAGCCGTTGCGGTGGGGGTCTTTGACGGCGTCCACTGGGGCCATTTCGCCATTTTCGAGCGCCTGTTGGAGGTCTCGCGCGCCAATGCCCTCACGAGCACCGCTATGACATTCGACCGCCATCCGGCCGAGCTTCTTGCCCCCACCAGGGCTCCCCTCTATATAAGCACCCTCGATCAGAGAATCGAGCAGATACACGCCGCCGGAATCGAGGAAGTAGTGGTCGCGGAGTTCGACCACGCTCTTGCCGATTTGGACCGAGAGACGTTCCTGACGGGTATCCTGTCAGGCAGACTCAAGACAAGGCACGTGGTAGTCGGCTCCAACTTCAGGTTCGGCAAGGGCAGGGATGGCGACATCCGCTACCTGGCCGAAGCCGCGCCCAGACTCGGGATGGAGGTCAGCGCGGTGCCGGCGGTGGTGGTCGACGGCGGCCCCGTGAGCAGCACCCGGATTCGCGAGCTTGTCGGCCGAGGCGACGTGGCGGATGCGGCAAGGCTTCTCGGACGGAGGTTCGCGCTGAGGGGCACGGTCGTAATGGGCCGCCAGGTGGGCAGGACTCTGGGTTTTCCCACGGCCAATATCCAGACCGCTCCACATCAACTCGTGCCGGCGCGGGGGGTCTATGTGGTGGAAGTAACCATTGGCCTTTCCGGCTACAGCGGCGTATGCAACGTCGGCGTGAACCCCACATTCGGCGCCGGCCCGCGGACGGTGGAAGTCCACCTGGCAGGCTTCGACGGCAGTCTCTACGGCGAAACGCTGGATATCATCTTCGTCCGCCGTCTCCGAGACGAAATGGTCTTCGAAACCCCCGCTCACCTTGCTGAGCAGATCAAACGCGACATCGAGCGCGCGTTGCGAGGGAAGGGGGGTTAAAGGTTAGAAGGCTAGGTGTTAGTCCCTTAGCGCCCTCCTATAAACAATTTGTTGTCGCTAAGGCGGATTCGACGGCGCACCGCCTTTGGGTTTTCCGCTTTATGGTTGTTAAGGGATGGCCGATGAGCTATACTTGCTTTGCCTGGGCGGAGGGTAGGGCAACGCTGGGGAGATCTCCCGAGCGCCGACTCAGGTGTTGTTCAAGGGATGGGGGTGGAAATCTCCGCCCCCTCCAAATCATCCCTTAACAACCGAAAAGCGAAAAACTCGACCGCCTGCCTTGGTCAACTGCCACCGTAAGGTGGCCACTTTTCCCCAGCGAAGTCTGGGGAAAAGCGTAGTATCTTACAACTGAAATCCTATACAAGTTGTAACTGAATTTTGATATGTCACCTCGGATTTCAGTTGTAAGATACGTAAGAAGAAACCACCGACCTTCCGAATTATGGGGAGGCCGTATTGATTTTCCGGCGATGGCCTTCTTGGTTGCGGCTACGCCGCTTTAGGTGTTAGGTGACGGGTGTTTGCTAACAGCTCATGAGAACGGGAGCCACCACTATGCGGCGGAACGACAAGGCGAGAGAATCCTGCGGCATGAAGCCCTTCGAGTTCCCGCTGCACGCGTGGCACGTTCTGCCTGCGAGAGAAGGCATGGTCTGCATCTGCCCAGCGTGAGTGCTATGCGTGCAGCGGGAACTCGAGGGCGCCGAATTAAAGCAGACGCTCTATTTGTCGTTCCCGCCGCATAGGTAACTTTCGACTTTCGACTTTTCTCCGAAATTTGACACAGGTCCCGGTCCGATGATGAGCATGGTTGTCTCTTGCGCCGGGTATACCCAAATCCCGTTCGGAAGTTTTGGCGGGTAGGTACTTGGGTAAACCTGTGCGAAAAAAGGAGGCGATGCATTGCGAACACCCATATTTCGGCTCGCGCGAATCGCTGCGAGCATCGTGCTGATGTTGCCGATGCTGATGGCGATTGCAGCCAACCGAGATGATGTCGTGCAAGCACAGCGCCTGGCGACGGTAGTGGTTAATATCACGTCAGATGGGGCCATTCGACAAGTCACGTTACCGCCCAGACGACTGTCGGCGCGACCCTCAGGGAAGCGGGAATCGAAGTTGGACCACAAGATATGGTCACTCCTTCGGCGAACACGCGGCCCTGCGACAAGATGTCGATTAAGGTCGTTAGAGTTCGCGAACAAGAGGAATCAGTCAAGGTTCCCACAGACTTCGTGACAGTGAGAGTTTTTACAAAATCGCCGAGGCCGGGACTGGTGGATATCACCTCGCCCGGCGCTAAAGGCGAGAAGCTGGTTAGATACCGGATAAGGTACGAGGACGGGAAAGCGGTAAAGAAGACGCTCATCGACTCGAAAGTCACTCAACAACCCGCAAAACGCGTAATGAGCGTCGGTTCGAGGGGCTTTTACACCAGCCGCGGTGAGTTCCAAACCAGGCGAGTGGTCCGCCTGCTGGCTACGGCGTATGATCCGGGTCCCAGAAGCTGTGGCAGAAGATGCACCGGCAGGACCGACTGTGGACTCCGCGCCGGATACGGGGTTGCGGCAGTCGACCCACGAGTTATCCCGCTGGGCAGCAAGCTCTACGTCGAGGGCTACGGCTATGCGCTTGCGGGCGATATCGGCCCATCGATCAAGGGAAAACGCATCGACCTGGGATACGACTCATACCCCGAGGCCCGCCGATTCGGGCGAAAGTGGGTAACCGTCCACATTTTGCAGGGAAGTTGAAGGCTGGGTGTTGGGTATTAGGTGATGGGTGTTAGTATCTTACAACCGAAATCCTATACAAGCTGTACCTGAACTTTGATATGTCACCTCGGATTTCAGTTGTAAGATACGCCAGAAGAAACCACCGACCTTCCGAATTACGGAAAGGCCGTAGTGATTTTCCGGCGATGGCCTTTTTGGTTGCGGCTATGCCGCTTTAGGGAAGGGAGTCCCTTCCAACACCCATCACCTGTCACGTGTACGATATCGCCGCGCATCGGGAAAGTCCCAATTATCAATTGTCAATTATCAATTACCAATTGTCCCTCACCTCCGCTCCACAAGTCAAAAGGCTGCTCGCCGAGCACGGTCTCCGGCCCAAGAAAAGACTCGGGCAGAACTTCCTCATCGACCACAACGTTCTGCGGCGAATAGCCGATGCATGCGAGGCCGGTCCCGACTCGCACATATTGGAGATCGGCCCTGGACTCGGGGTGGTGACGCGCGAACTCGCGGAACGCGGGGCAAACGTGCTATGCGTGGAAGCGGATGGTGCGCTGGAGCCAATCTTAAGGGAAGTGCTCGCGGACCAGCCGCGCGTGGAGATTGTAATCGGGGACTTTCTCAAGGCCGATATGCCCGAATTCCTGTCCCAACGCGCGGCGGGCCGGTGGCTTGTGGTCGGGAATCTGCCGTACCATATCACCAGCCCCGCGATCGCCAAGCTGATAGAAGCGCGCTCGCACATTCGGGCAGCGGTCCTGATGGTGCAGAAAGAGGTCGCGCAACGCCTCCAGGCCCCACCGGGATCCGAAGCCCGCGGCGCGCTCAGCATCTTCGTGCAGTATTATTGTGACATCAAGAACGTGACGCGGGTCTCGCGCAACGTTTTCTACCCAATCCCCAATGTAGACTCCGAACTCATCAAGCTTACCGTGCTCGAAAACCCGCGAGTGGACGTGCGCGACGAGAAAGCCTTCTTCGCGATCGTAAAGGCGGCATTCGGCCAGCGGCGCAAGACCCTCTTGAATGCGCTCTCCTCCTCGCCGGAGCTAAACTGGGGCAAGGAGCGCTCCCGCGCGGCGCTGGACGCAGCCGGACTGGACCCGGCCGCCCGCGGCGAAACCCTGTCGCTGGAGGAGTTCGCCAGATTGGTTCAGAGTTGACAGTTGACGGTTGGGAGGAGACCCGCGCTAACAGCCGGGGCGTCCCTTCTCGTTACTCGTTACTCGTTTCTCAGCACTCCTTTAGAGTATCGCGAACGTCAGCGTCACGCTCGCCGACGCCTCGACCTGGCCGGGGTTTATTGGAGTCGTCACCGCCATCGGTCTCGCCGGCCCAAACGTTTCCATCGGCCTGGGGCCGGGGGATGACTCTTCGGCGGTCACGATCTTACCGAGCTTGACACCGAGCGCATCGGCCATGGTCTGCGCCTTCGCCTGGGCTTTCTTCACCGCCAGCGCAAGGGCCTGCCTGCGATATGGGCTGTCGTCTTCGACGGTGAACGTAACGCCCGTTATCGTGTTGGCCCCGGCTTGCGTGCCCACATCCAGCAGGCCGCCGATCTTCGAAAGGACCTTCGTCTTGACCCGCACAGTGTTGGATACGCGGTATCCTATTATCGTCGCCGAGCCTTTCTCGTAGTTGTAATTGGGCTCCACGCTGTAGCCGAAGGTTTCCACGTCGGACTTGGGGATCCCGAAGCCGGCAAGCGCGCTCATGAGCTTGCCGGCAATCTCTGCGTTCGCGGAAGCGGCCGCGCCGGCGTTTTTTGCTTCGGTCACGACCCCGAATGTTACATAGGCAAGATCAGGCTGGGCTTTGACCTGGGCGGTATCGCTCACGATTATCCCGGTCGGCGACCCAGTGTCGGCCAATGCGCAAGACGCTAAGGCAAGGCCCAGAGCAGCGGTGACGCAGCAAAGTCGGATAGAGTACATGCAAACCACCTCTCGATAGTCATTGACTTGCGATAGATTGTACACCAACCTCGCTCGTTACGCAATGCTTACGGGAAGTCCGAAAGTGCTCACTCTTCATAGGTGGTTGGCATGTAATTTCGACTTTCGGACTTCCGACTCACCTGTGACTTGGCTCGGAGATCTTTTCCAGGGTCTCCACGAGCATCTCTTCCTCTTCGAGGTCGATTGCCAGGTTCGCCAGTGACACGATACCCACCAGGCGTTCCATCTCGACAACCGGCAGCCTGCGGATCTGATTGTTGGACATCAGCCGGCAAGCGTCCTCGATCGTCATCTCCGGGTCGGCCGTAATCGGGTTCTGGCGTCATGACGCTTCCCACGGTCTTCTTGTTGACGTCATCTCCCCTGGCCACGGCGCGGACAGTTATGTCCCGGTCGGTCAAAATACCGACGAGCAGGCCGTTATCGGTCACCGGACAGCAACCTATGTTCTCACGGTGCATCTTCAAGGCGGCATCGTGGAGTGTCTCGTCCGGGGCGCATGTAACCACATCCTCGGTCATAATATCCTTAACTTTCATTGCAGTGCTCCAAACTAGAAGTTCGAGGTTAGACTTCCTACCCATGGAAGGTTTTTCCAGCATAGGGAAAAGCAAAACGCCCGAAGGGAGTGCTCACTATGCAGCGGCAACTCGGTGAACTCCATTCCAGGGGCCACCTCGAGTGGCTTAATGCGCGAGGTGCTCTAACGTTAGACCAACTGTGGGATATATGCTATGACCAAGAACAATCAAAGCAATGCAAGCGGCAAGGATATCACGATATGTGACGTCGCGGCTGAACTGGGATTAAGCCCAAGCGGGGTATCCAAGGCTCTGAAAGGAATCGGCAGAATCAGCAAAGAGACTTGCGAACGTGTGCGAGAGACCGCGGATCGGATGGGCTACAGGCCGTCTTTCGTGGCGAGGTCCCTTGTTACGCAGCGCACATCCACTATCGGAATAGTTGTCCCCGTTCTTGAAGACTCGTCCTGTTCTCAGATGGTGGATGGGATAGAGAGCGTGATTCGGAAGAGAGGCTACAGTATGTTTGTCTCTACCGAGAATCCTGATCCCAACTACGTAAACGAACCATACGACAATCTCCGCGGCAGACGTGTCGAGGGCATAATTCCAGTTCTGCTGCTCGATCACAAGAACATAACACCGACGGTCAGTCTTCTGCTTAGTATTGAGGACCAGGGCACTCCAGTGGTAGTCCTGGATCAGAGTTCACTCGGCGTCGGCCTGACTACCGTCGGCTCCGACAACTGCGCGGGCTCTAAGCGGATCGTGGAGCATCTCATATCTTTGGGACACAAGCGCATTGGTCACGTGTATATGGGCGACTTCGTTCGTAATGAGCGTGAACTCGGATATAGGGCGGCGATGAATGATGCGGGGCTGGAAATAGACGAGTCGCTGGTTGCTCCACTGGGTGAGAAAGACGTGCGAAGCAGGAATCCCGTGATTGAATCATTTGCTCAGTACATGCGAGATGCCGGAAGGCCCACCGCCATATTTGCGATAGACGATGCCCTGGCGATAAAGGTAATCAGGGCATGCCATATCCTTGGTCTTGCTGTACCTAAGGATGTAGCTGTAGCGGGCTACGGCGATATTATGGTGGCGGAACATACGATCCCGTCGCTAACGACCGTGCATGTGCCAGCCTTTGAGATGGGCGTGCGGGCTGCTGAAATACTATTCGACCGCATTAGCGGCAAGCTCACCGAACATACCAGCGAAACGTTGGCAGGCCGGTTGATTGTCAGGGAATCGTGTGGCGCCGACATTTGGTCAGGCGGTCCGGATCAAGTTTCCAGCGGCAACTCCGAGCTCTTGGACCGCGCTTGATGGCGTTGAGTTGGAGATGCAGTGCCTGCCGCGGTTTGGATGGCCGGGCAGGCGGTTTTTCCGGAGGAGGACGAAATGAAGTTCAGTAAATCCAGTGGGTTCACCTTGATCGAGTTGTTGGTCGTTATCGCCATTATTGCAATCCTCGCGGCCATTCTCTTTCCGGTGTTTACAGCGGCGAAGGAAAGAGCATGGCAGGCAGGTTGCTGCAGCAATTTGCAGCAGATTAGCAAGGGCATGTTTATGTATGCTGATGATTGGAACGGCACGTGTGTGGGTCAATGGTATACCGGCAGCCAAGGAGGGTACGCCGTTGGTTCGATAGCCACGTGTGGGTCGAATCCAAACGGGATCCCATACCCCGACTGGGATCAGCCTCTCGGCATTGGAGGAAGCTGCTGGACGTCGAGTATATATCCCTACATCCATAGCAGATTCGTATTTGCCTGCCCGAAGATGGCAAATGTGCGCACAGAGTATTCTCCCACCTCGCCAACGACCATCATAGGGCGGTGGTGGACCGCCGCCTGCGGCAACAACAATAGCTACCTCTTGAATGGAGTCATGTGCGGTCGGCCGTTCTCACAGATTAGAAAGGTGTCTAAGATGGTGTTGACCTATGAGGAGGCACAGACCTGCATGCCGTTTTCGCGAATGTATCCCAACCGAGTAGGCAACCAACCACCCTATTTTGATCTCATCCTCGTGTGGCCCACGCCCCACAACAACGGGGGAGACTACCTCTACATCGACGGGCACGTCGGGTGGTCAGACAACTATTGGTACAACGACATGTTTGATGATCGGCTGCCTCATACGATAATTGCGAAAAAATAGAGGACATCAGAAGTTCTATGCCTGTAATGATGAGTCCTGGCAAGTTGCGAGCGGAAAGCATGGAAAGGAGCGTGGTTAGTGAATAATATGACAATCGCGTTTGGAATGGGTCTATTGTAATACAATTACACGACACGAAGGAGGAAAAAGAAAATGAAAAACTTAGCACTTACGGTATTGGTAGTCTTGCTGCTCACAGTCAGTGTGGTGGCAGGCAATGCGCAATCGGTTATCTACCAGGATAACTTCCAGGGCAATGACTATGCCTCGAGGTACACAACCGATATTTCGGTCTATTGGCAGCCGCCCTGGCAGTATGTCAGTCTGAGCGGCGGCGGCAAGGGGCTCGCACCGAACGTGGGCCAGGGAGATGTCGGATTCAACACGACCAGCTATTTGAACGGTGGCTTCACGAATACATCGTATTCGGCGCAGGTCTCGTTCGAGTGCCCAAATAACGTGGCGCCCCAACTCAACATTAGTTTGCTCAATAACGGTTGGGTGGGTGAGACCGGCAATTCGGAACTGTTCTTGGGCTATGACGCCCAGTTCTACAACCAGGGATCGGTTGTCATGGGCCTTACCAGGTGCAACGCCGACGGCACGCAAACCACGCTGGTTCCGATGAACTGGAGCACTCCGTTAATCTCGGACGCCAATCTGGCAGTATTCTCGACACTGACCGCCAGTGTAAATGTGCTGCCCGGCGGAGACGGATATGATCTTCACGTGGAACGGCGTTACACTGAGCACCGGGACCCCGACAAGCTATTCCATCTCATACCAGGATACGTCGGCCCAGAGATGGACGAGCGGCACGGGCATCGGAATATGCGGCAATGGCGGCGGTGGCAGTTCCGACGGCATGATTATCGATGGTTTGACGGTTACCGCTCCGGTTCCCGAGCCGTCATCGTGTGCTGTTCTTGCATGTGGCCTGATATCACTTCTGGGGATGAGACGACGTCGGGCCTAGCCGTCATTTTATGGTCGGGGTACTCAATCCCCCGACCCTGCTCTCGTGCATTTCTGCTCGTAACAATTCTGGCGCTGGTGTTAAAGGTAAACGCCAACCAGCGAAAGGAGAGAACGTAATGAAGAATTTAGCGATTACAGTATTGGTAGTCTTGCTGCTCGCGGCCGGTGTGGTGGCAGGCAATGCGGACGTCATCTACCAAGACAACTTCCAGGGCAATGATTATGCTTTGAGGTACACGACTGATATTTCGGTCTATTGGCAGCCGCCCTGGCAGTATGTCAGTCTGGCCGGCGGCAGCATGGGGCTCGCACCGAACGTGGGCCAGGGAGATGTCGGATTCAACACGAATGACTACTTGAACGGTCACTTCACGAGGTACATCGTATTCGGCGCAGGTCTCGTTCGAGTGCCCAAATAACGCGGCGCCCCAACTCAACATTAGTTTGCTCAATAACGGTTGGGCGGGTGAGACCGGCAATTCTGAACTGTTCTTGGGCTATGACGCCCAGTTCTACAATCAGGGATCGGTTGTCATGGGGCTTACCAGGTGCAATGCCGACGGCACGCAAACCGCGCTGGTTCCGATGAACTGGAGCACTCCGTTAATCTCGGACGCCAATCTGGCAGTATTCTCGACACTGACCGCCACTGTGGATGTGCTGCCGACTGAGACGGATCTGATCTTCACGTGGAACGGCGTTACACTGAGCACCGGAACCCCGACAAGCTATTCTATCTCATACCAGGATACGTCGGCCGAGAGACGGACGAGCGGCACGGGCATCGGAATATGCGGCAATGGCGGCAGTGGCAGTTCCGACGGCATGATTATCGATGATCTCGTAGTTAGCGACTTTATCGCGGCGCCGACATTTAGCTCCGCGGGCGGCGCACTTTCCGGTCCACTCAATGTCACCATCAACTGCGCAACCGCACGGCGCGACTATTCGCTACACCACGGACGGCACTACACCGTCACCAACTAATGGAACCGTGATCGCGTCGGGTTCCTCAGTTCTCGTATCCCAGACTCTGACACTGAAAGCCATAGCATACAAGGACGCGTCCACTACCAGTGCTGTAAGCAGTGTAAGCTTCACCACTAATTATTCGTCCACTTTCGGATATATCTATCAAGATGACTTCCAGTACAATGATTATGCCTTGAGGTACACGACTGATCAGGCGGACGCTTGGGGGCAGCCCTGGCAGTACGTTAGTTTGGCCGGCGGCGACATGGGGCTCGAACCGGTGCTTGGCGACGGAAATCAAGCATTCAACACGACCGGCTATTTGAACGGCGCCTTCACGAATACATCGTATATTGCGCAGGTCTCGTTCGAGTGTCCAAATAACGTGGCGCCCCAACTCAACATCAGCTTGCTCAACAACGGTTGGGGGAGTGACAGCGGC
Source organism: uncultured bacterium (assembly GCA_963823885.1). Classification (GTDB taxonomy): domain Bacteria; phylum Armatimonadota; class UBA5829; order UBA5829; family UBA5829; genus CAWGNL01. The sequence goes on from CAWGNL010000006.1 coordinate 27,093, forward strand.
GGTGGTGAACTTTACTTCGGCTATGACGCCCAGTTCTACAACCAGGGATCGGTTGTCATGGGCCTTACCAGGTGCAACGCCGATGGCTCGCAAACCGCGCTGGTTCCGGAGAACTGGGGCTCCTCCATTGATCTGGAACGCCAATCTGAGCGTATGGTCGACACTGACTGCCAGTGTAAATGTGCTGCCGGCGGAGACGGATCTGACGTTTACGTGGAACGGCATTACATTGAGCACCGGGACCCCGACAAGCTATTCCATCTCATACCAGGATACATCGGCCCAGAGATGGACGACCGGCACGGGCATCGGGATATGCGGCGATGCCGGCTCGGGCAGCAGTTCCAGCGGCATGATTATCGATAATCTTCTGGTAGCCACCGACTCGGTCGCGGCGCCGACGTTTAGCTCCGCTGGTGGCGGTCTCACCAGTCCGCAGTACGTCACTATCAACTGTGCAACCACCGGCGCAACGATCTATTACACTACGGACGGCACTCAACCGTCCCCGACACATGGCACTGCAATCGCGCCCGGTTCTCCAGTTCTTGTATCCGATGCTATAACGCTGAGCGCCATGGCCTACAAAAACTACTACATTCCCAGTCCTGTGAATAGTATAAGCTTCACACTCACATGGAACAGGCCGGCGACTATTCCGTACAATAACAACGTGGTAGTCGATGGCAACCTTTCCGAGTGGTCACCGTCAGAGTTCGTGCCGCTGGATCAGCCTTTGGATACATGGACCAGCACAGTTGCCGAACTCGAGTCTGACGTGCCGCTGGGTGGGGCGATGTATGCAGCCAGATGGGGCGCCAACAACACATTATATGTAGCCGTGAAAGTGCTCGATTTGGATCATTACTTCCTCAACGACTACGACAATTGGTATACCAGGGACGCTATAGAGGTCTACGTCCACACTACCGGGACCGGGCCGACTAACTACGAAGCCACCCAGGCGGATGCGCAGCAGTATGAGGTCGGCATCATGGCGAGCAACCAGAGCCAGGTGTGGACGGCTATGGGCTACGGTAATAGTGCCGCCAACCCCCCGGTTACGATTCCGGGGCCGAATAACCCGATACCGGCTAACGCCGGCTTCCAGGCTGCCGGCTCCGTATCCGGCAACATGATTTACTACGAATTGGCGATAACTCCGTTCCAAGCCTTCTCGCTCAGTGGTACTGGGCTGGTTGTCTCTCCTCTGAGCGCGGGTATGGTCGTTGGTCTCGACGTGGACGATGTGGCTTGCGGCCTACAGGGTTATAATGGGACGTGGGCCGAGAACATGCTGCCTAATAAGTTAACCAACTATGACAGTATCGCCACCCATCTTCTCGTGGCCAGCGGCACCATTGGGAGTGCTAAGACATCGACAGACAATGCGACGATCTATTGCTCGGGGGTTGTGACGGCTGTGTTCTCGGACTGCTTCTACATCGAATCGACCGATCGAACTTTCGGTATCTGCGTGATGGGGGTCAACCCCGGCCTTACCGTCGGTCAGTTGGTGAATGTGGGTGGAACCGTGCAGACTCTCGATTCCGGCGAACGATACATTTTCGCCTTGGAACCAACTGTCGCCGGCGCCGGAGACATAACTCCGCTTTGCATGACTAACAAGTCACTCGGAGGCGGGGCCTATGGAACCGTGACCGGACAGAAACAGGCCGGCGTTACCAATGGCACCGGTCTCAATAACATCGGACTTCTGGTCAAGACAACCGGAAAGATCACGAATAGCTCCGGTCAGCCCGAGTCGTTCATGATCGATGACGGCTCCGGTGTTGGCGTGAAGGTCTACGGGACCGTTCCTTCAGACAAGACTTATGTGCAGGTTACCGGCATAAGCTCCTGCGAGGTCGATAGTGGTAACGTGGACCGCGTGATCCTCGCGACATCAATCTATTAGGTGTAGAAATCCGCCGGTGTAGTGGCCGGGGCGGATAGACCCTTAGAGTGGCACATTTCGGGGAGCACGAGTCTTGTGCTCCCTGAAATACCATCCAGTCATCTTATGGCAGCAAGACCGAATCTCAGAGGTAATGCAACATGCTCGGAACTACAGGCGAAAAAGAAAGCAGCAAGCGCAATTGCAGGTCATTGATGACTTTTGCAACTGTAATCATACTGGCAGTCGGCTTGCTTATGTCTGGTGGATCTATCGGCCAATGCGTGACTCTTGCTCCGGTGATATCGGTTCCGGCTCCGTCGTCACAATCGTTTTTTGTGGAGGTGGATCCCTCACTGATCTCTTCTTATCAGCGCAAGAAGCTGCAACTGACTTTCAATGCTGGTGGCGTCGCCAAGTGGACACAAACAGTCAATGTGCCCGCACTTACAAGCGCGGCTGATTACTGGGTCAACTACAGGTACATGGGGAAGCGCCGGCAGCGCCTGTGACCTGCTTATTCAGGTCGTTAACTCGAACGGCTCTCTCTTCGTTTGGCGATCTGGCGCAGACTATACCGGGGACATACGCCTGGACCTCATTTACCGCGCCAACCACGCCTTTGGTTCCTACCCCGTATACGCCGGTGCAGGTCAACGGCAACGCTGCCAGTGTCTGGGGGAGGACATATACGTTCGGCGGTTCGCTGTTTTTGACTCAGGTGAGGCTCGCAGGGGGTGAATATTCTCAGTTCGCCCGTCACATTGACAGGCACCGTGAGCGGCAGTCCTCTTAGTTGGACAATCCAGTCCTGGAGCATGGTGTCATCAGCCGGTGATCAGGTTGTCTACCAGGGCACAGCCACCGACGCCACCGGTGCGTTCAGCGCAAGTGTCACGACGACGTTAGAGTTCGATGGCATGGTACGCTTCGACTACACGCTCACGCCTGTGAGAGGGTCACCGACGGTAACGAATCTTGCTCTTGTGGTCCCCGTGAGCAGGTCCGTGGCGGCGTCATTCTTCCAGTCCACGCTTCAACCGTGGAATGACTCAAACGTATCCACATGGGAGAAATCAGGTGATGTGACAAGCAGCGGCTGGTCTTGTGCGTTCGCGTCGTTTTTCTGGCTGGGAGACGAGGATCTGGGTATTGAATGGTTTGCCGAAGACAGCCTGAACTGGACCCCATCGAACTCCAGCGAATATCTCCAAGTCCAGGTGACCTCGACTGCCGCCACATTGATATGCCACTTGGCGGATGAAGCCAGGGTCATCTCATCACCGCTGAGTTTTACGTTCGGCCTTATGGCAAGCCCTATTCGCCCTCGGCCTTATCCGTGTGATATGGCGGCGGACAGAATAGGGGTCTACACCGATCCTCAGCAGATGGTAAGCACTGGTGTGGGCAACTCCGCAATTAACATTCTAGCCAATCCGTCGGACATGGTTTCATCGGCGGGCTGCGTTGAGGCTGATTTCAGAGTGGATTGGAATCCTCAATCTCCCAGTGTTACTACTCTGCCGCTGCTGGGAGTAGTAAACAATTTGGCCTGTGAGATATCGGCGTGCTGGACCTGGAACGGCACGCAAGGATACCTCGGTCTCTGGCAGATGACCCCTACAAACGGCGGGCTGACGCAGATAGCTGCCGTCCCGGTATCGTTGACTCAAGGCACTTGGCACAGGCTTGCGCTGAACTGGGGCAGGACTTCCAATATTTACCTTGACGGCGCCGAGGAACTTTCCGCGACTCTGTCCGGGAATCTGCCGTTTTGGACCACGTACGCACAATGGGATATCGGTGGCGATGGCTATATTACTCTTGCCCGCTGGCGCGTGTCCAGCGCTCAAAGGACCTCGTCCCAGCTTCAGCCGGGAACGAGTTGGGTTGATGACGCCAACACAATTCAAATCGAGCAATTGACGAGCGATCCGACTCCTATGAACTGGTGTTCGAACCCGGTGGTCGGAGACCCTTCCACCCCGGCATATCTACAGGGCAACTGGACCTACGATCCATTTAACCACTGGCTGTGGGCAGGCGCGGCTTATACGGCGGGGATGTCGGAGATCCAAGCGATTGCCGCGATAGGCGAAAAGCATGTGGTGTTGTTCAATTGGGCGTCGATGGACGGAGCAGCCGAAGACGGTGTCGGACAAGGCACCCCCTACGATCCGGCCGCATACACTCAATGCGTACAGCTTTGCGAAATGCTGGGCGTGGGAATGATTCCTTACACTCCATGGGGGGTTGGAAGTGGTGAGAGTTGGTTTAATGACTATGTCTATGAGATGTCATTCACCGATCCCAGCGTGGCTCCCGTGGTGGGCTATACGGATGCTGACGGCAGTTACTATCAGGGTTGCCCCGGAAGCAGCAGAGCAACTCTCAATCTGTGGCAGATCGATCAGATTATGCAAAGCGGCGCCGGTGGAGTATATCTGGATGGGCAGTGCTACCCGGCGATGTGCGGCAATCCTTTGCATGGCGATGAGGTGATCGATCCCTTGACCGATCTGCCCACACAGACTGTAAAGATATTCGAGCCTGCGCGAGTATATGAAGGAAATGTACAGGCTGATTAAGAGCTACAATCCTAACGCCGTGGTAGATGCCCACTGCTCAGTTTGCGGCCCTGCTCTTCCCACGATGTCCTTTGTGGACGATTATACTAATGGAGAGCAATTGGCTCAAAGTGGCATCTGGCAGACCCTCGCTCAGCCGAATGTATTTCGTGCCGAGTATATGGGTCGCCAGTTTGGCTTCAATGCCGATGGCCTCTTTTTCTACAATGAGCCTGTGCCACCCGAGTACGGTATGGCTTTAGCCGGTATCCACGGCGAGAGCCCGAGATGCACGTGGGGAATGTATGAACCAAGGGCAGCCGGGGTCTGGAAGCTGATGGATTCATTCGATGTCAGTACCGCCGAATGGATGCCATACTATGATTCAGCCGGCAGCGCCTTCGCATATCCTAATTCCGTGCAGACGGCCTTCACGCCTGCGTCGCCAAACGTCTACGCCAGCGCATTCGTTCACCCCGGCGTAAATGCTCTGGTGCTCGTGACCAATTGGAGCACTACCCCCTGTTCCGGCAGCATAAGTGTCGACTGGTCCGCATTGGGACTCCCCGAGAACTCTCCTGTCGAGGTGGTAAACTTGAATGAGATGCTGCCGGTAGTAAACGGATGCATAGATGTGCCTGTTAATGAGCAGGAACTTACGTATCTTTGGATAGGCGCGGGCGCAACCGACACGGCACAAGGCTACATCTATTACGACGACTTCCAGGGCAACGACTATTCATCGAGGTATACATCCGACCTTCCTCCGAGTTGGCAATACACCGCCGCGGACAGCACCGGCAACATCTGCCTGGAGCCTGCTCCCAACTCCTCGCCCACGGCGTTCAGCACGACAAGCTATGACAACGGGCACTTTACCAACACGTCTTATACCGCCAAGTCGAGGATATGTTTCCCAAATAACGTTGGGCCGTTTGTCTGCCTCTCATTGCTCGACAACGGCTGGTGCAGCGCGGCTAGAGAATACTACGGTTATTATGCGACGTGCTATAACCAGGGCGGCGGGCTTATCCTGATTCTCGACAGGGTTAACAGCGATGGCGCCACAACGTCCCTCTACCAGCAGAGCTGGTCCGCTCCTTACACCAACGTGCAGTTGAGTCAGTGGGCAACGATGTCCGCAACCGTGAACGTGAGCGCGACCGACACAAATCTTAGCCTCGAGTGGGACGGTGTCGCAACAAACGGAATGCCGATTACCTACACCTGCCAGTATGATGATTCATCCGCCCAGAGATGGTCGAGCGGCGCCGGAATCGGAGTAGAAGGTTATCCGGGAAACAATGGAGGCGGACTCGTGATAGACGACCTCGCGGTCATAAGCTACATGTCCGGGCCTTTAGCTGTAAAGACCGCACCTAACAATCAGTCGGTTTCACTGGATAGCCTGGTAATCACGCGGTCGTATTCCAACTCGTTCTACGTTGAATCCGACGACCGAAGTTGCGGCATACTGGTCAACATCGCCCATAACAAATTACCGGCGGGCGACCGGGTAAGTGTTGTTGGAACAGCATCCACCACGAGCGCCGGTGAACGATGTGTTAATGCTACCTCGGTCACCGTAACCGGCGCGGGCAGCATTGCTCCTCTGTGCATGACAAATCAGAGTCTTGGCGGCAGCAACCAGGATTACAATCCCGAGACAGGCACCGGCCAGCAGGGTGTTGCCGGAGGAATCGGACCTAACAACATCGGGTTGTTGGTCAAAAGCGTGGGCGTGGTGACTTCGGAGATATCATCCGGTTTCATGATGTCGGATGGTTCCGGTCCGGCGGTGAACGTCTCTCTGCCATCGAGCGCGGGCACTATACCTGTCGGCGCTTATGTGACGGTGATCGCTCCGTGCTCTTGCATGATAGCCACCGACGGAAGTCTGCTGCCATTACTGCGAGTAAGATCATCGTCGGATGTCCAGCAGATTCTGGCGCCGGGACAGTAGGCTCTTTGGAATACGGAAGGCGGGGCGGCCTTCTTGCTGCCCCGCATCCGCCACTTTCCGCCCCCCCGACTAAAAAGCGAAAAACCCGAGATCCAATACCCGAGAGAGGTGAGATATCAGTGTTGCTGTCATCCTGAACTCGATTCACTACCGTCCCACAGTTCGGCAAAACGGCCTGTTTTGGGGGGTATTTCACGCTCGTCAGCGCGTGACTTTCCAAATGCCCATTTTCGGTTTTCTTGGTGGCGCGATTCGCAAGCGTACAGCCCTGGCGGACTCGGAGCAAACGCGGCGGCTATGTCATTCCGAACGCACGTGAGGAATCTCGACCTATCGGTTGATTCTGACGTGCCAAAGGATGATCCAAGCGCAACGTTGAGATTCCTCACATTCGTTCCTAAGAAACTCCCCAGTTTCGGGAACAAGATTCCCGAAACACCGGGGGTGGGTTTCTTTCCAATGTGACTGCGACAGCGTCGCCGTCAATTGCTCGGAATGACATGATTTGCTACGGCTGTGGCAAACCAACAGGACGGCATAGTTTTCTGCGGCGGCTCCCTGTGGGATGGTAGTGAACTTGATTCAGGATCACACCATACTACCGTATGGGACCGTCATTCGTAAACACGGGGCCCTCTACCTGGTGGAGGTCCCCGGGGCCGTGGTGTGCGTGCCGCGTGCGGCCCCTGGGGTTGCTTTCTAGTATGGGTCGGCGAGCGACCCGTCCGGTTCGACCCGCATTAGGCGGTAGTTCTGGCGGCGCGTTTGGGCTGTGCGCAGTTCGCGGAGTATGTCGGTGAGGCCGTTGCGTATCTTGCCTTCGTACCGGGCGAGGAGTTCGAGGGGGTTCTCCTTGTAGGGGATGTCGATGTTTTTGAGGTATGCGATGTAATCGATGTCGAGCAGTTCGGCTTCGCAGATGAGGCAGCGGCGGAGGCGCCAGAGTTGGGCCACGAGCATTTCGGTCAGGGCCTCTTCGGTCGCCCCTTCCGGTTGCCATTCGTAGTACACCGCGTCCCGCAGACGGCGGTGTGCCGCCTTGTCCTCGTCGGCTCCGACGTTGTGAGAGAGGAGGCCGTGTTTGGTGGCGTTCCGCGCCACGATGGCCTTTCCCTGCGGTGTTCTCTGCCCGCGGAAGGGGCGCTGGTTTCGGTGCTGCCGGGAGGAGGCAGGGCGGTACGGTCGGTTCATCCATGTCGGTTTCCTTTCGTATGTCGTTTGGTTTTTTGCAGGCATGTTCGCCAGCCGGTAATTGTACCGGTAATTTCCGGACTAGTGTTTAGAGAAGGATCTCGTACCTGCCAAGGAGATGCTGAATCGAGTTCACTACCGTCCCACAGTTCGGCAAAACGGCCTGTTTTGGGGGTATTTCACGCTCGTCAGCGCGTGACTTTCCAAATGCCCATTTTCGGTTTTCTTGGTGGCGCGATTCGCAAGCGTACAGCCCCGTGGACTCCGCGCAAACGCGGCGGCTATGTCATTCCGAACGCACGTGAGGAATCTCGACCTATCGGTTAACTCTCACATACCGAAGGATGATACAGGCGCAACGTTGAGATTCCTCACATTCGTTCCTAAGAAACCCCCCCGTTTCGGGAACAAGATTCCCGAAACACCGGGGTCGGTTTCTTTCCAATGTGACTGCGACAGCGTCGCCGTCAATTGCTCGGAATGACATGATTTGCGACGGCTGTGGCGGAGCCAGCACGGCGCCTCGGCGTGGGATGGTAGTGAATCGAGTTCGGCATGTGACATGTACTCGTCAAGAGTGAACTCTCACAAAGAAAGGTGTCCTGAATGCGTTTTGTGAAGTGTTTCGAGTTAATTGCCGCGGCAATACTTGCCGGTCCCATATCTGCGTCCACCATAAATGTCCCCAATATAGTCGGAGACCCGCCAGTCATCGATGGAAAAATGGCTCCGGGCGAGTGGGACTGCGCATCGGCAAGTCTGATCTGCAAAACCCCGTCGGGGGACTTCTCGAATCCCAACGGACGATTCTATATTGCTCGAAAGGGCAACGACTTGTACATTGCGTTCGTAACCGACTCGATGGACAGGATGCCCGTAAGCAAAGCCGTTGATCGGGATGGCAAGGTGTGGGAAGATGATGCGTTCGAGCTGTACCTGCAGGCAGGCGGCGCAACTTATCAGTTCATAGTCAACGCCGCCGGAACCATATACGACTCGAAAGACCCGAAGAACGGCGATGCGAGTTGGAACGGTCCGTGGAAAGTTGCTACATCGCTTATCGGCACCGAGTATGCCGTCGGATATCCCGGCGGCGAACGGCCGAAAAGGGGGTTCGTAGTCGAAGCGATGCTGCCCATGGATAAGGCTGGGATACCGCTTCCGTCGGATGGCGATACGTGGGGATTACAGGTCGCGTTCGATCAGGTAAGAACAAATCCGCAGGCCCTTTGGGAGCCGATGGGCGACTTGATGATTTGCCAAACGATGGGCCGGATGGTGTGGGGCGGGGCGGCAAACCAGCTCGCAGAGTGTCACCATCGGCGAAAACGGGCAGCTTGTCGGGTTTCAGGGCGCTTTCGGCGAGCCGACCAGTTGCACGCTGTCCAATACTGTAAGCAAGAATATAATCAAGAATGCGTCCTGGTCAGGACGCGTGGCGGACTCAGTCGCGCTGGCTGGAGGGTCCAAGTCCTCAATCGAAATCAAGAACGACAAGCACTTCGATCTTTCGTTTCCGGTGGTCGCGAAACTGCGAGTGCCGGTTGCGGCGGCGTCCTCGGTACAAAAGCAAGCATTCTTCATTACCTGTGATCCCGCGCGCCTGGGGAAGGCAAAGCGTCTTCCGCTCGAACTGAGTCTGGTTCGCGCGGATAAGACTCTTTGGATCCGGCGGATCGATACCCCGACACTGAAAAAGGGGAAATCGGTATGGGTCAGCTACAAGGGATGGAAACCCGGTTCGGTGCAGCTTGTTATCAAAGAAGTGCAGCCCGATAACAAGGCGACAGAGGCCGGCAGAATTGAGCTTCGCGTGCCATCGGTCATTCCTGAGTGGACCAGGTTCAAAATGCTCAAGCTGCCTGCTGTTCCCGCTCCGTGGACTCCGGTTCGGGCGTCAAGAAACCGTGCCGTGGTTTGGGGGCGGGACTATTCTTTTGGCAGGTCTCCATTTCTGGACCAGGTCGAGCTCTGTGGGCGCTGACATACTCGCGTCGCCGGTTGCTCTCCGAGGCAGAGTAAACGGCAGGCCGCTCGCGTGGAAAATACGGTCTTGGAAGCTCGACTCTTCGGCGAAGGATAAGGCGGTTTACTCCGGCGTTGCAACTGCTGACGGGTTCAAAATGCGGGTCAAAACCACGATCGAGTTCGACGGCATGATGCGCTTCGATTGGCGTCTGGAGCCCAAAGGCGGTCGGTGTGAAGTGCGGGATCTCGCATTCGTCATTCCAGTAAAGCGCAGCGTAGCGAGATCGTTCACGCAGTGGCCGCTGCAGCGCTATTCATTCAACGACCAGAGCACTTGGAACAAGTCCGGCGACGTCACGGACGCCGGCTGGCACTGTGAGTTCACTTCGTTCTTCTGGCTTGGGGATCAGAGCCGAGGCATTCAATGGTTTGCCGAGCATCGCGCGGGCTGGATGCCCGCTGATGAGAAGAAGATCATCGAGGTGAAACGCGGTCCCGAGTCGGCCGATCTTATCCTGCATTTGGCGGACGGGAAGCATATCTTGGACAAGCCTCTTAACTTCACATTCGGGCTTATGGCGAGCCCGGTCAAGCCGCGTTTGTCGGCGTGCGATATGTCCGGCGCGCGCATAGCAATGTTTGGAGCAAGATGGAATATTACCCCCTCGACTTCGCAGCAATCGTCGATAACGATTCCTCGGTCACTCAAGGACATGAGTGACGAGTGTTGTATAGAGATGGACTTCCGTCCCGATTGGGACCCAGGGAACCCCACCGAGAAAGAGAAAGCCGTTGAATTGTGTGGACGAAATTGTCTGGAAGTGCAGTGGGTGGCTGACAAGCGCGCTCTGCCAGCTCACTCATAGGAATCCTGCTACTGGTGAGTGGATTGTTATTGGTGAAGCCAAAGTCGATCTCAAGAAAGGCGAGTGGTATAGACTCGCCTGGAACAGTGGCAAGCAGGCCGAACTCTACCTTGATGGTACTCGCATTATTTCGGTGGCGGACAATGTTCCCATGCCTGGAGCATGATAGGTTTTGGGACGGTGATGGTATTGGTGGCAGCGGTCTAATCAGCCTGCGTGGATGGCGAGTGTCGCGGGCACAGCGCGGCGCGTCCGAGTTGCACGCGGTGGCCAAGCTGACCGCCGATCCCATTACACAACATTTGGAATTACTTGAAGACGATCCTACTCCAATGAACGTGACAAACGCTGAAGTTGGTCTGCCCGCTTCACCCGCCTATCTGGAGGGAAACTGGACTTACGATCCCCAAACTCATGTGCTTACAGCCGGTCCGGATGGTCCGGAGATGACCGGCGTGGAGCGACTGGCTCGCGGCGGCGTGCGCGGAGTCGGCCTCTATCTGTGGTCCAAAAACATACTCGGTAACGATGGCCTGGCGGAGCCTGATGAGTTCCCAAAATGTATTCAGCTATGCAACAAGTATGGCATTCGGGTACTGCCCTACGCACCATACGGCATAACCGATAATTCTCCTGATTTCGATGACTGCAAGTGGGAACTGAGCACACGCGGGCCTGAGGAAGAGATGCCTGTTGGTTGGAAAGAGCGCGGTCAGATCTCCTATAGTTCCGCAACCGCCGGGGGCACCGACCTCAGGAGCTTGTATCAGATAGACCAAATTATGCGTATGGGCTGTGGAGGAGTATACTTGGATGGTGTAGCCAGCCCTGATGATTCCACCAATCCGATGCAGGGCTACGAACCGGTGATCGATCCTTTCACCGGAAAGGCAGTGCGGGTGTCGCACATATTCGACCGTCGCGAATACTTGAAGAAGCTCTTTGGCCTGGTCAAGTCATACCGCGGGGACGGAATTATCGATTGTCACGCATCGTGTGGCTTCGATCTGCCGGTCATGTCTTTTGTGACCGATGCCACAAACGGCGAAGCTCTGGGCTGTGTAAACGACTGGCAGCGGGCCGCCGATCCGTCCGTGATACGCGCCGAGTTCATGTCCAGGCAATACGGCTTCAACAGCGAAGGCCTGCTGTACAACAACTTCCCCGTGCCGCCGGAGTGGGGCATGGCGTTGATGGGCATACACGGAATGAACCCCAGGTATATGTGGGGGATGTATCCGGGTAGAGCCGAGGGTTTGTGGCGACTGGTAGACCGCTTTGACACAAAAACGGCTCAGTGGATGCCATATTATTATCCCGAAAAGAACGCATTCAAGGCCGGATCGTCAACCACGCTGGCCAGCGCATTCGTTCACCCCGGCAAGAGGACTCTGCTGTTGGTGGCAAACTGGACCGATGAGACAAAGACAGATACCATTCGCATCGACTGGAAGAAGCTGGGTCTGTCATCCAATTCACCGGTCAGAATCTGCAACTGGAACACCTTGGTTGATGTCGGGAACGCCGGCATAAGCCTTAAATTCAAGCCTCGGCAATTGCTCTATGTTTGGATAGGGCAGGATCGATAATCGTTGGGCGAAACGGCGCCGAATCAAAGTTCAGTACAGCCTGTATAGGATTTCAGTTGTAAGATACTACGCTTTTCCCCAGACTTCGCTGGGGAAAAGTGGCCACCTCACGGTGGCAGTCAAACCGAAAAATCACTACGGCGTTCGGCTAACCCGATAGGTTAGTAATGTCTTCTCGCCCCTTAGCGCGCTATTAGCGACAACAAATTGTCGTTCGGAGGGCGCTAAGGGGCTAATTGCTTGACACCGACAATCTCGTCAGGTACCATGGTCTTTGATAACGACCTCGACTGCCCCGGAGGCAACATGGGCGAATACCTGGCAAAATACGATCGACTGTTGATAAGCATCTTTCTGGTCATCTCCACCGTCGCGATCTTCTGGCACGTGGGTGGACACGAATTCATTGGCGGTGACGATACCTCGTATCTGATGGCCAATCCGTACGTCAACACGGGCATGTCCGGGCCAAACGTGGCATGGGCGTTTACCCACGCGCGCAGCTACAATTGGCACCCGCTGACGTGGATATCGTACATGGCGGATTACAGCTACAACTGGAACCCGCTGGTTTGGATATGGAATACGGCATACCCCGACCAGGCGGGAAACACGCCCTCGGCCAAGGTTCACCTAGGGAATCTGTTCTGGCACATCGTGGACTGCGTGCTGCTGTTTCTGCTGCTGAATCGGATGACGCGGCGCCTCTGGCCAAGCGCGTTCGTGGCGGCGCTGTTTGCGCTGTACCCGACACACGTGGAGTCTGTCGCGTGGGCGTCAGAGCGCAAAGATGTCCTGAGCACGTTCTTTTTGATACTGACACTATGGGCCTACACGCGATACGCCGAGCGGCCGAATGTTTTGCGGTACCTGACCGTATTGGGGCTGTTCCTGTGCGGTCTTATGTCGAAGCCGATGCTGGTGAGCGTGCCTCTGCTGCTTCTGATTCTGGACTGGTGGCCGCTAAAGAGGCTCCAAAAGAACAGCGAGGTTGCCGCGCAGGAAGCGCAACTCGCGACGCAAACCCCGTCGAGACTCTCCAAGTCGAAAAAGAAAAATCAGCCGCAGCGGCAGGCCGAGACGGTTACCAGCGTCCCTCGCCCGGTTGCCACGCCGACGCTGCTGATCGTCGAGAAGATTCCTTTCTGCGTGTTAGCGTTTGCATCGTGCGTGGCCACGTACCTGATCCAGCAAAGAACGGGCGCAATGCGGGTGCTGGCGACTCTGCCCGCGGGCGTGCGCGCGGCAAATGCGATAGTCGCGTATTCGAGCTACCTCGGCAAGTTGTTCTGGCCGGTGCATCTGTATTATCCCTATGTCCACCCGGAGAGGTCGATTCCGCACGCGGCGGTCATCGGTTCGCTCGTGGGGGTGATAGCGATAACAGTCGCCATCGCGCTCATACGCAGGCGGTTTCCTTACGTTCTGATGGGCTGGCTGTGGTATATGCTGGCGCTCCTGCCGGTGATCGGTTTCGTGCAAGTGGGGCCGCAGGCGATGGCGGACAGGTACACATACGTACCTTTTGTCGGCTTGTTCGTGGCAATAACCTGGCTGATCGCGGACCTGGGCTCCCGCTTCGCGCAGGCGCCCAGCGGCCGGCAGGCTAGAAAGAATGGGGAGCAATTTGTGGTCAACATCCCCCTCACCGCCGCCGCATGCGTGGTGCTAGTGCTGCTTGCGCCACTCACATACAAGCAGGTGGATTACTGGCACGACGTAATGTCTCTTTACAACCATTCCATCGACTGCGACCCCAACGATTACATCGCGCTGACATCAACGGTCGCGGTGCTGGACTCCCAAGGCAAGACCGCCGAGGCGCTCGCACGTGCTCGGCGGGCTGTTCAAGCCAAGCTCGACTATCCGGTATCTCGAGACAACCTCGCCTCGCTGCTTCTGAGGACCGGACACTACAACGAGGGGATCGAGCAGTGCATGGTGTCGCTCAAGTACAGGCCGGACGACGGGATGGCGGTCCAGAACCTGGCGCTGGCCTATTACTGCAAGGGAATGTATGCCGAGTCGTGGAAGCAGGTTCACCGGGCGCGGGACATAAAGTTCGACGTGCAGCAGGGCTTCGTCGACGCGCTCAGCGCGAAGATGCTCGATCCGGAGAATTGAGAAGGGAAGTCTAAAGTCCAAAGTCAAAGCCATGCGAGGCGCCGTCCTCTGACCCGTTCGGGCGGTATGCCACCCGAAAGAGGGTCTTCCCTTCCCCGACTTTCAGACTTTTGACTTTTGACTTTCGACTCGCCAAGCGACTTTCGACTTTCGACTTTTTGACTTTCGACTGTCGGCCGTGCTCACGGCTCCGTGCTCCCTGAGCAGCCTCGCAACACCCCTGTTTTGCATCGCAACCGCCACATCCAGAGGAGACGATCCGGCGGGTATGATTATGGTCCTGCCGTTACCATCCACGGTGGCCCAACTGGTGGAGGTCCTGGCGTTTACGTCGATCTTTGCGGCAAGCAGCACCAGCAGCGCCTCACGAGCGCGGTGCAGGGCTGCCCAGTGCAGCGGGGTGGCGCCGTGCTTGTCTCTGGCATTGGGGTTGGCGCCGCTGGCAATAAGCATTTCAGCGGCGGGCCTCGATCTGGATTCCACATAGTGCAGAGGAGTGGCGCCGGAGCTGTCGCGGGCGTTGACATTGGCTCCGTTCTTGGCCAGCATTTCGATGGCGGCCGCATTGCCGTAAATCGCTGCCAGGTGGAGCGGTGTCCGCCCCTGGTAGTCCCTGGCCTCGGTTCTTGCGCCTCGGGCGACAAGCACATCAGCTATCGTATGATCGGCGTTGCACTTGGCCACCCAGTGAAGCGGCGTAAACCCCCACTTGTCTTTTGCGTTGACGTTTGCGCCCTTGTTGATAAGAAGGTTCAATACGTCGGGGCTGCTGCCGATAGCGGCCCAATGCAGAGGCGTTATGCGATACTGATCCGTGCTGCGCACATCCGCCCCTCTATTGATGAGCAGTTTCACCAGGCGCGCATTATCCTCCATCGCCGCCCAGTGGAGCGCGGGAACCAGGTCCGAAGCATTTGCAAGCCCGGGATACGCGCTGAGTAACCGGGCCGTTTTATCCACGTCACCGTCCCGTACCGCCGCGAAGAACTCATCCTTCAGGCCGGCGAAAACATTCGTCGACATCAGACAAAGACACACCATCGCCAACCAGACGATTCGTCTACTCAACCTTGATTCCCTCTTGTTCATCCTAACCCGGCAAAGCCGGAAGAAAATTCAACCACGAAAACACGAAAGACGAAAAGCACGAAAAGGGATTCCAGAAAGAATTTCGTGCTTTCGTGATTAAACCGGTTCCGGCGCCGGGAGGCATTGTTCCGCAGTCGCCCTATTATTATTATAGCACACCGGCGTGTTTTTTGCAGGGTGGGCGCCATGCGTGCAGTGGGAACTCCTCCCTTCCCCAACCTTTAACCGTTAATCTTCCAAACCTTCAACTGGTAGCCTGTTGACTGTTCTTCCGTGCTTACCCTACAATAAACACAAACTCGCATAGCGCGCCACCTCTTTCCGGAAGTAAGAGGGGTCGGGGGCAGATGATGTCAGGACTAACTATTAGAAACGGCAATATTGTACTTTCGAAATGGGATGCGCGTTGGTGATATTCGAAATCAAGGATGGGCACATTGCCGATATCTATTTAGAGTCTTCACCCGAACCTGAAATAGACGCTACCGGCTGTTATGTCCTACCCAGCCTGACCGATCTGCATACCCACGGCATAGCCTGTGAATCGTGTTGTTCCGAGAGCCTTGAAGAATATGCGCGGATCGAAGCATCATTCGGCTGCACGACTTTCTTTCCTACCCTGTTCGGCCCGCCTGCCGAGAGCGCCGCGCACATGCGCAGGCATCGCAAAGCTACTGATGGTTTTCGTCTGCTGCCGCAAATAGGCGGGTTTCGTCTGGAATCGCCATATCTCGCACGCGCCGGTGGGGGAATATCACGCGATTTGGCGCCCATAAGCGATGATACCACGGATATGCTGCTTGAAGCCGGCGGAGGTCACATAAAGATATGGGATGTTTCACCTGAGCTTGAGGACTCACTCCAACTGATATCGCACTTATCAAGCAAGGGTATCGTATGCAGTATCGCCCATACCCACGCGACGATAGACTGCGCAAAGCAGGCCGTCGATTCGGGCGCCAGGCTCGTTACTCATCTTTTCGATACATTCGCCACGCCTGAAATGACCGATCCCGGTGTGTATCCGGTGGGTCTGCCGGATTATCTGCTTACGGAGGACAGAGTCGCCTGTGAGATCATAACAGACGGCACCCACGTCCACCCGCTGCTTATTGAAAAAACACTGCGCTGCAAGCCGTTGGACAAGACGATATTTGTAACCGACAGCAACTTCGGAGCAGGCCTGCCGCCTGGAGTGTATGACCTGCCCCACGGTTGGGGACGGGCCGCCATTGATGGCCCCAATAACGGCGTTAGGCTAGTCGATAGAGACATGACTCTTTGCGGAAGCGCGCTTACTCCACTGGATGCGCTTCGAAACTGCATAAGGATACTTGGCGAAGATATTGTTACGGCTTCGTGGCTTTGCTCGACAAATCCCGCAAAGCTGCTTGGTTTGAACAAGGGTGTAATGGCCCTTGGTATGGACGCCGATCTGATAATACTCGACGGTAAGCTGGATTTGCTCCACACCATCCACGGCGGGAAAGTGATTTACTCCAAGCATACCGCCGGTTGAAACCGGCGCTACGAAGCACGAAGTCGGCCTTCGCCGACTGCCACCTTAGTCCCCGAAGGGGGACTTTGTGCCTTTGTTGCAGTGAATTCATTCGCCAGGCCACTTCTCCGCTATTTATGCATCTTTGGCAGGAAGCGTCGGGAATAGAGCTTACCCATACTCAATATGAAATCCGGGCTGAAACCGCAAACCAGGAAGATTGCAAATTGATGCGAATCGAGCCGAATGTGCCCGTGCTTGTTACCGGAGAACTTATTTTTCGATGCGACGGCGAGCCCGCGGCGTGGATAATAAGTCGTTACCGGGGCGACAGAGGTCGCCTCAGCGGCAAGGTGACTCTCGTCCGGCACGAAACCGGCAGCGGAATTGTAGGAGAATAGAGATGCTTCGAGCAGGTGCGGGGAAGATCGATATTACGCCAAAGGCAAGTGTCCGGATGGATGGCATGATCCGCTCGCATAAGTCGGATGGGGTCCACGACCCACTGTTTGCGCGCGCGCTGGTGCTTTCGGATGGCAGCAAGACAGTCAATGCCTTAGCGATCCTTTCCGTTGATATCTGCGCCCTTCCCCGCGCCACGGCAGAGGGCGCAAAGCGGATCATAAGTTGCAAGACCGGCGTGCCGAAGGACAATATCATTATCGCGGCAACGCACACCCATTCCGGGCCGGCGGCGTTTGGTTTCTTCAACCCTGTTGAGACACAGTATGTGAATGACCTGGTCACAAACCTCGCCGCGGTTACATCGAACGCCTTGGGGGATCTCCGTCCGGCGGCTCTGGCGTGCGCGTCGGGCCGAGAAGACACAATCAGCTTTTACCGCCGGTTCAAGTCCGGAGACGGCAGGACCGTTATGATCTGGGAAGAAAACCCGGCAACAAATGATCTGCAAGTATTGGGCGAGCCCGACGATGAAGTCGGTGTGCTGAAAGTTGTAGACGCGGCGGAAACGGATCGGACGATAGCCGTGGTGTTCAATCACGCGGGACATCCCAATGTGATGTCCGGAGACAATTACATGATAAGCGCGGATTATCCCGGTGTTGCCGCGCGGACGGTGGAAGAAGAGCTCGGCGCGGTAGCCATGTTCATAAACGGAGCACAGGGAACGGTGGATATCGACAACTGGACTTATCGCGACTGGGGCGGGATGGAGCATATCGGAGAAGCCCTGGCAGAAGTCGTAATCAGTGTGGCGAGCAAGGTAGAGCCATCGGAAGATTTGGAACTGCGCAGCGCGCGTATCAGCTACGCCATTCCATCAAGAAAGATCACCGATGAAGAACTTCGGTGGGCCGAGCAAATACTTGCCTCCACGGGCGGAGCAATCAGCAGCGTGGCGGACGGAGTCGGCGATGATTACAAGGCGCTGCTATACAAGAAACTGCGTGAGGCGCAGGCAAACGACGTGCACGTCGAGCAGACCTGCATAGCTATCGGAGATGCGGCGCTTATCACTTTTCCAGGGGAACTCTTCACCGAGATCGGGATGCGGATCAAAGCCGAAGGCCCTTACGAACATACCTATGTGCTGGGTCTGGCAAATGGTTGCGTCGGGTACATCCCAACAATCGAGTCGATACCTCAGCGAGGTTATGAGGTGGATACTCGGGTGGTTTGCGATGACGCCGAAAGAATCATTGTCGAGCACTCGCTCGCACTGTTAAACCAAGTGAGATTGTGAGCAATGCTCGCGGGTTGGAGGTCCGGATTCTAACTCCCAACTCCTAAGCGGCGTAGCCGCAACCAAGAAGGCCATCGCCGGAAAATCAATACGGCCTTTCCATAATTCGGAAGGTCGGTGGTTTCTTTTCAGTATCTTACAACTGAAATCCGAGGTGACATATCAAAGTTCAGTACAACTTGTATAGGATTTCAGTTGTAAGATACTAAGCGCCTAACTTCTATTTTCCGAAGGAGAAAGCAATGTCTGAGAAACTGGCAATAGACGGTGGGACACCTATCCTGCAAAGAAGCGATTTCGGGAACTGGCCCGTTATCACCGAAGATGATCGCAAATTCGTAAATGCAGTATTGGACAGTGGAATAGTGGCCGGCGGGACAGCCCCGCAGGTTTCGGCTCTCGAAAAAGAATGGGCGGCATATACCGGATCGAATTACTGCCTTACCACCTGCAGCGGCACCGCGGCGCTTCACATGGCGCTTGCGTCGGCAGGCGTCGGCCCCGGTGACGAAGTAATCACATCCGCGTTTACGTTCCTTGCATCGGCGACGTCGGATGCTTCAGCCTTAACAACTTCAAGAACCTTTGCGGCGGCGAAGGTGGATTATTCAATACCGATGATGAAGACCTCCTCAACAAGGCCGCTCTGGTTCGATGCTTCGGCGATGAAGTGGATGAGGTGAGCCGTCGCCGTGTATACAATGCATCGATCTTGGGCTACATGTATCGCAATCAGGAACTGCCCGCGGCCCTAACTCGCGGCCAGCTCATGCATCTTGATGAGGCGAATAACATTCGTATCAAGAACGCCGATTATCTCACCAAGGAACTCTGCGACACCTATACGATCATCCACGGCATCCACGCGCTCAATGGCACGGACCTGATGGAAAGGTTCGTGAAGGCATTCCGGAAGGTATTTGCGAACCTCGATGTGGCAATTGCTCACGCCGGTGACGCAATCTATCCCGGCGCGGACGGCAAACTCTACGGAGTTGGCTAGAGCATTTAGCGGAAAGTGGAAAGCCCGGAACCGCGAGAGTTCAGGCAGCCACCGCACCCTCTGAGGTCTGATACTTCGCGGGCGTATGCCCCGAAGCGCCGTATGAGGAGCTGACCCCTCGGCCGGGTCTGCGCAAAAAAATAACCTCGCAATAACCTCGCAGAGTTTCGGGATTTCCGGAGCGAATACGACGTTTGTGCCCTACATAAACTATCCTGCTCGCTCCTCAAATCCCGAAACACCGGGGGTGGCGGCCAGTCCCCAACCGACAAC
>CAWGNL010000007.1:0-59911 GCA_963823885.1 uncultured bacterium
GGGATTTCCGGAGCGGACGGTGAATGCGCTTCCTCATCATCACACCGTGCCCGCTCCTCAAATCCCGAAACACCGAAAACTCCGCCAGTGCTGAGTAGGCCGGTCTGTTGCCGTATCGAAGCACGGTCGCACGAGAAACCGCCCTTCGATACACCCGCTCCTGCTCGGCACTCAGGGCTGGCGGGTTCCAAATTCCCGCAAGTCTGAACTCTCGCAAACCGACGAACTTTAACCTTTAACCTTCGGACCTTGAACTCCCCCGGGGGTGTCCAATTTTCGGTGTTTCGGGATTTGAGAGGCGAGCACAATCGTTCGGACAGGGCGCAAACGTCTCAGTCGCTTCGGAAATCCCGAAACGAAGCGGCCTTTCGCTGCACCATCAAATGTTCCAGGTCTAGTCCATCCGATTCCCGCGCTCATAGAACCGCCGAGATGCAATAATATCCCGGCCCTATGTCGACGTTCTTCCATTTCATCGTATGTCGTAGCCTCGCCTCGGTCTGGTGTTCCCTGTGCGGTACGTCGCCTCGTTTCGGCCCTGAACTGGATTCAGGGTCCGGAGCGGACGGTAAATGCGCTTCCTCATCACCACGCCGTGCCCGCTCCTCAAATCCCGAAACACCGAAGGCGGATTCGACGGCGCACCGCCTTTGGGTTTTCCGCTTTATGGTTGTTAAGGGATGGCCGATGAGCTATACTTGCTTTGCCTGGGCGGAGGGTAGGGCAACGCTGGGGAGCTCTCCCGAGCCGACTCAGGTGTTGTTCAAGGGATGGGGGTGGAAATCTCCGCCCCCTCCAAATCATCCCTTAACAACCGAAAAGCGAAAAACCCGACCGCCTGCCTTGGTCAACTGCCACCGTAAGGTGAAAAGAAACAACCGACCTTCCGAATCACGGAAAGGCCGTATTGATTTTCCGGCGATGGCCTTCTTGGTTGCGGCTACGCCGCTTTAGGGTTATAGGGGAAGGGAGGGGACTCGTTCGGCCAGCGACCTTCTCTGCTGAGATCGACACAGTTTATTTGAACTCACCAGGATGCGGCGTTTCAGTTCAGGAATTGCCCAAGCACGGTCCGTCTTCTCAAGGTACTCGCAGTAAGAGGGTAGGCAACCTTTGGCGTGGAAAGGCCCTCCTTCTTTGATGACAGTCCAGAGTGGGTCTATTTCGTATGGCATAGACTGCATCATGGCGTCGTGCCATTCGCTGAGGTAGTAGACCGCTTCTCTGCATAAACCCGGATGCTCTAGAGCTATGTTGTGCTCCTCGTGCGGATCAGTATCGAGGCTGAAAAGCATTTCCTTCGGGAATAGGTGATAACCGTCGTGGTAGGTCCGCATGTATAACCACGGGCCAAAACGAAGACCTCGCTGGCAAACGTGAGCGCATTGACTCAAGACAAGGTAATCCCGCCCAGAGGTCTTTCCGCTGGTCACTGCCCCCGAGTAGCTCTGCCCATCCCAGCTACCGGCGGGAGCTTGCGCAAGGAGGCAGGCAATGGTTGGCCCAAGATCCAGATTATAGTGCAGGCCGCCGTCAACGTGGCCGGCTTTACAGCCCGGCCAGCTGATAATCATAGGAATGTGGCAGGTTGTATGATCGGCAGTGGCATGTTCTCCGTAGAGACCCAGTTCACCGAGATTTTCACCATGATCCGAACTGATAATGATCGCGAGATCTTCCATCACCCCTTGAGCCGAGAGCGCATCGAAGATTTTCCCGATGTGATCGTCCATGTAGCGGATGCCGCAGTCATATCCATCGATCATTTGCCGGAGATCATTCATGTCCTTGATCTCGCCTGGCTGCCGAGGGAACCGAGGGTCAGCAATGTTATCATACATACTCACTTCGCGGGCGCCATGTGGCCCTACCATCTTTCTGTGCTTTTCCAGAGTTTCCTCCGTAAGCCAAGCCGGGAGGGAATCGTTTTCGGAATGGATTTCCAAATTCCGTGGGCGCGCGATAAGGAGTGTGCGGATCCCAGTAGTTGATGTGGAGAAACCAATCGTCTTGTTTTGCGTTGGACTCGATCCACTTCAGAGCAGTTGGTGTCACGTCTTCGGCTGATTCGCTTCCGCCCTTGCCCGTGTTATGCATTTCACTAAATCCGGCATAGAATGTCCACGAACTGTGACGCTCCGCAAACGGGCTGATGCTGAGGGTTTTGAACCCCGCGGACCTTAGAAATGCCGGCACGCTTTCGGATCGAAGTGTGTCGCAAAAACTGCGTGAACTTCCTTCGAGTCTAATGTCCGCGGCCGTTCCGGCGTGGCCGACCACTCCGGTGTGTATCCCAAACCGTCCCGACATCAATGCCGCGCGTGAGGGCAGGCAGGGGGCGTCGGAGCAGTAGTAGTTTGTAAACCGAACACCCTGCCGGGCAATCGAGTCGATGTTAGGTGACGTGTTGCGAGAGTATCCATAGCAACCCAAATGATCGGGGCGAAGAGTATCCAGGTCCAAGAACAAGATACGCATGTCTTAGCTCAATCCAATCCAATCGTTTTCGTTATTATCCAAGTATAGACCTTATGGTGTCAAGTCGAACGAGTTCAGGTAAGAGCTAACTCTCAGGATCGGGTTAACAAAGCGGAGATTCCAGGTTAAAGTCATAATGACAAGCAGACAAATGCTCGGGACGAAGCATATAGTCTCTCCTGGTCATCAGTGTATTCCGTATGAAGAAAACCAATGAAATGTCGACATCCATCCGGAGGGGGTTGAAACTTCCCATGTCTCCTGTGAAGTGGCGGACTTATGACTAAGAAAGAAAACATTCTAAGAGCTGTACGATTTGAAACGCCGGATTATATCCCGATGACCTTTCATATCAACCCGGCATGCTGGCATCGATATCCGCAAGAAGCGCTACTTGAACTTATGAGTGAACATCCACTGCTCTTCCCGGATTTTGATCCTAATCAGCCGTTGGCGCCTCGTTATGGTCCGAATCAGCGGGCGGAGCAACCTTATACCGACGATTGGGGTTGTGTGTGGCAAACGACTGAAAACGGAATCACCGGCAGTGTAACAACACATCCGCTGGAGAGTTGGGATGCTCTCGAATGCTATGTCCCGCCGGATCCTATGTCAAGCAGTGGCTTGGGGCCTCGCGACTGGGACCTGGTCGCGGCTGACTTGCGGCAAGCTCGGTCAAATGGTGAATTGGTAGCCGGGGGACTGAATCACGGCCACACATTTCTTCTCTTGTGCGACCTCCGCGGATATCAGAACGTGCTCTTCGATATGGTTGACGAGGACCCTCGGCTTCATAAGCTGATCGGGATTATTGAGGATTTCAATAAGTCCATCATAACAAAGTTTCTCGAAATCGGCGTCGAATGGATGAGCTATCCTGAGGATTTGGGAATGCAGACTGGTCCAATGCTTTCGCCCGATCTATTTCGTCGATTCATCAAGCCCACTTACCAGCGCCTTATGGAGCCCGCACGCAAAGCAGGCTGCATCGTGCATATGCACTCTGACGGAGATATTCGAAGTCTTGCTGATGACCTCATTGATGGCGGAGTCGAGGTGCTCAATCTGCAAGACCTTGTCAATGGCATCGACTGGATTGCCGCAAGCTTCGCCGGTAAAGTGTGTATAGATTTGGATATAGACCGGCAGGCGATCACGGCGCGTGGCACACCCCAGCAAATCGATGAACTGATTCGAGCAGAGGTTGCAAAGCTCTCAAGCAAGCACGGAGGGCTGACGATGATATACGGTCTTTATCCGGGAGTTCCGCTGGAAAACATAAAGACTTTGATGGATGCAATGGAACGTTACGCGGTTTATCATGCTTAATTTAGCCCGCATTATTCATAAGATGTTGCTTCGCGCCGCACCGCGACCGAAGCATGTCCTGAGCGCAGCCGAAGGGCCTACCTCAGTTCACGAATAATGCGGGTTAGCGACACCAGACCCCGCCCGACGGGACACTTTCACGTTTTCGCGATTAAATTTGGTCCCGGCTTTCCCGGCAGGCAGCGTGCCTTGTGATTTCAAAAGGGAAACATACTCCGATATGGATATTTTGCTGGGAATAGACATCGGCACGACCAAGATGTGCGCTGTCGCATTTGACGCGAATAGAGGCACGGTGCTCGCTGTCCACTCAGCCGCAAATGACACCGCGATACCCGCGGAGATGGGCGCTTGTGAACAAGACGCATGCAAGATCCTCTCCCGCGCAATCGAGCTGATGGGCGAAACCGTAGACTCACTGGGTTCATTGGGCGCACGGATCGTTGCTGTAGGGGTAACAGGACAGATGCACGGCGTGGTGCTGACAGACGCGCAATCCCGGCCAATCACACCGTTAATCACCTGGCAAGATCAGAGAGGCAACCTGAGATGTTCCTCATCGGATTTAACATACGCCGAGGAAGTCCGCAGGCGCATTGGTGAAGAGAATCTAGCTCGAACTGGGACCGCGCCGGCGACCGGATACGGCGGTGTAACGCTATTGCGTCTTGCCGATCACACTGATATCCCGGCCGATGCGAAAGCGCTGACGATCAGTGATTATCTTGTCTATCGTTTAACCGGCGCCGCAGTGACAGACCCCACCGATGCGGCAAGTTGGGGGATATACGACGTGCAGGCCGAAAGCGGTTGGATGCCCGGAATCGCCGAGCAACTGGAGAATTTCTCAGAACGTTCTTCCGGAAATCAAGCCCACCGGATCTGTCGCCGGTGGACTGCTCCCGGAGGTCGCCTCGGCCACGAGGCTGTTCCGCGGGCTGCCGGTTGCCGTGGCGCTTGGCGATAATCAGGCATCATTTCTTGGGAGCGTGCCATCGCTGACCGAAAGTGTCTTGTTCAACATCGGAACCGGTGGGCAGGTATCGGCGCCGTCAGAGACGTATGCATATCACGGCGCCCTCGATACGCGCCCGTTGATTTCGGGGCAATGGCTGCGAGTCGGAGCAAGCCTTTGCGGTGGCGGCGCGTACAAGGTGCTTGCGAATCTCTTTTGCACAGATCGGAGAAGAGTTTTTCGGCTGCTGTCTCTCACCTGAGTCGCTTTACGACAAAATGACCATTCTCGCGGGTTCACTCGGCGAAGACGACGAATGCCCGCGGGTCGAGCCCTATTTCAATGGAACTCGCCTCGATCCCGCGCGCGCGGCACAAATCACATCGATCCGAGCCGCCAACTTTACGCCCGCCCACCTTTCGCTGGGAATGATCCGGGGAATGCTCGATGAACTGATGTCATATTACGACATATCTCGCCCACGGCACATTCCATCTTTACATGTCGTCGGATCAGGAAACGGGTTCAGACGCAACTCCGTGCTGAGAAAAGAGCTTGCACTGCGCTTTGGCTGCCCGGTCGTGCTACCTCCCAACCAAGAGGAAGCAGCAATCGGAGCGGCTTTGACGGCGGGCGTGGGAATAGGACTCTTTGCGGGATGGAAAGATGCGGGACGCGCGCTGTATGCCCAGAGTACGGATCATTTGTAGTTGCGAGATCAGTATGTGGTGGCCGGCTATTTGCCGGCCACCACGCGATGACTTGCGATCTTCACTGTTACCGGCGCTTAACGTGAGTCCTTGCTCCGGTAAGGTCCGTGACAGATAGTCGGTTAGTTTACAGTCAGCGTTGCCGACATCGAGTAGTTAGGGTAACTGGGGTTGTAATAAGGATACACACCGCACCTGTACGAGCCACTATCTGATGAGCTCGTAGGGCT
Source organism: uncultured bacterium (assembly GCA_963823885.1). Lineage (GTDB taxonomy): Bacteria > Armatimonadota > UBA5829 > UBA5829 > UBA5829 > CAWGNL01. Next base: position 5,703 of record CAWGNL010000007.1, read on the forward strand.
GATTGTGAGGGTGGTCGTGGTTGCACCGCTGATGTTACCGCCGTTGGTCAGTGCGGTCCATGTGCCATTAACTTGTTTGAACCACTGGTAGGTTGGCGATTGCGATGCGACCTTGATGCCCATCGAGTTGGCGGTGAACGTGGCTGCCGCGGGATGGGTCACTGTTGTGTTCTGTGGGTGTTGGTAGAACAATGCATCGGTTGACTCTCACATACCGAAGGATGATACAGGCGCAACGTTGAGATTCCTCACATTCGTTCGGAATGACATGATTTACGACGGCTGTGGCAGAACCAGCACCGCGCCTCACTGTGGGATGGTAGTGAATCAAGTTCAGGATGACAAGAGTACCCATCAAGAGTGAGCACTTGCCGAGCACAAGTCCGCTTGCTTTATTCCCATTATGCGTCATGCCCGGCAGTCTGTCAATTGGCACACTGTCAAACCTGAGTATATGCAATTCGCCAATTGCGGCGACCGCGCACAGTCCGTAAACTGCGGTATGATGAGAACAGAGAGCAAAGTCAGCCAATTGCGCGCGAACCTGATGAACCGCATGCGAGAACGTCGCAGGTCGCTGGGAATTACGCAGGAGCAACTCGCGGAGCGCTCGGGGCTCAGCGCAAACTACATCGCCACCCTGGAGACCGGGGCGAGGACGCCGTCGTTCGCGGCGCTGGCCATTCTCGCGGACGCCCTGGAAGCCGAGCCGTCCGACCTGCTGGCCGGCAACCAAGAGCGGCCCTGGGCCGCCGCCGCCGCGGAAGTGGCCCGTGTCATGGCGTCCCTCGACGAACACGATGCCGCGTTCATGCTGACCGAGCTTCAGAATATCGCCCGCTATCTGAAGTCACGGAGATCTCCACCCGCCAAGTGAAGCCGTTCCCACCGACTGGGACCCCCAGGGCGCGCTGCCGGAGCTTTCTTCTTTGCTCGATCGTCAGGCCGTCGTGCCAAGCGATCGTTAGGATCAATAGGCCCTTTTTTGCCCAAAAACTGTTTTTTGCGAAACGAAGCCAAATTGGCGACGCTCAAGACGGTTTTCACGAAGGGAATTCGGTCTGAGATCACCCCAGACGGCCCCACAAGCGAAGCCATTTCGTGCCTGCTCCGTGCTGCGAAACAAAGCCAATAATCATCAAAAGAGGACGCGATAGCCCGCATTATTCGCGAACTGAGGCAGGTTTCGGTCGCGATGCGGCGACAAATGGGCATCGTAAGCCGTCCCGATGCTGCGTTTTCGGCGTAATTGCGCTTCAAATACGTCGTGTCTCCGCCGCGAAAACTCCGTGCTTGAGCGCGTTTTTCGCCCATGCCTGCTTGTCCGGCTAGCATTCACTACTATTATATCGTAGTTGTCAATAGGGAATATAGCAGGTAAGAGTTCACTATATGTGGGTTGCACTCTCTCGCGGGCAGAATGTGCCACGCGTGCAGCGGGAACTCGGAGGGCTTCATGCCAAGGATTGTCTCGCCTTGCCGTTCCCGCCGCATAGTGGTGGCTAATCCGAGGGCCAGAGCGACATAACCCTCGCCCTGAGTTCATTGAGCGGGTACAATTGCGCCGACCCCGTGGCCAGCATGTTCGCGCGATCGAACTCACCATTCACATCAAGGCCGGCATAAACCTGGGCCAGGGCTCCCCCCAGCCTTCGTCCCACAGGGAAATGTAGACCTTGCAATTCGAACTCGTGAGATCCGATATTGTCTGCGGCTCAGTCACTGTCGACCCACCTTCGTCGTCGTGGAAAATGGAGTCGGTGATCTCGACGATGTATGTGTTCGGGTTTCCGGGGGTGGAATAAGCGATCATGTCCTGCGCTCCCAGGCACAAGCTATCCAGTTGCAGTTCGGGGCCATCGCCACCATTGGGGGAGTAGCCATCGTTCACCCAGTCGGTGGAGAAGCTGTCCAAATCCGTAAATGAACTTAGCGACGCGAACTCACTCATGTCTATGCTGTCGGGGGGTATTTGGTAGCCGCTAACGAAATAAGGGCCGTTGAACTTTCACCCCGCTCACCCTAAAGATCACGCCCTGGCCGGCAAAGTCCTGCCAGAAATTTCTGAACGCTGGGGATGGCACTGTGGCCTCCGTAAACACCTACGCCCGCGTTTTGTCCATGCTTCCCGTGCAGTCGATGCAAAAGAACATCTCGCAGGGGGTTGTCGGCTGCCTGGAGACCACCCTCAGCGTCGCCACCCCAGTTAGCGCGTCACTGCACAGGGATGCATCCGTTGTCGTGCCAATGATCGCGGCGGTGACGGGCGCCGTGCTTACCGTGAGCGTGGTGTCGATCTGGCCGTTCGAGTCCGTCACCGCGGCGTACGTCGCTAGGCCATTACCGAAAAGGCCATAGTTGGTCGTCAGCGTCACCAGCTCGACCTGCCACCGGAGTCACACCATCACTAAGCATGAGAGACGCGCTCACGTTAACGGCACTGCCTGCGACACTCCAGTAAGGAGTCGTTATCACGGTGAGCGTCGCGGGCGGAGTGTCAGGTATATATACCGTCTGACCTAGTGTCTCCCAGCCATACTGATAGATGTCGGCGCCGTCCGGTGCAGGTGTGGTCGGGTCGGCCCGTGGCCATCACGGTAGCTTGACCGGGGTTATAGGGATTGCTGTAAAGAGTGACGCTCGCCGTGCCTGTGGTGGTTGTGACGGCGGCCCTTTGAAGCTGCAGTCCGTTCTCCGCAAAATAGCCCGAGTTCGTAATGAACCGGACCGTGAGCGCATCGGTGTCCGGAGTATGATCCGAGTTGACCACATTGGCGACTACCTGCACGCAGCCGCACGAATCACTGCCCGCCGTCAGTATCAACTTCCTCATTGGCGTCAGGTAGAGATTGCACGGAGTCGGGGCGTCGGTGCTCGTGTAAGGCGTCACGCCCGTGTAGGTCCGCGTCTTGAACCCGGGACATTCGGCGGAGACGAGATAGTCCTGGGTGATGCCTGTGTTGAGCGCGGTGTACAGGATCGACGCCACCACCCCTCTCCAACTATAGCCGGCGCTGTCGACGCCGGCGCCGGATGGATTGATAGTGAGCGTGGCGCTCTTGCCACAGTTGGAATAGACATTGACCTTTACCGGCCTCGAGCCGGCGGGCAGGCCCGTACACCCAAACAGTTCCGGAGATCGTCCCCACGGTTGGCACGTCCGGGTCCTGCGATGATGCCGCCGCGGAAAAATCCCGCGCCGGCTGGGTTGCCAGCACCGACCTATAAGAGGGCTGCGACACTCCAAGGCCGGGCTTCCAAATCGACGACACTCCCGTCACCGAGGCCATGTGGCCCACCGGCACGCTGTTGTCGCCGAACACGATCACCCCTTGCGTCCGGGAGCTGCGACTCCTGTGCCGAGTTGCCGGAAGCCACACTCGAACCGTCATCTATCCGCATCCACGGCTGGGAATGGTTCTGATCGAGAGAGTAGGAGCTTCCCGATTCCGTCACCATTCCCCAGATCTTTACCATCAAGCCAATGTTGTTCAGCCCAATCGCATTGTAGTAGCTCTGAGCGGTGGAATCCGGGAGGGCGTGACCGGGGTCGCCTACTATGCCTGGGGTAAAACCGATGGTCGCCCCGCCCAGAGCGAGGTTGTTCATTCCGATAGGCCGCACCGGCCCAGTGCCCGCGCCTTGGGCGAAATCCTCGAAGATGACGGAGCTGTAGTCGGACTGGCTATTGACCATCCCCACGATCCTCTCGCCATCCAGGGTATTGAGCCGGCCCATCACATCGACCATATCGCCTGCTTTGACGCTGCCTCCGCTCGTGTCCCACACGCGCCAGCCCGGCATACCATCCAGACCCTGGACACAGTAAATGTCAGCGGGGCGCCGAGGGTGTACAGATACACCCAGCCTTGCCAGGTCACGACCTGACCCGTGAGGTATACCCAACTGCCGTCCGCAAGCCCCGAACCGGACACGCTCTGAGCGCGCGCGCCACCGAGGCTGGCGGAGACGAAATGCGGGGTGATTGCTGCGTTGCCGGAGCGCCGGCATGCGCCGAAGCGCCGAAGACACCAATCAGAATAATTATGGCTGAATTATGAAAGGGGGCGAAGAATCTGCTACTAACACAGCACCGGCGCATCTTTTCATCCTTTCGGTTCGTGCGAGCAGCCTTAAATCATACCAGCAGCTATTCTAAGCGTACATGCAAAATGCCGCCGGTCAACGACAAAATTGCCGGTTATTGCATAATCTTTGCTTCGCCACTCAGGGTATGGTATTGGTGGAACCGTGGTGATTCGCGCCTGCCAGCACTACGCCACTGTACGGTCGAACTGGGTGATTGCCACGCTGACGGAGAGAGCCGCCAGCACAGTAAGTATGACGGCCCCCGGCCATATTTTGTTCCACTGCCATCCCTGCGTGGCGACGATGCGCATGGGGCCGACCGCGTAGGAGAGAGGGTTGACACGGGCGATAGTCTGCATCCAGGCCGGCATAGCCCTGGTGGGGAAAATAGCGTTGCTGGTGAACATCAGTGGCATTGTGAGGAAGTTCATGATCGCAAACAGCGCCTCCATGGACGTGACCCTGGAGGCAAGCGATAAGGATATCCCGCCCATGATTATTCCGAACAGGCTCGCGAGCAGGATCATAAACGCCACACCCGGCAGCCCGGTCCCTATGCGCACGCCCATCGCCAGCGCGACCAGCAGTATAACCACTACCTGGAACCGGCTCTGCACCATCAGCGCCAGGAGCTTGCCGAGCGGTATGCATGCCCGGTGAATAGGCGCGGCGAGCATCTTGTTGAGGAAGCCCAGACGCCGATCCCAGAGAATCGAGAGCGCCTCCAAAAACACCGCCGAAGAGCGCTGTCATGACCATTACCCCTGGGGTCATGAAGCTCAAGTAGCTCCGGTGCCGAGCATCCGGGAAGCCATCGGATTCTTCGTCAGCCCCGAGAGGCTGTTGCCCATCAGAACCAGCCAGACCGTCGGCTGGACGATAGCCATCGCAATTCGCGGCTTCTGCCGAAAGAACCGCCTTATCTCGCGCCAGTAGACCCAATACACATCACAAAAGAATCGTCGCATGCGTTACCCCCGAGTCCTGCGCATAATGATGCGCGAGCGCATGGCATCGTTCTTGTTGCCTGCCTCGCGGAGTTGACGGCCCGTGTAGTGCAGGAAGACGTCATCGAGCGAGGGCCGCTTGAGCGAAATGGCGCCGATGCGCACGCTCCGGCCGGCCAGGGCATCGAAAACCCCGGCACCGCGGCCTCGCCGGTGGTCACTATCGCCTGGTAGCTATCTTCGCCGCACTCCTTGACCTCGCTTACAAAGCTCTGAGCGCGGATCGTTTCCACCGCGGCGGCAATATCAGCGGCCGAGCCCGCATCGAACCGGATCTCCACCGTGTCGCCCCCCAGGGAACTCTTGAGCGCGGACGGAGTCTCCACCGCTTTGAGCTGACCGTGATCGATTATGGCTATTCGGTCGCACAGCGCGTCGGCTTCGTCCATGTAATGCGTGGTCAGGAAGATGGTCATGTTGATCTCGGAGCGCAGTTGATTGACATAGCGCCAAATCTCGCGCCGCGTTTGGATATCGAGGCCGAGAGTCGGTTCGTCGAGGAACAACAGCCGCGGGCGGTGGATCAGCCCGCAGGCGATATCCAGACGCTTTCGCATGCCGCCCGAGTAGGTTTCCACCAGGTCGCCCGCGCGCTCGGTCAGATCGACCATATTCAGGACTTCGCTTATTCGCATGCTCGCTTCATCCCGCGGGAGATGATAAGAAGCCGGCCTGCAGACGCAGGTTCTCATAGCCGGTGAGGTTGTCGTCCACCGCCAGGTCCTGTGATACGTAGCCGATAGCAAACCGCGCCCTGGTAGGGTGCCGGGTCACGTCCACTCCCGCCACGCGAGCCGACCCGCTCGTCGGGCTGATCAGGGTAGTGAGTATGGATATGGTGGTGGTCTTTCCCGCGCCGTTGGGCCCGAGAAACCCGAAAATCTCGCCCTCGGCGACACGGAAAGACACCCCATCCACCGCGCGAACGTCGTTGGGGAAGGTTTTCTTCAAATCGGTGACTTCTATTATGTCGCTCATGTTTTCCGGGGCCCTCCTATATTGTAGGGTAAGTGACGGCGAACAAGCAACAAGCCCGGGGAGGTTAAAAGTTAAAGGTTCAAGGCTAAAGGTTGGGAGGGGGCTGTTCCCGGCCTGTTCGGGCGGATTTGCAATCCGGCCCGTAAAGGACAATCCAGGAATCTCCGATTCCTTGACCGCGTACCGAACAGGATGATTTCCCTTCCCAATCTTTAACCTTTAATCTTCTAACCTTGAACCCGACCTTCGCTTGACAATTTCAACGTTATGCGAGAGACTGTGCTGGGGCCTGGCGCAGGCGGTTCCCCACTGACTGACGACTGAGACGACTGGCGACTGACATGCGAATAGTCATGAATTACGGCAAATGCGGGCTTCCGATCGATTTGCCTGATAATTGGGATGTGGACGTCATAGAGAAGAGGCCTATGCCCGTCCTGGCCGATCCTGAGCCCGCGATTCTCGATGCGTTGTCGAATCCCGTGGCTTGCCTGCCTCTCTCAAGGCAAAGCGCCCGGTGCAAGAGCGCGTGCATTGTCATCTGTGACATCACCCGCCCGGTCCCCAATTCACTCATTCTGCCTCCGATCATCGATACTTTAATCGGCGCGGGTATTTGCGGGGACCGCATTACCGTGCTGGTTGCCACGGGTCTGCATCGTCCGAACGAGGGCGCCGAACTCAGCGAGCTTATCGGCGATGATCGGGTCCTGGACACGGTCAGAGTCGTGAACCACTTCGCCCGCAGCGGGTCCGAACACGTATTTCTCGGGACGACTACCCGCGGCACCCCGGTCAAGCTCGACCGGCGTTTTGTCGAGGCTGAGGTGCGGATCGTTGTCGGGTTAGTCGAAGCTCATTTCATGGCCGGTTATTCGGGCGGACGAAAACTCATTGCCCCTGGTATTTCGCATATCGAGACAATCACTTCCATTCACAGCGCGCGGATTCTTGAAGACCCGAAAGCGGCCAATTGCGTTCTGGAAGGCAATCCCGTTCACCAGGAACTCCTCGAGATTGCCGCAATGGCCGGCGAGGTGGAGTGTGTAAATGTCGTTGTCGACGACGGACGCCGCCTGTCGCTGGTCAACTACGGCGAGATCCTCCAAAGCCATACCGACGCTGTTGGCTACATGCGCGGTTATGCGGAAGTCGGAGTTTCCCGCAAGTACAAAACGGTGATTACCAGCGCGGCGGGTTATCCGTTGGATAAAACTTACTACCAGAGCGTGAAAGGGATCGTTGGGGCAATGAATCTGCTTGAGACGGGCGGCGGTCTTTTCATAGTATCGGAATGCTCGGAAGGAATGGGGTCCGGCGAATATGTGGATGCCCAGAAACAATTGTTGAGCCTGGGTCCGGATGCGTTTTTGAATCATTTGCTCTCAAAACGCTTTGCCGGTGTCGACGAGTGGCAGACGCAGATGCAGCTTAAGGCGATGAAAATAGGAAACGTGAGCCTTTATTCCGGTGGTCTAACGGATGCGGACTTCGCGCTGACCGGCGTCGGCAGGGTCGATTCGATAGAATCCGCCGTTCACGAACACGTAGCTATGGCAGCCGACACGCATGTCGCGGTGATCCCGGAGGGGCCGTACGTGATGCCGAGACTAACGTAATTGATAATTGATAATTGAGAATTGATAATGAAGGGAAGGGAGCGGGGTCATCGCCTGTGCGGCGGTTCCGAGCCGGCATTATCAATTCTCAATTCTCAATTATCAATTTCCCACGGCTGGGAACTATACCGATTCCCCGGCACGTATAATAAGCAGCAAACCTTCCCACCCTCTTTTCTCCTCCCCGGCCCTATCAAGAGCCGGGGAGATTCTTTTGTACAATGGATATTGCGCGCCGCACCACTATGCGGCGGCCGGACGGCAAGGCACTCGCTACCTCGAGCGGTTGCTTCGGATTGACCTTACGTAACCGGCTATGTGCTGGAACTCGCTCAGCATAAATGCCGCGTCATGCTCGTCAAACTGCTCCATGACCCGTTCTATCTCAGGCCCGGCCCGCTTCCTCGCCATTTTGTGTAACAGGCTCCGCCTGGGTGGCGATTCGGAATCGCCACCCAGAGGGGGCTTGGTGTCATCCTGAACTTGATTCAGGCTCACTACATTGTGGCCGATGTGCCCGTCATTCGTAAACAGAGCCTTTGCGAAGGGCACGCGCCCAGGTGTTTCGGGATTTGAGGAGCGAGCGCCTTTGCCTGGGGAAGGCGCGGACGTTGTGTTCGCTCCGGAAATCCCGAAACGGCGCCGGGCTTTGGGGGGTTGTGGCGCGTGTGACGGCCGGTTTTAGTAGGGGTCGACCAGTTGGCCGTCGGCCGTGACGCGCATGAGCCGGTAATTGAGGCGCCGGGTCTGGGCTATGCGGAGTTCGCGGAGTATGTCGACCATGGCGCGGCGTATCTTGCCTTCGTAGTGGGCGAGTGTCTCCAGCGGGTTTTTGGTGTAGGCGATCTGGACCCCGTTCTCGTCGTCATCGTCGGGCGGGTGGGTCTCCGCGAGGTGGTCGAGGTCTTGTACGAAGGCCTCGCAGTTGTAGGTGCGGCGGATGCGCCATAGTTGGGCTACGAGCATTTCGACGAGGGCTTGCTCCGTGGGGCCCTCGGGGTTCCATTCGTGGAAGAGGGCGTCGCGTAGACGGCGGTAGGCCGCTTTGTCCTCGTTGAGTCCGATGTTGGCGGCGAGTATTCCGTGCTTGGTTGCGTTTCTGGAGGCGATTGCCTTTCCGTGCGGTGTGCGCGGGCCGCCCTTCGGAGTGACGTTCGTGGCTGCCGGGAGCAATCTGGGTGGTATTTGCGGGAGGTACGGTTCGATCCATTTGTGTTCCCCTTTATAGTTCGTTTGTCTTTTTGCAGGTATGTTTACCAGCCGGTAATTCTACTGGGCTGCTGTCGTTTTAGGTTTAGTAGGTGGTATTGGTAGGGTTGTAGGGAATGCCCCAACACACCGCCTGGTCATCTCCGGTCACCGTCTCCGCCGCGGTTCTCGGCACGACGCTCAATTTGGCATCAGTCTCTATTTGCTTAGGTGTCCTCATGTTTGCCCCCTGACGCGGCCCTGCCGCCGCCAATTTGGCCGTCGGGATGACTACCACTACTACTAGTATATAGTAGGTTTTGTGGTTTGTCAATAGGTAATGTGGCTGAATTCCAAATTTTAAATTTTGAATTGGGGAAGGGGCGGAGCGGGGGGCTACCAGTTGAAGACGGGGGTTAGGGAGCGGGAGGGCGGTATTCGGCGGCTGGGGGTGTGGTCAGTGTGTCGCCTTGTCGTCGCGGTGCGCCGATTCCCGAGACGGTGAAGCGTTATCATTACCGGACACAGGTGGATATTCGCTTGTGGGGCCGACCACCATGTCAGTCACGAACCGCTTGAACGACTCGTTCCGCGGGCAGGCTTGAATGCCGTCATTTCTGATCTTTGTGGGACTTCAGGTGGTCTGCGATAGCTTGAACCTGCTTCACGATGAACCGGGAATCGCGCGCATCCAGCGATTCCATTATGCGAGCAATCTCTTCAGCATCTGCCTGCCAGGGACGCTCCTTATCGCCAGCTAAGAGTTCGGATACCTCTACTCCTAGCGCCTCTGAAAGCACGATAAGAGTACCAACGGATGGCGTCTTGTCCGCAATCTCCAGCCGTGCCACGTAGTTGGTGCTCAAACCGGACTTCTCGGCCAACTGTTCCTGCGTGATGCCCAGCGCCCTGCGCCGGTCGCGCATGTGCTTTGCCAGGTTGTCGACCAGGTTAGTGCGTTTAGGTTTTCTTCTCATGATAAGGCAGTTTACGAGATTTAGCGAAACCGCTTCAATTGTTTTGGTAACCATCAGCCTTGACGTGATGACCAGGCAAGGAGTATACTCGTCAGGTAGCGATAACAGATCCTGGTAATGGTGGCATCCGTATGGCTGCCAAGAGAAAGGTGGAGGGTTGATATGCCAAGTGAAATAGAGATAGCGGCCAACCGTTCGACCTCTAAGAGGAACACGGTGCCTCGGGTGCGCGGCAAGCTCGGTCTGTTTTCCCGCGCGGTGGTGTTGCCCGGCGAATCGAAATCGGAACTCCTGGCCCTTCACAGGAGCCTCCGCGCTGAGCATCGACCCGAGGGACAAACGCACGAACTGCTCGTGGACCATGTCGTCGCCTGCGTCTGGCAGTTGCGTCGTGTGCTTGCCCGGATACATAAGCCGCCCTGCGAACACGGCCGAAAGGAAGCGGAAACCGATAGCGTGCCGCCTCTTACGAAGGAGGAGGCCGAGATCAGTATGCATCGAGCTTTGCGCGAGCTTCGACTCTGGCTGGCGGCCGGGCTGAGGGGACGGGGCAAAAAGAAAACAGCCGGTGAATTGGTGAAAGTGGACGTAATTACCGGGGGCCATGCGGATCGAATTGGCCGAGCGCAAGGCGAGGGAGTTCGGTTCTCGGGAGCAATTTGTCATGCTGAACTCGATTCAGCATCTCCTACGCAGGCACGAGATCCTGAATCAAGTTCAGGATGACACAACGCCGCGCGTAAGACTGAACTCTCTCCACGAGGCCCGGTTTGCCCGTGTTTAACCTCAATTGGACGGAGATATATTTGGCTTAACCCCTTCTAAATTGGCTTAACTCGGCATAAACGGGCCTTAAATGGCCCTAAAAATCAGGTTTTATTCGAGCTTTGGACCGGCTTAGACCGCGTTTTCACGCTGAAATCCGGCGCTGGAGCAGTGCAAAACGCCTTTCCATAAAAAAGATTATTGCGACGCGCGGCGGCATAGGGGACTGCTGCTTGCATCCCAAGTAGTGTGCCCGGCACGGTAACTGGCAAACTGATCCGAAAGGGGTGATGCGGATGGTCTGATTGGTATGAAAATTGCTTGCAACACTATTTTGAAGGAGGACAGAAAATGAAAACCAAAGTAATACTCGCGGTCGTTTTCCTGCTGGCGCTGTGCCAGGCAAGCCATGCCGCCGATCTGCAGGCAGGTTGGTACGTGAAGAATTTGATGGTGGACGCTTACACGTTCGCCCCGTTCAACGGTCCCCCCGAGCCCACGTCGGTAGCATCATTCCTGACAGCCCCCGCCCAATACGGCCCGTTCGGGGTCACAAGCAACCCCAGCAGCCCAGAGTCTTTGGACGTGTCGGTACCCGTCAACGCGTACGGGGTCACTCCGGATCAGAGCCTCACGCTGCCTCTGCACTTTCCCGCCTGGGCCGACGAGGCCGAGGATCCGACGATGGCATACATCGCCATAGACTACACCACCGACTACGACCCGGACGACATGATTTTGCAGTTTTGGCACCGGAGTACGGACGGCAGTCAACAGCTTGTTTGGACGCAGTCGAACGGAGGAGTGCAGTTCGCCGAAGCGGACGTTGCCTATAATACACCCTACACCGGGTCATACTTCTTTGAGGTTGCTGTCGTGCCGGAGCCGTCCGCGGCGCTATGCCTGGTCATCGGCTGTGCCTCCTTATGTCACGTCATCAGAAGGAGGGCGTAGGTCATGCGAACAGCTATCATTTCTGTAGCTCTAGCCCTCGTCGCCGCAGCAACTCCCGCAGTTGCGGGATTGTCGCCCCAGGACATCCTGGTCGTCTACAGCAGCGCTCCAATGTGGAACACAGGCACTTACCAGTCGAAGGCTGTCGGGGACTACTATTGTGCAGCCCACAACATCCCAGCAAGGAACGAGGTCGGTGTAGATTGGAATCAGCCAGGGGTACGACATCCGGGTCCCCGCCCACTTCGATACATATATCGCGAATCCGCTCAAATCCTACCTGCAGTCCACGTTCGGTTCCGACCCGAACGACCCTGCCTCCGATCCTGTGAAATGTTTGGTACTGTGTTATGGCGTGCCTATGACGCTCATACGCGAGTGAGAGGGTCTGCTCCGGGGACTCCGCTCTGACGGTACTCTTCAACACCACGCCATGGCGGCCGAGCCTATTCCTCACGGGGGCGGCGGGTGAGCATTCCGAATCCCTACTGCGGCTTCGACCCCAGCCCCGACCCGACTCAAAGGACGCTGCCGACCGACTTTGGCGAGTTCAGAGCAAGCCCGTGCAACTTCGGCACGGTGTACCACCGAATTTCAGCATCGTCAGGATGTTCGACTCTTCTCACGCTATCGCGGGAGGAGACAAGGGAGCCCTGTATCAAGGGACGCTGACGGGAGGAGCCTGGCAGTGGACTCCGATAGGTGACGTGGCCAAGCAGTTCATTGCCTTCAGCGTTAACGACATCTACCTTCCCGACCAGACCCTTTATCCGGGATGCGCCTACGCTTGCGACGGCGGCAGCGGGGTAATCAAAACCACCGACTATGGCGCAAGCTGGAGCACGGTATTCGGCGGGTCTAGCTGGGCCCTGTACCTCCCCTCCACATTCGGCGTCTGCTTCAGCGACAATACGAACGGCTGGAGCGTGGGAAGCGCCTACACCACCGTCAGGCGTCCGACTGCGATTTGTTACGAACGTGCTTTAGATGCGATAGCAGACCCGCAAGCTGAGTTTCGACAAATGCGGCATCTTCCTCTGTGAGGGAACCAAACATCGCCACTGCCCTACTCAAACGTTTGGTCTGTGCGCCCCGGTCTGATTCTGTGAGTAGCGCGGATGGGGTTGTGTTTAGGGCGTCCGCCAAATGAACGATCAGGGTTAATGACGGAACTCGACGGCCCGTCTCCAACCGCGACAGGGTCCTGTGGCGCGATGTCCACTTTCTCAGACAACTGTTCCTGAGTCAAGCCAGCGGCTCGGCGGAGCTCTCTTATCCGTCGGACTATTGTCTGCTGCAAATCTCGAACTTTCTGCTCGCTTGTTGCCATTATTCTAGTTTAGGGCCTCAAGACGATCAACGCCACAATCAACTAGACCCACAAACGCTTGACCAACTTGGAATACATGTGCTATGATCAAGCTGGGCAAACTTCCGGCTCTGCCGGGAGCGATGCCGGTGATATACGTACGGTCAAGTCCCGCCTCGATAGCCAAGTTTTTTCTTCAGAGAGGCTTCCTGGGTGGCATGAACGTGCTTCCCGTGGGAAGAGGCGGGGACAATCTAGCATTAATTTCAGTCTCAATGCTGCAGGTCGCCAAACGATGGGCTGCCTTCATAAGAAGCCAGTGTCAAAACCTGGCAGTCATAATTGACATGCGGGGATTCCTTGAGTATACTGCGAGTGTCCCTTAGCGGCCGTGCTTCGGGGAGATTAGAGGGAGTTGATATGGCAAGTGAAAGACAGGTAGCAGCGAACCGAGCGAACTCAAAGAGGAGCTCGGGACCGAGATCGACAGAGGGCAGGAGACGTGTTGCCCTCAATTCCGTTAAGCACGGGCTGTTTTCTCGTGCGCTGCTGGTGACCGGTGGGTGCGAAGCGGAGCTTCTTGACCTCAAGAAGCAGATTCACGCTCGCTATCAGCCGGATGGAGATGTGGAGAAACTGTACATAGACCTTGTTGTCTCCTGCATGTGGAGGATGCGGCGTCTGCTCACAGCGGAGAACAAGGGGCTGTGCGAGGACGATCAAACCACCACCGCGGCGCCCCTTCCAGAGGACACTTACACAACGTTTTCGAGGTGCGAGGCCGGTATCCGGCGCACCTTGCAGATGGCTTTGCGCGAGTTTCGACTCTTGAAGGCCGAGAGGCCGGAGGAAAACGAGACACCCGGTGAAGTGGTCAGGGTAATCCGAGGGCGTTGATTTGGCTTTGCTTTCTAGACAATTGGCCTTTCTCCTCTTGGATAAATGGCTTTGATTGGCTTTGCTTTTCCATCGCAAGCCGGCACAGGATCGAGTTGAACGGCATTTTTAAGCTCAACGCAGTCCGGGATTACACTGCTCACTGGCTTTGCTTCGCAAAATAAAAAAATCTTGTGCGACCGTGGCAGTGTAGGGGGACTGCCGCTTGCATCCGAAATAGTGCGACCAGCACGGTAACTGGCAGACTGATCGGAAAGGAGGTGATGCGGATGGCATGATTGGCATGAATATTGCTTCTACTATCTTTAAGCAGGACAGAAAATGAAAACCAAAAATGCTACTAGTAATCGTTTTTCTGCTGGCGATGTGCCAGGCGAGCCATGCCGCCGATTTGCAGGCGGGCTGGTACGCGGACATAGACCGGGTGTACGTCTATACCTACGATCCGGTGTACCATAACCCCACGCTCACAGCGGAGCCGTCAATCCAAATTGCCGCCGGCCAGTACGGCCCATTCACCGTGACGGCGGGCCCGTACGACGAGGACTACACCCGGTACGTGTCCGTGTCAGCGGACGCGTACGGAGTGGGGTCTAGCCAGGGCCTGATACTACCCCTATACATGGCCTGGTCGGGCGACCAGACGATAGGTTACATCAGCGTGGGGTGCGCCACCAACTACGACCCGACGCAGATGTACCTGGGCTTGTACCAGACCCTGGGCAACGGGACCACCGCTACCATATGGACTCAGATGCAGAACGGCGGGGGATCCTCGGGTTTCATAGGACAAAACACCAGCCTGGCCAACGGCCCGTTTTACCTTGAGGTTGCTGTGGTACCCGAGCCTTCCGGATTTGTCGTTCTGTTGGCGGGAGCCGCAGCCCTGTACGCGCGTTTGAGGGGGATATCATGAGATGCAACACTATCTTGAAGGGGGACAGAAAATGAAAACCAAAGTAATACTCGCAATCGTTTTCCTGCTTGCCCTGTGCCAGGCAGGCTATGCCGCCGACTTGCAGGCGGGTTGGTACGCCAACATAGACCCGGTGTACGTCTTTACCTACGATCCCGTGTATCATAACCCCACACTCATGGGGGAAGCGTCATTCCTGACGCCCCCCGGCCAATACGGCCCATTTACGGTCACAAACGGCCCCTACCAGACGGACTTCACACGGTACATATCGGTATCAGCCAACGCATATGGGGCCACGTCGGACCAGAGCCTGATACTTCCCCTGTATATGGCGTGGGCGGGCGACCAGACGATTGCTTATATCAGCCTGGCGGGGGAAACCAACTACGACTCCAGCGTAATGTGCCTCGAACTGTGGCACCAGGATACGGACGGCCTCCAGCGACTCGTCTGGTCCCAGTCCGGCAGCGGCTTGCAGTACATTTTCGGCCCCGAGGTGGAGCAGAATACCCTTTTCACCGGCCAGTACTGCTTCGAGTTGGCAATAGTTCCTGAGCCAACCAGCCTCGCGTCGCTCACACTCGGACTTGCCGCGCTCGTGAGCGTTTGGAGGCGGAAAAGATGAAACTCCTCCTGCGTGTGCTTTTCATTTTGATCGGCATCGCTCCCCTCACGGCTGCCAATGCTGGCCTCATCGCGAGCGAGGTTGTCGTGGTGTACGACAGTGCCGGGGCTTGGAATACCGGTGCATATCAGTCAAGAGCGGTTTGCGGTTATTACTGCGCGAGTCGGGGAATACCAGATGCCAACAAGGTGGGCATAGACTGGAGCCGTCCGGAGTATGCAATTACGCCAGCCGATTTCATCACCTACATCGCTAACCCGCTGAAGTCCTACCTCCAGTCCACGTTCGGTTCCGACCCGAACGATCCTGCCGATGATCCTGTGAAATGTCTGGTACTTTGTTATGGCGTACCTATGACGGTCAATGGGAACGAGAGAGCCTGCTCCGTGGACTCCGCTCTGACGGGTACTCTTCAACACCACGCCATGGGCGCCGAGCCTATTCCTTCATACGGGGGCGGCGGGGTGAGCATTCCGAATCCCTACTGTGGCTTCGACCCCAGCCCCGACCCGACTCAAAGGACGCTGCCGACCGACTTTGGCGAGTTCAGAGCAAGCCCGTGCAACTTCGGCACGGTGCTACCACCGAATTTCAGCATCGTCAGGATGTTCGACTCTTCTCACGCTATCGCGGGAGGAGACAAGGGAGCCCTGTATCAAGGGACGCTGACGGGAGGAGCCTGGCAGTGGACTCCGATAGGTGACGTGGCCAAGCAGTTCATTGCCTTCAGCGTTAACGACATCTACCTTCCCGACCAGACCCTTTATCCGGGATGCGCCTACGCTTGCGACGGCGGCAGCGGGGTAATCAAAACCACCGACTATGGCGCAACCTGGAGCACGGTACTCTCCGGCAGCAACTGGTTCGTTAACTGGCCCTCAATATTCGGCATCTGCTTCTGCGACAATGCGAACGGCTGGAGCGTGGGAAGCTACTACGACATAAGTGTCTATCCTCCAGTGTTGCACTACACCATAAGGTGCGGTCCAAGCCTTTCGACCACGGTCTGGGACAGCGTCAGCGGCGGCAATGGTCTGCCGTCGGGCTTTGTTCCCAAGTCCATCGCGGCGGTGAGCGCCTCCGAGGCGTGGGTCTCCGGCAGCGGCGGTATTTATCATACCACGAACTCCGGCGGAAACTGGTACCCGCAGGTACACAACCGGCGCTACGGGTCGGATATGGGTCAATAGCACGGGCAGCGTGGAAACGGGCTGGGCGGTCACAACCAACGGCACGATCCTCCGCACTACGGACGGTTCCACCTGGAACACGCTCACTTCCCCGACGTTCTCCGGGAACGCCAATCTCGCCGCCTATGACGACAGCCACGTGGTTATCGCATACGGCTCCGGGACGTTCCTTGTCTGGGACGGCAACGCTTGGACCTCCGACACATCCGATCCCACCGGCAAAAGTTCGGTCGCATGGGCGGGCGGCGGCAGCGATGTGGTGGCGTGCACGAATAACTCGACGGTCATTCAGTCTCGTCACGCCTCGACATGGAGCGCGACCGACGCGCTGGAGCCGGCCACGATCAGCATGCGGTATCTGACCGCTCGCTTGGATGGGTACGAAACTCCCCTGGAAACCGTGACCATAAACGGTCAGCAAAAGCAAATTCCGCGGGATATAAAGCTGATGATCGACCGGGCCGTAAACGCGGATGCGGTCGGCAGAAGTGTCCTGGGTACCGCCCGTGCCGTTATAGACGATGCCCCCAGCCCTAGCATAGGAAGAGTCTACTCATCGGTAATGGAAACGGCCCTGGACAACGTGTTCGGAGAGAGCAATGTCTTGCGCGAACCGGGCAGCGCCCCATCCACGAATGCCTATGCGATCAACCAATCGGACGTTATGCTGTATTCCAGCAACGGCTCGTATGACCCGGCAGCGGATTCCGTAACCACGTGGCAACGGCCCTTTAATACCTGGATAGACGGGGCGCTGGGCATCTTCTGGAACGTATCCTATGACTGCCGGAACCTGCGTAGTCCCGCCTATGCCAACGGCATCGGGATCGATACGGCGGCGAATCCCCAGCCTTACCAACTGCTGGTCAGCGGAGTGCCCACCAGTTCCGAGTATGATACTCACTGGATCGGGCTTTACGCTACCGGCAGCGATACTCCCATCGCCACGGCCACGTTCAGCGATGGCAGCGCGGTCATCGACATGACCAACCTCACCGTCCCGCAAGACGCGACGCTTGAACTGCATTTCCCCAATGACGATCTTGGACATCCCGGAGAGGTCATTTTGTCCCAGGATTGCGGCGACAGCATCTGCAACAGCCAGGCGAGCGGCATAGCCTACCAGATTTGGCTCAGCCAGTGCCTTACAATCGATCTCATCCACGAGGGATGCACCGCCATAGCAGGCAATGTCGAGGAGCCGTACGGCGGCGACACTCCAGACCCCGAAGTGATTTTCCCGCTCTACGCCCGCGGCAGCACGGTAGGGGAAAGCATGTGGATGGGCATACCGCAGATTCCATGGATGCAGGTCGTGGTTGGCGATCCTATTACCGCTCCGTTTCAGGTTCACCCCGGCCTGAGTTTTACCGATCCGACCCCGCCCAATCAGGCGACCGTGCGCGGTTCCGTCACGCTTGCCGTCACCGCTACGGCCGACAGCGGCGGGACAATAGGCGATGCGCAGTTCTCCATTATCGGCCCAGGCGGGGCCTATAGCGACCTGACAAATGATGCACAGGCGTCCTACCGCTGCCTCTGGAACACCGAGGCAGCCGACAGCGCCGCCAACCGCATCTACCCCGACGGCAATTACACCGTCCAGGCGACCGTCAGTCAATCGGGCGGCGCCGTGGGCAGTTCGACCATAACGCGCGCCGTGACGCTTTGCACCACCGGCGGCACGAGCGTGCAAGTTTCCCAGCCATCGTCAGATTACGGCATCGTGAACGGCACGTCGGTCGAAACTCAGGCTGGCGGCACTCCGACAGGTGTCGTTTACTGGCTCTTCCAGAACGACGACCTGGACTCGGCGGGCCAGGCCACGACGAGTCCTTATGATTGCACTCTGCCGCAGCCATCCGGGGTCTACGAACTTCAAGCCATCGGGTACTATGGTTCGCCGTCATGCGTATCCTACAGCCCGATCCGCATGATTAACCTCATTAACGGAACAGCCCAGATCGACACCATCGGGCAGATGTTCAATCTGGGCGACAGCACGCCGGTGTCTTTGGTCAATATTCCGATTGTAGCCGGGCCGTCGGACACCCTCGGGCCGAACATGGACTCGAGCGGAAGCACCGTGTTCTATGTCGAGGACGCAGGCCGGAGTGGCGGAATCCGCGTGGAGGCAAGTGAGGCGTTTCCAGCCGGAACAATTGTTTCGATAAGCGGAACGCTTCGCCTGACCGGAACCGGCGTCATCGAGCGGTACGTCTCGCCGATAGCGTGGACTCTACCGGCTCCGCAGCCCCGCCGGCGCCGCTCGCGATGACGAATAAGGCCCTTGGGGGAAAGGCTCCGACCAATGCACCCGGCATTACGCAGGGCACGGGACTCTACGACCTCGGTCTGCTGGCGCGGACCACCGGCAAGGTTACCTACGTAGGCGATGACTCAGCAGGCGATTGCTTCTTCTACATTAACGATGGAAGCGCGTTGAAGGACGGCAATTCTCTGCAAGGAGCGATAATCGTCCCGCTCAATGACAGTGCGGCAGGCACAACCTACCCATCGCCAGTCACGGGTGTCCGCGTGTACTGCGATAGCGCCGCGTGTCCAGGCATCGGCGACTACGTGTGTGTAACGGGCATCAGCAGTGACACCCAGGTTGGCGCCAACCTTGTCCGGTGCCTGCGCGTTCGCGGTCAGATGGACGTTACCTATAGCGCTTCGTACCTCAGGTGCTACAAGCCCCAGGCCTACGGCGGTTTTGTCACGAGTGATTCGTCCGGAATGACGATAGGGAGCCGTGTCCGGCTGGTCAATGCGCTGGTAGACTGCAACTATGGGTCCTATCTGAAGGTCCTTCATACCGACTGCCTCCCCAAGAACACATGCACCGGGATATGGTCCTATGTCGAGGCGAACACGTCGCTGTTGTCCTCCGCGGCCACTCCGGCATCTCCCGCGACCGCGATGGCGACGGGAGTTTGGGACCGCGTGACCGTAACGGGGACTTCGGCGGACGGCGGCTACAACGGCGATACCATTCAGGCCGATTGCATCTACCTGGGAGGCGCGGCATACGGCGCAACGAGCATGGCGATGGGCGTGCGGTCTCTGGTGGCCCTGCCGTCGCCCGACGCGGGAGGCGGTCCCTTCAATCCCTACCCCGGCCCAACGGACGCCGAGATCATCGCTAGTCCCGATTTCCAGACGGCCTGGAACGCGCCAGGAGCCATAGGCTGGGCGTTGACACAACCCGACGACAGCCTGGTTACCCTGCCGGGCGAGGGTGTACAATCGGTCTCCAGCGACGGTTGCACGATAGCGCTCCGAGAATGGTTCGCATTTTCCAGCGACCCGCCGGCGCTGGTCCTGGTCCTGAACAATCCAGTTCCAGAACTAACAGGAGCGACAATAGACATAGTCGGCGCGACTCTAACTACGCTGGCCGGAGGTCAAAGAGCGCTGGTGAACCCGCAGGCGGTTTACGCCTACGTGAACGATGACGGGTCTTACCCCCCGCCGATGCCTATGAAGGACCTTTCGGGGCTTCTCACCAGGGTGCAGATTGCGCCGTCATACCTCGCTGCGCAAATACGGCAGCGGCGGTTTTCAGTGAAAGCGGGGCGGGGAAGATCACTTTCCCTGCCCTGTTTTCTTGCGTCTGGGAATCATTCAGTTGTCGGATCGAACCTGCGGAATGCGTAACCGGCGATACTGGTGGCGGCCGCGCCCACGGCCAGGTTCGCTGCCGAAACGACTGCGAGCGCGGCATACAGCGGCCTGGAGAGCGAGTAGCAAATGGCGATGCTCAAGACCACGGTCGGCACGATGCACAAGAAAACGAGGATGAAGCTGACCATGGCGCAGAGGTAGTTCTGCGCGGCGTCCCTGCTGTCGGGGTACATCAGCGCCGGGATGCTGGTCGCCGCCATGCTTGCAAAGCCGAGGAACGGCGAGCCGACCGTGCAGGCCGTGAGCAGTTCTCCTCTGGCCTGCGGGATCATTACCCACATCGCCCCAGCGAACACCAGCACTCCTCCGGTCAAATGCAGTGTCCCGGCGACAAACTGCGCCAGCATTACCTTCCAGGCAGCTATCGGCATGGGCTTGACGATATTTGCCTGCCGCAGTTCCGTGCGCAGTTCAGACTGCATCGTCAGCGAGATCATCCAGACCACATACAGCAGCAGAATCGGCGTGCGGCTCAGCGCCCAGTTGTCCGCGACGAAGCGCTTCACTATAAAGACTATCACGGCGGGCGCCATGACAGTAAAGAGCAACTGGCCGTGCGACACCCTGTAGCGAGTGAGCAGGCTCTTCCAAAACAGCGCCACAGCCCCTCTGCCAAAGGCCGGCACCGTGACCCCGACGGGGCGCGTGATCCCTCTGTCGCGCATGGCGTCCGCCCGGTTTTCGATGTACATCAGGCCCCCAAAGAGCACTTTTCGCCGCTTGTCCGCAAGCTTCACGGTGATCCCGAGCGACGGCTCGTAGACGTTTTCCTTGCGCGAGAGAAGAAAGAAGAAGCTGCCCAACGCCAGCAGCCAAAGCATCCCCAGGTGTATCCAGTCCCAGCGCGTCATCAGGCGTATGGGCGCCAGGAATATGTCGGAGCACCACGCGGCGGGCGCGAACAGCACTTGTGTGACCGGTGAATTGGCCGCCCAAAGAAAGCTTGCATACCGAGTACCCGGTCCGGAAGAACTGGATGGCTCCGACTCCCAGCATCAACACTATCGCGGCCACAAGGACGGCCTTGATGATCGACTGGGCTTGCTTTCGCCGCTCGAAGCCGAAAGTGAAGATGATGTTGACCGTGTGCGCCACGTTCACGACCAGCAGGAACTGCGCCACCAGGGCGAGAATACTGACGATCCCCCACGGCAGGACGCTGACTCCGACGCTGGCAAACGCCGGCGGCCCGATAAGAAGTTACAACGCCGTCACCGTGGCGGAGTGACTTTACGTAGTCGTTTACGAGCTTGTAGAGGAGCACCTTTTTGCGGCTGATGGGCGTCGGAAACATGAAGTCCACCTGCGCAAGCGAGAAGACCATCATCCCAGAGTTGAACGCGATGTAAATCACCAGCACACTGCCGACGCTCACGCAGAGAAACACCATGACCCTTATCAAGTCAGTGGGGATTTCCGAAACGTGCCAGAGGCGAGGGACCAGACCGGCGCGCGGACCATTTCCCGAGAAGATCAGGACCGATTGCAGGAACCAGGATATCACCCACGCGCCGATAACGAGCGCCGGGATCAGGCGCTTGGGAGAGCGAAGAGTATTCTTGATCGCGTTTACGAGCTGGCGGTACTCAAGATAAAGCAGAGGCTTCAACTGATTCGCCTTCCTGTGTAAGCGTGAGGAAAAGGTCCTCCAGCGACGCATGCTCGCCCATCTTCGCCAGGTCCTGAAGCTCGGCCAGGCTGCCCTCGGCGATGATGACGCCCGTTTGGAGAATGATGATCCGGTCGCAGAGCCGCTCGGCGGTGTCGAGCATGTGGGTGCTTATCAACACCGATTTGCCGGCCTTCCGCGCGCTGGAGAGCAAGTCTTTGAGTTCGTGCGCTCCCCTGGGATCGATGCCTATTAGTGGCTCATCCAGAAGCAGCACGCTCGCTTCGTGAATGAACGCGCAGGCTATGGCCAGTTTCTGCTTCATGCCCTTGGAGAGGCTCAGCACGAGTTCGTGACGCTTTTCGTGCAGCTCGAACTTGCGCAGAAGCTCATCGGCGCGCTCCTCGAAGCGGTCCATTGTCTGATATGCCATGGCGATGAAACGCAGGTGCTCGAGAACGGTGAGCATTTCGTAGGGACTGGGGACCTCGGGAACGAACGCAAGCCTGCGCTTGACTTCTTCTTCGTCTTCGGCAAGGTCTATGCCATCCACCTCGATCAGGCCGCCGGATGCTTGAACGATGCCCGTCACGCACCGGAGCACGGTGGTCTTGCCCGGCCCCGTTAGGCCCCAGCAGGCCCACGATTTCGCCGTTTGCCACCTCGAAGCTCACCCCGTCCACAGCCAGGGTTTTCTTGTAGTATTTGGTCAGATTTTCTACTATTAGCAAGGATGTGGCTCCAGGGAAGTCAAAAGTCATAAAGTCGAAAGTCGGGGAAGCCTCTCCTGGGTGCGCTTCCCCTCAGCGGTAAGCAGCCTGACGAATAAATTCGCGGCGACAAAGGCACGAAGTCCCCCTTCGGGGACTGGGAAGCAGTCGGCGGCGGCCGACTTTGTGCTTCGTAGCCCCGGTTTCAACCGGCGGGACGCCACCCGTCCATGAATAGGAATGCACCCCCGCGCCCTCCGGCCGGATTTCCGAAGCCGGCGACCAACCCCACATATACGACGCAGTGCAAGGCGAAATTGTTTCGACCCGTTCTAACCGCCGGATTGCCAGATCCCGAAGTCCTTGGCGGAGTAGGTTATGACGAGATCGGCGCCCGCGCGCTTAATGGATGCAAGGATTTCATCTGTGGCGCGGCGCTCGTCGATCCACCCGCAGTCGGCCGCCGCCTTGACCATGCAGTATTCTCCCGACACATTGTAGGCTGCGATCGGCACGTCGAAAGCGCCCCTTGCGTCGCTTATGATATCAAGATAAGGAATGGCCGGTTTGACCATGACTCCACGTCCGCTCCCTCTTCGAAGTCCAGGGTCATTTCCTTCATAGCCTCGCGCCGGTTCGGCGGGTCCACCTGGTATGTCGCTCTGTCGCCGAAGCTGGGAGAGCAATCCGCCGCGTCCCGAAACGGCCCGTAAAATGCCGATGCGAACTTCGCGGAGTAGGCCATGATCGCGGTGTCGGCAAAGCCGTTTTCATCGAGCGCGTCGCGAAGAAAGCCGACTCTGCCGTCCATCATATCCGAAGGCGCGACTATATCCGCGCCTGCTTGGGCGTGGGAAAGCGCCGCGCGCCCGATCAGTTCGACGGTCTTGTCGTTGACGATTTCGCCATCGCGCACTATTCCGCAGTGACCGTGGGAGGTGTACTCGCACAAGCAGACATCGGTAATCACGACCAACTCCGGCACAGCCTTCTTGAGCGCCCTGACCGCCCTCTGCACGATTCCTTCGGAAGAATAAGCTTCGGAGCCGACCTCGTCCTTTCTGGAGGGCAAGCCGAACAGCAGCACCGCCGGTATGCCGAGGTCCCTGAGCTCGCGCGCTTCCTGGCACAAGGCATCCACGCTGAAGTGATAGACGCCGGGCATCGATGGTATCTCCAGCTTCACGTCCAGCCCGTGGGTTACGAAAAGCGGGGCTATCAAGTCGTCTACCGAGACTGTTATCTCACGAACCATCCGGCGCAGCGTCTCGGACCTGCGCAGTCTTCTCATTCGATTGATCGGAAATGTCATTGCCATTGTGCTCCAGAGGTTCTAGATCGCTATCATTATACTACTATCGCGGATGCGGCGAATTTTGAAATGATAGAATTGCCGCGTTTCCGCGATCAAATCCGGTTCCGGGTTTGCCGGGCTAGGATTTGGTCTCCGAAAAAAATACTGAAAATTATTAGTTGCAAACTACGCCTTCTTGGCATATACTGTACGGTGGATTTTAGTATTCTAACATTTGGCCGGAGTACCTCGGAGTCCGATCGCCGAGGGAAGTGTGTCCCGGGAAGGAAGGTATTGAAACTTGGCCAACAAATCTCTCTACGTAGGCAATCTGCCTTACAGTGCCTCTGAAGACGAAATCCGTGAACTATTCGAGCCCTTCGGGCCGATTGCGGAAATCAGGCTCATACAAAACAAGGGCTTTGGATTCATAGAGATCCCAGAGGAGAACGTGGCGGCCGCCATCGAAGCTACCAACGGCAGAGACATGGGCGGCAGGGCTATGACGGTGAACGAGGCCCGACCTCGCACCGAACGAACCGGCGGTGGTGGCGGTGGTGGCCGCGGTGGGTTCGGCGGCGGCGGCGGTGGACGACGGCGAGACTGGTAAGACAAAGGCCCCGGGCTTTAGGCCCGGGCGCCTTCTTAAAGCCGTCGAAATCGCCGCGACTGACTCGCAATCGATAGGCCCCCGTATTGATTTGATCCTCATTTGCCTTGCGGCAAGGCAAGCGGCAGGGTGACGCTTGGTGACGCATGAAAAATCGGACTTTTACCCGCCCTCCAGCCCTATCTCCCACATGCGGTCGAGGTCCTTGCGAGAGTAGCTCTTGAAGGCGATGAGGGTGTTTGTGCGCACTATACCGCCCATCTTCAGCAGTTTCTTGGTCACCACATCGGCGAGCTGCTCGTGCTCCTTGACACGCACGAGCGCGACCAGGTCGTAGTCCCCGGCCACCGAGTATACCTCCGCGACACCCGGCACATCGGCCAGGGCCTCGGCGGTCTCCGGAAGTTTGTCCCTTTCACCTTGTATCAAGACTATGAACGTCGTATTCGCTCCGGAAATCCCGAAACTCTCCGGAACCCACCCTCCGACCTTGATACTTCGCGGGCGTATGCCCCGAAGGGTAGCTGCGAAGAGATAACCCACCGCCCAAACTTACTCAAGATCATCTACCGCTCTCACGCCCTAGTGCCTACTTGCGTAAATAGGTAATAGTATTCTTGCCGGTGTATCGGGAATCTTGTTCCCGATACGCACTTAGTTTCGGGAACAAGATTCCCGAAACACCCGGTAAACTTATTCAAGATCATCTACCGCTCTCACGCCCTAGTCTAGCGCTCCGCAGTTACGCTTCGGGGCAGCATATGCCCGCGAAGTATCATAATCGGCAGTTTGTCGTGGCGATGACCACGGCGCCGAGCAACAAACTTGGGACGTTACCAAAATTTAGAATTTGGACTTCTCGTCCCCCCTGCGTAATGGGCCGACTACACGGCGGCTTGTCGTTCCCGCCGGAGTGGCATTCAAAATCTCCCGCGACGCCCACCTGGCATAGGCGCTGAGGTTGGCGTCCTGATCCTGGAGCGTTTTTTCGAGCAGCGAGACCGCGGCCATGCATTTCAAGTTGCCGGCGGCGATCACGGCGTTTCTCCTGATGCGGCGGCGGCGAATCCAGCCTATGGAACTTGGTTGCACCGTGGACCCGAACTCATCCGGGCTGATGGTTATGAGTGGAATCAACTCGGGGTGCGCTCCCGGAAACATTGCCTTGGCAAACTCCGGCGTGCTCGGCCGGACGCCGGCGTTTTGGGGGCAGACCTCCTGGCAGATGTCGCAGCCATATATCCTGTTGCCCAGGGCCCGCCGCATCCGCGTGGGTATGATGCCGCTCGCCTGCGTAAGCCGCGAAAGACACCGGCTTCCGTCGAAGACGGCCCTACACCCTTCGCCGCAATCCCATATCGCGCCGGTCGGGCAGGCATCGATGCATCGGCGGCAGTCCCCACAGCGGTCCACCGAAGCCAGGGGTTCGGGGGCTGGCAGATCGAGGTCGGTCACGATCTCCCCCAAGGCCACCCAGGAGCCGCCCTCGCCCGTGTATATGCAGCAATTCCTGCCCAGCCAGCCGACCCCGGCGAGCACGGAAAGCCTTCTCTCCGGCAGGGGGGTGGTATCGACGCATATTTTCAGGCGGGCGTTCGGATAACGCCCGAGAAGCCTCGCCGCGACCTCAGACAGCTTGCCCCGCATCACCGGGTGGTAATCGGCTCCGCGGGCAACCCGGGCAACCAGACCTCGGTCCCCGCCTGGGACGTTCGAATCGGCGTCCGGCTCGGGCGGCAGGTACGAAACCGCCGCCGCCACCACGGACCTGGCCCATGGATATACCCTTCGCACCTCGTCGATGGCCGGAGCAACGCCAAGGCCCGCCAGTCCTGTTTCGATCGCCCAATTCGTCAGGTACTCTTTGCATACTCATATATTATAGCGCTTCGCTTCGCGGATAGTCTAATAGCAGATGGTAACAGCTCACTCTTCCTAAAGCGGCGCAGCCGCAACCAAGAAGGCCATCGCCGGAAAATCAATACGGCCTTTTCGTAATTCGGAGGGTCGGTGGTTTCTTCTTACGTATCTTACAACTGAAATCCGAGGTGACATATCAAAATTCAGTACAACTTGTATAGGATTTCAGTTGTAAGATACTAGTAACGAGGCCGACCCCTATGCGGCGGGAACGACAGGTCGAGACAATCCCTGGCACGAAGGCGCCGGGTTGAAGCGGACGCTCTATTTGTCGTTCCCGCCGCATAGGTGGGTTGGTACTCACGGACAGTGGGCACTTGCGCCAGATGTTACCGCTTGACGCTCTTCAGTCGAGACCCTACAATATACAAGATGCCGCAAGCATGACTTTCGACTGTTCTCGAGGAAAACAATGAAACCATTTGCCAAAAAGACAACTATTCTGTTCGCCGCCGCTGGGGTGCTGCTAGTCGCGGCCTCGGCGTGGGCGGCGGTGCAGCCGAACCCGCTGTTTTCGGATGGAGCCGTGCTCCAAAGGGGAATCGACGTACCCGTCTGGGGCACGGCCAGTGATGGAGAAAAGATCACCGTCACAATTCGAAAGCAGACCCTGTCTACCATTGCGCGCGATGGAAAATGGATGGTCAAGTTAAGGCCGCTGCGCGCCGGTGGGCCGTTCACTATGAAAATCAACGATATCCAGATCAAGAACGTCCTGGTGGGCGAGGTCTGGATTTGCAGCGGGCAATCCAATATGGAATTCTCGCTGAACGCCGCGGCTAACGGCGCCGAGGCGGTCGGGGCTTCGGCAGACCCCATGCTGCGCCTCTATCATGTGGACCATAAGATCAGCAAGACACCCCTCGACTCCGCTCCCGCGACCTGGCAGGAATCCTCTCCCGCCACCTCGGCATCATTCTCGGCCGTCGGCTACTTCTTCGCGCGAGAACTGCGCAAGAACCTCAATGTCCCCGTGGGAATGATCGAATCGAGCTGGGGCGGAACAGTCGCGGAAACCTGGGCCAGCCGTGACGGCCTGCTTTCAAAGCCGGACTTTCGCCAGATGCTCGTCGACAGCGACAAGACTCCGATCGATGGCAATCCCAATCGCGCCTGCCTGCTTTATGACGGCATGATAGCGCCGCTGCGGCCGTACGCGATCCGGGGAGCCATCTGGTATCAGGGCGAATCCAACGCGGGCCGAGCGCGCGAGTATCGAACGCTCTTCCCGACGATGATCCGCTCCTGGCGCGAGGCGTGGGGGCAGGGAGATTTTCCATTCCTGTTCGTTCAACTGGCGCCTTTTGGCAAGATCGTTACCGAGCCACAGGAAAGCGGGTGGGCGGAGCTTCGCGAGGCACAATTGCTGACGACCCATACCTGCCCGAACACCGCCATGGCTGTGATCACCGACCTCGGCAACCCGGATGACATCCATCCCAAGCAAAAGGAGCCTGTCGGTCAGCGCCTGGCCCTCGCGGCGGACGCAATAGCCTACGACAAGCGCGTTGTCTATCGCGGGCCGCTCTTCGACTCGATGACGCTGAAATCCGGCAGGGCCATAGTATCATTCGGATGCGTTGATGGCGGTTTGGTGGCAAAGGACGGCGACCTCAAGGGCTTCACCATCGCCGGGGCGGACGGCAAGTTTTACAACGCCCAGGCGAAGATAGTGGGCAAGAGGACCGTGGAGGTGACGAGCGCGCTGGCGCCGCATCCGGTGTCGGTGAGATACGGCTGGGCCGACTGCCCGGTAGTCAACCTCTGCAACAAGATGGGGCTGCCTGCATCGCCGTTCCGCACGGACAGCAAGTAGCTCTCACTGCCCGGGCCTGTAGTCATCCAGAATCGCCTTGACCTGATGCGGTTCCACCCTGCCGTAGACTTGCTCGCCGATGGTCATCACGGGCGCGAGGCCGCAGGCGCCGATACAGCGGGTCTCGTCAAGACTGAAGAGCGCGTCGGAGGTTGTCTCGCCGCATTTGATGTCGAGTTCGTCCTCGATCTTTTCCAGCACCTTAGCCGCCCCCCTTATGTAGCACGCCGTGCCCATACACACGCTTATGTGGTGTTTACCCTGCGGCTGCAGCTTAAAATAGCCGTAAAACGTGGCAACCCCGAAGATTTCCGCCGCCGGCACCTCAGTTACCTGGGCTATGTGCTCCATTACCTCCTTGCTCAGGTAGCCGTACAATCCCCTGGGGCATGGTGAAGGACCGCAATCAGCGAGGACTGCGGATGCTCCGGGTTGTGGAGCGACTTTATATAATCCGTCAGTTCGTCGAACTCTCTCTCGCAGGCGCACGGCATCGGATACGATCCCCCAAGATAGAAGTTAGTATCTTACAACTGAAATCCTATACAAGCTGTACCTGAACTTTGATATGGAACCTCGGATTTCAGTTGTAAGATACGTAAGAAGAAACCACCGACCTTCCGAATTACGGAAAGGCCGTATTGATTTTCCGGCGATGGCCTTCTTGGTTGCGGCTACGCCGCTTTAGGAGTTAGAATCCGGACCTCCGACCGTCACGTTGGATCCCTTCGGACTGCCATTATACTACCCATCTTTGCGCTCGGAGTCAATGCGCCGCATAGTGGTGGCTGCCCGGCCGGAACAATATGGAGGGTTGTGGCGTCTGAACGGTTAAGGAAGAAGGCTGGGTGCTCGCGCGTTGCAAACACCGGACAACTGGGTCCGGCGCTTGCGAAACGCCGGATCATCGAAGTGTTGGGACCCCGGATTCTAGCTCCTGGCTCCTAACTCCTAACTTCTACTTTCGAAGGAGGCTATCATGAAGTGGTTACCAATCGCATGTCTGTGCTTTCTAGTTTCAGCGCCGGCTGCCTGGCCGGCGGAGACGGTTTCTGGGCCTAAGTCGGTCCAGCTTACGGTCTATAGCGGCGGCTTCGCGCTCGTAAAAGACTCGCGCTCAGTTAGTTTGAAGCAGGGGATCGACTCCATCGAAGTGGCGGACGTCGCCGCGCAGATCGAACCCGCCAGCATTCTCTTCAAGTCGATCACCTTGCCCAACAGCGTCGTGATTCTCGAGCAGAACTATCAGTATGACCTCATCAACCCGGACAATATCCTCAGCAAGTCCGTGGGGCAGCGCGTCACGTTCACCAGCTTCGACAGCGTTGGCACAGCCCACACTCAGCACGGGGTTACGCTGAACGGTGGTCCGGCGGAGCGCCCTAGCCAATACCAATCAAAATTTCTTGTGGCCGGATGCGCCATCGAGCCCAGGCGGGCGGGGCGGCCTGGTGGTAAAAATGGATGACGGATCCGTGGTGCTGGACCCTCAGGGTCAGATATCGCTGGAGAAGCTGCCCGAGGGTCTGCACCCGAAGCCGACCCTCAACTGGATGCTGCGCAGCGAGACCTCCGGCTCGCAGGATGTCGAGATCAGCTATATTACCAACGGCATAGGCTGGAAGGCCGACTATGTTGCTCTGGTCAACAAGAACGATACGGCCCTGGACCTGGGCGGCTGGGTGACTCTGAACAACGGCAGCGGAGCCACTTACAAGGACGCCAAACTGACTCTGATGGCTGGAGACGTCAGGCACGCGCAGCCGCTTGCTATCGACAACATGTATGCCAAAGGGGGGCCCTCCAGCGCCAGCGCCTCGCAGTTCGAGGAGAAGAGCTTCTTCGAGTATCACATGTACACCATGGAGCGCCCGACCACCATCCGCGACCGGGAGACGAAGCAGCTTTCGCTTTTGAACGCCTCCAACGCGCCGGTTACCGAAGACCTGATCTACGACGGCCGCACCGAGTGGTGGCGGAGTTGGTGGTATCCGGGGCGCACGGACTTCGATCCGGGCTCGGGGTACGATACCTCCGATTATCACAAGGTCAACGTGGTATTGGAACTGAAGAACTCGAAAAGCAACCACATGGGCATGCCCCTGCCCGCGGGGACGGTGCGAGTTTACAAGCTCGACGATACCGGCAGCCAGCAGTTTGTCGGCGAGGACACCATCGACCACACTCCCCGTGATGAGAAAATCCGGCTCTACGTCGGCGACTCGTTCGATGTTGTCGGCGATTACAAGCGCACGGATTTCAAGAAGCTCGATTCGAGGTCGATAGAGGAGAGCTTCCAGGTCAATGTCCGCAACCACAAAGATGTGCCGGTCAACGTAAAAGTGGTGGATCACGTCTGGTCGGACTGGACGGTCACCGCTTCCAGCGACCATTACACGAAGAAAGACGCTCACACAATCGAGTTTCCGATAAGCGTCCCGCCGAATGGCGAAAAGGTCATCACCTACACCATTCGCACGAAGTGGTAGATTTGCCAATTCTAAATTCTGATGATGTCCCAAGTTTGTTGCCCGCACGATGGTCGTTCCCATGACAAACTGCCGATTATGATACTTCGCGGGCGTATGCCCCGAAGCGCAACTGCGGAGCGCTAAACTAGTGTCTACTTGCATAAATAACTGATAGCATTCTTGCCGGTGTATCGGGAATCTTGTTCCCGATACGCACTTAGTTTCGGGAACAAGATTCCCGAAACACCCAAATCGGATTATCTTTAATCAGCATTTAATTACCCATCCTCTCGTCATCTGCAAAGACAACAGCCGAGTAAGCTTAACCCCGGCATTGTAGAACTTCTTTTCCCGTTGTTTCGGGAAACCCTTTTCCCGAAACGCAGGCGATAAAACGTCACAATTCAAAGCTCTTGTGCCGTGCCGCGTGACACTGGAGGGTGATAGCGACCGGGAGGCTCGCGATGTGGCAGGGATATGACTCCACGTGGACCGCGAGCGCCGTGACTCGCCCGCCGAGGCCCGCCGGCCCGACACCGGTTCTGTTGACAGCCGCAAGCAGACTCGGCCTCGATTTTTGCATCGATAGGATTCCGGCTCGGCTCGCCCGTTTTCCTCAAGATGGCTTTCTTGGAAAGAATGGCCGCCTTTTCGAGCGACCCGCCCAGCCCTATTCCGACAATCACCGGCGGGCAGGGGTTGGAGCCGGCGCTTACGACCGTCTCGACTACAAGCTGTTTTAGCCCTTCCAGCCCTTCGGCCGGAGCAAGGACCCTGGCGATGCTCATGTTTTCGCTGCCGCCGCCCTTGGGAGCGATCGTGATCCGGACTCTGTCGCCGGGGACGATCTCGACGTGGACCACGGCGGGGGTGTTGTCATTGGTGTTCACGCGGTCGAGCGGGTGCCGGACAATCGACTTGCGCAGGTACCCTTCTTCGTATCCCCGGCGAACGCCCTCGTTCACTGCCTGATAGATGTCCCCGCCAACGATGTGAGCGTCCTGCCCCAGTTCCACAAACACCAGCGCCAGGCCCGTGTCCTGGCAGATAGGCATTTGCTCCGAGCTGGGCAATGCCGCGTTCTCCACAAGCTGGTCCAGGACTTCTTGCCCCAGAGGCGACTCTTCGCACGCCTTGGCGTTCTTCAAGGCGTCCAGCACATCTTCCGGCAAGTCGCACGCGGCCGCGATGCAGGCTTTTGCCACGTTCCGGGTTATGAGGTTGGCAGTGATATCTCGCATAATGGGGCCACAGGAATTATATCACAAGAGTCGTCAGTCGTCACAGGATCAAAAAAAACGCGTATATCTGAAAAAACGCCCTTGACAATCCCGGATTGCTGTGCAATAATCGAATAGTGCACTGTGCGCCACTGTGTTTAACCCGGATTCTAACTCCTAAAGAGGCGTAGCCGCAACCAAGAAGGCCATCGCCGGAAAATCAATACGGCGTTTCCATAATTCGGAAGGTCGGTGGTTTCTTCTGGCGTATCTTACAACTGAAATCCGAGGTCACATATCAAAGTTCGGTACAGCTTGTATAGGATTTCAGTTGTAAGATACTAAAGAGGCGTAGCCGCAACCAAGAAGGCCATCGCCGGAAAATCAATACGGCGTTTCCATAATTCGGAAGGTCGGTGGTTTCTTCTGGCGTATCTTACAACTGAAATCCGAGGTCACATATCAAAGTTCGGTACAACTTGTATAGGATTTCAGTTGTAAGATACTGACTCCTGACTTCTATTTTCGAGGCGGCATAACGTGGCCCAGGTAAAAGTCGACCAGCAGTCTATTGCGGATAAGCTGGGTATATCCAGGAGCACCGTGACCCGGGTGCTTAGGCACGACCCCGTGCATCGCACTTCGCCGGAAACAAGAGAACTGATCCTCGAAACCGCGGCCGAAATGGGTTATCGACCGCGCAGGCGCAGGACGGGAAACATCGCATTCGTGGTATGCGGCGAGATGGCTTCGATGCAGACCGAGCTTCATATGGCGACGTGCGAAGAAGCCGCCAAGAGCGATTATCGAGTATTTCTGGTTAGACAGCCTCGCGGGCCTTCGCATAAGCAGTTGAGTCTGCACGTGAACCCGCTGTCGGCGGATGGCGCGATCGTTGTCGGCGATATCGGAGACGATGTCGCCGGCAAAATCGCCGGCGTGATGCCGTTTGTCGCCTTGAATGCCGATATGAGTTCGCGAGGTATCGACAGCATTACGGTTGACTACGTCGGTCTTGGTCGCCAACTTACGCAGCGGCTCGTGGACGCCGGTCACGGGCACATCGCCGTCATCGCTCAGTTTCCCGATGACGTCAGGTGGGCGGGCGCGCTGGAGGGCTACAGGCAGGCGCTGGAGTCCGCGGGCCTTGAGGCGGACCTCTCCATGGTATGGTCGAAATCGGGCAAGCTGTATCCGTCACTGCTTTCCGAGATCACAAACCACAAGCCTCGCCCCACCGGAGTGTTTGCCATTACCACATCGGATCATGCCATCATCCTTTCTACATTGATTGCGATGGGCGTGAATGTGCCGCGTGATCTGAGCTACGTCGGGTGGGCCTATTCGTATATGGCGGCGATGCTTCCGCTTCCGGCGATAACCTGCCTGGACGACATATATCGATCCATGGCCGCCACGGCGGTCCGCAGGCTTCTTGCCAGGACACAGGCGTCTGGGCCCGCCGAAAACCTTATCGCGCCGGTAAGACTGCGGAGCGGCGAGACCTGCATGGAACCGAATTTTGAAATTCTAAATTTTGAATTTTGAAATAAACCATCCCCGCCGCATAGGGGACCTCCTCCACACATATATTTTTCGCGTTTTCGTAATTTCGCGCTTTCGCGATTAGATCCGTAGGCGTTCTCAGGGGGTTTTGAGACATGGCTGGAATAAGAGAAGAGCTTGGGAAGTATCTGCAAAGCCGGAGCGAATATGCCGGTGAGCTGCTTTGCGAGCTTATAGGCTTTCGCAGCACGATGGGCTGCGAGCAGTCGGTTCAAGAGTTTCTTCACCGTCACGTCAGCGATCTTGGGTTGGCGCCTAAGCTCGTGCCCATCGATGACGATATTGGCGCCGACCCGGACTATACTTGCGTTCCGGGGCACACGACCTATCGCGGGCGGCCCAACATCGTCATCGATGTTGCAGGCCGGGGAGGCGGCAGAAGCGCCATCGTGAACTCCCACTGCGACGTCGTGCCGGCCCCGGATGAGCTTTATGCCGCAAGCTTCCAAGATGGCGTCGTCCACGGTCGGGGCGCTTGCGATGCCAAAGGACAGGTTGTGACGATGCTCGTTGCACTGCGGGCGATGCGGGCGACCGGGCTGGATCTCAAGGGCGACTTGCAGGCCCAAATGGTGATCGAGGAAGAGGCCGGAGGCAATGGTTCACTTTCGCTGATTCGACAGGGCCACCGGGCCGACGCGGTGGTGGTTCTCGAGCCGACAAGCCTGCGCATGCATCCGGCGAATCGAGGGGCCGTGTGGTATAAGCTCGGGGTAAAGGGCAAGTCGGCGCACATGGGCAGATATTGGGAGGGCGTAAGCGCGATCCAGGAAATGGTGGGCCTTATCGGAGTGCTCAAGGAGTATGAGGCGAAGCTTCGCGAGGATTCGAAAGGCAACCCTCTCTTTGGGCACGAGCCGAGCCCGGTGAACGTCAATATCGGCCAGATACAAGGCGGCGACTGGCCCGCTACCGTCGCCGGCGGAATGCTCCATAGAAGGCGGCATCGCGTTTCTGCCGAACAGGCGGATCAAACAGATATACGACGAAGTGCGCGACCTGATCCAAAGCAAGGCATCCGACTGGGCGAGGGAGCATGCTGTATTCGAGTTCGGAAGGCTGCATAACGAAGCCTTCGAAACGCCCGAGGCTCATCCGGCGGTTGTCGCGTTCGATAGGGTGCGCAAGTCGGTCTTGGGAGATGACGCCATTTGCGGATGGCTCGCGTCGTGCGATCACCGGCTATTTGCCCACAGAGGCGCCATGCCGACGATAACATTCGGTCCGGGGGATTTGGCCGATGCGCATTCTCTGGACGAGCACATAGAAGTCGCCGATATACTGCGCGCAGCCGAGGTGCTGGCGCTGTATCTGATCGACTGGTGCGAGATTTGAAATTATAAATTCTGAATTTTGAATTGAAGGGACGGAGGGACTGCCCGTGTGCGGGGGTCCCGACTTTTCGACTTTCGACTATCCCCGAAGGAGGAATCACATGTCAGTCAAAGTCGCCGTTGTAGGCGCGGGCAAGTTTGGTCGGATGCACCTGGATGCGTTCACGCAGCTCGGATACTCCGGCACATCTGAGCTTGCGGCCGTTGCCGAGTCCAACCCCAAACGAGCCGAGGTATTGAAAAAAGAGCCTGGATTGTCCCATATACGCGGATTACCATGACATTCTGGAGCGAACCGACATAGAGGCGGTGAGCGTGGCGACTCCCGACCATCTCCATAAAGAGATAGCCGCAGCAGCAGCCAGGGCGGGAAAGCACGTGCTGGTGGAAAAACCGCTGGATGTGACCGTCGAGGGCTGCGAGGAGATCGTGCGGGCCGCGAAGGAATCCAACGTCTTGCTTCAGGTCGATTTTCACAAGCGATACGACCCGGACCACCAGGCAATCGAAAGGCTGGTCAAGGCCGGAGAGCTGGGTGACTTGCTGTATGGCAGCGCCTATATGGAAGACCGCATCGAAATCCCCACGGAATGGTTCCCGCACTGGGCGCCTAATTCATCTCCCGCGTGGTTCCTGGGCGTGCACTTCTACGATCTCGTTCGGTGGATCGTCAAGTCCGAAGCAAAGAGCGTCTACGCGACCGGCGCCAAGAATACACTTCTCAAGGACTACGGCGTCGATACATTCGACTGCGTCAACGCGAAAGTCGACTTCGTAAACGGCGTGAGCTTCGCGTTCGATACCAGTTGGGTGCTTCCGAAAGGCTTCGAGTCGGTGGTCAATCAGGCTATCCGCGTGGTCGGGACCAAAGGGGTATTCGAGTGCGATAGTCAGGACCGCGGCTCGCGCTCGTGCCTGACGACCGAGGGCATGGCAACTTACAACAACAATTTCAAGCGCGAGACCTTCGACAAGTACGGCCGAAGGATCGTTCGCGGCTATGGAATCGAGAGTATCGAGGATTTTGCCCACAACGTCGCTTTCTTAAAGAGCGGTGGCCGTATCGACGCGATCACGGGCTGCTGGGCGTCCGGCGAAGACGGCCTGGAAGTAACGCGGATTGCTGTCGCAATTCACGAAAGTATCAAGACAGGACGACTTGTTGAGCTGAGGTAGCAAAATGGCGAGTTACGATCTCATTCCGGTGGATGTCGCGCCGGTCGACACGAAGTACAGAACGATCAGAACGAAGATTCCGGTGCCGGAATCGCTGCCGATATTCGAGGCTTTAAGGGAAAGCGAGCCTCAGTCGATGATGGGGCAGCCTCCCATAGTCTGGCACAGGGCGCTGGGCTCGACGGTTAAGGATAAGTGGGGCAACCGCTGGATCGACTGGTCCAGTTGCGTGCTCATCACCAATGCCGGCCACTCTCGCCCCGAGATTAGCGAAGCCTTGAGGAATATTATCGACCAGGGGCTGCTGGCGAGCTATGTCTTCGTCCACGAACAGCGCGCCCAGCTTTGCAAGATGCTTTGCTCCGTAGCGCCCGATCCCGAGAATTACCGCGTATTCTTGCTGAGCAGCGGCAGCGAGGCCACCGAAAACTGCATCAAGCTGGCAAAGACTTACGCCCTGGCCAGGCACGGTCCCGAAAAGAAGTTTCTCATATCGTTTGCCAACGCATTCCACGGACGGACCATGGGCGCGCAGCTTGCGGGCGGAATGCAAAAGCAGAAATCGTGGATGGTCGAGCCTGACCGCACGTTCGTCCAGGTCCCCTTCCCCGACGGCTACAAGAACGAAGACACGTCATTCGATTTGTTCCTTTCCAGCCTGCGAGAGATGGGAATTACAGGTGAGGCGATCGCGGGCGTTATGACGGAGAGCTACCAGGGAGTCGGGCCTGATTTTCTACCCGTGGATTACGCGCGGAAGCTGGAGGAGTTTTGCCGGGAGCACGACGTTGTCCTGATATGCGACGAAGTGCAATCGGGCTTTGGACGGACGGGCAAAATGTTTTGCTTCGAGCACTATGGAGTGACGCCCGATCTTATCGCCTGCGGCAAGGGGATATCTTCTTCGCTTCCCATATCCGCCGTAATCGGACGGGAAGACATAATGGGGCTGTACGCGCCCGGTTCGATGACATCGACCCATTCGGCATCGCCGCTTCCGGTGGCGGCGGCGATTGCCAATCTCAAGATCATTATCGAAGAGAAACTCGCGGAGCGTGCCGCCGAGATGGGCGAAATTCTGCTTCCCGCACTCGCTCGCATCCAGAAGAAATACTCGAGCCGGTTGGGCTGCCTGCACGCAAAGGGCCTCGTCGCGGGAATCCAGGTGGTCAAGCCGGGAACAAAGGAGCCTGACCCCGATACCGCGGTGAGCGTGAACACGGCATGCCTGCAAAAGGGGCTGCTGATGTTCGCACCGGTGGGCATAGCGGGCGAGTGCCTCAAGATTGCTCCGCCGCTCACAATTCCCGAAGATGCCCTCAGAGAATCGGTCCAGGTGTTCGAAGAAGCCGTGGAAGAGGTGCTGGGCAGGTAGGCCACTCGCGTGGTATGATGGTAACCGCGTGAAGAACCGTTGCCTGCGCCGGAGACATCTCCTCTGAAAATAGAAGTCAGAAGTCGGAGGTCAGAAGGGACCCCGCGACCACGGGTCTTCTCTTTTTCGTTCTGTAGTGGTGAAGCCGAAGGCTTCATGGGCGATTCCTTTCGAAAATAGTTGACGGTTGACGGTTAGGGACCGGCCGCCACCCCCCGGTGTTTCGGGATTTGAGGAGCGACCGCGATCGTTTATGTAAGGCACAAACGTCGTATTCGCTCCGGAAATCCCGAAACTCTGCAAGGCTGTCTTTTTGTTGCTTCGGCCGCGGAGCGAAGCCCCGCGCTCCCAACGGGCCCGAAGGGCCCGCCCAACGTTACGCCGGGTTCTTTTTCACGCTATAATGGTGAAGCCAAGGGCTTCATCGGAAATCGCCACCCAGAAGAAGCTACGGGTTGGGATTCCGGATTCTAACTCCTGACTCCTGTTTTCGGAGGAAAGCATTGTTGCAAAGAAATCTTAGTCCACACCAAATGTTTCTGCAAATGGCATCGGAACACAAACCGGCCCGCGCTTTTGATAATGGCGCGAATACCGATTTCAAAGCTTGGAAAGAGAAGACTCTTCCCAAGGTAATCGCCACGTTGGGTGATTTTCCCGAGAAGGTTCCTCTCGATCCGCAGATGCTTGTCGAGTGGGAACACGACGGCTTGCGCAAGCAGCGGTGGATCATCGACGTAGGCAAGCACATCAGCGCGACCCTCGTCGTATGCATTCCAAGCGGCTTAGCCGAAGGTGAACAACGCCCCGCGCTGCTCTGCTGGCACGGCCACGGCCAATTCGGTAAGGAAAGTGTATTCGGCAACGACTCGAGCGCCGAGCGCAGTGCGGAAATCTCTCGATGCAACTACGACTACGGCCACCAGATGGCGAAGAAGGGCTTTGTCACATTCGGCATAGACTGGATCGGGGCCGGAGAACGAAACGATTCCAACAAGCCCCATTTCAAAAACCAAAACAGCGGTCGCGACTGGTGCAACCTTTATTATCTCCATGCCACTATGCTTGGCATGACATCTCTTTCCATTAACCTCAGCCATGGGGCCGCGGCGACGGACTTTGCCTGCTCGCTGCCGTTTGTCGATGCGGAGCGGCTTTGCGTGATGGGGCTGAGCGGCGGGGGCACGATGACTCTCTGGACGGCGCTCTGGGACAAGCGTTTCAAGGCTGCTGAGATTATTTGTTACAGCGATCTCTGGCCGGTATTCGGGTTCAGAGATATCAATTTCTGTGGCATGCAGGTGGCGCCGGGTCTGTTCAAGCTGGTCGACTTGCCCGATCTGCAGGGTCTGCTGGCCCCAATGCCTCTGTTGGTGGATATAGGAGTCTACGATACCTGTTTCTTCGCCGATACCGCGCTGGAGTGTTACCGCAAGGTCGAGGCAATCTACCGCGCCGCCGGGGCCGGCGACATGCTTGAACTGGACCTCTTTCCCGGCGAACACTCCTGGGGAGGCCACAAGTCCGAGGCTTTCTTTGCGAAACACCTGAAACAGAAAATTAGGGGCTGGGGGCTAGGGACTGGGAAGGGAATCCTCGATCCCAACGGAGGTTCCGGACTCGCCGCTTTCCACTTTCAGCTTTCCGCTATCTCCGAAGGAGTACCTATAGGTGCGAAACGCGAGTTATGACCGGACGAGCGACGCCGCCGCGCGGACCCGGAATTATATCTTCGACCAGTTGATACCGTATATCGGCAATAAGCGCAAGCGCGTCGACTGGGTTACCGAGCATCTGTGTCCGCGCGACGACGTGGACTACGACGTGAAGTTCGACCGCATGTTCTATATGCGCAAGAACGGCGTTCGGATAGACGCTATCAGGCGCCAAATAAGGGAGTGGAGAGAAAACGGCATTATAGGGGGGAAAGAAGAAGCCTGCCTGCTGGCTCCTCTTCTTTATCAGGCGTGCTACTCCGACTTGATGGGTAGGGATCTCCGAATCCCCACCCATCAAGATCGGTCTGATACTTCGCGGGCGTATGCCCCGAAGCGCCGTATGAGGAGGTGACGCCTCGGCCTGGTCTGCGCCTTTGCGGCCGGCAGGAGCTGCTCTGGGATGCCTTCCGGATGCGTCATTTTCGTCTCCTTTCGCGTCATTGTTTCGTAATTTGCCAGTATTTCTACTGGCTGGTAATTTTACCGGCTTACCATTGTGTGGCAGGGCAGTGCTTGGGCGCGCGCCACCACTCTATGGTCGTCCGGTCGAATTACCGGAAGGTCAGGGCCATGCGTGCAGCGGGAACTCGAAGGACTCCATTCCGGAGGTCACCTCGGCTTGTCGTTCCCGCCGCGCAGGGGGTGGCGCGGCTCGTTTCGGGAAAGGGGCTTCCCGAAACCCTCCGCTCTCCTAAATCGCAGGCTTCTCCTCGGCCTCGCCGTTCAGGACCCCTCCCTGGGTCGCGGCGGGCGCCACGGACCATCTCCAATCCCGGATTTCGGGCATGTCCTCACCGTACTGCCTGATATATTCCTTGTGCTCTATCAGCTTATCCCGCACCGCTTGCTTCACGTAGGCAGCCGTGTATTGCAGCTTGGGCACCCGGTCGACCACGTCGCTGACGAGGTGGAACCGGTCCATGTCGTTTAGGACGACCATATCGAAAGGTGTCGTGGTCGTGCCCTCTTCCTTGTACCCGCGGACGTGAATATTCTTGTGGTTCGTGCGCCGGTAGGTGAGCCGGTGGATGAGCCAGGGATACCCGTGATAAGCGAAAATGACCGGTTTTTCGGTGGTGAAGAGGTTGTCGAAATCCTTGTCCGTGAGCCCGTGCGGGTGCTCTTCTCTCGGCTGGAGCGTCATCAGGTCCACCACGTTTACCACGCGGACCTTCAGACTCCGGCAGGTATTTTCGCAGGAGCGACA
Source organism: uncultured bacterium (assembly GCA_963823885.1). Taxonomy (GTDB): domain Bacteria; phylum Armatimonadota; class UBA5829; order UBA5829; family UBA5829; genus CAWGNL01. The sequence continues at coordinate 45,933 of CAWGNL010000007.1, forward strand.
CGGCCGCCAGGGTCTCCATCGTCGGGATATCCCCCGCGCAGCCCATCACCACGTCCGGCTCGCAGCCCCGATCGTTGCTGGCCCATTCCCATATCCCTATCCCCGCCGTGCAGTGCTTGATCGCCGAGTCCATGTCCAGCCACTGCGGGGCGGGGTGCTTGCCCGCGACGATCACATTGATGAAGTCGCGGCTTCGCAGGCAGTGGTCCGTCACGCTAAGCGCGGTATTGGCGTCGGGCGGCAGATAGACCCGGATAATGTCGGCTTTCTTGTTGACGACCAGGTCGATGAAGCCGGGGTCCTGGTGAGAGAAGCCGTTCTGGTCCTGCCTCCAGACGTGTGAAGAGAGCAGGTAGTTGAGCGAGGCGATCGGCCTGCGCCAGGGGATGTGCCGGGCCACTTTGAGCCACTTCGCGTGCTGATTGAACATCGAGTCGACAATATGGATAAAGGCTTCGTAGCAATTGAACAAGCCGTGCCTGCCTGTAAGCAAATAGCCCTCCAGCCAGCCCTCGCAGGTGTGCTCGCTCAGGATTTCCATCACGCGGCCGTCCGGCGAGAGATGGTCGTCATAAGGGTAAGTCTCGGCAACCCAGGCGCGATCGGTCACTTCGAGGATGGCCTGCAGGTGATTCGATGCGGTCTCGTCCGGCCCCATCACCCGGAAGTTGGACATGTTGAGCTTCATTACATCCCTGAGGAACGTGCCCATCACCGTCGTCGACTCGGCATCCGCCGCGCCGGGCTGGGGGACACTCACGGCATAGTCCCTGAAGTCGGGCATCCTCATCTCGCGCAGCAGCAGGCCGCCGTTGGCATGAGGATTCGCTCCCATCCTGTGCGATCCTCTGGGAGAGAGGTCCTGGAGTTCGGGTTTGAGAGCGCCGCTCAACTCAAAGAGTTCGTCCGGCTTGTAGCTTCTCATCCACTGATCGAGGAGTTTGAGGTGCTCGGGTTTTGTCGCCACATCCCCCAGGGGAACCTGGTGCGAGCGCCAGAATCCCTCGGTCTTGAGGCCGTCCACTTCCTTGGGGCCGGTCCAACCCTTGGGAGTGCGCAGCACAATCATCGGCCAGCGAGGCCGCTCGACTTCCTCGGTCCGGCGCGCCCGGTATTGTATCGTCTTTATCTCGGAAATGACCTCATCGAGAGTGCTCGCCATCTTCTGGTGCATCTGGGCCGGATCGGAGCCCTCGACAAAATAGGGTTTGTAGCCATAGCCCACGAACAGACTCTCCAGCTCATCGCGGCTGATCCGGGCCAGAACCGTGGGGTTGGCGATCTTGTAGCCGTTGAGGTGGAGGATGGGCAGGACCGCGCCGTCGGTGACCGGGTTCAGGAACTTGTTCGAGTGCCACGAGGTCGCCAGCGGCCCGGTTTCGGCTTCGCCGTCGCCTACCACGCACGCCACCACTAACTCGGGGTTATCGAAAGCCGCGCCAAAGGCGTGAGAGAGGGAGTAGCCAAGCTCCCCGCCTTCATGAATGGAGCCCGGGGTCTCCGGAGCGACGTGGCTCGGGATGCCGCCGGGAAACGAGAACTGCTTGAAGAGCTTCTTCATACCTTCGGCATCCCGCGAGACGTTAGGATAAACCTCGCTGTACGTTCCCTCCAGGTAGACGTTGGCGACTATCCCCGGCCCACCGTGTCCCGGCCCGCAAACGAAGATCATGTCCAGGTCACGCTCCTTGATAACCCGGTTAAGGTGGACGTATACGAAGTTCAAGCCCGGCGTCGTACCCCAATGCCCGAGCAGCCTGGGTTTGACGTCCTCCACGGACAAGGGTTTCCTCAACAGAGGGTTGTCGCGCAGGTAGATTTGGCCGACGGACAGGTAGTTCGCCGCCCGCCAGTAAGCGTTCATTCTCCGGAGTTCTTCCTCCGCCAGCGGCCCCAGCAAGGCCGCGCGTTCGGTCTTCGCGTTTCTCATTTTATCCTCCAGTCAAAAATAGCGTCTAGTGGAAATCTGATGGTCAACGCCGGAATGCGAGGTCCCTTTGCTATCAGACCATCTGCTATCAGACTATCTGCGAGACGGACCCATTCACACATTATCCCACGTGTCGGGTAACCGTTCAAGCAGCTCAGGCTGCTCCAGGTTCCTGATGTGTTTAATCAGAATGACCGTCGTGCCGGATTCGTCGGTCTTGAGAAGCAGCCTATCCGAGACATCGAGCATGATCGAAAACCCCAGGCCCATGGACGTCTGTGTCGAGAACCCCCGGTAGAGGGTGGCTCGCGGAATAAGAAGCGAACTTATGCCCGGGCCGTAGTCGACTACTCCGACCCAAACGTCATCGCCCACCCGGCCCATGTGGATTTCTCCCCTTGGAGCGTGCTTGATGGCGTTTGTGACGGCTTCGCCCACACCAAGCATGAATGCACGCAGATCATCGCCCTCGAGGCCATGTTCCGCGCAGTATCCCATCACGACCTCCCTCGCGCACGAGACATCGGCCGCGCAGTCCGCCGACACCGCTACCCCGCCGGCGCGGATGTAGCTCTCTACGTCGGCGGCCTCGCATATTTGCAGCTTGCCGTCCGTCACGCAGGATATGGCTTCGCGATAGAAGAACCGCTTTTGCCGCTCGCTGGCCTCCAGGGCTGCCTCGGCGCGTTTGATCCGGTTCAAGCCGACCAGGAGGATTATCACGGCGGCGAGCAGAATCAGCGTCATCACCGACCAGAGAGCAATTACCGATGCATGCACGTGGATGAAGTTGCGCGCCGCGCCGACAGTCACGCTGCCGGGCGGCAGAGCCTCTTTGGCAACGCCAAACCGCTGCAACTCGGGATAATCGAACAGCCAGTGCGCCACCTTGTTACTGGGGATCCGCACATTCTTGATGTCCTCGCCGCCGATAACGCGGAGCGCGGCCTCCCCCATCAATGTGCCGCCTTCGCTCTCATCAAGGAGGTCGCCTCCGAGTATGTTATCCCGAATCTCGAACCCCCAAAGGCCGATCATGGGAACCGGAGAAGAGTTGGAAATCATTTTGAACGGAGAATCGCCGACAAAAAGCTTGCCGGACGCATCCACGGTGAAAGCCAATGGCATCAGAATGGCATCGGCGGGCAGGCGGTGGATGCGGGCGAGCAAGTCGGGCATTGTCAGGTTGGTAAGAAACTCGAACCTGACTGCCCGGAACTTTCCGGCAAGCGCGCGCGCTTCTTCGCCGGTATCGAGCCCGCTGGTCGTTTGGTCGTGAACGAATACTATCCGGCGGGTGTCCGGGAATGTGGCGAGCGCGAACCGGATGTTTGCTTCGAGGTTCGAGGTGTACGAAGAGCCGTGAAAGAGCGGGAGCGTGTTGGCGGCGGCGGCCCTCGCGCTGCCCACGCCGCAGAAAAGCACCGGCGTGTTGGGGAAGATGCGATTCCCATCGCGCATCAGCATATCGAGCGCGTCGGGACCGATCGAAATGATCAACTTGAACTTGAATTTCGAGAACTCATACGAGTAGACCGCTTCCCTAGCCCGGAAATACGCCTCGCTGGGCCTTATGCGCTTGGTGTGCATATAGTCGATGTGGAGTTCGACGAGTTGCGATGTGGACGCCAGCTTGTCTTCCAGCGCGCTCATAAACCGGCGCGTCCAAGGCACACCCTGCTGCATCGAGTTGACAATCAGCACCGCGGGACTCTGCTCGCCATTAGCAGCCCCGGCCCGTGCGGGCGCCGATAGGACCCAGACCAGAACACCTATCCACACAACCCAGGACCGCCAGGCGCGCATAATGTCTGTCTCCTAGTGGAAGGAATAGAATCACTAACGTCATGTTGCCAGGTCTGTCCGGTCTCCAAACCTGGGGCAGGGGCGGAAGGGCTGCTTGTTCCGTTGTTTCGGGAAACACTCCGCCGGGTGGCGATTTCCGAATCGCCACCCAGGACCAACACTGCAATTCGAGCGGTTGTTTCCGGGGATTGCAAATCACCAGATTGACCATTTCGGGCCGGATTGCAAATCCGCCCGAACGGGATCTTGGTCCGCTGTTTCGGGAAACCCCTTTCCCGAAACGGGCGAGGGTTTTCGTTCCGCTGCTTTGGGAAACATTCCCCTGGGTGGCGATTTCCGAATCGCCACCCGACACTCCCGCCGGATTTCCGAACCCGGTTAAACCCGCCGCCCGTGTAAGCTAGACGTTGAACGTCAGGCCGAGGCGGCTCCGATGCAATCGCACGCCTTCGAAATCCACATGTAACCGCCAAACGGAAGGCGAGATTCGGAAATCCCTTATCTGGGTTAGGGTGGCGATTCGGAGAACGCCACCCAGGAACGGACGCAGCCCCTACCCACCCTAAAGCGGCGCAGCCGCAACGAAAAGGGCTATCGCCGGAAAATCAATACAGCCTTTGCGCAATTCGGAAGGTCGGTGGTTTCTTCTTAGGCGCTTAGCGCGCTATTAGCGACAACAAATTGTCGTTCGGAGGGCGCTAAGGGGCTACTAACCCTAAAGCGGCGCAGCCGCAACCAAAAAGGGCTATCGCCGGAAAATCAATACGGCCTCTCCATAATTCGGAAGGTCGGTGGTTTCTTCTTACGTATCTTACAACTGAAATCCGAGGTGACATATCAAAGTTCAGGTCCAACTTCTATAGGATTTCAGTTGTAAGATACTAAGACCCTATAACCCTTCCCTTCAGGTATCTCTCGGCCAATATCTCGGCCACATAGTCGTCGTAGGGGACGCCCGGGGTTTGGAACGAGGTCGGGATGAGCCTGCGCAGGCGTCGCGGTGGGTTTTCCCGGAAGAATCGTTTGCGGGCGAGCAGAGTAGTGCCCTGCTCTTCGACGAGGGTCACCGGCGCGCCCAGGCCGCCGAGGGCCCGCGCGGCATCCGAGGATGCGGTCCCGTTGCCAATAATAAGCGCGTCGGGATGAAATCGGGACATAAGCTCGGAAGCCTCACGGATCAGCCCGGCTGTTTCGATCACGCCGCGATAAAGCACCGCGATGCCGTCGCCCGCGGGCGCGGCGCTTGCGATTGCCACGCCGCACTTGGCCCGACCAGGATCGATTGCCATTACCACTTCAGGCATAACCTAGTAGCTCACTTCGAAGATCATGTTGTTCATGTTCAGGGGGTCCGCGGCGTAGACGTTCTTGCCTGCGTAGACATCGACCGTGACGCGGGCGTTCGCGGCCTTTATGCGGTCGACAACCGCCATCAACCCCTCCACCTGGTCCTGAGGGTTTTGGCCGGCGTTGTAGCGGGGGTCCGGGTTGGAGATCGGGATTATCCCAGAGCGCAGCGCGGCCTCGGTGACACGCTTCTGAAGGAAGTCGATCACAGCCAGCAGGATTCGGCCTTCGGACATCTTCCCGTCGATCCGCCCGCTGGTGATCTTCTCTCCTTTCAGATAAACCACGTTGTTGACATAGAGCCGCAGCTCCACCGGCGCCTGCTCGCCCGCAAGGGTATTGCGCTCGCAAACAACCTGGACCAGAGTATCGACCAAGGGAGTATGGGAAATCTTGTCAAGTACCATCTCGAGGCAGTTGCGTTCGTCCGCCGAGTAGAGTTCCGCGCCGCCCGAGCCGACCACCTGCCTGTAAACCACGCTGACCGCGCGGCCATTCGCGCCCTTCACGGCGCCGAGGTCTTCGGCCTTATCCGAGGCCTTGGTCAGCAGATTGAGCAGTTCGAGGCGCGTCCCTAAACGCGCCTTGTGAGGGATGACGCCGCGGACGATCTCGTCGCCCTGCCGCAGGATCAACTGCCGGCTGCGCAGGTCGGATGTCTGGCGCTGGTATTGGAGCTTTTCGTTGCCGAGGTCGACAATCGCCTGCTGCTGGTCCCGCACGATTTGAGCTACACGGTTGGAAGCAGCTTCCGCATTGGCAAGTTCCCGCTGGGTCTTTGCCAGTCTATTCCGCGCTTCGCCCAGCTTGCCTTCCGCGAGGGCCAACTTCGCCTGCACGCTCGTAAGTTGCGCGGTCTTCTGCTTGAGGTCACGCTCGGCTGCATCGCTCTTGGCCTGCAAAGTATCGAGCCTGCTTCTGGCGAAGCGCAATCTCCGCCTGAAGCCGCGCTACCACCGCCACAGCGTTGTCTCGATCCTTGGTGGCTCGCTGGGCCTGGGCCCGCGCGGCTATCATTTCTTTTTGTCTCTCGCGGACCTCCGCCTCCAGTGACACGTTTAATTTGCCCAGATGCTTGTTCGCCGAGGCGAGGCGCTTGTTGTTCTCGAATATCTGCTCGCCCTCGGTGAGCACCCTCTTGAACTGCACGTTCGCCGTTACCAGCACGATAAGCGCCATCGAGGATATCAACATGCCCGTGATGATGGTCACGACTATGGCGGTGTACCGAGGCCGCAGGCCGAACAGCGTCAAGCGCTTCTTGCCCATCCTCCAGCCGATCAGATCACCGAAGTAGGCAATGAACCCGGAAACCAGTATTACGAGCTGCTACAAACAGTATCGAATAGCGCATATTATTTCGCTGCCCCGCGCAGCAGGGCCATCGCGGCGATTATGCCCAGGAAGTCTCCGAGAAACGCCCCCACGCAAGGGGCCAGGCTGCCCTCGATTGCAAGTGAAGAAGTGTATCGCCACACCATCCAGTAAATAAAAATTACCAGTATGCTCAGCCCCATTCCCACCGACGAGGCGCTTCTCTGCGGCCTGATTGCCAGCGGGGCGGCCAGCATCGCGAACACCAGGCTCGATATCGGGAAAGCAAGCTTGTTCCAGCGGTCGACATCGAGCTCCCGTATCTTTTCCCAGGTCCTGTCGGGGTGACGCCTCAAGTATTCCACAAATTGTGAGAGTTCGGCAAAGCTCATCTGCTCCGGGTCTTTCTGATAAAGTGAAAGCTGGCCCGGCGTCTTTCGAATCTCCAATTCCTTTGTGCGAGTGTCGGAGAACGCCTCGTAGGCCGGAGATGAATCGCCCAGAGTTTGACACCATCCGCTGATAAGCCGCCAGCGGTAGCGATGCTCGGCATCGTTGACGCCCGACCATTGCGCACGATCGGCGTACCAGATCGTTTTAGGCTCGGTCCGGTCGTACTGCGTGATAGTGACATCGCGCAGGACTCCGGTTCGCACATCCATCCCGCCGCCCACCCTCACGAGCGAGTTGGTGCCCTCGTCGACCACGGTAAACGGCCGCTCGCCCACCCCGGCCTGCTTCAGCGCCGCGGCCTGGAGGGTCTGATTCTTGAGATTGGCCCGCGGCGCGATTACCTCGTTCAAGGTGACCGAGCACAAAGTCACGAATACCCCAATGGACGCTATCGGCGCCATCACCCGGTAAAGGCTCACGCCGCCGGCGAAAAGCGCGACTATCTCGCTTTCAGCCGATAGCCGCCCCACCCCGAGCAGCACGGCAAGCAGCGTCGCCATGGGAAGCGTATAAACCAGCACCGACGGCGGATCAGAGAATGACTATCTCCACCGCCGTCCCTATAGGCATCCCCTCCATAATCCACGTTGTCAGCTTCAGCAGGTAGGACCCCGCGAAGAAGACCGATGTGAACGCGGCCACTCCGAAAGCAAAAGGCCCCGCGAGCTCTCTTACAACCTGCTTGTCGACGAGTTTCATCGCGGCCTCACATCTCGAACCGGTCGCCGAGGTAGAACTTGCGCGCGATGGGGTCGTTGGGCAGCTCGGATGATGGACCGGCGGTCTTGATCTCGCCCTCGGACATTATGTACGCCCGGTCGGTGATGGCCAGCGTCTCTCTGACATTATGGTCGGTTATTACGATTCCAATCCCTTTGTCCTTGAGGTGACGGACGATATCCTGGATTTCGCCGATGGCGATGGGGTCGACGCCGGTGAACGGCTCATCCAGGAGAATAAACTTGGGGTCGGTAGCCAGCGCGCGGGCGATCTCGACCCGGCGCCGCTCCCCGCCCGAAAGGACCTGTCCCTGGCGATTTCTGATATGGGATATGCCCAACTCAGTCAGGAGATAGTCGCATCTGACCAGCCGCTCCTTCTTGGACATCGCGTGCATTTCCAGCACCAGCAAGATGTTTTCGGCTACAGTGAGCCGCCTGAAGATGGATGCCTCCTGCGCGAGGTATCCAAGCCCGAGCCGCGCCCTGACATACATCGGCTTGGCGGTGATGTCGGACCCGTCGAGGAGCACGCGCCCCTCCTCCGGACGCACCAGCCCCACCATCATATAAAAAGTGGTGGTCTTGCCGGCGCCATTAGGCCCCAGCAGTCCCACCGTCTCACCGGTCGACATCGACACCGACACATCGCTGACCACGCGGCGGCCCTTATACATCTTGACCAGGTTATCGGCTTCCAGCTTCAATTTTATGGCGCTTCCTTGTTCTTTGGGGTGACCTCTATCGTGCTTAGCCCCGGAGAACTCTCTATTATAAAACGACGATCGTCCGGACCGAGTTCCGGCTTCATGTTTACGGTAGCCTTGTCGCCGGTGGCCACGGCCGGCTCCTGGAACCGCGATGCGTCCTCCTGCGTGATCTTTACGTGTCCAAGGATCTCCACGATCTTGCCGGCGCCGTCGTAAGTCGCATGATCGCCTTCGCCGTGGTTATCGTGGGGTTTCCGGTCGATGATACGGTAGTGTAAACGATCTTCACTTGCCCGACGAAGTCGGCGCTCTTAATGATCTCCACCCCGGTGGCATGGCTCTTGCCGCCCGGTGCTGAGAAGAACACGACGGTAACTTTCGATGCGCGGGCATCAAAGCCGGGCGCTGCCTTTGTGACCTTGTTGCCGGACCAAAAGTGAACGTCCCCGGTGAAGACGATCTTTTCGGCGAACCCCTCCACGCTGCGATAGTTAGCGTAACAAATCGGACCCCGCCTGGCGCCATGTCGCCAGAGCGTTCGCCGCGGCGCACAGCAAGCTCATCGCCAGAATCGCGGCTAATATTTTTGTGTGGCGTGTCATCTTGATTCCTTCGAAAATATCAGTTTCGGGAACAAGATTCCCGAAACACCCGTTAAAACAGTCGTCAGTCACCAGTCGTCAGTCGGGACCTCTCGCGCACAGGCACCATGCTCCCGGTGTTGTTTGTTGTTTCGGGAAACCCCTTTCCCGAAACGCCGCCGCATAGGCTCCGAATTCGGTGTATCGGGAATCTTGTTCCCGATACGTGATTAAACAGTCGTCAGTCGGGACCTCTCGCGCACAGGCACCATGCTCCCGGTGTTGTTTGTTGTTTCGGGAAGCCCCTTTCCCGAAACGCGCCACGCGACCGCCGATAGTGGGCTGACTGCAGACTTCTATTCGGTGTATCGGGAATCTTGTTCCCGATACGTGATTAGTTTCGGGAACAAGATTCCCGAAACACCCGTTACAGCATTCTGCCAATCGATTATGCAACTAAGCGCTAGCTCCTAACTCCTATTCCCCGTCGGTCAGTTTCCAGGATTTCAGCCCGGTGTCGGCCTCGAACGCGGCGCCGGTCATATCGCCCATGGTGGCGGAGTTGACGGTCGGTGTATCGGGAATCTTGTTCCCGATACGTGATTAGTTTCGGGAACAAGATTCCCGAAACACCCGTTAACGCCGCCGCATAGGCTCCGAATTTTGAAATTTGTCGGTGTATCGGGAATCTTGTTCCCGATACGTGATTAGTTTGTTGTTTCGGGAAACCCCTTTCCCGAAACGCCGCCGCATAGGCTCCGAATTTTGAATTTGTCGGTGTATCGGGAATCTTGTTCCCGATACGTGATTAGTTTCGGGAACAAGATTCCCGAAACACCCGTTACAGCATTCTGCCAATCGATTATGCAACTAAGCGCTAGCTCCTAACTCCTATTCCCCGTCGGTCAGTTTCCAGGATTTCAGCCCGGTGTCGGCCTCGAACGCGGCGCCGGTCATATCGCCCATGGTGGCGGAGTTGACGGTCACTCCGCCGCCGCCGATCAGTTTCTGCGCTTTTTCGGTGTATCGGGAATCTTGTTCCCGATACGTGATTAGTTTCGGGAACAAGATTCCCGAAACACCCGTTAAAACAGTCGTCAGTCACCAGTCGTCAGTCGGGACCTCTCGCGCACAGGCACCATGCTCCCGGTGTTGTTTGTTGTTTCGGGAAACCCCTTTCCCGAAACGCCGCCGCATAGGCTCCGAAATTTTGAATTTGTCGGTGTATCGGGAATCTTGTTCCCGATACGTGATTAGTTTCGGGAACAAGATTCCCGAAACACCCGTTACAGCATTCTGCCAATCGATTATGCAACTAAGCGCTAGCTCCTAACTCCTATTCCCCGTCGGTCAGTTTCCAGGATTTCAGCCCGGTGTCGGCCTCGAACGCGGCGCCGGTCATATCGCCCATGGTGGCGGAGTTGACGGTCACTCCGCCGCCGCCGATCAGTTTCTGCGCTTTTTCACTCCACTTCATCCAGGCGGAGTTCGCGATTGTGTCTCGCTCGAGCGACTTTACAGTTACCCCGCCCATGGCCGTGACGACTCGCCGCGCCGTATCGACCAGGGCTTTTGGCGCGTGCAGTGTGGCTGTCAGCTTGCCCTGCTGGTAGAGCTTGCCGGCGAAATCCTTCACCACCACGATGCCGCTGATGTCGTTGCCGCTCAAGTTGCTGGCGGTGGCTGTCATCCGCACCTGACCCTGTTCGACCCACTTGAACGTGAGGCCTTCCTGGCTGATCCCCAAACTCGGCGAACTCGGCCCCGCCGGATCATCTGGTTTCGACGCCTTGCCCCAGTTCGCCGCAGCCTCGACCTTCGGCCTTGGCGGCGGTGGGGCAGCCGTGGACAGGTGTCGACCGCAGCCTCCAAGAATCATGAGGACGGCCGCGGCCGCCACTGCAACCAAGACGGGCCTGAACGTGCGAGTCGACATCGGACTTACCGGCTCAAAGCTTACTCACAAGCACAATTGACGCTTGTTGGAAGCTAATCTTGCCATGCCAAGTTTATCACAAACCGGTCGGGGAGGGAAGGGAGGGTGGCGGGTGTTGGGATAGGGAAGGGATCCCTTCCCCATCACCCTCCCACTCCTCTGCCGGCGCGAACACCGTCACCGGCGTCTTAAGCTCTATTGGCGGGGTGGTATCCAGGCAGAGTCTCAGCAGCCAGATGACCGATATGGCGGTGCCTTCGACTGTCGGCGGGGCGCCGGCGGGCACGGACAGATCGAAATCGGCCTGGACGCGAGGGCTGCCCGGTTCCTTGGGGGTGATGGTCAGTGAGCTTACGCATTGCCGGTCGACCTTGCTCGATCCAAGCCGCACCCACTCGCACCTGTCCAGCGAGACCCTCGCCTGCGCGATGTCGACAAGCCTGGGGTTCTCGATCGTGAACCGGCCCGAAATGGCGCCGCCGAGCTTCACGCTGGAGCGCGGCAGCGAAAGACCAACGGTGATCTCGCTTTCGTGCACGGCGCCCCGGCGCCTGGATAGCTCAGCGCTATCGGGCGGCCTCTCTGGGCGCGGGGAACGTAGACCACGGGCACATCCTTATGGACCTTGAGGCTGCCGCCGGTGGGATAGAGCACGCGCGCGCTCACCCGGTAATCGATCCTGCCGGCTGTGCCTTCGTAGCTCGGCGGAAGAGAGGCGGGCAGGGATATGGAGAACGGATAGGTGTGCTCGCCGGCGCTCAACTTGCGTCCCGCGTCGCGCCCGAGAAATGCGTTCCAAAGCTGTGCAACGCGCTCGGAAGCGAACCTGGACTGCACCATCCCCGAAAGCAGCCTCCTCCCGAAAGAAGAAATAGCTCGGCTTCGTGAGGGCTCGCGCTATCGATGCGCCGGCGGGGGTCTCGCAGCCGCACACCGATACGGTGAGCGAGCGTATATTAGTCGCGGCGCCCAGCCGGAACACTACAACGCCGCTGAGCCGCCTGCCGGTCACGAAACTTTTCCGGCTCAAGTGCAGTTCCAGCGATGGTCTGGCGCCGGAGGAGTCCTTCGCTTTCATGTGCTCTACTTTCCGAAAAACACCAGCTTGGTACCGACCAACAGCAAGAACACCCCGAAAATCTTCTGCAGGGCCGCGTTGGAAATCGACGTAGCGATTCTTGCCCCAAGCCATCCTCCTATGAAAAAACCCACGCATATCAGCGCCGCGGCCTTGACGTCGACCAGGCCCTTCTGGTAGTAAGTGTAAGCCGCCAGCAGGCCTATTGGCGGAATCATGACCGCCAGGGAAGTGCCCTGCGCCTGCTGCTGAGTGAGATTGAAGACGAAAATGAGAGCGGGAATCATTATGATGCCCCCGCCGATCCCCAGCAGGCCGCCGAATGTGCCCGCCGTGAGGCCGAGGAGCAAAAAAGGTACGATTTGCCCATGTGAGAAAGTCCTTTCTAGTCAGACGCGTAATGGTTGACGGTTGACGGTTGGCACGGCCCATCCCTAACCGTCAACCGTCAACCGTAAACCCCGAACCTTGTAGGCCGCTTACTTGAAGAAGATCATTACATACTCGTGCTTGAATATGTAGAAGCCTCCCGCCAGGGCGCGGTACCGCCACAGGTTGTTGGTGCGGCCTTTGCCGATCTCGTTGCCCTCGATATTCTTCACGATGATGGACTTGGTCTTGAAGCCGACCTCGTTCATCGCCTGCATGCACTTGAAACCCAGCGGGTCGAGCTCGCCCGCGCAGTATTTGTCTCCGATCACCAGAATGGCGAACCTGCCGGACTCGAGAGTGTCGTAAGCATTTTGGGCGACTCGCTTGAAGCCGTCGAGAAATGCGTCCGTGGTGGGGCAGTTCGAGAGATCGGACTCGAGTTCGCTGAACTTGATGATGTCCGCGTAAGGCGGGTGCAGGACCGCGAGTGCGCGCTCCACGCTCCCATTTCGACCAGGGTCTCACGAACCGCCCAAGCGGTCGATGGGGAAGCGCTGTCGCCCTGAATCAGGCGAATCCTGCCGCCGAGGGCTTCGGCGGGAAGCTTGCCGGCAACGTGCTCCACCAGGTCGCTCTTCAGCTCCACCCCGATAAGCCGCCGGTTAAGGTTGACCGCCTCTATCGCCGACGTGCCGGACCCGAGAAACCAGTCGACTATGATATCGTCCTCCCTGGTGTAGCGGAGGAATGTCTGGTTTGCTATTTGCGGAATGAAGTTGCCGTGATAGTCGAACTTGTGGCCGTTACCGGACTGACGGGCCTTCAGGAGCCAGAGCGAGTCGGTGATGATGCCTTCGTATTCCTTCCATCTCTGGAGGTCGATTTCCGAGTAAGCAAGTTTGCGAGGGATCTTTCTTCCATCCACATAAGGATTGTATCACGAAGGCCGAAGCTCGTCCAGATTACGGATTTGCGGGAGGGAGTTTTATCGCGAAAACGCGAAAGGTTGGAAAGCGCGAAAAGGGAAGGACCAGGTACGGCCTGGACCCATCACTCCCCACAGACTCCACTGTCTCCACGAGGCGATTCAGCGGCCCCGCCGTCGAAGGTGGGAAATCAGGCCCAGCAGGGATTGCCGTGCAAATTCGCTGTCTTCCGCGTCGAGCCCATCGAATATGGCGGCAAGGCTCCATGGGTGTTCGGCATCCCCTTCCTCACGCAGCCGCACGATGTCGGCGGTGTCGAGTCCCAGCGCGATCGCGATATTGAGGACCGTCTCGAGTGACGGACTCCTGTGTCCGCCTTCCAGCTTTGCTATGTACGTGGGGCTGAGGTCCGTCTGCTCCGCCAGCGTCTCTTGCGTCAACCCCAACTCTAGCCGGCGAGCCTTGATGCGCCAGCCTACGGTCCGCAAAAAATCCTTCATTTCCGCTCCTGGTGGCATAGCTGCAAGTTTACAACGTGTGAAAAGCCGTGGCTATAGACTGTACGTCGGGTCTTGACTATACGGCCCGAAGTTGCTATAATACGGGTGGCCAGTGGCGGAGAGGCAGAATCGACCGCGCGGGGGACGAGTAGTTGGCTGCATGTCCCCTGGTATCCGGCAGCATGGCCAGGATCAGGAAATTACTGTTGACGTTTGGGCGCTTACGTGATAGAATCCATGCGCCTGCAATACATGGACCGACATTTTGGAGGAAAGAGATGAAAGCGATGTGTTCGAAGAGCAGGTA
>CAWGNL010000008.1:0-11485 GCA_963823885.1 uncultured bacterium
GGGCAAAGGGCGCTGGTGAACCCGCAGGCGGTCTACGCTTACGTAAACGCCGATGGGAGCTACTCTCCGCCGGTGCCGTTCAAGGGCGTTATGACGCCATGGCCCGACAGGGTGCAGATCGCTCCGTAGGACGGGGACATCGACTTCGCGTTCCCGCTGCAAGGCCCTGATGCGTGCAGCGGGAACTCGAAGGGTTTCTTGCCTTGCCATTGCCTCGCCTTGTCGTTCCCCGCCTAGGTGGGTCGCACTCGCGAACAGTGAGCACCTGCCTTCCGCAGAGTGCACATCCGCAAGCGTTTCGGGAAAAGGGTTTCCCGAAACAACAAACCATAAAGCGGAAAACCCAAAGGCGGTGCGCCGTCGAATCCGCCTTAGCGACAACAAATTGTTTCTAGGAGGGCGCTAAGCGCCTAACTTCTGTCTCCCGGCCCGGCTCACCCGTTCAGCGGATCATCTCCATCGTGCTCCAGTGAGGCAGCGAGCTTGTCGAGGACCACTGCCCTCCTCTTGAGGGCCTTCTTTCGCATGTCGAGCATCTCGATTTCCATCTGCAGGCTCTTGAGTCTGGTCTTGAACCGCTTTCATTGTGGCTTGCACCGCGCTGGAGGTGCGGTCCGGCAGATTGCCCTTTACGTCGAGCCGCGCATACTCGCAAATCGCCTGAAGCAGCGGCTGCCCAATGTCGAGGTCGTTGATCTCCCTCATCGACAGGCCCAGGGTGAGGAGCTTGCCGATGGACTCCACAATAGTGAACTCTTCGAAGTCCGCATCGGATACGCTCACCCCTTGGGAGTGTTCCGAGCAGCTCGATGGCCTTTCCCTGTATTATGCAGGGCGCCGACATGTCTTTCTTTGTCCTCATTTTTTTCGCTGCCTCAAGATAGCTTATAGCGGATGGCGGATAGCCCGGAACCATCGTCCGGACGGATTCGCCTGCCAGCCACTTTAGATTATGTGCATAAAGGACTATCCGCATTAGTATCCGGCACGGCACAGCGCCGAAACGTATGGCTCACGTTTTGGCGGCTTGCCTGCGGGGTAACGCATGTTCAGGCGGGTCTTCAAGCGTGAGGATGACTGACATTCGATCTAAACACCGGACCATCGGAGCAGCCACGTGCGGGGCGGAGGCTCCGGGCTTTCCGCTTTCCACTGTCCGCTGTTTTCGAAGGAGATCGCAATGAAAAGTGTCAGGCTCATATGGATATTCGTTATCCTGGCAACGCTCGTTATTTGGGCGGCCGGTGGAGCTTCGTGCGGTGTGAATCAGAAGGAAGAGGAGCGGATGGGAGCCAGCGCCGCTCAGGAAGTCGACCACAGCGCCAAGCTTGTTACGGACCCGGCGATAACGGCCAGGGTGGATCGGGTCGGCCAGGCAATCGCCGCCATCGCCAACCAATACGAGATCCCCGCGCATTACGGCTGCTCGCAAGTGTTTAAGTTCAAATACAAATTCAAGGTAATCGACGACAAAGAGGTCAACGCGTTCTCTCTGCCCGGAGGACACATCTACATTAACAGCGGGCTTCTCGATCTGATGAATACGGACGATGAACTTGCCGGCGTGCTCGCCCACGAGTGCGCTCACGCCGCCCATCATCATATGGCGTTTCTGCTGAAAAAACAGTCCCGAATGGACCAGCTTTCGGCACTGGTCGCGCTTGCGGCTGTGCTGGGCAACGTGCGAGGCGCCGATCTCAACAATCTGCTGCTGGGCACGCAGTTGCTCAAGACAGGAAGCCTGAGCAGCTATACACAGCAAGCGGAGAAGGACGCCGACAGAACGGCTGTATCGTACCTGGTCAGGTCTCAGTACAATCCCCAGGGTCTGCTGGAAGTCATGCGCAAGCTCGAGGCGAAAGAGGAGGAGAGTCCCGAGCTTCCCCTTGGCATTTATCAAGACCACCCAGCCTCATACAAGCGCGCGAATGCCGTCATCAAGGCAATGCGGGAGGAGGGAGTGAAAGTCGACTTGCGCAAAGTGCGCGGCACGGCGTATGCCCAGTCGGTGCCGGTGGGAACGGACGGCAAGGTGTATCAGGTCGTGATCAGCAAACAGGTAGTTTACGAGCCGGCGTCACTGGCGTCCGGGGTGTCATCCAAGACGCGCGCCGACTCGATCTGCAAGACGATAAACACACTGTTGGACTCCGGTATCAAGGCGAAGGATATTTGCGAAGACCCCGCGGGAAACCGCCTGGTGGCAAAAGGAGTCGAGGTTATAAAAGTCGAGCGTGAGGATCGCGGCCGCCGTCCCCGCGGGCGCGACCGACCCGCTTACTCACGCCCAGTCAGCCCTCAAGTATGCCGTTTGGGCCGATTGGCTCTCCAACGGATGTCCGGCGACAAGAGATGACTCGGATGATTCAGATTGACTGAGGCACTCGCCGGACCCGGATATTGTCGATAACGCTGGAGACGCCGCAGGTTCCCAGGGCGATTCTCTGAGCATCCACTTTCTGCTTGAGTGTGTCGCAACACCCCACCAGAAGTATCTGGCCGCCTACCACAATCACATCTATCGTCTGGTCGCACGTAGACTGGTCGTCTCTTAACCTGGAGGCTACCAGTTGGGCTATCGCTTGATCGCGCAGTGCGTTAAGTATAAACATATATGGCCTCCTTCCACATTTGTACGTACCTCCCTTACGCACATTGTTGGAGAGAAGATAACCGGAGACTGCTGATTTGTGCCTTCGCGGAGTGCCGCATTTTGTCAGTGGAGCACAACCATTAATAGTGTGTCCAAACTTGGGGATATCGAAACGTTTATATTCCCATGCCTCGAGGTATTCAAACCTGGTAGGCTTGTGGCGCGTGCTTGTTCGGTTGTCAGAGAGTAGTTGTCGGTTGACAGTTGACAGTTGACGGTTGGGAACACGCCAGGCCCGATGGCCCGGTATCTTCCCCTGGGTGGCGATTTCCGAATCGCCACCCGAACCCATCCCTCCGGATTTCCGAATCCGGCTGAACACGTCGCCATCTTTGCGAGTTCGTTGGTCCTCGGGATCCGTGCCCCTCGCAAGATTCGTGCAAAACGTAAGCGCGGGAGGGGTGTTGCAGAGTTTCGAAACAGTGTGTATCATGACAGTGGGCGGTAACCTTGCCCGTGCGCGTGAGGGCTCCGGGCCTTTCCACTTTCCACTAAATGCTATTTTCCGAGGAGACTCAAAGATGACCCCAAGAGACAGATTTATCGCCGCTCTCGACAGGCAGCCGCTCACAGGGCGAGTGCCGCATTTCGAGTTGGTTTTCTTCCTGACCATGGAGGCGTTCGGCAAGGTGCATCCATCGCACCGGTCATATCATCAGTGGGACCAGATGGAGGAGAAAGAACACCGGCTTCACCGGGAGGATATGGCGGACTTGTTCATAGCGACTGCCGAGCGTTTCGACCACAGCGCCATCTTTCTGCACCCCAATCCCGGGACGCCGGAGGAATCGATGAGGCTGGTGGACCTGGTACGCGAAAAGACAGGCGATAAGTCACTTCCTGATCCTCTACTGCGATCCCACTTTCTCGATCCCGCCGGGCGACAAGATGGTGGATTTCAGCTATCGAATTGCCGATGACCCGACAGGACTCAAACGCGAGGCATCCGAAATGGTCGATGAGCACTTGCGCGTCGCCGAAATCTACGCCAGGCACGGCGGCGTGGATGGATTTGCCATGTGTTCGGACTACTGCCTGAATACCGGGCCGTTCTTGAGCCCGAACCAGTTTGGTGAGTTTGTGGCCCCATATCTGGCGAGGACGATTGGCGCCTTGCGAGACATGGGTTTCTACACGATCAAGCACACCGACGGGAACATCATGCCGATCATCGAGATGCTGGCGCAGACCAATCCTCACGCTCTGCACTCGATAGATCCTCAGGCTGGAGTGGACATAGCGCAGGTCAAGCGAGCCTGCGGGGACCGCATGTGCATAATAGGCAACGTCAACTGCGGCCTGCTCGATACCGGCTCCGAGGAAGACGTCGTGGAGTCCGCTCGCTACGCCCTGAAGCACGGGATGCCGGGTGGGGGATATATCTTCTCCACCTCGAATTGCATCTACACCGGGATGCGTCTGTCCCGCTACGAACTGATGCTGGACGTATGGCGCCGCGAAGGCAACTACTGAGGGGCGATACCCGCTTGACCCGGTGAGCGCCGCTCCCGCGGTAAGTGCTCACTCTTCATGAGTGCAACCCCCCTATGCGGCGGGAACTCGAAGGGCTTCGTGCCTTGCGATTGTCTCGCCTTGTCGTTCCCGCCGCATCGTGAGTTGGCCATCGTTCTCAGGAAGAGTGAGTCGTTGCCTTCGGGGGTATGCGTACTCGTGGGAAAGGACTATAATATAGTGGCGAATGCGGGTTCGGCGAGCAAACACCCAGCCTTGGGAACGTCCCCTCCCGACTTTCGACTTTCGACTTTTTGACTTTCGGCTATCTTCTTGGAGGTATTTGATTGAATAGTCGCGTGCTTTATATCGTCCTCGGAGCATTGTTCCTTTTGGCCGTTTTTTCCCGCATCATTAGCCCGCCTCCTCCGCCGGTCGCCAGGGCCGATTGGGGCTATTCCAAACTGGTTCAGCACCACGAAGCGGGGGGATATGAGCGCAAGCGTCGTGAACCCCGCGGGGACGGCGTGGGCCGGAGTGTGGAACCAGACGGACACCGGCAATAAGGTGCGCTCCGGTTTGTGGATGATCGACTTCGAGAAGATCGACGCAAAATCGGATGTGCTCGATGCGCATGCATCGTCGTGCTACGCGCCGTCGGTTGGTTGGGCGGATGACTCGACCGTTTGGGTCCTGCGCAATGACTCGGGCGATCCGGCGGCGATCACGCGGTCGGATATCGTTTACGCGGATGCGGCGACCGGCAAGACCAAGAGCATCGAGCGGCTCAGCACGCCCCTTGTCAGGATTCTGGCCTGGCCTGCCCCGATGCGTTCGGGGCCAGGCGGGTCCGGTTATTTTCTTGCACAGATTGCCGGTGGGAGGGCACGGCGGTCGCGGTGCTCTCGCGGGACGGAAAAGTGATCGGCAAGGAGGCGGACCCCGACCTGAGAGGGGGCAAGCTCGGCGAGAAAGCCGTGCTGAGCCCTGACGGCGGCACATACGTTGTGAGCGCCATCGAGGATCAGGCCGGCGGCAGGATTTCGGTACTATCTGGGCGGCGCGAAAGACGGCGTCGTCAAACGGATATTCAGTTCGGACGACCTGCCGGGAAGAGTGGTCGGCATCTGGGTTGGGCCCGCGGGCGTTCTGGTCGTTTGTTCCGAGCGTGACAAGTTCCAGACCCTGGTCTACAACCTGACCGCCGCCCAGGCTAAAGTCGAGGACCTGGTCAAGGTCCAGCCGAAGCCAGGTATTAAGAAGTCGTGGCCGGATGCACCGGAGAAGATGATGTTCGGGAGCTTCTCGGGCGGCTACAGCTATGACCTGGCCGCCGGGAAGACCGTGAAGCTCTTCGATTACAGCAAGCTGGGCAGAACGGATGACTACTGGCGCAACCAGGTTCAGGATGGGTCCTTATATCCGCGAAAGGATGGCGACTATATATCGGTTTCGGTCGTGTCCAGCGAGGTGGACATTCGTGTGATCAAGAAAAACGGGACCAAGGGACCCGATGTGCTCCCGAGATGATGACCCAGCCTGAGCCTCGATTCCAGGGACTGGTACTCGCCGCCGGTCGGGGCAGCCGGTCGTCGAGCGAATCCGGCGACCCGGCGCCCAAAGTCGTCAGACCATTGCTTGGCAGACCGATGGTCGCCTATGCGCTCGATGCCCTCGCCGGAGCGGGGGTCGAGTGCGTCACGGTCGTTGTCGGCTATCGGGCGGACGACGTGAGAAGCGCCGCCGGAGAACGCGTCGGGTACGCTTTTCAGGCCGAGCAGAAAGGTTCCGGGCACGCCGCTCTTTGCGCGCGAGATAACTTCGCGGGCTTTGTGGGGCACGTGATCGTGATGTGCGGCGACAGCCCTCTTATCACCGCGGGAACGCTGCGCAATCTTATGGGGCGGCATCTCGCGACCGGCGCCGCGGTCACGCTGGTGTCAGCGGTGCTCGAAGCCCCATCGGGTTATGGTCGGATAGCGCGCGGGGCCTCCGGAGCGATCGAGCGTATTGTCGAGGAGAAGTGCGCCGGGCCACACGAGCGCTCGATCAAGGAAATCAACGGCGGCGCGTATGCTTTCGATGCCCGGTGGCTTTTCGATCGACTCGATGCCGGCTGCCGCAAACGTATCCGGCGAATACAATCTGACCGACATGGTCCGGGTTGCGGTCGGAGAAGGCCGCGTGGTCTCGAGCGTCGAGTGCGATCCGTGCGAAATCATCGGTGTCAACACCCTCGATGATTCGCGCGTTGTCGAGGATATTCTGCGCGAGCGGGCGGGAAACGTCGCTGGGTAGTTTCGATGCTCGACAAGATGGGCATCAGTAAGTCAAAAGTCGAAAGGCGAAAGTCAGCGGTCGACTTTCACTATGCGGCGGTTGTGCGGACGCGTTTCGGGAAAAGGGTTTCCCGAAACAACAAAACAACGGTCGAAAGTCGAAAGTCAGTGGCCAACTGGCGGCCTGTCAACTGTCAACTGACGACTGTATTTTGGTGGGAAAGGGGAACATCGTTTGTCCAAAGTCAAGAAAATTGCTCTCATAGAGCCTAAGCCTCCCGGGTATCACGTTTACTCTCGCATAGCCCTGCCGCGGCTTGGGCTGCCGATAATCGGCGCGATGCTAAAGCAGAAGGGCATCGAGGTATCGATCTACTGTCCCGCGTTTCAGGAGATCGATTACGACGATGTCATGAGGTCCGACCTGGTCGGGATATCCACCACCACGTCCACAGCGCCGGAGGGCTACCGCATAGCCGGCCAGATGAGGCAGGCGGGAATCCCCGTGGTGATGGGAGGGTCGCACGTCAGCTTCATGGCCGACGAAGCGCTCCAGCATGCGGATTTCTGCGCGCGGGGCGAAGGCGAGTTCACCATGCTCGAGCTTGTCGAGGCCATGGACTCCGGCTCCGGTTTCGCCGGAATCAAAGGGCTGTCATACAAGATCGGCGAGGAAATCCGGCACAATCCTGATAGAGAGCTTGTGATGGACCTGGACTCGCTGCCGTTTCCCGACCTGTCGCTGATACATGGAAGCGAGAAGATCAGGATCACCCCGATTGCGACGTCGCGCGGCTGCCCGTATGATTGCAACTTCTGCAGCGTAGTGCGAATGTTCGGGCGACGCTGCCGCGAGAGAAGCGTCGAAAGCGTTACCCAGGAGCTTCTCGCCCTCAGGCCGAGCAACGTCTTTTTCTACGACGATAACTTCACCGCCAATACTGAGCGGACCAAGCGCCTGCTGGAGTCGATGCTAAGCTCCGGCCTCTCGCAAGCCTGGACGGCGCAGGCCAGGGTGGATGTCGTGCGCGACAGGGAGCTTCTCAAGCTGATGAAGCGCAGCAACTGCTACATCCTCTACATAGGCTTCGAGTCGGTAAACCCGGCGACGCTCAAAGAGTATAACAAACACCAGAGCGTGGAGGAGATCGAGGAAGCGGTGCGCCTCCTGCACGAGCATGGGATTATGGCTCACGGAATGTTCGTCTTCGGCGCCGAAAACGACGATGTCCACAGCCTTCGCAGCTCACTCGACTTCGCGCTCAAGAATCACATCGACACGGTGCAGTTCATGACGCTGACTCCTCTGCCGGGGACGCCGTATTTCCAGGATATGGAACGGCAGGGCCGGCTGCTCACGAACGAGTGGCATCTCTACGATGGGCAGCACGTGGTCTATCAGCCGAACAAGATGAGCCCCTACGAGCTTCAGAAGGAGACATTCAGGGCTATGAAGCGTTTCTACAGTGTGAGGGAGTGCGTGAAGATGCTCTGGGGGCGGGAGTTCATGAAGTTTTTGTTGAGGCTCAACGCCAATTTGCTTCTGGGGCGATGGAGTTCCGCGAAACGACAGGTCAACACTCGCCTCTTGAGGTGGTTTTATCGGGCATATGGGCATGTGCTCGATCCGCCGGTGGGAAGCGGCGAACAAGGACTTCGGCGAGCGGCTCACGGCGCTTGCCCAAAAAGCCCGCGCAATTCGCGCCGCCAAAGCGCAGTCGATGAAACAACCCGACTAACGCGTTGCGTAAATTGATAATTGACAGTGGATAATGAGAACCCCCCGTGGCGCAAGACCCGGTAGTTCCAGCCCATGGCGCCGGGTCTCTTCATTGTCAATTATCAATTATCAATTAACCCAGGTGATATACTTCATGAGATGTCAAAAATGCGGCTGTGAGTCCGCGCGAGGAGCAGAAGGCATGCTTCGAATGCGGCGCGCTGTCTCAGGCGGCGGGAATGTTCTACGTCGAGGAGCACAAGCCGTGGAGGCCGTCTCGCAATATGATTATTGTGGCGGCGGTGCTTCTGGTGTTCTGGATTGGCTCGATGGTGGCGAGCAGCATGCGCACGGTGCCGGCGGACGAGGTGGTCCGGGAATGGTTCCAGGCCATGATCGGCCGCCAGGCGGTCACTGCCGAAGATTACGTGACACCACGGATGCTGCAGAGCCTGGCCGAGAGGCAGAACAACCTCCAGATGCTCTCCGACGATTACTACGACCGCGTGGTCAACGGAAACGCGAGATATCGAATCAGCAAGCCGAGCTACAGCCCGCCAACCGACCCCAAATATGCAACCGTCGCTATCGCGGGGGACGGCAACAACGGCCCGCTGCAAGTCCAGGTGCAGATGGTCAAAGTCGGCCGCCAGTGGAAGATCGACGGAGTGTATTGATGACTACAGGGGAAATTGATAATTGATAATTGCAGCCCACTATGCGGCGGGAACGACAACCGCCCCGTTGTTTCGGGAAACCCCTTTCCCGAAACGCACGCCACCCAAGTCGCTTTTGGAAATCCGGAAACCCCAACAATCAGGAGAGTTGACGGTTGGAAGGGGAACCTCCCTAACCTTTAACCGTCAACTGCCTACGGCAGCTACGGCGTAATCGCTATGCTGTGCTGCGGATCGCCCGAATACCACTGATGAGTAGTGACGGAGTCGTAATACGGAGCCGGCTGGAAGTAGTCTGCCGTAAAATACCTCCCTGAGGCTGGCAAGCACTAACCTCGAACCTCCAACCTCCTATGCCATGCCGCCCCATAGTGGGAATGGTAGCACCGTCCAAGCAGCGCCCTGCCACAACATGGTAGGCCGGTAGAATTACCAGCTAGTAGAAATACCGGCAAATTACGAAACAATGACGGATCCGGAAGGCATCCCAGAACAACTCCTCCCGGCCACAAAGGCGCAGACCCGGCCGAGGCGTCACTTCCTCATACGGCGCTTCGGGGCATACGCCCGCGAAGTATCAGACCGATCAGTGTTGCAAAGACAATCCCGCAGACGGTGCGGTGGCTGCCTGAACTCACTCCCCGCCCTGCATCGCTTCCCTTCCCGCGCCGGTGGAGGTATAATTATGACGGTTCCAATGACTAAAGGACGCTCCAAACTGCTAAAGGCCCGGCTGGACAAGCTGCCGGTGGTGACGCTCGCGATCATCGCCGTGAACGTGCTGGTGTTCGCGCTCGTCTGCCGCGACCCGAAGTATATATTTCGGCATCTACGGGCTAAAGCCGTCTCATTTCCGGGTGGGCAGGCTCTTCACCTCCAACTTTTTGCACGACGGCGTCGTGCACCTCTCGTTGAACATGGTCCTGCTTTACATATTCGGGCGCGAGGTCGAGAGGGCAGCAGGCAAGCTGGAGTATGTGATGTTTTACATCGGCGCGTGCTTCGCGGGTTCGGTGGCGCACGCGATAATAGTGGTCGCGGCCCTGCCCGGCTTATTACGCGGAGGCGCCTGTAATAGGGGCGTCCGGGGCCGTGGCGGCGGTGATGGGTTTTTACGCGGTGAGGTTTCACAGGAGGAACTTCAAGTTCGGCGGAATGGAACTGCCCGCGCTTTTTGTGATTATGCTCTGGCTGTTTGGGCAGATCGGGCTCGGCATCCTGGGGTTGTATCGGGACCAGTTCCTCGGCCTGGAACTCAAGCTGGTGAGCTACTGGAGCCATTTGGGCGGCTTCGCTTACGGGCTGATCGTTGCCCTGCTTGCCAACATGGCCTTGCAGGGCGAGCGCGAACACCTGATAGTGAACGCCCGGAGCAACTGCGCCGGGGGCAACCTGCTGGAAGCCGTCCGCAACTACGAATCCCTTGCCGGATACGACCCCGACAATGGGTTCGCTTACTCCCAGATCGGAAGACTCTGGGCCTTGCTCGAGGAGCAGGAACAGTCGCTGCCCAGTTACCACCGCGCAATCGAGCTATATATACGCCAGGGCAGGGAAGAGGACGCGCTGGCTGCGATTGACGACCTGAAGGGGTTCTGGCCGGGCGCCGAGGTCGAAGCGTCGATCCGGTTCCGGCTGGCCTCCTATCTGGAAGAAACCGGGCAGTTCGACAGAGCGCTGACGGGCCTGCGCGAGATCGCCGCCGGCGCGCCTGACTCGATTGAGGCGCAGATGTCGCTGGTGAAGATCGGCCAAATCCTCGTGGCGATGGGCGAAGGCCGCGCAGCCGCCGGGGCGCTGCGCGAGTTCCTTTCCCGGTTCCCATCCAGCGAGTGGCGCCAGTTCGCGGAACAAATGCTCGCCAAGACTGACGTCGAATTTTGAGTTTCGAATTCTAAAGCCGCCCTTCCCTAACTCCTAGTAGAACGATTCCTAATTACCATGTCATCCTGAACTCGATTCAGTACCGTCCCACAGTTCGGCAAAACGGCCTGTTTTGGGGGTATTTCACGCTCGTCAGCGCGTGACTTTCCAAATGCCCATTTTCGGTTTTCTTGGTGGCGCGATTCGCAAGGTACAGCCCTGGCGGACTCGGAGCAAACGCGGCGGCTATGTCATTCCGAACGCACGTGAGGAATCTCGACCTATCGGTTGATTCTGACGTGCCAAAGGATGATCCAGGCGCAACGTTGAGATTCCTCACATTCGTTCGGAATGACATGATCATGATGGCTGTGGCAGAACCAGCACCGCGCCTCCCTGTGGGATGGTAGTGAATCGAGTTCAGCATGACAGACCATCGGCAGTATTGTTATTTAGGAATCGCTCTACTAGTGCTTAGTTGCATAATTGATTGATAGAATGCTGTAACGGTTTTCGGGAATCTTGTTCCCGAAACTAAGTGCGTATCGGGAACAAGATTCCCGATACACCGGCAAGAATACTATTAGCTATTTATGCAAGTAGATACTAGCTCCTATTTCTAAGATATTTCCGTGATCTCCCGCGGAGTTATGATTATCCCCTGACCCGGCGTGAGAAACTGGATGGGCACCGATGGGCACAGCTTTGTGCATTCCTCGACAAACGATGTGGTCGCCCCCCGGCGTCTGGTGATGCTCCGGAACGTCCAGAATGGCAAGGACGATGCCTTGGGGCATGGCTGGCCGCCGTAAGCTGAGCCGCCTCGTGAGCGTTGAGATTC
>CAWGNL010000009.1:0-18220 GCA_963823885.1 uncultured bacterium
GGGTTTTTGCCCTGGCTGTGGAGGCAGCAGCGCACAGGCTGTGAGCAGCTACACGGTGCAATCTTGAGCTCTTGGGGTGACCCTGGAATTGGCTATAATGAAGTCTGTAAGATAAATAAGGCCAGAAAAGGCATTGGATCCGGTCATTTCGACCAGCAAACCGGTGCAGCCGGAATTGGCAATTACATACTCCGACAGATCCCGGTCGTTCATGCTTACCGAGCCAATAAACAATCAAAACTACTTGCAGTCGATGTCAGACTGGCACAATATGGTCTGCGATACCCCAATCGAGTGCGATTTCATTTTTGAGGAATCGGATCTTACGGGATACAGGATAGTGATGACTCCGTTCATGTACCATATTCCTCCGGCATACCTGCGCCGCGCGGTGGAGTTCGTAACCAGTGGAGGAATCTGGATCGTAGGGCCTCTGAGCGGTGGCCGGACAGCGGAGCATACCATACCTACGGATTGCGCCCTTGGCGATCTGGAAGAGATCGCTGGGGTGCACACTGTTTACACGTATCCTATGGATGGAACTCAAGCAGTGGGTAGAGCCTTCGGGACTGAAGCAATACTTGGTCTGTGGAGCGCGGTGTTCAGGGTCGGTGAAGCCGAGGTAGTGGGAGTCATCGAAGGCGGGGTTACTCCAGGTTTGGCATTCATCACCCAGCGGGAATTGGGTCGTGGCCGGGTTGTTTTGCTTGGGTCGATGCCACAGAGAGAGTCCGGGAAGACTATGCTGCAGGCTATGATTGGTCATTATGCGGGTATCGCATCCGTAAGTACACGTCGCTGGGCCACTGCCGGAACCCTGGCGATCGAGCGAGAAAGGCACGGGGCGCGGATTTGGATAGTGGTTACACATAATGGCGCCGGCGGAATAGTTGAGTTCCCTGGAAAAGGAGTCGACATCCTCGGCGGTGGACAAGTCGATGCCGGAAGGATGGAAGTTGGTCCCTACGAATATCGTGTGATAGAGTTTGCTGCCGCCGAAAAATACAGCTCGCAGGCTATGGTACATACGCAAAGTATGTGATTGGGGAGGCTGGAGGTGAGAATGACACGCGCTACAATAATCCCGCTTGTGACCTGTGCCGCGGTGCTGGGATTTGCCCTTTGGGCTTGCGCCGTGCGGGGGACAACCATTGGCCTTTCCACATTCAAAGGCATGAAGACTGTGGACATCGAGAGCCGGTCATTAAAGGTGCGGGTTTTGCCCGACCGCGGCGCCAAAATCATATCCATTTATGACAAGCGCAGCGGGAGGGAATGGGTGTGGCAAAACCCGTCCGCTGCCTACCGGATCGTCAAGTACGGATCCGATTTCTCCAAGCAGGACGCCAGCGGCTTCGACGATTGCTTCCCCACGGTTGGCGAGAATGCGTATCCGGACGATCCATGGAAGGGCATCTTGATGCCGGACCATGGTGAAATATGGACTCAGCCCGCCGCCTACACGATTTGCCGCGACAGCGTTAGTTTCAGGGTCCAGGGAATACGGCTGCCGTACGTTTTTGAGAAGGAAATCAGCCTGCCGCGGCCCGGCGTTGTGAGAATCCGCTACAAGATTTCAAACCCGGCGCCGGCCATCAAAGGAGCGTGGGCCGCGCATTTTCTGGTGAACGTGTGTCCGGGAATGGAGATCTTCTTGCCGGAGGACACAAAGATTTTGGATGGGATGGGCTCTTGGCCGGTGTCCCGCGCGAGCGGTCTGGAGTGGATACGAATCGGCGATCCCCAGACAAAGATCGCGATAAAGAGATTCACGGACCGGATTACCGAAGGCCGCGGAGGGTTTTACGATGGGCGAACCAAGGAGTTTCTGGCCTATGTCTTCTCTCATCAGAAACTGCCATACTTTGGTGTGTTCATAAACCAGAAAGGCTTTCCCGAGGGGCTGCCGTGCTACAACGCGGCTCTAGAGCCGACAAACGGGGACGAGAACTATGATTCCATGAGGGCGAAAGGCCTGACGCCTTCGATCGCTGCTTCGTCAAGCATGAACGGGAAATCGACGTAGTCCTCGGACGCGCATCAAAAGAAGACCTGCATCGTCGCATGGAGGAAGCCCAAAAGCGCCTTGCGCTCAGATAAACCGCCTGGCCAGGCACCCACGTGCTCCCTCTCCCGTGATAGGGCGAACGCATTAAAATCTCCGTCGAATGAATTCGCGGCTACGCCCAGCACATAGTCCCCCGTCGGGGCTGGGATCCCAGTCGGCGAAGGCCGACTTAGTGGTTTTGTAGCGCCGGTTTTAACCGGCAGGAGCTTGGATCCGGGGCCTGGATTCGAACCAGGATATACGGCTCCAAAGGCCGTTGGTACTGCCCTTGTACGACCCCGGAAGGCCTGTCCCATTATAGCCGGAACGCAGCGAAGGCGTCAATGTCGCTTCGCGGGAGGTAAGAGTTCAGGCAGCCACCGCACCGTCCGCGGGAACGCCTTTAAAACATTAATCGGTCCGATACTTCGCGGGCGTATGCCCCGAATGGCCGTATGAGGAGATGACGCCTCGGCCGGGGTCTGCGCCTTTGTGGCCGGCAGGAGTTGCTCTGGGATGCCTTCTGGGTGCGTCATTGTTTCGTAATTTGCCGGTATTTCTACCGGTTGGTAATTCGACTGGCCTACCATTGTGTGATAAGCCAGTAGAACTACATCCCCCGGGGGCCGCTCTCTTGGTTAGCCAGCGGCCTCCCCGGGGGCGCGGGCGAGAATGCTTCGCCCCGGCGCACTCATGTAAGCTCCGGACAACTGCCAACCGAGAAGGACTTCCCGTGGTGGCCGTTGAACAACCAACTGAGGCTTGCGACGGGAACGAGCCCCGGCAATCATCAGGGACGAATTTTGAATTGAAGGGACCTCTACCGGATCGATAACTCCTTTCCCCAATTCAAAATTCAAGATTTAGAATTCCGACTTGGGATGGTGGCAATATGATCAAATGGCTGGCTTTTTGTTTGTTGGCTGCGCTATCGACCGGCACACGCGCCGAGGCGCAGGCGATGAAGGTGGGACCTTTGCCCGACGGTGGGCAGGTGGTTGCCACGTCGCAGTTGGTCCACCCGGCGGGTGTGTCCATCGAGTTCAACGGGAGGCCGGTCGATGTGGTCCTCTCGCCGGATGGCAAGACACTCTATGCCAAGGATAACGCCGGGCTGGTGGTTGTGGATGTCGATGGATGGAAGATCCGGCAGCGGATGAATTTCCCTAAAGGCGGCGGTTCGGCCCACGGGATTGCCGTGACTCGCGATGGCTCGCGTGTCTACGCGAGCGGCGCCGAGCATACCCTCTGGGAGGCGAAGGCCGCACCGGATGGCACGCTGTCTTGGGGTGGGAACGTTGCAATACCGGGTCCCGAAGGATCCCGCTCCGGCTCCTATATCTGCGGGATAGCCCTTTCCCCCGACGGCAAGACCGCTTACGTCTGCCTTTCCCGCAACAACAGCCTCGGGGTGGTGGATCTGGAGGCGGGCAAGCTCGTAAAGGAGATTCCGGTGGGGGTCGCCCCGTACGACGTGGTACTTTCTGCATCCGGCGACAAGGCCTACGTCAGCAACTGGGGTGGGCGGCATCCCAAACCCGGCGAAAGGACCGGCGAGTCTTCCGGAACGAAGGAACTGGTCGACGAGCGGGATATCGTCTGCAGCGGCACGGTTTCCGTGGTGGACCTGCGCCGGGGATGCGAGATTACCGAGGTGGAAACGGAATTGCATCCGTCCGGCATGGCGCTGAGCGCCGATGGGCGCACGTTGTACGTCGCGAACGCGAACTCCGACACGGTCAGTGTGATCGATACCGGCACGAATCACGCAATCCAAACCATCCTTGTCCGGCCCGATCCGGCGCTTGGGTTCGGCAGCGCGCCGAATGCTCTCGCGCTGTCCTCGGACGGCAAGACGCTCTATGTCGCCAACGGCGGCAACAACGCAATCGCCGTCGTGGACGTGTCGCGGGGCAAGGATAGTGCCGGCGTGGTGCGAGGCTTCATCCCCGCCGGCTGGTACTCCGGCGGCATAATCACCGATGGCAAGAACCTCTACATCGCAAATGTCTGTGGGGTGGGGTCGCGCTACAGTGCGCCAGGCTACAAAGGGTGGGAAATCCATTCGTACCTGGGGACCCTGACCAAGGTGGAGATTCCGATCGCACGCGTCCTCAAGGAGTATACGGCCCAAGTCCGAGCCGATTCCCGCGTTCCCCAGATTCTGCAGGCGATGGACAAGGCTGCTTCGGGTAAGAAACCGGCGCCGGTGCCGGAGCATACGGGGGACCCTTCCGTTTTCGAGCACGTTATCTACGTAATCAAAGAGAACAAGACCTACGACCAGGTCTTCGGCGACATGTCCCAAGCGAACTCCGACCCGAGCCTGTGCATCTACGGTCGAGAGGTAACGCCCAACCACCACGCCCTTGCGGACCAGTTCGTATTGCTGGATAACCATTACTGCAATGGCGTGTGTTCCGCGGAGGGTCACTGCTGGGCCGACGAAGGCAACGTCACCGATTATTACGAGAAAGCCTACGGCGGATGGACGCGCTCTTACGGCGGTGACTGCCTGGAGTTTTCGTCCTCGGGTCCGATATGGACACATGTTCTCGCGCATGGCCTGTCTTTCCGCAATTACGGGGAGTCCTTCGCGGAGGGTGGCGATGGGCAACCGTGCCCGGTCTCAACGTGGGATCAAATCTACCGCGACTTCACCAGCAAGGCCGGGAAGATCACTTTCACCTGCCGGATTCCTTTTCGGACTCTGTCGAGCTACTCTTGTCCGGGGTATCCGGGCTGGAACCTGGGAATTCCCGACGTCTCGCGGGCGGATGTGTTCCTGCGCGAGTTTGGCGACTATGAAAAGAAAGGCGATTTGCCGAACTTCCTGATCGTGTACTTGCCCGACGACCACACCGCCGGAGGCACACCGGGATTTCCCACCCCTCGCGCGGAGGTTGCCGATAACGACCTCGCCCTCGGCCGGATCGTGGAGGCGGTATCGAAGAGCAAGTTCTGGAGGAGTACTTGCATCTTCGTCAACGAGGACGATCCGCAGTCCGGCTTCGACCACGTGGATGGGCACCGTTCGATCTGTCTGGTCGTCAGCCCATATACCAGGCGAGGAGCGCTCGTGAGCGAGTTCTACAATCAGACCTCGGTCCTGCACACGATGGAGCGGATGTTCGGCATTCCTCCTATGAATCAGATGGATGCGATGGCGCCCCTGATGACCGAATGCTTCACGACCACGCCGGACCTCACTCCCTACACCTGCCTGCCCAATCAAATCCCGCTCGATGAGATGTCGCCCAAGACCGGCTTCTACTACGGCAAGGATTCCTTCATCGCCGAGGATGCGGACGAGAAGCCGTTCTCGCTTCCGGACCGCATCGATGACGACATGCTCAACCGGGTGCTCTGGCGGCTTGCCAAAGGCCCGGACGTGCCGTACCCGGCGCATTTCGCGGGCGCGCACGGGACCGGTCTTGCCGCGCTGCATCTCAAGCTCGACAACGAGAGCGCGGTAACGGGTGATGAGTAAGGAGTAGCGAGTAACGAGTAACGAGAAGGGACTCAAGCGGGTCGCGCGATTCCGTGACAGCGGCGAGGGGGGCAATAAGGCCATCTGAGGATTTGCCTTCTGCTACCTGGCACTCGCCTTTCGGATGGCTGAAGACTCGTTACTCGTTACTCGTTTCTCAGCACTGATCCTGCCACTTCTACCGGTTTATCTGCAAACTCCTTGACAATTGAGTGATTGTATGTGATAATGATATTGAAACCAAGCACGGGGTTAGGCTTGGCGAGCATGGAAGCTATGCCCCGTCGTCTAGAGTGGAAGCCCCCCATTTAGAGGTTAGGAACTAGAGGCCGGAAGTCAGTCGCACCGGGCGCCGACGGTGTCTCTGACTTTTGCTTCTTGCCTCTAACCTCTAAATGGGGGGCTTCCCGGCATGACGTTGATCGACAAAACGGTTAGGCGCTCCCGCGAAAGACTACCAGTTTTTCTTTGCGGACGCGTCGATTGGCATAGCGTATGCAGTATTATTGATGAACATCTTAAGAAAGGGGGTGGCGGGTGGTGATAATGACAACAGCACAGGCACTGCGTCTGTTTGGGGTGCTGGTCGTTTCGATCGCTATTATCGCGACGACCGGCACTGCGGCATGGATGCCGTGTCTCGCGCTGTCGCTTACGCTCCTCTTGCGTTAGGCGACGGCGGCCCTGCTCCGAGTGAGCAGGAGCCCGCCGCGTTTAATTACTTGCAAGTAATCTTAGTTGTATCTGGAACCTCTTTCCCTGCCTCCGCCCACAGAATCCCCGCGCGAGTCGGGGATTCGGGAATCGCCACCCAGTAGGGGCGTGCTACCCGCCATCCGCCACCAGTTATAAGCCGGTTTGGAAACGCCTATCCAGTCGCCAAGCAACGGGTTCGGACCGGACTTCCCGGCTCTTCGCTCTCCGCTCTCTGCTCTCTGCTAAACCAGCTACCCCAAAACCGCCTCCATCTCGCTCCAGTTCCTGCCGGCCTTTACATCCACCTTGATCGGCACGCGCATTTGGTAGGCGTGCTCCATGTCATCGCGCACGAGCTTGGAGACGAATGCAAGTTCATCGGGGGGCACTTCGAAGAGGAGTTCGTCGTGGACCTGCAGGAGCATCTCGCTTGCGACCCCCGAGGTCTTGAGGTCTCGGTGGATGCGGATCATCGCGAGCTTGATTATATCCGCGGCGGTACCCTGGATCGGCATGTTCACCGCCGCGCGCTCGGCAAATAGCCTGAAATTGCGGTTGCCGCTGTTGATATCGGGGATGTACCTGCGCCTACCCAAGAGCGTCGTTACCAGCCCAAGTTCGCGCGCTTTTTCGATGGTCTGCTGGGTAAACTCGCGCACCCCCGGGAATTTGCTGAAGTAAGTGTCGATGTACTGCCGCGCCTCCCGCACGCCTATCCCGACTGTTTGGAAAGCGTGAAGTCCGCCATGCCGTAAATCACCGCGAAGTTTACGGTCTTCGCCCGCCTGCGCATCTCCGGGGTCACATCCGAAGGATCGCAATTGAAGAGCGTGCACGCCGTGGCAAGGTGGATGTCCTCGTCGTTTTCGAACGCGCGGACCAGGTTCTCGTCCCCGGTGACGTGCGCCAGTATCCTGAGCTCGATTTGCGAGTAGTCCGCCGAAAGCAGCAGCTTATCGCCGGAAGCGATAAACGCTTTACGAATCTGTCTGCCCAGCTCGGTGCGCACCGGTATGTTTTGCAGATTCGGGTCGCTGGACGAAAGCCTCCCCGTCGCCGTGACCGCCTGGTTCAGCGACGTATGAATCCGGCCTGTCTTGGGGTTGATGAGCTTGGGAAGAGCGTCGGCATACGTGGACTTCGTCTTGGTCAGTTCGCGGTAGCGCAGGATGTCGGCCACTATCGGATGGGCCTCGGCCAGCTCTTCGAGCACCGCCGCGCTGGTGGAATAGCCGGTCTTGGTCTTCTTGGAGACCGCTATGCCCAGCTTCTCGAAAAGGATAGTCTGGAGCTGTTTCGTGGAGCCGATGTTGAAAACCTCGCCCGCCTGCTCGCAGATTTTGGCCTCGAGGTCCCGGATTTCGACGTCGAGTGTTTCCGAGAGCTTCTCCAACTGATCGATATCGACCGACACCCCGACAAGCTCCATCTCGGCGAGTATCGGGGCCAGCGGAAGCTCGACGTCGGTGAACAAGTCGACAAGCCCGAGTTCCTTGAGCCTGGCTTCCAGAACGGGCTTCAGCCGGAAAATCGCCTCTGCCTCGCCGCATATTCGGGCTGTTTCGGGAAAGGGGTTTCCCGAAAGAACGGAAGAGCCTGTCGGTTTCGGGAAAGGGCTTTTCCGAAACAACGGCGCGGCCTCCGCACGGGATGGGGCGCTCGGAAGCTCCAGGCCGAGGTGCTCGGAGGCCACGACGTCGATGTCGAACGAAGCCCTGGTGGCATCGAGCAGATAAGCGGCGAGCATCGTATCGAAGGTGACGTTGCGCAGGTCTACCCCCCGCAGGGCAAGCGCCGCGCTGTTGAGCTTGGAATCGTGGCAGTATTTTTCCAGCACGGGCGAACCGAGCAGATCGGCAAACTCCGACAAACTCGCCTGGTAGGGAACCTTCCATCTGCAAGACCAAATCCGAGGCGCAACGCCGCGCGGGGTCGATCACCTCGACGTAAGCAGTATCGTCGGGCCCCAGGCAGAAGCTCAGGCCAATGATCTGGGCGCTCACGGACTTCTCGTTCGCCGTGTGGCAGTGCAGCGCAAACCTGCCCGCTTTCCTTAGGGAATCGATGAGCTTGACGAGATCATTGGCCGAGCCGATCCGCCGGTGTGCCCCCAGGATGAGTCTAATCTCCGGCTGGCTCTCGCGGCTCGCAAGCTTTTCGACTTCCGGCAGCCGCTTTATGAGCGACTTGAACTCGAGTCTGACCATTAAATCGCGCAGGGCGTCGTAATCGGGGTCCTTGGCTGCAAGCTCGTCGATGCGGATTTGAACGGGAATTTCGGTCACGATGGTGGCAAGGCGCTTCGAAAGCCTCGCGATGCCCGCATGCTCCTCCAGGGGCCTTCCTGACACGGCCTTGGGTCAAATCGGAGATGTGGTCGAGCAGGTTTTCGACCGTGCCGAACCTCTTCAGCAAATCCGTGGCGGACTTCTCGCCGATGCCCGGCACGCCGGGGATGTTATCGGACGGGTCGCCCTTGAGGCCTTTGTAGTCGGTCATTTGCTCCGGGGTAAGTCCGAAGCGCTGGACCACTTCTTCGGGCCCGTAGACCACGGTATCCGACACGCCCTTGATTGTGGTCATCACCCGCACGTTTTCGTTCACCAGTTGAAGCGTATCGAGGTCGCCGGTGACTATTGTTGTCTCCAGGCCCTCTTTGGTCGCTGCCGCGGCAAGAGCGCCGATCACGTCGTCCGCCTCGTAGCCCTCGACCTCTATCACCGGTATATTGAACGCGCGGATCATCTCTCGAGCGATAGGCCCCTGGGTGATAAGATCATCATGCGGCGCGGCGCGGTGCGCTTTGTACCTGAGTATACTCCACATGCCTGAAGGTGGGCTTTGGCGTATCGAACGCCACCGCGACGTAGTCCGGCTTATCCTCCAATACCTTGAGCAGCATGGTCGTCAGGCCATAGACCGCGTTCGTGGGCAGGCCTTCCGACGTCGAGAAATACCGCATCGCAAAAAACGCCCGGTAGAGCAGGCTGTTTCCATCTATAAGAATGAGTTTTTTCTTTTGTGAGTCCAAAGTCATAAAGTCCAAAGTCGTAAAGTCAGAAAGTCATAAAGTGGAAAGTTGAAAGCGGAAAGCCCGGAACCGTCCCGCCGGGTGGCGATTTCCCGCGTTCGGACCATCGGGAGGCCGTACCGTTTCGGGATTTCCGGAGCGACTGCGACGTTTGTGCCGTACACAAGCGATTGTGCTCGCTCCTCAAATCCCGAAACACCGGCCAATTGATTGATAGAATGCTGTAACGGGTGTTTCGGGAATCTTGTTCCCGAAACTAAGTGCGTATCGGGAACAAGATTTCCGATACACCGGCAAAAGTCATAAAGTGGAAAGTTGAAAGTGGAAAGCCCGGAACCGTCCCGCCGGGTGGCGATTTCCCGCGTTCGGACCATCGGGAGGCCGTACCGTTTCGGGATTTCCGGAGCGACTGCGACGTTTGTGCCGTACACAAGCGATTGTGCTCGCTCCTCAAATCCCGAAACACCGGCCAAGAGTGCCCTGGACGAACGGAGTCCGGTCTAACCTCTTACCTCTTACTTCTAACCTCTAGTGCTTAGTTGCATAATTGATTGATAGAATGCTGTAACGGGTGTTTCGGGAATCTTGTTCCCGAAACTAAGTGCGTAATTGATTGATAGAATGCTGTAACGGGTGTTTCGGGAATCTTGTTCCCGAAACTAAGTGCGTATCGGGAACAAGATTCCCGATACACCGGCAAGAATACTATTAGCTATTTATGCAAGTAGACACTAGTATGGCAGCGAACCGTGCTGCAAATTGTCGATTACTTCCTTGCCGATCACCCTCTCCGCGGCGCCGGAGGCGTCGTCGCTGTCGCCGGCCAAGTCAGGCCCCCAGAAAGCCCTTCCGGCCGTATTCCACGATATCCGGTTCGCCCTTGATTCCAACGGCCTTCGCCACGGCCAGTTCGGTCTCGCGCAGGCCACCGATTTCGTCGACGAGCTTCGCTTTCATGGCCTGGCTGCCGGTGAACACCCTGCCGTCGGCAATCTTCTCGACCTCGTCGATGGGCAGGTGGCGGCCATCCGCGACCGTCCGGACGAATCTTCCATACACATCGTAGACCATACTCTGCAACAGGGCACGCTCGTCAGGCCGCAGAGGTCTGTCCGGCGAGCCGATGTCCTTGAACTTGCCGGATACGATGGTCTCGGGGCTGACCCCGATTTTCTTCAGCAGGCCGCTCAGGTCGCTGAGGTGAAATATGACGCCGATGCTGCCGGTCAGGGTATTGGCGTCGGCGTAGATCTTGTTCGAGGCCGAGGCAATCCAGTACCCGCCGGACGCGGCGACATCGGCCATCGAGGTGTAGACAGGTTTGCCGGACTCGCGAACCCGGCGAATCTCGTTATTTACCTCCTCGGGCGGCCGCGCTGCCCCCGGGGCTGTTTATCCGGATCACGACGGCCTTCGCGCTTTTCGACTTGCGCGCCTTCTCCAGTTGCGCCACAAGGTCTTCCGAGCCCGAGGTCGCTCCGCCGAAAACGCCTCCCTCGCTCCTTCCCGCCGTGATCGCTCCGCTGAGGCGTATCAGGGCGATGTGCGAGCCGTGCGTTTGGCCCACGGCCCCGAACATCGCGGCGAGAAACATAAGGAAAAGCAGGCACCACGGCAGGCATCCCACGGCGAGCGACGCCGGGATCAGCCAGTATATGCGCCGCGACGGCTGCGCTGGTGGAGGCGGGCCAACCACGGGGCCGGGAGCATAGTAAGGCCCAGGCGGCGGCGCAGGCGGTGGAGATGGCGGCGGACCTGTCTCCGGACCAGGGCTTTCGGGCGTTCCTTCATTCATTATATGTATCCTTTCGATTTGGGCTGAACCTCGACTCGACTGCTACCGGATAATACTACATGACTGTTATGTAATCCTGCAAGTTAGCGGGCGCCATGTTTCACAACGGGCGAGATGGGGTAACTCTGTGGTTGAGCTTTAGCGATGACTTGACTTGGAGGTGCTTCATGCCCGAATTCACGAATCCTTTTGTCGGTAACGTGCCCCCGAGGAGGATGACCCTGACCGAGCTTGTGCGCGCGATCAGAATAAACATAGCGGCGGAACTCGACGCGGCATCGCTCTACGAGGCACATGCCGACGCAACCGACAGCCCGCTTGCCAGAAAAGTGCTGATCGACATCGCGAACGAGGAGCGGGTCCACGTCGGCGAGTTCACTCGACGTCATTGGAATTCTACTCCCAGACGAGCAGGCGTGGCTGGAGGCCGGTTTCGATGAAGTGAACGAGATGGCCGCCGAGGTCGCCCGGGGGGATCTGGAGCCGGACACTCCGGCGGAAAAGGCAGCCAAGGAAGGCGAAGGAACCTTGAGCCCAAACGGCGCCGCGAGCGCCGCGACAATCGGGTCGATGAAGCAGTAGAAAGGAGCCGCTACAATGGCAAGTAAATACCTGGGACGAGAAGACGCTCCGTTCGAAGGAGAGATCTGGTCGAAACTCGATGAAATAGTCATAGGGGCCGCGAAGGCGCAAATCTCCGGCAGAAAGCTCCTGGAAATCGAGGGTCCCTTTGGCCTCGGACTCAAGAGCGTGCCGCTCGCGGATGTGGCCGCAATCGACGCGGAAGTGAAGCTGAGCGCGAGCAGGGTGCTGCCCATAGCGCTCCTGGAGACGACATTCATCCTCGGTGAACGTGACCTTGCCGCTTTCGAGGAAACCGGCTATGCCCTGGACACCCAGGAAGTGGCGGGCGCGGCGATGGCAATGGCGGCGATGGAAGACACGCTGGTCTTCGAGGGCAACAAGGGACTCGGCATCGAAGGGCTCACAAACGCTAAAGGCGCCGCTTCGATCAGCCTTGGCAAGTGGGAAGAGGTCGGGACCGCGGCGAACGACTGTATCAAGGCCGTCACCACCCTGGATGCGGCAGGCTTCCACGGCCCATATCTCCTGGCCCTTGCTCCGGACCTCTATAACATGCTCTACAGGCTTTATCCGCAGGGCTATCTCTTCGAGATGCAGCATGTGGAGAGCATAGTCGAGGGCAAAGTGATAAAGGCGCCGGGGATCAAAAAAGGCGGCGTGCTGCTGGCGGCAAGCAAGCAGTTCGCATCGATTGTGGTGGGTCAGGATATGTCCCTTGGGTTTGTCGGGCCCGCCGGCCCGGACTTCGAGTTCAAGATAGTCGAAAGCCTGTCGCCGAGAATTCGTGTGCCCAGCGCGGTATGCGCCCTGAAGGCGTAGGTTATAGAGTTTCAGGGTTTTACGGTTTTAGGGGAAGGGAGCGCCTCCCTTCCCCTAAAACCCTGAAACCCTATAACCCTACCAACCCTCGTATTTGTTGTTTCGGGAAACCCTTTTCCCGAAACGCTATGCGACCGGAGTATCGGGAAAGGGGTTTCCCGATACAACGGGGCGCTGAGCCCCTTCTTTCGTGTTTTCGTGATGAAATCTCGGTGCGTCTGCTCCCTTCCCCTAAAACCCTTATAACCTTAAAACCCCCGCTTGCAGGATAATGTGTCCCCGACGTCGAAGCATGCACTGGTCGTCTATCACGATACAAAATCGCCAATACCTAGGAGCACAGTCATGCCAAAGATCGCGTTTATCGGGGCGGGGAGTTTCGGGTTCACCAGGGGCCTGGTGAGGGATATTCTCACGTTCCCAGAGCTTGCGGGCAGCACCCTCGCCTTAATGGACATAGATGAAGAAAGGCTCGCGTTCATCAAGTCCGCGATAGATAAGATAGTCAAAGAGGGCAACTACCCCGCGAAAGTAGTTGCCACGACCGACCGCGTTGAAGCCCTGAAGAATGCGGACGGCGTCGTGTGCACGATCCTGCAGGGAGGGGTCGATGTATTCCGGACCGACATCGAGATCCCGATGAAGTATGGGGTCGATATCAACGTCGGCGATACCAGGGGGCCATCCGGAGTTTTCAGGGCCCTGCGGACAATACCCGTGATGCTCGACATCTGCAAGGATATCCAGCGTGTCTGCCCGGATGCGGTCTTCCTCAATTACACGAACCCGATGGCCATGCTGTGCCGGGCGATGCAGGGGCAGTTCCCGCGCCTCACGATTACGGGCCTGTGTCACAGCGTCCAGGGGACAGCGATGATGCTTGCGGACTGGGCGGAAGTGCCGTACGCGGAAGTCACCTACCACTGCGCCGGGATCAACCACCAGGCGTGGTACCTGGATTTCAAGCACAAAGGCAAGGACCTCTATCCCAAGATAAGGGAAGCCATTGTCGCCAAGCCCGAGATCTACAACCATGAGCAGGTCAGAAACGAAATGTTCCTGCACCTTAACTACTACGTCACCGAGTCCAGCGGGCATAACTCCGAGTATAACGCGTGGTTCAGAAAGCGGCCCGAGCTGATCGAGAAGTACTGCACGCACGGCACCGGGTGGAATCCGGGGCATCACGCATATATCAGGGACTGCTACCTCGAAGTCGAGAACACGTGGAGAGACTCCGTCAAGGAGGAACTCGACAAGCCCGTGGACCTCGCGCGCGGTCTCGAATATGCGGCCAGCATCTTCAATGCGACAATCGGCGATGGCGCTCTGTTCGAGTTCAACGGCAATGTCCGCAACTTCGGCTTGATAGAGAACCTGCCGGAAGGGTGCTGCGTGGAGGCGCCTGTGCTGGCGAGCAAGCGCGGCCTCGATCCCCTGCATGTCGGTCCGCTCCCCGCGCAGCTTGCGATTATGAACAACATCAGCGCCGGCTGCGAAGAGCTTGTCGTGGAGGGATCCATCGCCGGAGACCGCGATATGATCTACCAGGCCTGCTACTTCGACCCGCTTTCATCCGCGGTGCTGAGCCTGGCGGAGATCAAGTCCATGGCCGACGAAATGTTCCAGGCAAACAAGGACTGGCTACCGCAGTTTTAGGGTCAATAGGGGTCAGAGGGTTAATAGGGTTAATAGGGGCAGCCTAGCAAGACAAGCGCGTTCCCTTCCCCTATCAACCTTACTAACCCTGCCAACCCTAAAACCCTAATCCCCCCTTGCCCCCGGCATCCCCTTTCTGGTACCATTGAAGCTGCGCCCGGTGGCCCAGGGCCAACATCAGGGGTGGTTGCACCGGCTCCACGGAACCGGTGAGGATTGAAACAAACACATGACCACTTGTGACCGCAAATTCACCATAATCACCTGGGGCTGCCAGATGAACGAGGACGACTCGGAGCAGATCGCGAACCTTCTGATGCAGATGGGTTACTCGCCCACCGACGATCAGGCCGAGGCCGATATCGCCATGCTCGTCACGTGCAGTGTCCGCGAGAAGCCCGAGCAAAAGGCCAAGAGCAAGCTCGGGGAATGCGGCTTGCGAAGATGTCGAAGCCGGAAATGATAATCGGGGTCTGCGGATGCATGGCACAGCGCGAGGGCGAGGCGCTGCGAAAGCACAGGCCGTATATCGACCTTGTGGTCGGGACCGCCGCGATCCCCCAAATCCCCGATCTCATAAGGCGCCTCGACCGGGAGCGCGCATTCGCGTCCGCGCTCGATATGCCTTGCGAGATGGATGGGGATCGGCCCATATCGCCGCGGGTGGCTCGAACGGGAAAAGCTCTGAAGAGCTTCGTGCCCGCGATGTATGGCTGTGACAACTTCTGCTTGGTACTGCGTGGTGCCCTACGTGCGGGGTCGCGAACGGAGCCGTCCGCTGGAAGAGATCGTGGGCGAGGTGCGCGATCTTGCCCGGGCGGGGCGCGCAGAGATTACGCTTCTCGGGCAGAATGTCAACTCTTATGGGTCGGGTAGTGGGTCGCGGGTGGGTGTTGGAAGGGAAGGGACTCCCCTCCCTTCTATCACCCATTACCCATCACCCATCACCCGCGAAGTCGATTTCGCCGATCTGCTGCGCGCCGTGGGCGAGGTCGAGGGCATCGAGCGTATCCGGTTAATGACCTCGCACCCGAAAGACCTTTCGGACCGGCTTATCCAAGCCATGCGCGACATGCCCAAGGTCTGCGAGCACATTCACCTGGCGGTGCAGTCGGGCGATGACGAGATACTTCGCCGGATGAACCGCGGCTACGGCGCCGCGCGGATTAGAGAGCGGGTGGGGGCTTTGCGCGCCGCTGTTCCGGAGATTTCCATCACGACCGATTTTCTGGTGGGCTTCCCGGGCGAGAGCGACGAGCACTTCGAGAACACATTGACACTCGCCGAGCAACTCAGGTTCGACTCGGCCTTCATGTTTGCCTATAATGTCATTACCAATACAGCCGCGGCAGTGCTCGATGGCCAGGTCGCCGACAAGGTCAAGCTAGCCCGGCTGGCGCGTCTCATCAAAGTGCAAAACGCCATCACTTGCGAAGTGAACTCCGCGAGCATTGGCCGCGTTTTCGAGGTGCTGGTGGAGGGCGTCAGCCCGAGGAATGAGAGCAAGGTGACGGGCCTCACGCGCCAGAACAAGACAATGAACTTCCCGGGCGAGCGCGCCCTCGCGGGACAATTCGTGGATGTCAGAGTCACCGAAGGGCATTTGTATGGGTTTCAGGGCGTAAGAGATCGCTGAGTAACGAGTAACGAGTAACGAGAAGGGACACCTTCCACGTTGAAGGACTCAGTCCCAAGAAACGAGTAATGAGAAGGAAATCCCGCTGCGTCGGGGGACTCGTTCCTCGTTACTCAGCACTCGTTACTCTTCCTTCCTTGGAGATTAGAACGTTGGACGCTAAAAAGATCACCCCGATGGTCGCTCAGTATCAGGCGATCAAGGAGCAATATCCGGACGTTATACTTATGTTCCGGCTGGGCGATTTCTACGAAATGTTCGGCGATGACGCCATAACGGCCTCGCGCGAGCTGGAGATCGTGCTCACCTCCCGCTCGCAGGGCTACGCGACCGACGTGCCGATGTGCGGGGTCCCTCATCATGCGGCGGAGCGCTACGTGGCGCGATTGGTCGCCAAGGGCTATCGGGTCGCCATGTGCGATCAGCTCGAAGACCCCAAGGCCACAAAGACAATCGTGAAGCGCGGGGTTACGCGGGTCGTGACGCCGGGCACCGTGCTCGAAGACGGCATGCTCGACTCCAAAGCGAACAACTACCTGCTGGCGATCGCAAGCGACCCGGAGGGCTTCGGGATCAGCGTCGTGGATATCTCCACCGGGGAGTTTGCCATGACAGAAGTCACAGGCCCCGATGCCTCGAACAAGCTGATCGAGGAAGTAGGCAGGCTCGCTCCCGCCGAGGTGCTCATCAAGGAAATCGATCAAGACCTCACCGATGCGGTAAGGCGGGCGAGTGACGCGGCTGTCACCAGGTACCAGGACAGCGCCCTCTATCGCAAGAGCGCGAGGGAGACCTTGATCGATCACTTCCACACGGACTCGCTGCGGGGCTTCGGCGCGGAAGGTGCGGCGGCAGGGCTCGAGGCCGCGGCGATGGTGCTCGATTATCTCGGGCAGACCAATGCGAACGCGCTGCTCTCGGTGACGGGGCTTTCCACTTATTCGACCAGCGCCTTTATGGTGCTCGATTCGGCGGCGAGGCGCAACCTCGAGCCTGACCCACTCCATGTCATCCGACACGCGCGGGGCGAGTTTGCTCTCGATCATCGACAAGACCCGGACCGCAATGGGAGGCCGCCTGATCCGGAAATGGCTCGACCAGCCGCTGCTGGATGTCAACGGCATTGGCCGCCGCCTCGATGCGGTCGATGAGTTTTACAACAACGCCCTTATGCGCGGCGAGGTCCGCGAGACCCTGGGGGCAGTGCAGGACCTGGAGCGGCTGATGTCGCGAATAGTGGCCGAAAGCGCGAACGCGCGCGACCTTGTGGGCCTGGCCGCATCGCTGAGGATGCTGCCCGCGCTTGCCGGCATGCTTGCCCGGCGCTGCTTGCGAACGGCTCAATACGCTGCATGCGGCAATTCAGTTTCTGGAGCCGGTCGCCGAGATCATCGAAAGCGCGATCGTAAACGACCCGCCCCTCACGCTGCGCGAGGGCGGAATCATCGCCAGGGGATACGACGCCGAGCTTGACGAGCTTCGATCCGCCTCCACCGACGGCCGCGTGTGGATTGCCGGCCTTGAACGCAGGAGCGCGAAAGGACCGGTATCAAGAACCTCAAGGTCGGCTATAACGCCGTTTTCGGCTATTATCTCGAGATCACCAAGTCCAACCTCGACTCAGTGCCCGATGACTACATCCGCAAGCAGACAACCGCCAACTCGGAGCGTTTTATCACCCCGGCCTTGAATGAGATGGAGGCGAAGATTCTCGGCGCGGACGATAAGGCCGCGCAACTGGAATACGATATCTTCTGCCGGGTGCGAAGCTCCGTCGCGGACGAGGGCCGCAAGGTGGCGAAGGTGGCGCGGGCGGTCGCCGAGGTGGATGTGCTGGCGTCGCTTGCCGAGGTCGCCGCGAGCAAGGGATTCGTCAAGCCCCTGGTGAACGACGGGGATGATCTGAAGATCAAAAACGGCCGCCATCCCGTGGTCAAGCATCCTATCACAAGCCTGCGCCGACCGGGATACGCCAAGGCGTCTCGCTCACCACCCGAACCAGCCACGACCCAGCAGAAGCCCGCCTCGGCGAGGTATCGCAACCCACCCTGGTCGTGATGGGCGATCAGGACCCAGACTT
This sequence comes from uncultured bacterium, assembly GCA_963823885.1. Lineage (GTDB taxonomy): Bacteria > Armatimonadota > UBA5829 > UBA5829 > UBA5829 > CAWGNL01. Next base: position 17,839 of record CAWGNL010000009.1, read on the forward strand.
CCCCAACCCCCGCGACGAGGCCGACTGGATAGCGCAGACCCTGCACGGAAAGGTCGTCATGATCCCCGACGCCGGCCACTACCCCCAATCGCGGAGACCAGACCTCACCGCCAATGCCGTCACGGGGTTCCTCGCGACGATGAACTGACCGTGCAGCCCCTCCAGATCGGAGCACACGGTCGAGGGCTGGAATAGCAGAGCGAAGGCCGCGACACGGAACCCGGCCGCGCAGCTGCCCCAACGGACGCTGCCGGCGGCATCGGACACGTGCGAGAGTATCAATGCAGGTCTCACGTCAACGAGGGCCACTCGACCTGCTCGTCGCCACGAGCGCAACTCGCGTCGACGGCAGGAGCATTGGCCCCGTCAGAAAGTCGACCAG
>CAWGNL010000010.1:0-15694 GCA_963823885.1 uncultured bacterium
CAATGCATTGCTGCATTACAACCACATAATGTAATATACCACCATATTGTCGGGTTGTCAAGGGGCATTTTTGTATTTTTTGCTTATTTTTCTTTAGCACCCCAAAAAAACTAGGAAGACTGAGCTGTTACTTTTGTATTGTTTCGACTGTGCATTCGTGATTTGTATCCGTTTTTACCCGAAACGCAGTCAGCATTTAGCAGGATAACCAGTGGGCGCATGCATTACCACCAATACAAATTACGCTTCGAACCACCTGACCGCGGAAGTGCTCGGCGCAAGCATAGACAGCAATTTGCACCTGCATCGACCGACAGGATAGACGAGCCTCTTGATTCAGGCACTCACGTGCTCCCTATCCCGGATGGGAGAGGGTTGGGGTGAGGGGGAAACGCTGTAATCAGGCAGAAGCTCATCAAGCGCGGCGTTCCACCCTCACCCCCAGCCCCTCTCCCGTGAGGGCGAGGGGAGCACAAAGTGCTGGGCAAACACGCGCTACATGGAAATGCGGGCTAGGGGCTAGGGAAGGAAAACACAGCCTCGGGCTGGGGCGGATTTGCGATTGCGTCCTTGCAGCGACTCGATTTACAGGGTTGTCTGGGGCATCGGAGATGCCCGGGTTGTCCTTACGGGCCAGATTGCAAATCTGCCCGAACAGAGTCCTTCCCTTCCACAGCCCCTAGCCCCTGCCTGTGATCCGGCAGAATGCTCTCCTGGTCCCAGCGGATGCCGTCGGGGGCGGGCGGGTTTGGGTCTTGGCGGCCGATCTCGAAGACATCCGGCGGGTTTGCTTGTGAGGGACCGATCGCCGGTTCCGATCCCAGCCCCAGCCCCGAGTCCACCGCCCCTGGCTCTTGTCCCTTCCCTAGGAGCCTGTCCCTAGCTCCGAGTCCCTGTCCCAGCCCCGAGTCCCCAGTCTCTAGCCCCTGTCCCTGCCCGGGGGCTTGCCTGATTTCTATTATGTTGGTCAACCGCCTGCCGGGCCAGCGGACCACGCGGCCGCGATAGGACATGGCGGAGGAACTCCCACCATCGAGGGAAGCCGCATCGCTCGCTCCAAGCGACTTCATCACCGAGGCAAGCCTGTCGAAGGTGACAGGCGTGCGCACGGCCACGAGCAGAAGCTTGTTGTTCGGTGTGACCCCGAGGGCCATCCTTGCGCGGGCGCGGAAGAGTCCCGGCTGCCGAAGCCTTCTCTGCGGGGATGAAGCGCATACTCCGCCGCTGGCCAGGAGCCTGGGGCCGGTGCGCAAGCCGCACTCCGCGCCGGGGAAGTCGCAGTCCTCACCTTCGCACTTACCCTGGATTTCCACCCGGTTGGGGCGGTAGAAACACACCGCTGAACCGATGCAACTCGTGTAGACCTTCTTGCCGCCGATCACTATCGTGCCCACGGGGACCGATGTGCCCACATCGAAGTAGGTGCCGGTCACCGCCGCCACGGGAGCGTGAAGTTTAACCATGGAGAGGAACGGCGCGCTGTGGTAGATGCCTTTTTGGGGTACGCCGATATCGACCATTATGCCCGGATCATCGAGGTCTGCCGTTATCACCAGCACGGAGGCGCCGCATACTCGACGGCTTTCCAGGACCACGCTGTCGGCGCTCGCGGTCGCGCGGACTACCGGCGAAGCCAGAAGAGGCACGCTAAAACAAACACAACAGTGGAGGACGCTCGAAGTGTATACATATCGCACCTCCCTGCCAGCCGTCTGTATGGTCGTCCTTGTCATCCTGATTTCGGGCGGCTCCGCAGCCGGCGCGATAACTATTGAGGTTGTTCTCCACTTATTTAGACGCAGTGCCCACGCACAAGGTTCGCAGCCACCACGCGACGGAAACGACATGTTCAAATTCTAAATTTAAATTTAAATTTAATTGGGAGGGAGCAGATATCCGGTAGATTCCCCATCAATTCCAAATGTGCGCATGGCCTCTTGCCCGCGAGAGAGGGCATGGTCGCAACTGCCCAGCGTGAGCGCTATGCGCGCAGCAGGCAACTCAGCGCCAGGATAAGCGGACGCTCTATCTGTCGTTCCCGCCGCATACGTGGGTTGCACTCATTAGCAGTGAGCACTTAGTGCTTTCGTGATAAAGAGGCCACTGACGCTAAATCTGGTAATTTTATCAGTTGCGCAACGCCTGATTGCATGCCACTAATGAAGAGTAACCTCCTAGGCGGCGGGCCGCCTCAGGATCGACCTCGTTAAGGTCGATGGCCCGCCGCCACATTTACTTACGGCCCCCACGGGGCATCAGCAGCAAGCCGGAACCACGTCGATTACTTCTTCGACCTTCACCCATATCACGGCATCCTTGTGCGACACGAGCACAAGTCGGCGTCTTCAGCCACGTCGAGCAGCTTTCCAGTGTGGGTTTCGTAGTCCACCTGCCCTTCGGCCGTGCGAATCGGAAAAGCGATACGTTATAGCGAGTTTCTCATCGGAGTCGAGTCTCGCGGCGATGTCCGACAGATCCATCTGAAATTCGCCTCCTTCCAAAATAGTCGAAAGTTATAAAGTCGAAAGTCGAAAGTCGGGACCCCTGCGCACGGGTTGCCCTCCTGGGCGGCGATTTACTTAGCTGCTTAGCCGCCTTCGTGCAAATCTCCTCCTTAAGTGCAGGCAAACCATGACATTTTGAAGCTGATTCTGGCGCGCCGCCCCGCCGCATAGGAAGTGTAGGGTCGAAAGTCACGCGCCGAGGCGGCTTTTCCCCGACTTTCTGACTTTAGACTTTAAGACTGCTATAAGCTAAGCGAGGAGACAATTCCACAAAACTGTGTTATAATAGCTCTAAACTTGCGCGGGAAGCCCGACAGCAAGGATGCAATACATTTTTCGTCATTCACAGCGGCGACAGCCGCTCATTTAATCGCAAATAGTCCGTCAACTCTCACGTTACCCGTTGTGGGTCAGCTATTTGCCTTTAATGGAGAGCGCACGATGGATTCGTTACTACCCCTCAGGATCGGCCACCTCACGATCGACCCCCCGTTCATATTGGGCGGAATGGGGGTCAGGAGTTCAGATCATTCTCTTGTAGCGGCTGTTGCCAACTGCGGCATGGCGGGCACCATAGCAAGCGTGGGCCTGGTGAGCGGCGTGTGCAGGGGCCAGGCATACGTGGAAGAGGGCAATGCGGGCCTGATCGAGGAAATCCGCAAGTCGCGCGAACTTTCCGACGGCGTCATCGGGGTCAACATAATGGTGGCTCTCACCAACTACGATGAGCTGGTGAAAACCTCCGTCGCCGAGAAGGTCGACTACATCATTTCGGGCGCGGGCCTTCCTCTTGGCCTGCCGGCGCTTGCCGCGGGAAGCGGCGTGTGCCTGATACCTATCGTTTCTTCCGCCCGCACCGCCGATCTCCTCTGTAAGCGGTGGTGGGGCAGAGACAAGTATCTGCCGGACGCGATTGTGGTGGAGGGGGCGCTGGCCGGCGGACATTTGGGGTTCTCGCGGGAGGAGGTCGACGACTGGGACGAGCGGACCCTGGAGCCGGTCTGCGAGCAAGTAATCGAGGTCGCCCAAAAATATGAGAAGGAGACCGGCAAGCACATTCCCGTCATCGCCGCCGGGGGCGTGTTCGATGGGACCGACGTCGCACGTCTGTTCAGGGTCGGGGTCGAGGGAGTGCAGATGGCCACCCGGTTCCTTGCAACCGAAGAGTGTTCCCTGCCCGCGAACTGCAAGCAGATGATTGTAGATGCCGAAAAAGACGACATGGTCCTCATCGACAGCCCGGTAGGCCTTCCCGGCCGCGCTGTCAAGAACGAACTGGTCGAGCGAATCATGGCCGGTGAGAAGACCCCGATCTCCTGCCCGTATCACTGTTTGAGGACGTGCAATCCAGCGGAAGCCTCTTTCTGTATAGCAGCGGCATTGGTCAGCGCGCACGAAGGCGATAGCACAAATGGACTCATAATGGCTGGTTACAATGCCTATCGCATCCACGAGATCGTGCCGGTCAGAAGGCTAGTCGATGACCTGGTAGCGGAGGCCGAGCAGGCGCTTTGCCAGGAAACCGCCGCATAGATCCCACCACTATGCGGCGGGAACGACAAGTCGAGAGGAATTGATAATTGACAATTGATAATGATGGGTCCCCAGCCCACTATGCGGCGGTCTCGACGCCGCTTTTCCCTTCTCACCGCGGCATTTGACCACAAGGAGTTCTTCCCCGTTGTTTCGGGAAACCCTTTTCCCGAAACCCTGGGGCGACTTCCCGTAAATCCGACTAATCGGCATTTGACCACAAAGAGTTTTCCGAGGCAGTCTTAGTGGATACATTCGGGACAGCGCCCGGTTGACAGGCGGTCAAGGGCACCGAATAGCAAGCTGAACCGCAAACGCCGGACCATCGGGCGCGACCCGTGCGCGAGAAATCCCGACTGACGACTGATGACCGACGACTGACGACTACTTTCAAGGGAGGCCGATATGGTGCGAATAGCCGGACTGCTGCTTGCCGCAATCGCGGTTGCCCTGTGCCTGTCAGGCTGCGGGGGCGGCAGTTCCGGAGGAACTCCGCCGGCGGTCAGCGCCGCGCTATTCGTTCCAAACTACGTGTCCTCGGTATCCCTTCTGCATTGGAATCACCTGCCGATGAGGGTCAGCTTCAACCTGCCCAGTAACTGGAGTCAGCTCTATGCGTCCGACCCCAATTTGGAGGTAGACGCCGCAAACGAATGGAACCAGGCGGGCCAGCAGGCCTTCATCCAGGTAGTCCCGCTGGGCGCGCCCGCTGATGTGGTGGTGCAGTTCGTCGCTGAGGCAAATCTGAACAGTACCCGAGTCTGGGCCTGACGACCTGGAACTACTCGGGGTCGAGCGGTCAAATCAACAGCGTCTCAGTGGAGGTCGCGTATGTCGACCTGAACAACTCTCCGTTCCAGGATGCCCTGCTGCAGCTTGTAATCGCTCACGAGCTTGGTCATGCGCTTGGCATCGACGGTCACAGTCCTAACCCCACGGACGTCATGTAACACGAGGCGGTAGGCGCTCCGAAAATGGTCACGACCCTGGACGTCGACACAATAATGTCCGCATATCCGTCGTTCTTCGGGGTTGGTCCCAGCAGGTACGAGGGGCCAGCCACCGGGCCGTTCGTCACGCGCAGCATAAACTAGTGCTTAGTTGCATAATTGATTGATAGAATGCTGTAACGGGTGTTTCGGGAATCTTGTTCCCGAGACTAAGTGCGTATCGGGAACAAGATTCCCGATACACCGGCAAAATCGAAGTCAAGGTAGTGCGAAGCGCTTGGGCTCGCCTTCTTGATGCGTAAATCCGCCGAAAACGCTGCCTCGGGGCCAAACATGTGTTTCGCAAAGCCGCTATGCCTAGCTTACACACTGTTGTGCGCCTCTTTATACGTGGCGGATTTGCTCATAACGCAACAACCTCCCTCTAGGAGCTATTGACGAGGTGGCGCAGGCGAGGTAGAATTTGGTGGGGTGCACTCATGACCAAAGACATCAGATTCCCAATGCATCAAGGCAAGGTCTGCTCCGCCCAGCATGCCGCTTTCTTGGATACTCGTATTCGCAGGCTCTTCCAAAACCCCGATAGGATCCTCGCCCGGCTGATAGAGAAGGGCAGAGGGCGCTGGACTTCGGCTGCGGGCCGGGCTTCTTTTCGCTTGCGATGGCTAGGATAGTTGGCGACGATGGGTTGGTGATCGCGGTGGACCTCCAGCAGGAGATGTTGGACAGACTCGAGAGGCGCGCCCGAGCACTGGAACTTGAACCCCGGATCAAGCTTCACAAATGCGAAAGCGACCGGATCGGGCTGGAAGAGACCGTGGATTTCGCTCTCGCGTTTTACGTGGTCCACGAGGTCCCGGACTCGCAAGAATTGCTGCGCCAGATGCACGGCCTTATCAAACCCGGCGGCCGGCTGCTTCTGGTGGAACCCAATATCCACGTTTCGGCCTCGGCCTATCAGCAGACCGTGCGCCTGGCTTGCGCCACCGGTTTTAACCCTGTCGATACCCCGTGGATTTTTCTGAGCAGGTCGACATTGTTCGGAAGGGAATGAAATATCGGCGCCTTACGGACCTACGCGGAACATGCCGGCATGAAATGTGGTATAATAAGGTGGAGGGTCGCAACAATGCAAGCAATCTACACAGTGGAGCAGGTAGCCGGACACTTCGGCAAGAGTCCCCGGACTGTCCGGAAGTGGATAACTGGTGGCAAGCTCGCCGCCCGCCGGGTGGGCAAGGGCTACGTCGTTACCGAGGAAGCGGTAAACAGTCTGGTGCAACCGATGCCGGTAGTCGCGGAGGATCGCAAGGCTAAGGCAGCCGAGTTCATAGCGTTTATGCAGTCGCTCGATATCCCCAGGGGAACGATGGAGCGCATAATGGCCGAAGATCTGGCGGCGGAGGATGCGGCCAGGAAGGGCGAGTGCAAGTAGTTGGCTTATGTGATCGATGCGACAGCATTCCAGGAGCTGGCATGCAAGAATGAATCCGTAGCGCGCGTTATAGGCAAAGCTATCGAGTCGGGCACCTGCTACATTACAGCACCAACGGTGGCTACCGCATACTATACGATATGGGAACGCGAGGGCGAACCCGCCGCCGAAAGATGGCTGGCCTACGCAACCGCGGACTCCGTGATGAAGATCAGCAACCGCAGCGACCCAGAGTTCCTACGGCAGGTGGCTATGGCCAGAAGGATCGCGAATCTCCCACTCTGCAGCAGGTACGCCGCTGCCTTGGCGCGCTCACTTGATGCCGAAGTGATTACGACCATTCCCGATTTCGAGCTTCTCGCTCGGGAAGGGTTTTGCCGCGTGCTGCGGATAACGTAAGGGGACGCGCGCAAACCAGATAACCGGTGGGAGAGCCTAATCCGCATTATTCGTGAACTGAGGTAAGAATGAATCCGCAGCGCGCGTGCTGAAGACATCGGGCTATGCTCGCCACCGGTCCTGTTAGGCGTGCGAGTGAGGCGGCCGAGCATGCCTGCTGCTGTCGGGTCGCGTTGGGAGGGGACATGACAGATTCCAGCCTACTTGTGTACATAGTGCTGTTCTTATCAATCGCGATTGTCGTGTTGGCGTGGATCATCCATTCGCTGAAAACCCGGGTGCATGAGATGACAAGACGGCAGAGCGCAATGGTACAGGAGCAGCTTGAAAAATGGAGGCATGCCGAAATTGACGCAATCAGGCTGCAGGAGAGAGGCGCCGCTTCGCGTGAGGCCGATGCGTTGCTGCAAGAGTGGAAAGTCACACACGAGACGTATTTCCGTCAGGACGCCATTGCGAGAAGCCAGGCCGCGATCGTCGGTAAAGTCACCGAGCACCTGATACCCTACATGCCGGTATTTCCATATAACCCAAAGGACGCGCGTTTCGTCGGAAGTCCGGTAGACATCATCGTTTTCGATGGTTGCGACGAGGGCGCCCTTAGAGAGATAGTGTTCGTTGAGGTAAAGACGGGGTCGTCATCTCTGAGCCCAAGGCAGCGGCAGATCAGGGACGCGATAATTGCGAAACGAGTGTCGTGGCGGGAACTAAGGCTCGGACATGCCTGGGAGCGCGATGCGCTAGAACTGATGTGACTGTGAAGGCGATCCCTGCACGCTAGGGGCCTCAGTCCCCGCTTTCGAACCGCGCGATCGCCTCTATAAACCCCACGCTTTTTAGTTCCCGTTCCAGTCGATACCGGATGTGCCACTTGAGCATCCGCGCGAGGTCGCGGCGCGCGCCTTTGGGGATTTTCATATCCTTGAGCTTATGAGGCTCGGCGCACCGCAATGCCCGCACGTAAGAAGAGGCCGCCCCGGGCACCCACATCGCGTCGGTTGGCGGTTCGCCACAATTCGTGCAGACGATCCCGCCGTGAGATGGGCTGAACGCCACCTTCTCGCGACCGACACTCTTCGAGCATCGCACGCACGCCCCGACCTGCGGCTCGTAGCCTATGTGACAAAGCAGATTAAGCTCGAAATGGCGGGCAGTGATCTCGGGGTCGGCGCCGCTTTCCAGGACATACATCGAGCTGAGGAGGGTGTCGAAAAGGTCGGGGTCCGGCTGGCGCTCATCAACGAACTGGTTTGCAAGCTCCAGCATATATATCGCATATGCCACGCCGCGCAGGTCGCGTTTTGCGTTTGGGAAAGACTCCTTGATCTCCGCCTGGCTCACGACATCCAGGTCCCGGCCTGTCGCGAGGAGCATCTTGGAGTAGGTGAACGGCTCGCTGGCCCCCCCAAGCTTGCTGCCCGGCTTGCGCGAACCCTTCGCAACGGCCGAAAGCTTGCCCAGCTCTCTGGTGTACACGGTCAGGATCCGGTCCTTTTCCCCCAGATCCCTCCTGCCCAGAACAATTGCATTTGCCGAATAGGTTCTCATTTCCTGCGGCTGGAGGCTTCCAGGTAATCCTCCGGCACGTAGCCTTCCACAACAGCGGCGGCGCTGCTGGTTCCGATTCTGCTCGCGCCGGCGTTGAGCATCTCCATCGCCTGCGCCGTGGTGCGGATTCCTCCCGCCGCCTTCACGCCGACCTCCGCCCCCACGACGTGCCGGATGAGCCTGATATCCTCAACAGCCGCCCCGCCCGGGGCGGTGCCGGTGGATGTCTTGATGAAGTCGCCGCCCGCGTCCCTTATGATTTCGCACGCGATCTTCTTCTCGTCGTCGGTGAGGTAGTAGCATTCGAGAATGAACTTCAGCACCGTTCGCTTTGCGTCCTGCGTCATACCGATTATTCGAGCGGTGTCCACGAGTTCCTTCACTTCGCTCTCGACGATATTGCGCTCGCCGGATTTCAGCGCCGAGATATTGATGACGACATCCAGCTCCTGTGCGCCGTTGGTCACGGCAGTGCGGGCCTCATAGACCTTCACCGACCTGCCGTTAGCGCCGAACGGAAAACCGACCACGGTTGCGGGCTTGACGTCCGACTCCTGCAGTGCGCGCCGTACCACCGGCAGCCAGAATGGAAACACCATCACCGTGGCAAAGTGATATTGCGTGGCCTCCTCGCAAAGCCGCTCGATATCCTCACGCGTAGCGGTCGGCTTCAGCAAGGTAGAGTCCATCATCTTTGCAAATTGTTCTTTTGAGTACATTTTTTCTCCACCCCCGGGGGCAGGTGTTGGGTGTTAGGTGTCGGGTGCTGGAAGGGAACTCCGACCCCGGACCGAGGCTTCCCTTCCATGACCTAACACCCAGCACCTGTCACCCTCCCTTCAGTTTCCTCACGAACTCCGCGGCTCTCGGTACGGGATCGCCTGAATCCGTGCAATCGGCCACTATATTCACCAGCGCGCTGCCCACCACGGCGCCGTCCGCGAATCGGTCCACTTGACGCACGTGCTCGGGAGTCGATATCCCGAACCCCACCACCACCGGCAGGTCCGAAATCGCCTTTATGGCGGAAACCACTTCGGTGATCTGGGCGGGGATCTCGCTCCGGGCGCCCGTGACCCCCGTGCGCGACACGCAATAAATAAACCCGCTAGCCACCTTCGCCCCCGCGGCTATTCTATCCTTCGTGCTGGTGGGCGCAACCAGGAATATAGTTGCCAGGTTTTCGGCTTCCGCCGCCGACTTCCACTCACCTGCCTCTTCCGGAGGCAGGTCGGTGACTATAACGCCGTCCGCTCCGGCCTGGGCAGCGCTCCGGGCGAACTCCCGCAGGCCGAAACTATGCACCGGGTTGAAATAAGTCATCAGAACAATCGGGACATCGCACGTTCTTCGGATCGATGCCACGTTGTCGAGCACGCCTTTCACGCCGGCTCCGGCCTGCAGCGCCCTGAAGCTGGAAGACTGTATGCTCGGGCCGTCCGCCAGCGGATCGGAAAATGGGACCCCCAACTCGACTATATCAGCCCCTGCCTCTGCCACGGCGGTCACGAGCCTGCCGGTGGTTTCGAAGTCCGGATCACCGCTGGTGAGAAAGCAAACCAGCGCTTTCTCGCCGCGCGATCTCAGGTCCGCGAAGCATCTGTCTATCCGGTTCAAAGCGACACCCCCCAAATAGGAGTTAGAAGTTAGAATCGGGAACCCTTCGACCGACACTTTTCCTGGTGTTTCGGGAAAAGGGTTTCCCGAAACAACGGGAAAAGCCGGAAGGGAATTCAATCACGAAAACACGAAAAGGGGGAAAACACGAAAAAGATTCTAGAAACTTTCGTGTTTTGGTACTTTCGTGCTTTCGTGATGAAAAGTCAGTTCGTCCAGCCGGCCACCGTGTGCACATCCTTGTCGCCCCTGCCGGATAAGCATATTACCACCACTTCGTTCTTACCCAGTGTTGCGGCAAACTTCTTCGCGTAGGCGATGGCGTGAGATGGTTCGAGCGCGGGAATGATCCCTTCGGTTCGCGAAAGGAGATCGAAAGCCTCCAGCGCCTCGCTATCGGTGGCGTATCGGTAATCCGCCCGCCCGCTGTCCTTGAAATAGCTGTGCTCGGGGCCGACGCCGGGGTAGTCGAGGCCGGCGGAAACGCTGTGGGTGAGCTGGATTTGGCCGTCGTCGCTCTGCAGAGATAGCTCATGGAGCCGTGGAGGACTCCGGGGCTGCCGAGATTGAGGGTCGCGCAGTGGCGGCCGCTGTCCACACCCTGGCCGGCGGCCTCCACGCCGATCAGCTTGACCGCCTTGTCCTCGACGAACGGATAAAAAATGCCCATCGCGTTGCTTCCGCCTCCGACGCAGGCAATAATATAATCGGGCAGCCGGCCCTCTTTTTCGAGGATTTGAGCCCTGGTTTCCCGCCCATCTACCGACTGGAAGTCGCGCACCATCATCGGATATGGGTGCGGGCCGACCACGGAGCCGATTATATAGTGCGTGTCGCGCACGTTGGTCACCCAATCGCGAATGGCCTCGCTGGTGGCATCCTTGAGCGTCTGAGTGCCGCTCGTTACCGGGGCCACCTCCGCGCCCAGAAGACGCATTCGGAAAACATTCAGGGCCTGGCGCTCCATGTCCTCGACACCCATGTAAACCTGGCATTTGAGGCCGAAAAGCGCGCACGCCGTGGCCGTGGCGACCCCGTGCTGGCCGGCGCCGGTCTCGGCGATGATTCGGGGCTTGCCCATTCGCCTCGCTAGCAGGATTTGCCCCATTACATTGTTGAGCTTGTGCGCCCCGGTGTGGCAGAGATCCTCCCGCTTGAGGTAGATCTTCGCTCCGCCAAAAAGATCAGTGAGCCGCTCGGCAAAATAGAGCGGCGTCGGGCGGCCGACGTAATCGCGCAAATAAAATTGCAGTTCGCGGGTGAAATCGTCCTCGCCGCGGTATCGCTCGTAACTTGCAGCCAGACTCGTCCAGTGCGGGGATAAGAATCTCCGGCACATATCGCCCGCCGAATATCCCGAAGTGGCCGAGCCGGTCAGGAAGCGTCGTCTGCTTCTCGGACATTATCGATGAACTCCTTTAGCTTGTCGTGATCTTTCTTGCCGGGGCAAAGCTCGACCCCGCTCGATACATCCACCGCGAAGGGTCTGAGCTTCCGCACAGCCTCGCCGACGTTGGCGGAATTGAGGCCGCCGGAGAGTATGATGGGTTTGCCGGCCGGGTCCGCCTGGGTGAGGAGGTCCCAGTCGAAGGTCTCACCGGTCCCGCCGGCGATTCCTTTCTTATATGTATCCAGCAGGTAGTATTTTGCCTGTGCAAATCGTGAGAGCCCCTCCAGGCTGGGTTTGTCGCTGACACGGGCGACCCTTATTACCCGCTCGGCTCCTACCCTGCGCGCGAAGTCCTCGCTCTGCCCGCCGTGAAGTTGCGCATAGGTGAGCTGACAGGAATCCATTATGCTCAGAACCTCGTCGGACTCCTGGGTAAAAACCCCCACCGTCTTGACATCGCCCGCGAGTATGCGCTGAATGCTCCTGACGGTATCGACGCCGACTTCCCTCGGGCTTTCGGCGAATACAAACCCCAGCATATGCGCCCCAAGCCGCACGGACTCGAGCGCATCTTCGACGTTGGTAATGCCGCAGATTTTGATTAAGGTCATGCTCATTTTAGGGTTGATAGGGTTAGTAAGGTTAATAGGGTTGGTAGGAAGGGACCCCCTGTTCGGGCAGATTTGCAATCTGGCCCGTAGAGAACAACCCGGGCATCTCTGATGCCCTAAAGCGGCGCAGCCGCAACCAAGAATGCCATCGCCGGAAAATCAATACGGCCTTTTCGTAATTCGGAAGGTCGGTGGTTTCTTCTTACGTATCTTACAACTGAAATCCGAGGTGACATATCAAAATTCAGTAACAACTTGTATAGGATTTCAGTTGTAAGATACTAAACGACGTTCTAATCCGAAAAGTCGTGAGGGGGATTGCAAATCCCCTGCCTTGATTGTTACGGGCCGGATTGGAAATCCGCCCGAACGGGGAGAAAGCCCATTCCCTTCCCCTACCAACCCTAAAGCGGCGTAGCCGCAACCAAGAAGGCCATCGCCGGAAAATCAATACGGCCCTTCCGTGATTCGGAAGGTCGGTGGTTTCTTCTTACGTATCTTACAACTGAAATCCGAGGTTCCATATCAAAGTTCAGGTACAGCTTGTATAGGATTTCAGTTGTTAAGATACTATCAACCCTAAGACCCTACGCTTTTCCCCGGACTTCGCCGGGGAAAAGTGGCCACCTTACGGTGGCAGTTGACCAAGGCAGGCGGTCGGGTTTTTCGCTTTTCGGTTGTTAAGGGATGATTTGGAGGGGGCGGAGATTTCCACCCCCATCCCTTGAACAACGCCTGAGTCGGCGCTCGGGAAGCTCCCCAGCGTTGCCCTACCCTCCGCCCAGGCAAAGCAAGTATAGCTCATCGGCCATCCCTTAACAACCATAAAGCGGAAAACCCAAAGGCGGTGCGCCGTCGAATCCGCCTTAGCGACAACAAATTGTTTCTGGGAGGGCGCTAAGGGGCTATTAACCCTATCAATTTGGCCTGGATATCGCGCTCGCGCATGAGGGCCTCGCCGATGAGCACCGCGTCCACGCCCATCTCTCCGAGCCTCACCATATCCTGCCGGGTAAAGATTCCGCTTTCGCTGACGACCTTTACCCGCGGGATCATCGGCAGAAGCCGAGCGGTGGTGTCGAGGGTCACCTCGAATGTGCGCAGATTGCGGTTGTTGATGCCCACGAGCGGGGCGCCCACCGCAAGCGCGGATTCCAGCTCGGCCTCATCGTGGACTTCCACCAACTGGTCCATTCCCAGCTCGGTTGCGCGGCTCATAAGCTCGGCCAAGCTCTGACGCGTCAAGGCGGCGACGATCAGCAAGATTGCGTCCGCTCCGGCGGTGCGGGCCTCGAAAATCTGATACTCATCTATTATGAAGTCTTTGCGCAAGACCGGGAGCGAAACGCTGCGCTTGACGAGCTTGAGATGCTCCAACGACCCCTGGAAGAACTTCTCATCCGTCAACACCGATAGAGCCGCCGCGCCACCGGACTCGTAGGATCTTGCGATCGACTCGGGGTCGAAGTCGGGGCGGATGAGGCCCTTCGATGGCGAGGCTTTCTTCACCTCGGCGATCACGGATGGTATGTTGGACGCGTTCCTCGTGAGCTTGCGCATAAACTCCAGCGGCTTGGGGGCGTCCCACACGCGCGATTTCAATTCCCGCAGGGGCATTCGTCGCTCCCGCTCCTCGATTTCTACCCTCTTTTCTTGAAGAATCTTGTCTAGGATCATGCTCGCCCAAGCTCCTGGGTCGCGGTCTTGAATCTTTCGAGTGAGCTCATCGCGGCGCCGGAGTCTATCGACTCGGCAGCCAGCGCGATGCCGCCGGCAAGGTTATCCGCAAGGTCCGCGACCATCAGCCCCGCGGCTGCGTTCAACAGGACTATGTCCCGCTTTGGACCTTTCTCGCCGTCGAGGACCCGGAGCAGGGCCTGGACGTTATCGATGATTCCTCCATCGCCCGCGGCCAGGTCCTGGGCCCGCGCGACAGGCAAGCCGGCATCTTCGGGCCGGAGCACGTAGCTGCGCACGGTTCCGTGCTTGAGCTCGCTTATTCTCGTCTCGCCGAGGGTAGACATCTCGTCCAAGCCGGCCATTCCGTGAAAGACCATCGCGCGCTCCGAGCCGAGGTCCCGCAGCACCAGGGCCACCGTCTCGGTCACATCCGGCGAGAAGACCCCGATGATCTGCCGCTTCGCGCCCGCCGGGTTGGTCATTGGGCCGAGGAGGTTGAAGATCGTCCTTACGCCTATTTCTTTTCTCGGGCCGACCGCGTGCTTCATCGCCGGGTGCATGGCCGGCGCGAACATAAACCCGAGGCCGACGTGGTCGATGCATGTAGCGATCTGCCGCGCATTCAGGTTCAGATTGACTCCCAGCGCCTCGAGCACATCGGCGCTCCCGCACGTGCTCGAAGCCGCTCTATTGCCGTGCTTGGCCACCGTGACGCCTCCGCCCACCAGGGCGAACGTGGCGGTTGTGGAAATATTGAACGTGTTGAGCTTGTCGCCTCCGGTGCCGCAAGTGTCCACGAGCGTCCGGGACTTAGGAAAAACCCTGACCGCCTTCTCGCGCATCACCTTGGCGAATCCGGTGATCTCCTCGACGGTCTCCCCCTTCATCCTCAGCGCCGTCAGAAAGCACGCCACCTGAGCGGGCGTCGCCGCGCCATCCATTATTTCCAGCATGGCTTCGACGGACTCGGCTTGCGTCAAGTTGGTGCGCTCGATGACCTTCCTGATTGCGTTGACGATCACGGTAATCGCTCCTCAGAGAATAGCGGAAAGCTAAAAGTGGAAAGCGGAAAGCCCGGAACTTCCGCCCCGCACGGGCATCACACACATTATAGCGTGCGCAGGCCGGTCATACAAGAAGCGGGCATTTGGGAAAGTGCTGACGAGTAACGAGAAGGGACACCTCTATGCGGCGGAAACGACAAGCCGAGACAATCTTTGGCAGAAGCCCTTCGAGTTCCCGCTGCACGCCTGGCGCCTTTCGCCACGGGAGAGGACGTGGTCCGCCTGTGGCCCCAGGGCAAACGCACTGAAATCCCTCACCAACCGATTGCCTGCTCCCGCCGGTTGAAACCGGGGCTACAAAACCACGAAGTCGGCCTTCGCCGACTGGGATCCCAGTCCCCGACGGGGGACTTTGTGCTGGGCGTAGCCGCGAATATTCGACGGAGATTTTAATGCGTTCGCCCTGCCTGTGGCCCAGCGCGAGTGCTGTGCGTGCACAGGGAATTTCGATACTTCGCGGGCATACGCCCGCGAAGTATCAGCGTTGGATGGTGGGCTAAAAAGCGCTGGACCCCCGGGCCACCCACGCAGTCCGGGCGACCCTGGAGACCAGGAACGGCCCGTGTTGCCGGTGTTTCGAGATTTGAGGCAGCGAACGATTGTTTATGTATGGTCGATTCCTCCTAAGAAACTCCCCAGTTTCGGGAACAAGATTCCCGAAACACCGGGGGGTGGGTTTCTTTCCAATGTAACGGCGACAGCGTCGCCGTTACTTGCTCCTAAGAAACTCCCCAGTTTCGGGAACAAGATTCCCGAAACACCGGGGGTGGGTTTCTTTCCAATGTAACGGCGACAACGTCGCCGTCACTTGCTCCTCCTAAGAAACTCCCCAGTTTCGGGAACAAGATTCCCGAAACAGCGGGGGTGGGTTTCTTTCTAATGTAACGGCGACAACGCCGAGGTCACTTGCTCCTCCTAAGAAGCCCCCAGTTTCGGGAACAGATTCCCGAAACACCGGGGTTT
>CAWGNL010000011.1:0-28082 GCA_963823885.1 uncultured bacterium
AAAAGCGTGGAGCGGGCACACAGTCTGTCAGCCATATTCGAGGGCCTCGATGCCCGAGACAGCGAGTTCGCAAGGCAAATGCTCTTATACCTGGTTCGTACATTCGACAACGCGGTCGCTAGGCTGCAAGGAAGCAGGGGATCCTTGGCTTTCGACATGCCGGGGTCGCAGTCGCCCGAAGCGGCCACTCTAATTACAACGTTGCTTGGGGCATCGGAGACGCCCAGGTTGTCCTTTGCGGGCCGGATTGCAAATCCGCCCGAACGGAGGGCCCTGCCCGATTGGCTGGCGCGCGGGTTGCAAACCCGGGGAACTGGGTCCGGCGTTCGGAAACGCCGGACCATCGGGAAGGCCTTCCCACGTTTCGGGATTTCGGGCTGATCAGGTCCGACGAGCCAACCCAGGCCAAAATCCCGAAACATCCCAAAGATCACTTGGCCTTTTTCAGCGCGGCTTGCATGTCTTCCAGAAATTTGTCTGCATCCTCGTAGCCCACGATGCGCCGAACTTCCTTGGAACCACTGTTCAGGAAAACTATGGTCGGATAACCGTCGACCTTGTAGTCCTTGACCTTTTGTGGAAACTTGTCCCCGTCCACCTTCACGCAGACGAACTTGCGCGACAGGTCCACCACCCCCTTATCGGAATAGGTGTCCTTGTCGAGCTTCTTGCACCAGCCGCACCAGTTAGTGTAGAAGTCAACCAATATCGGTGTCTTCGACTTCTTCGCGTCCTTGGCGGCTTTGTCGAAATCGTGACCCCACTTGATTGACGGGGCCGCGCCAATTGCCACCGTCACCGCAAGCACCGAAACAACCAGTGCCACCATCGATGTTGTATTACGCTTGTTCATTTGGTCCCTCCTTTTTTGTGCTGCCGCACCGCCGCTGGTGCGGCGGATTAGCCCGCATTATTTATAAGACGTTGCTTCCCGCCGCACCTCGACCGAAGCCTACCTCAGTTCATGAATAATGCGGGTCTCCGATCGCCCGTCTTCGCTAGAAAGCTTGGGCAAAAGAGTCATCGTTCATGGTCGTCACCTGCTTGGCTGCGAGTCACGCAGCAAGTGCCTCGATAAGTACCTGCGCGTAGAGATTGCAGCGAGGTCGCGCGTCTTGTTCGGAGTCGCCATCAACGATTCCAACGGCCTGCAACTTGCAGAATGCAGCCCTCGATGGGCACCCCTCACCGCTCAAGACTGATATCATCGCCTCGTGGAGGGCTTTCTCGTTGGCCAGCAGGACCAGCAGCCGTCGCAAGTGATCACCAAATGGTCCGTCTTCGCGAGGGGCTTCCCTCTCCAGCGAAGCTATGGACTGGCCCATTTCGGCCATGTGATTGAGACCGCGACGGACAAGGTAAGGCTGCCCTCCCAACAGCGTGCAGAAATGGCCCACTTCGGATGCGTCGTGAAGCGGGAAGCCGTAGCGCCGGTTCAACTCCGCAACCTGCTCCGTCGAGAAATTGCTCAGCCGCACGGTCGTCCCCACGTTGAAAGGCGACTGGTTCTGATCGGATATGAACAGCTCGGCCTCAGTGGTGTACGCAATCGCCAGAGTGAGTTTGTGCCAGACAGATGACGGGTCCAATGCCCTCTCGTTATGCCACGATCGAAACAGCCCGAACACTTCACTGGCGTAGAAGCAGCCGAAGAGCCGATCCACCTCGTCAACTCCCCAGACGAGTCGCTCCGGAACCTTCGCCAGCACCCGCCGCTCCATAAAACGCTCGAAGTTGGCGTTGGGTCCGCGGCGCTCCAGCCAGTCGTCCTCCGGGTACTCTCTACTTTGAGCTGGTCCGCTATGGACTGCGCTAACGAGAGGTAAAGGGAGTCGGATGATTCCAGGCTCGCCCGGTTGAGCTTCTGCATATCGGTCATCACGACTTTGGCCCCAGCCTGCCTCGCCCGCTGGAGGGCACGCGCGAGCAGCGATGTCTTGCCCATGGCGCGGGCGCCCTTCACGAGCACTATCGTGTCCTTGCGAGCAAGAGCCGTATGGAACTGCTGATCGGAAGCTCTCTCGATGTAAAACCGGGAATCCAGAGGCACCGCGCCTCCGACGTGCTCCAGTTCAGTGGCAGGCAAGGACGAGGCGACCCGCGGACCCACCCAGCTTGCCTGGGATGAACCCGAAACCAGCGCCCTCTCAACGGCCGTGATCAGGGCCTCGCTGTCTTTCTCGGAAGCCCACAGCGCATATTCTATGGGGTCGAGGATACCGGCTAGAGCCTCCGGCAGGGGGCCCTCGTAGTTCACCCTCACCGGCAGGATCTTCGGTTTCCCCGCCTGCTGGGCGGCAAACTCAGCCGCCATCTGGACCTCGTAGGCCAGCATTTCACTTGCTATCGACGAAGCCGATATCAGCGGTATGATCGCATCCGATTCGGCAATGCGCCGCTCGATCTCCCGCGCCCATCGGACGCCGACCGCCAAATGCCGGTCCACGAAGACTTCGTGCCCATTGCCCGCCAGCCGCTCCATCAGCATAGCCAGAACGTGTTCGTCAGGCTCAGCGTTGCGCTTGTACGCAATCATGACCTTGGCGCTGCCGGCGGACCCGGCCAGGCTCGCGGGCTTGCTCTCGCTCCCCTCGACATCCGGTCCCTCGCTCGGAACAGGCGAAACATTCCCCTTCGTGGGCGGTTCGGGATTGCCGATGCCCTCGCACACGAGATTGTACAGAGGCAATCTTATGCCGTGCTTGACCTCGAACTCGCCCAGCGGCTGCACCATATCCCTCCAGGTCGTCAGTTGGAGCAGTATGCCCGCGACTGCCTCGGAGAGCAGGATGTGGCCGGCGTCGCCGCAATCCATCACTCGCTGCGCTGTGTTAATGCCGCTGCCGGAGACATTCACGTTGCCGTTGATGTCTCGCACCCGGTAGACTGGACCGCTGTGTATGCCCATCCTTACCTGAATGCCGGTCCGGCCGGTTAAGGCGCGCGCGATGCTGATGGCGCAGCGAACCGGCGCCTCGGCATCACAGAAGAAGACCAGCGCCATCCCATCGCCCGTGGGCAGTCTAATGATATCTTCGCTCTTCATGGACTCGGCCAACTCAGGGGAATTGCTGACCACGGCCTGAAGGTCCCCGAGGATGCGGCGCTGCTCGTCAAGCGGCTTCAACGAGTAGCTCACTATGTCGAGAAACAACACTTGAGCGATTTCAAGCTTGCCGGTTAGTTCTGTCTCCATCAGATACTTTACCTCTATATATAGCTGGTTTCCCTGGCGCTGTCAATGTCGATCGGCATTCGTCGCAAGCGCGTGCAGGATGACTTTTACCTGAAAAACCGTTAATTTCGGATGTTTACCTATAATCCGGGTAACTAAACCGGATATCTGTGGCGCGGCATAGCTGTTGCCTGTCCCTGTCTTGGAGTGACCGTCCAGCCAAGCAACGGGAACGTTAAGGCCCATGGCAGAGTACCAGACTGGTGGGCGCGGATTGCAATAGAAGATGCTGGGATCGTCGACAGCGTGGGAGGAAACCGATATCACGTCCGCGTACATCGAAGGAAAACTCGGTACAGGCATGTTGTTCGCGGCTGTCACCAGAACAGTGTTCCTGAAGTACCCCCGATCGGCCAGTTCGTGCAGGCTCACCCAGTAATCCTTCTTTGTGGTCCCCAGGCTCATGTTGCATACCTGCATTCCATTCTCCACCACCCACTTCAGACCCTCGATGAATACATTTCCCCGGCCGGACAGCGACTCCCCGAGAACCTTCACGCTATATATCTCGCACTCCGGCGCGTGTGATCGGATGATACCCGCACATGCGGTGCCGTGCCCAAAGCTGTCTTCGTGCTTCTCCAAAGACACCTCCAGCCCATCCGGCCCGTCCGTAAACGACACATACCCCTGAATCGGTCCGACTGCCGGATGGCTGCCGTCCACTCCACTGTCGATGACCGCCACCTTTACGCCTTTGCCCGTACCATTCCCCCAGGCCCATTCCGGCGTAACACTCGGGAGAGGGATTGGGCAGATATAGGGCTCCGCATCAAATGAGAACGCAGGCAATCTCATTAGAAAATCCCCCCCGTGAGCGATGTTTCCCCGCGCGCGGCGACGTAATCCGCGATTGCCGCCAATACCGACTTGCATAGAGTTGCCTCGTCTTCACCGCGCCCCGCGATCCGCGATACGAAAGATGCAAGTTCGACAGCGCGCTGATGCGCGGGATCTTCGCTTATAATCTTCGCGATAGACTGGATATTCCGCGCGAGGCTCTGGGCATCCTTTGCCGGCGCTCGTTGATCCGCGAATGCGAGTTGTTTGAACAGAGACCCGACTGATTCAAGAAGAGCCATTTGCTCGACAGCCAGGGCAGCCTGCCTTGCAAACATGCCGAGTTGGTCCAGGTCTTCCGGTGTGAAAGAATCGCCGCCGACCTTATCCAGCAATTGCAGCACGCCTATGACCCTATCCCTCGAAGTCAGCGGGGCACAGAGGATCGACTTGGGATGATAGTCTATTGCCGAGGCAATGATCTCTCGGGCTTCGTCCGGATGCTCGTCGGCATCCGAAATCGCCATCGGTTGCCCGGTCGCTGCCACCAACCCCGCGATACCCCGGTTCAAGGGCAAACGGAACTGCCTTACTTCCTTCGCCTTCGGACCGGTAGTGACGCGGAATACCAGTTCGCCGGCCTCTTCATCCACCAGATACAGGGAAGCCGCCTTGGCGCCAATGAGGTATGCCGCGGTGTCCACGACAGCCTCAAGCAGACCACTTTCGGTGGCAGGCGACGCGATCGTCGCGGTTGCCACGCTCACGGTAAGTGCTTCACGCAACTGTCCCGCCAACAGTCGCCGCAGATCGTCGATCTCCCGTTTTTGGGAGTCTATCGTTTCCCGTGCTTGCCGAAGTTCGGCGTCATTTTCCACCATTCAGGTTCCTCCATCGAAAATAGCTGAGAGCAGAGGGCAGAGAGCCCGGAACTCACCCCCCCCGCACATGTTGCTTCGGCCGCGGAGCGAAGCGCCGCGACTGAAGCCGGGCCCGCAGGGCCCGCGAAATGTAAGGCCAGGTTCCTTGCAGATGTTTCGGGATTTTGGCATAGTCTGGCTCGTCGGACCTGATCAGCCCGAAATCCCGAAACATCGGGTAAGATGCATCCCGGCGCAACGTAACGCTCTTGGCGCCCAATTCCCCGGGTTTGCAACCCGCGAGCACACGCTCACATTTTGTCGGGTGAGGCCCCGATCAGGGGCTTCGCTCCGCGATGCAAGCCAAGGTATTGGCAAATGCACGACCACATGCCCCTTCGCTGGAAATTGACAAACAACCTCCGTTCGAGAGATCACGGAGAATTACACATTACCATCTGCAGCAGAATGGCTTTAAACCGTTTCCCTGCAATAAGATCGGCTGCAATGGCTTAGTTGGCGGACGGTTTGCAAAATAAGAGTGTTCACAAAGTTGAGGAATCGGTGAGCGCAACTTGTAGGGGTATCCGGTTAGAGGTATGGTGCCGAAGGGGGGAGTTGAACCCCCACGCCCTTGCGGGCACATGGTCCTGAACCATGTACCTTTTAACACGAGGCGAGTAGTCTGGAATTTGACCGTGTTGAGCGTGAAAAGGGTGACATGGTCACTACCCATGTGACACTATCAAAAACTACTTTTGAAAGAACCATGTGACCAAGTTCATATCGCGGAATGGTCACATAGGTCATACTACCCTATATTAATAGGTTACCACGCGTATCGTTCAGTGTCAAGTCAAGCAGCGGGATGTAACCACTCACGGATTGCGAGGTACATGTCACCGCACATGTCATTCCGAGCAAGTGACGGCGACGCTGTCGCCGTTACATTGGAAAGAAACCGACGCCCCCGATGTTTCGGGATTTCGGGTGATCAGGTCCGACGAGCCGGGCTAGGCCAAAATCCCGAAACATCTGCAAGAAACCGACCCCCGGTGTTTCGGGAATCTTGTTCCCGAAACTGGGGAGTTTCTTAGGAGCGGTTAGCGAGGAATCTCAACCCCGCGCTTGGATTCTTGTTCCGGTGCGTGAGACTCATCCGAAAGGTTGAGATTCCTCACATTCGTTCGGAATGACAGCCATGCGCTGGGTATTCATTGATCCCTGAGTCTCTCACAGCGGGATACTCGGGCTGTAGGCCCCTCGGATTCGACCTGTGGACCTGGTGGTATGGGTGTGATAGTCCCTAGAACGTGTTTCTATGCGGGTTTGCCCGCCCGGACGTATCCTTTTCCCAAGGCAGCAGTCTGGTCTTCCTTCTTGGGACGGTTGATGTATAATAATGCAGGTTAGAGGCAGACAAGCTGAGGTATCAGTGCAGAACACCGGCCTATCAGTTCCAAGCGGGAAATGCCGGTCCAATGATGTCGGGAAGGAGGTGAGAACAGATGAGGGATGCGTCTGACATCAACTATGCGGATGCGATGAAAGCGATCACGGCGGCGGTCGATAAAGCGGAGCAAGTTGGCTGCAAGAACGAGATGAGGCCTTCGTCATCTGCAATGAGCTTCTTCATATAAGAGCGCACGCCGGTCGGTTCCCATCTCTGCCAATGGCCGAGTATGTCCCGCAGTCCCGGCTCCCTGTGCAACTGGAATGCGTCGAGTGGTTTGAAGCCCGATTCTTCGTGGCGGCCCAACAGTTGCAGGGCCGCGCCCAACCTGGTGCTGCCCCGCCCGGACCAGTGTGGAGCGATTGTTGTGTTTGTGCTGCTCTGAACGACCGTGCTCGCTCCTCAAATCCCGAAACACCGGAGCGGCAAGACCCCTCCTGCTCCGGTACGTGAGGCTCATCCGGTAGGTTGAATTCCTCACATTCGTTCCTAAGAAACTCCCCCGTTTCGGGAACAAGATTCCCGAAACACCGGGGGTGGGTTTCTTTCCAATGTGACGGCGACAGCGTCGCCGTCAGTTGCTCGGAATGACATGATTTGCGGCGTTGCCGGCAGGAACGTTACGACCTTCCAGTTCGGGCGCGTTTCGCGTTTCCGCGATTAAATCCGGTCGCCCATCAGCTCGGATATCGTCACGATCTTGAACCCGCGCTTTTCCAGATCCCGGATCAGGCCCGGCAGAGCGCCGGCGCTGGCCTGGCTTCCGCAGTGCATCAGCACTATGTCTCCGCCGGTCACCTTTCCGAGCACCCGGTCCGTGATCTCCTCGCTCGTGATTCCCGCTTTGACCGAGTCCCAGCTATCCAGCGACCAGTAGATGGTCCGGTAGCCCTCCTGGGCCGCCAGCTCGCGGACGTGCTGGTTGCGCGCGCCGAATGGGGGTCTGAAATATGGCTGGGTGTGCCCGCCGGTTATCCGGAGGACGATGTCATCCATTCGGGTGAGTTCATCTGTCACCTGGGCATCGCTGAGCTTGCCCATGTCCTTGTGCGACCACGTGTGGTTGCCTATTTCGTGGCCCTCGTCGCGGATTTGCCTCACGAGCGCCTCGTTCTTTTCGCACCACTTGCCGGTGAGAAAGAACGTGACATGCACACCCGCCGCGGACAAAGCCTTCAGAATCGCCAGTGTCGGGGCGGGGCTTGCGCCGGCGATCGAATGTGAGGGCCACTTTGGCGCCGGCGCCGCGCACGCACGCCACCTCGCCCGAGGCGCAGGGCCGGCCCGCGGACGGGAGCGAAACCGGAGGCGTGATCTCGTGCACCGATACAGATGCCGGTTGCCGGAGATCGGGATGGGTGGTTTGGGCACGCAGGGGCCGCCAGGCCGGAGACTCAGGCACGCGTGAAGAGGCGCGGGACGCCCCCGCGGGCGCGGCGGGCCATGGGGTTGCCGGAATCTGCTGCCGGCCGAGGTAAGCGCCTATCGCGGCTCCAACTATCGCGACTAATACAACCAGCAGCCAAATAGAATTCGTCCGCCCCGCCCTGCCCTTTACAGCCCTGCGCTTGCGCATTATGGCTTCTTCGCCTCCCACGCCGCTTCTTCAGTCTTGCCCGCCTGCTGGAGCTTTTCCAGCACACTCTTTGGCAGGATTCCCATCTTGACCCTCAGCACATCCTCCGCCTTCGTAAGCTGGACATCCAGCTTAGGGTCGTCCCAGTCGACGTCGTCCAGGCTCTTCTTGCCGAGCTTTTTGAGCACGACATCGGCATCCGGTTGGTCCACCCAAACGTCAGGCTTAATGCCTTTATGATGAATGTTGATCCCCTTGGGAGTGAGGTATTTCGCGGTCGTGATAGCCACCGCGGAGCCATCCTGCAGCGGCATGATCGTCTGCACCAGGCCCTTGCCGAATGTCACCGTCCCGACCAGCGCGCCCGCGTCGTTGTCCTTGATCGCGCCGGAGACTATCTCCGATGCGCTTGCGCTGGATTTATCCACCAGCACCACCAGCGGAACGCGCTTGTGGTTGTGCTTCTCGTCTTCCACGTACAGCGGGTTCTTCTGGCCGCCGCGCTCCTGGATGATCACGATCGGCCCGCTCTCGACGAATCGGCTCCCGATGTCCACGGCCACGTTGAGCAACCCCCCGGGATTGCCCCTCAGGTCGAAGATCAGGCCCTTCATGTGCTGTTTATCGAGCTCGGTCAAAGCCTTCTCGAACTGATCGTCGCACTGCTCGTTGAACTGGCGAAGCCTCACGTAGCCGATTTTGTCCTTGGGGTCGAGCATGCGGGAGAGCACCATTTCGAACGGCACGACGTCGCGGGTTATCGAAATATCGAACGGCCGCGGCCTGCCGGGGCGCTGTATCGTGAGTTTGACCTTGGTGCCGGCCTTGCCGCGAATGAGTTTGACGACGTCCTCAATGTCCATTCCCTTGATGGCTTTGGAGTTCACCGCGATGATCACATCCATCTTCTTGAGGCCGGCTTTGATCGCCGGAGCGTTTTCGATAGGCTCCTTGACCACGATCTGGCCCTTCTGGTTGGTGTCGAGCTGAGCGCCTATTCCCGTGAAGTTGCCTTCGTTCTCCTCGCGCATCGACTTGTAATCGTCCGGATCGAGGAACCGGGTGAACGGGTCGCCGAGCGCGTGCAGCATCCCGCGTATGGCGCTGTATGTGAGTTGGCGCTCGTCGATGTCCTTGCCGTAGTAGTCCGACTTCAGCCGCTCCATCACAGCCGAGTAGGTGTCGATAAGCGGCAGGGGTTGGGCCTGAGTTTCATCGGAACGCTGGTTCGAGATATTCTCCAGACGCTGCGGCAGAAGCTGGAGGCTCGCCACCCACTTATGCAAATCGCCGCTGCTGGCCCGCACATCCTGCGCCACGAACCCCAGAGTAAAGGCTGCGAACAGCAGGAACACAATCGGTACTATTATTTCTACGCGAAATCTCTTCATTGTCAGTTTTTGCCTCCGTCGAGCATCTTGACGGCTTCCTTGATCGGGTCACCCGTGGCGGCGTTTGTGTCCACCGGTACACCCTTGCCGGAATAATTGACACCCTTGCTTGAAAGGAACCCTCCAGTGGTGATAATCACGGCCGACCCATCGGCCTGATCGATAAGCGTCGAATAAGCGAAGTCCCCGTAGGTCTTCTGGCCAACGAGCTTGGCCACAGAGTTGTCTTTCAGCGCCGCGGCGAGCACCTCGGACATTCGAGCGGTGCCCTTGTTCACCAGCACCACAAGCGGTCCTCTCCAAACCTGGTCCGCCGGGGCGTCGGGAATCCTCACGACCTGCTTGCGACCGCGTGACTCGAGGACAGTGCCAAGGGTCCTTCCGGGAGCAAGCCACTTCGCCACCTGCCGCACGGAATCGAGTTCACCGCCAGCGGTGTTGCTTATGTCCACCACAAGACCCTTCACGTTCTTGGACTTGAGATCCCTCAGGGCGTCGCCGAACTGCCCACCGGCGTTCTCGCTGAAGCAATTGATCTTGATATAACCGTAGCCGCCGTCGATCACGGAACTTGCCACGGGGCTCAGCGTAAACGCCTTTGGCTCGACTTTTACCTTGATATCCTTGGGCGCGCCTTGCCGCGTGATGGTCAGCTCGATACTCTTCTTATCTTCGCTCGCCAGGAGGTTTTCGGCGTCCAGTATCGGGATGCCGTTCTCGATTCGCTTTTGCTCGCCCTCATATTCCTTCTGAAGCATTTCCCTGTCGGCTTTCTTGTTTCGGGCTTCCTTGATATATTCGCTGACGCGCTGATAGGGGTCGAACGAGAGGACGCTCTTGCCGTTCACCGCGACCACGTCGTCACCCGCCCGCAGGCCCGCTTTCTCCGCGGGGCCCGATGGCAGCGGGGCAATGATGATGAGGTGTTCCTCGACCACCTCTCCGGACTGGGTGGGCTTTATCCCAAGGTCGGCGCCGATGCCGTGGAACTTGCCCTGGGTCGCGTCTCCAACCACGCGCCGCATCGCTGGATCGACAAACCTGGTGTTGGGGTCCTTCAGCGAGCCGAGCATAGCCCTGAGCGCATGGTAAGTCAATTGCCTTCGTCGGCGGGGGTGCGCTGTTCCACGTAGTATTAGCGCGCAGGTCCTTGACGACGCTATAGAGCGTTTCGATGGGACGAAAATCGATATTCGCCCCATCCGTAAAGTCGGCTGACGCAATCCTGGTGCCGGGAGCAAGAAGCGCGGTGCGCCTGGCGGCCTCGGCTGCCTTGACTTCCCGCGCGGTCGAGTGCGCCCTGACGACATAGCCGGTGGCGAAGAAAACGCCCACCAGCAGACATATTCCGATTCGATTGATTGTTCGCATTTAGTTCCTTCAACAATAGCGTTTAGCGGAAAGTGGAAAGCGGATAGCCCGGAACTTCCGCCCCGCACGGGTTGCTTCGGCCACGGAGCAAAAGCGCCGCTCCGAGCGGGCCCGAGCACGCTTGATCCCTCACAACAAAGCCGCCGGCCATCAAGGCGACGGCGCTAAATATGATTATAGCACGAGAAGTCGAAAGTCTCAAAGTCTGAAGTCCAGTGGTAAGTGCTCAGGAATCATGAGTTCCCGGCGCATGGCTGTCATTCCGAACGAATGTGAGGAATCTCAACCTTTCGGATGATCCTCACGCACCGGGACAAGAATCCAGGCGCAGCGTTGAGATTCCTCGCTATCCGCTCCTAAGAAACTCCCCAGTTTCGGGAACAAGATTCCCGAAACACCGGGGGTGGGTTTCTTTCCAATGTAACGGCGACAGCGTCGCCGTGACTTGCTCGGAATGATATATGCGCTGACATGTTAACCTACATGATCCGTGATCCGTGAGATCTTACGTCCAGTGCTGAGTAACGAGTAACCCCGATAGGTGGCGATCTCCAATCGCCACCTTAGAGCCAGTTAGGGGTCTTGCGAACCCCGGCGCCTTGGTTACAGCAGCCGGATTCGGAGATCCCTACCCATCAGGCACCACTGTGCGGCGGGAACGACAAGCCGAGACAATCCTTGACATGAA
Source organism: uncultured bacterium (assembly GCA_963823885.1). Lineage (GTDB taxonomy): Bacteria > Armatimonadota > UBA5829 > UBA5829 > UBA5829 > CAWGNL01. The sequence continues at coordinate 11,355 of CAWGNL010000011.1, forward strand.
GCCCTTCGAGTTCCCGCTGCAGCATCGCCACCTTGCAGCGGGAACTCAAGGGACCCATCCGAAAGATATTGCCGGATTGTCGTTCCCGCCGCATAGAAGGGGGCGCCTCCCCGACTTTCGACTTTGGGACTTTAGACTTCCCTTCCCCGACTTTCGACTTTTGACTTCCGACGTGCTATTATTCATCATTCCCAAATCCGTCCGATTATTGTGCGGTTATTTCGGAGAATGTTCGTGACCGATTTCATCGACGACCGTCAAAGTCCGGGCCGCCCGCCGGTCGCGCTGCGCTGCGACGATGTCGAGGGGATCTGCCGCGAGAACCCCTGTGACCGGGTCCGGCTGCTCGGCTCGTTTTGGCCCAACTCGGGATCCAGTTTCGAAAGCCATGTGGTAAAGGGCTTCAAGGAGTGTCTTCCGGCGCGCGACTTCGAGCCGTGGATATCGCAACTGTGCGAATTCTATGCGGACCTCGTGATGGAGGCGGCGCGCGGTGGGTTCGAGTGGGTCGCCCGCGTGCTGAGTTCTTCCGAGACCGCACCGGACGAATCCCGCCCGCAGCACTTGCTCGAGGAGATGGTGTGCGGACGTTCGGGGGCAAGGAGCGTCACCGAACTGTTTTTCAAGACCGAGACACGGCCGCCGATGCGATTCGTGGGGCGGCTGTCGGGTCGCGAGGCCCTTCAAGGGCGCGCTCGCTACGCCTCCGCTGATCTGTTCGTGAGACCCGCCCAACTGGGAGGCCGCGTGCTGCTGCTGGATGACATACTCAACACGGGGGCTTCGATTCGGGTCTACGCGGCCGCACTCAAGATGCACGCCGGCGCGCAAGAAGTCCACTGCGTTAACCTGGCCGCTACCCGATTCGCCGGCGGCAGGGACACTCTGGGAATGCTGAAGCTGGATACGTCCGGAATCGAGGGTCGTCCGGGTCTGCGGCCGGTTTGGCTGGACTCGACGGGGCTTTTTCACAGATCACAAGATTGCCCGCGTCTCGTGAGGCCGGCCACGGTCGCGATGCAATTCATAGCGGCGCGCAAAGCGGCCCAATGCCCCCAGTGCTTCCCCACGGACCCTCCCAAGCGCGCATGGTGGAGGATAGGTTAGTATCTTACAACTTAAATCCTATACAAGCTGTACTGAACTTTGATATGCGACCTCGGATTTCAGTTGTAAGATACTGAAAAGAAACCACCGACCTTCCGCATCACGGAAAGGCCGTATTGATTTTCCGGCGATGGCCTTCTTGGTTGCGGCTACGCCGCTTTAGGTGATGGGCGATGGGTGATTAGCGGATAAGCTGAAAGTGGAAAGTGGAAAGCCCGGAACCTCCGCCCCACTATGCGGCGGGAACGACAAGGCGAGACAATCCTTGGCACGAAGCTCTTCGAGTTCCCGCCGCATAGGTGGATCGTACTCATAAAGAGTGAGCACTTGCCAGGCAAGAAACTACTTGACAACCTTCGATTCCCATGGCATTATGGTAGTGGAGCTTGTTGCAGGTGGTCGAGTACAACAGACTGTTCACGTAAACATCTTGACGGATTGCATGACTAGACGTCATCGTGAGAGGAGAAAACGTCACTTGAAACGCTTTATCAGAATACTTGTCTTAGCCACGATGGTTCATGCAGTGCTTGTTTGCCGCGCGTTCGCTGATCTTTACGTTGTTACCGGCGGCGGCGCAGGTGTCACAGCCCAGTTCAACACGAGCGGCAGTTTGGTCAGAACGCTTCCCTCCGCATACGGCACACAACTTGCATTTGGCCCCGACGGTGATTTGTACACGATGGCATCGCGCTACAGCGCGAAAGTAACACGGTATAACCCGTCGACGGGGCAGAGCATAGGGGTTGTTTTTTCCGCCGGCTCAACGGACTATGTCTATGGCATGGCTTTTGGCTACGATGGCGATTTGTATGTCTCATATACGATGGTTGGCGGAGTTAATACTCATAAGATGATAGCGCATCTCGCCGGTCCGCTTAGTCAGAGCCCTTTCAGCATAAAGGCGCCGTTTGCCGATAGCAATAGCGCAGCCAATCTGACCAATCCGAATTATATCGCATTTGGGCCCGATGGGGACTTGTATTCGTCGGACCCGACGACAAAAACGCGATCGAGCGGTGGGCGGGTCCTCCGGCAACCAACACATTTATAAGTGACTTTATACCAGGCGTTACCGGAATCCCGGTGTTCGGGCCGGACGGTAATATCTACATCGGGACAAAATACTATCAGGGACCTTCCGGCGCGAGCCCGGGTGCTCTTATAGGGACCTTTATCAATACCACCGGAAGCGGGCTCGGAACTATAAAGGCCGTTGCGTTCGATCCTGCAAGCGGTGATTTGTATGCACACGACGGTGTCAATGTCGCAAGGTTTGTCGGGCCTGGAAAGACCAACCAGGGGAAGTTTGTCAGCATATTTTGCAGCCTCAGCGGTTTAAGCAACGCCGGGGCGATGATTTTCACGCCCGTGAAGCAGATGCCCGCCGATCCCGCCCAGGGATTTTATATTGCAAGCATAAATTGGAACGGACTTGGAATCACGCAGTTAGACAGCAGTGGAAACATGGTAAGGTCGCTGCCTGACGTGATTATGGGAACCCAGCTTGCTTTCGGCCCCGACGGCGATCTTTACGCAATGTCCTCAGGTTTTGGCGGACACGTCACGCGCTTCAACACGGTCACCGGGCTGTATATGGGAGAGGTATTCACAGCGAATCCCAACGACTATCTCTCTGCGTTGGCGTTCGGCCCGGATGGCGATATCTATGTTTCATACACCTGTGTTGGCGGTGACTGGGGACAAAGAATGGTTGCGCACATCTCAGGCCCTACCAAGTCTGATTTGTTCAGTGTAAAGTCTCCACCGATCGACCAATGGCCGCTCTATGGTCCCTTCACATTTGTGTTCGGGCCGGAAGGAGATTTATACATAAGCGACGGTGACCTTATGTCCGTTCAGCGATGGAATGGAAATGGAGTTGGCCAGCCCAATCCCAACACATATATAGGCGACTTCATATCCGGCACAACCGGTATTGCGGCGTTTGGACCGGATAACAATTTGTATATCGGAGTGAATCGTTACCAGGGGCCGTACGGCGCAAGTCCGGGGCAGTTGATGGGCCAGTTCATCAACCTTACCGGAAGTGGGATGACCGCGGTGAATTGTGTTGCGTTCAATCCTGCTGACGGAGATCTGTACGCCGATGACGGTTCGCTGATCTGCCATTTCGGAGGGCCCGGCAAGGCCAATCAGGGCAAGTTTGTCAGCGTGTTCGCAAACATGGGTTCCATGGGGATATCCGGGGCGAGGCAGATTATTTTCGCGCCGCCTCATCCTATTCCGCCCGAGTACGCGATCAGCGACGTCAAATCGCTCGATGATGGCACCGGGGCGATCTTGAATGGTGAAATCGTGAGCGCTGTTTTATACGCTGACGGCGGATCGAGGGCCGGGTTTGCCGTTGAAGACTCCGGTAGAACCACGGGCATCAGGGTGATATCGACTTCGGCGATTTCCGCCGGCAGTGCCGTGAAAGTCCAGGGGGTTGTAAGCACGGTGAACGGCGAGAAAGTGGTAGATGCTACAAGCGGGTATGTGAATGTCATCTCCAGCGGAGAGCCGGTTCCTTTGCCGCTGGGTATGCAAAACAGGAGCATAGCAGGCGGCGCTTTTGGCGAACAGGCGGCGGTGGTCGATGACGCCGGTTCCTCGACTATGAGCCTGGGATGCAATGACGTTGGCTTGCTTGTGAAAACCTCGGGCAGGGTGACCAGTGTTGTCAGCACTTCTACATTCGAAGGTTATTTTTACATAGACGACGGTACCGGACTGAATGATGGCAGTGGAAATCTGGGCGTCAGGTGCAGGCCTTCGGCCAATGCCAATGGGTCTATTGCAGCATTGCCGACTACAGGATCGTATGTTGTCGTCACCGGTGTGAGCGGCGTTACGCAGATCAATAACACTAATGTCCGCTATATTTGGACTACCGGCTGGAATAATGTCGTAAGCCAGTAAGCTGGCTGTCTATCAAGTCCAATTCGAGGCTTTGATCGAAGGGAGCTTCCATGAAATACGGTTGCAGTAGAGTTATCCGAATGATACTGGGTCTTATGGCGATTTTTATCTTTGCCTGCTGGGTACCGGCGGATGCGCAGACTAATCTCATCGCAAATTACAATCCCGGCTTTGAATCTTCGGGCAGCGGTGTTCCGAAATGGACCGTAAGCTATGGCAGCGCAAGCGTGGTGAGCAATGTCAGCCATTCCGGCAGCAAATCACTTCTCACGAGTGGAAGCTGTCAGGTGTATTCCAACTGCAACATTCCTGTTCAGTCGGGTTACTACTACTACATGAGCGTCTGGGGGGAGTACAGCAACTTTACGTTTACCAACCTCTACGGAATGGGATTCGGTCTGGAAGAGCGCAGGTCCGACGGGACGGTCAACGGCAACTGGTATGACATGATGAGTTACCTTGCCTATCCTAACGTGACTAATGCGTCCAGTGGCTGGATAAACGTGCAGTATGGTCCGATTTATCCCAAGGAGACGAGCACAACAATAACGCCTACCATTAAGCTCCAGTCATCGTCCGGACAGGTGTGGTGGGACGACATAGTCGTCTGGCAAGTGCCATTCTCTAATGTTCAAACGTTCGTCAACGAGGTCCAAAACGGGTCGTTTGAGAGTTTTGACAGCGCGGGCCATCCGACTGGATTCACCATCAATGCTCCGAGTGGCATGTTTAACGCATACAACAGTTGTTGGACGTGCGTTGAGACGGTGCAATATGACGGCGCGGTGTCGCTTAACGTAAATGGCGCATGCGTGGTTGACTCAAACAAGGCTTATGTTAATGGCAACGCCGCCAACGCACAGGCCGTCATAATGACAAATTCGGTCACCGGCACGGGCGCTTTCGCAAATCTCCTGTTTTACGATATCAATATGAACCAAATCGGCTCTCAGGCCGTTGCCACCGTCACCGGCACCAATGGCTGGCAAGTATATACAGCAAGCTTATCAAATATCAATTCTTCCACCAGATATATCCAATGGGAGTTCGGTATGCAACCCGGCACGACCGGCAACGCGTATTTCGACGCTCTCCAAGTCAATGTGAACACGACTTATACACAGTTCCCAACAAGGCAAACGAATACGGCAAGCGGCAGTGTAACGGTCGACTGTGCACGGCGCTGCAGTCTGTATTTTCAAGCCCATTGAACTCGTTCGACACCGGGGGCGCGTGGCTGGCGTATTCGCCGACTCTGAACACGGCCGGCAAGTGGGTCGAGGGGCCTGGACGCTGGTATACGCAGCGCACCAATCTGGGTTTTAGTACACTCCGCCTTCACGATGTCTATGAACCCGGCTGCTGGACGGCGTACAACGACGCAAATGGCAATTGGGATCTCAACACTGCAACCGGCCGGTCCCAATATCCGGACAGCACGGGTTATTTCCCGCAATACTACACGGTAGACAGCAGCGGTGTCGCGCATTGTGATTTTTCAGTCCTGAAGTCGCTTCTCGATAACGCCGTGCTGCAATCGGGATGCAAGCCGATTCTTCGCCTCTGGCCCGTGCCCAGGGCCCTTGCGATCGACAATAACCCGCAGTATATTCCCTCGTCCACCGCCAACTGGAACCTATGGGAAGACTTGAATTATCAGTTCGTGAACTTTCTGGTCAGTACATACGGCGCGGACGAGGTGCGGACTTGGATTTTCGAGACAGGCAACGAGCCCAGCACCAGCACTTGCTTCCAGGGAGATCCGAACAATCCCAGCAACATAATGAACGATTTCTTTAAGTTGCAGGATTACTCTATTCACGGCGCCAGGCGCGCACTTCCGGCGATATTCATTTCCGGTCCGAGTGGGCCGCCGGAATCGTGGGTCCAACCGATGCTCACGCACTGCGCTACCGGCATCAACTATTATACAGGCCAGGTGGGCACCCAGATCGATGCTATTTCGGGTCACTATTACCTTGATGGAAGCGCGACGGATATGAGCTGGCGGCAGATTGAGGCTGCAATTATCAGGGGGCAGGGTTATGTCGAAAGCTACCGGGAGACGACCGGCAAGACGCTGCAGCCTGCTCAATGCCGAGTTTGCGCCGATTCACGTAGATGGGCAGACCGTTCTCTCGAGCATACCGCTGGTGAATGATAACCAAATTCAGGCTATCGCCACGATGCACATGGGATTCTTTTCGCAAAGGCTGAATGTCCCTCTGATGGCGTTTTTCTGGGAGGCGCCTGATTACTTGACGAACTACAGCGGGGTCTCGATGGCCAACGTTCCCGAGTTTACAGGACTATCGACATGCATAACGACTCACGGCATATTTACCCCGGTGTGCCGCGCGGTTCAGATGATGTCGATGCTTAATGGCGGTAACCAGGTGCTTGCCAGCTCGGCCACGTGCCCGATATATGCGATGGCGACCGCGACGAGCTCCCAGATAAGAGTTCTCTGCTACAGCTTTGACGAGAACCCGCAGGCGAATTACACCACGTCCGTGAATGTATCGATCAACCCCGCCGGCATCGGCAGCACGTTCAACGTGACCCAATACGTGCTTTCGTCGACACAGGCAAACTCGTGTTATCTCGCTCAGCAGCAGAACTTAATGCAAGCGAATTGCGCCCAAAACGCTTCATTGATCGATTCGATAAATCAATCCAGCCAGCTTGTCCCCGTGAGCGGAGGCCAGGTCTCGGTAGCAAACGGCGCGCTGAGTCTTTCTGTCAGCATGCCCGCATACAGCGCTGTTTTGTTCATATTGGACAAAATCAATTGATATTACCTCGATTTCGAGCCGACTAGACACAGAGGTGGCAACCCGGAGGCCGACGGGTTGTGCGGCCCGTTTCGGGAGAAGGGTTTCCCAGTTGCCCTGAAAAACATTGCAGAAACCACTTGACAAGCTGCAATTCTCATGGAATAATGCATGTGTGAGGTTATCGCAAGAACATATTCCAGTGTGTTTGTGGAGTAAACTGTGCACGTGCACAGTTCTAGCGTGCAGACGAGGCCGCTCACTTAAATCGGCAGTCTCTCACTCTCATTCTTGGCCGGAAAGGGTTGGGGTGAGAACAGCAGCGTTAGGTGAACGGTATCAGGTCTGGAGACCTCTTGATCGGAAAGGAGGAAAAGCATGGCATAGTTTCTTTATTGGTTTTCCGTTAGGTACCAACACTAAAATCACATTAGATTAGGAAGGGGTAAAAAAGATGAAAAGGTTATTACTGAATTCAGCGTTTGTAACACCTCTGGCGGGGTTGCTCGCCGCAGGGTCGATTGCTTCGACACCGGGAATATATGTCAACGACCAGTTCCCCGGCGCCACTCTGAACGCTTGGTCCTGGACCAACACTAGTTGGGGTGGCGGCACCGCGGTAGTTTCTGGTGGTTGCTTGACACTCACGGCAAATGGTTACAATTACGGGTCCGTTACGGGCATTGCCGCGGTGCATCCGGATGCAGGCCAGAACGGTAGTCTTGACATTCAACATGTCGGAGGCTCAGTGGACGTGGGGGAAGTTATTCGGCCTCACAAGCGGAGATATTAATGCCAGCGGTCCCGCCGGCGTCTTTCTCTACAGCCCGGACGGGTCGAACGCCTGGGAACTGGCAATAGCAGACGCCGCGGGCAATAGGCAGTATTCCACGACTGAGTGGGCGACCGGTAGTCTTAATGGTCTGGATGAGATCACATGGTCAGCCGGCCAGGTTACATTCCAGCAGTCCACGGGTCCCAGCACCTGGACTACGCTCTTTGATTCGACGATAAGTGCGCCGTCCGGAGGCGGAAGCTGGAACATCGCGACGTCCGCTGACGAACACATACTTGCAGACGTGTGGCCGAACAGCTATCAGCTAGCCTTCAGTTCGATGGAGCTTCAGGTGACAGCAGTGCCCGAGCCTGGCAGCCTGATTGCCTTATTGTGCGGCCTGACAGGTCTTGTCGCGGCGGTTAGACGACGCAAATAGACCCGAATTAGTGATTAAGGAGTTCGTCTGCTGATCGACAGCAGACGAACTCAACAGATGCAACGAGTTCTTCTTATGCCTTATGCCGGAAATACCCACGGCGCACGGATCGAGTTTCTGGCCTTACGAAAGGAGATAAGGGTAATGAAAAGGTTCTTACTGAATTCACTGCTTGTGACAGCCCTGGCAGGATTGCTCGCCGCGCCGTTGATGGCCTCGACACCTGGAGTATATGTCAACGACCAGTTCCCCGGCGCCACTCTGAACACATCGGTCTGGAACAATATTAGTTCCAATAGCGGCACCGGTAACGGCACCGCGGTAGTTTCTAATGGTTTGACACTCGAGGGAGATAACTGGAATGGCTACGGGGGCGTTACGAGCATTGCAGCGGTGCATCCGGATGCAGGCCAGACGGTAGTCTTCACGTTCAACCTGTCGGAGAATACCTGGGAGCAAGGCAAGATACTCGGCCTCACAAGCGGCGATATTAATGCCAACGGTGGCGCCGGCGTCTATCTCTACAACGACACGAACCCGAACTACTGGTGCCTGACAATGTCAGACACCGCGGGCAATAGGCAGGAGTCTACGATTTCTTGGGCGAGCGGCAGCATTAACGGTCTAATCGCGCTCAAATGGTCAACCAACCAGGTTACCTTGCAGCATTTCAACACGGGTACCGGCATTTGGACTACGCTCTTTGATTCGACGACCAGCGCGCCGAACGTTGGCGGAAGCTGGAACATCCCGACGACCGCTGACGAACATATACTTGCAGACGTGTGGCCAGCCAGCTATCAGCTAGCCTTCACTTCGATGGAGCTTCAGGTGACATCACCGTATATCGACGACCAGTTCAACGGCGGCGCTCTGGATACTTCGGTCTGGACGAATGATAGTTTCGGTGGCGGCACCGCAGTGGTTTCTGGTGGTGACTTGATACTCACGGCGAATGATTACAATTACGGGTGCGTTATGAGCGTTCCCGCAGGTACATCCGAGTGCGGGCCAGACTGCAGTCTTGACCGCCAACATAGTGTACACCACTGGGAGTGAGTGGGACTGGGGGAAGATATTCGGTCTTACAAGCGGCGATGATAATGCCAACAATGGCGCCGGCGTCTATTTCCTTAAGAGCGATCAGTCGCCGCACGATTACCACCTGATAATGAAAGACGCCGCGGGCAATACGAAGTCTTACGTTTCCACGGGCAATGATGCGTGGAAGTGGCAGTTTTTTAACGGTCCGATGAAACTCACATGGTCAACCAACCAGGTTACCTGGCAGGAGTGCGACTCGGCCGGCGTTTGGACCACGCTCTTCGATTCAAAGACCATGGCGCCGGTCGAAGGCGGAAGCTGGAACATCCCGACCGCTGACGCACATATACTTGCAAACACTTGGGTGAACGGCTTTCAGCTAATCTTCGATTCAATGGAGCTTCAGTTACTTCCGACTACCGAGGCGGTTCCGGTTGCTGTCACAAATCTGTTTGTATCCGGTTGGAATGATGGCGTCCGCCAATTCGATACATACGGCAGCGAGATCGGGGAAGTTGATGCCGGCGGCATGACGACTCAAATGGTCTTTGGGACCGATGGACTCTTGTATGTGATGCACTGCGGCAACGGAGGCGGGAGTTCTTCCTACGTTGACGCAGTCGATCCGTTTACGTGCACAAGCCTGGGAACCATGATCAATGCCTCGCAAAACTATGCCTATGGGTTGGCTGCCGGTCCTGATGGTGACTTCTATATGGGAGTCCAAGGCGTTAACCTGAACTACGGCTATAGAGAGATATCCCGCTATGCCGGCCCTCTTAAGGAAAATGCATTTGCTCAAGAGACTCCTTATGTGACGCCCAATTCGACTGCTGACCCGAATGACACCATATATCCTCTTCGCCAGCCGTATTACATCAAGTTCGGCCCTGATGGCGATTTGTATGAGGACGACGGCCCCGATAATAATGGATGGGGGGCTATTCTACGCTGGAATGGCAGCACTGACTTAGGCAGCTATGTTTCCGGCGTTGGATATGTCGAGCCGGTTTTTGGTCCTGATAATAATCTGTATATGGGTTTGAATTGTTATCAGGGTCCGTCCGGCGGCAGCCCGGGCGCGCTGATCGGTCAATTCATCAACCTTGCCGGCAGCCCTATCTCTCGGGTTAACTTCATAGCATTCGATCCGGTTGTAGGCGACCTGTTTGCAAGCGACGGCCAGACTGTATGCCGGTTTGTCGGCCCCGGTAAGACGGATGCGGGCAGCTTCATCTGCGTGCACGCCAGTCTCTCGGAGGCTGGTATGACCAACGGCGGCCCGATGGTCTTTGCACCGGTGCCCGCGGCCACCGCTACGAGCGTGCATGCGGCAAAAACTTCCGCCTGTGGTACCGGTGTGAGCATCAGCAGCGCCGTTGTCGCTGGCGTGCTCTACAACGCCACCGGTCGCTACGCATTTGCGATTGAAGACGCGGATCGCCACGATGGGATTCGGGTAATATCCAGCGAGAATGTCTCGGCTGGCGATCTGGTGAGCATAGCCGGCAGGATTGCCACCAGCATTGTGGTCAATGTCCCTGTCGGTGGTGGCGTCACAGTTCCAACCGTTGAGAACCTTGGTGAAGCAGTAATCGATGCCACTAATGGCACTGTGACTGTGGTCTCCGCGAACGGCACTGTGCCCAAGCCTCTTGGACTTTCCAACAAAGCCACAGGCGGTGGGGCATACGGCCTGCAAGAGCCGTCGTTGACGACGCCAGCCAGTCGCCGGTAAAGACCAGTGTGGGTTCGAATAATATCGGACTTTTAGTGACGATCTGGGGCAAGGTGACCGCCTCCAACGATACTGGAGACTACGCCACCGCATACTTCTATGTCGACGATGGCTCCAAACTCTATGATGGCGCCAACTCGGCGAACATCGGCATAGAATGCGCTGCTCCACCGGACGAGTACGGAAACGCTCAGTCTCCTCTTCCGACTGTAGGTGAATATGTGTCCGTAACGGGCATCATGGGTGCTGAAATCACCTATGATGAAAACAACAATCCGCTAAACAATGCCCGTTACTTGCGAACTCTCTCGTGGCAGCTTTATTAACCAGGCTCGACGACCTGACTTGGTTAGGGGAAAGGCTGGTGGAGAAAACCCCACCAGCCTTTTCTTGGGTATGTGCCTCGGATGGTCGGATAGTCAGATCGCAGATGGCCGGATGGCAGACGGTCGCGGCCCGAGGATGGTTCCTTCGCCAGCAGACCATCCGCTATCGAACCATCCGCCGAGCCCCCGTTTCGGGCGGTAATTCGAGCGTGAATTGGCGGGGATGTGTGGGAATCGAACCCACCCGGCGCCTTACTCAGACGCCACACAGGTTTTGAAGACCAGGCGAGCCACCAGACCCGAACCACCCCCGCGGTAGTGGCTGATTCATTCTACTCGTCTTTGAGTTGCAAGTCAAAAATTATGGCGTAAGCGCTTACTCTTCATGAGCACAACCCACCTATGCGGCGGGAACGACAAATAGAGCGTCCGCTTCAACCCGGCGCCTTCGAGTTCCCGCCGCATAGTGGTGGCTGCCGTTCTCACCAGGACTGAGCTGTTACCCGCGCACGAGGTTCCTTCGCCATCAGACCATCTGTGACTCTAACCATCCCCCACCCTGGCACGTACAATTACCAGGTTGGTGATAACGTTTAATCGGAAGTTATGGCATAAGTAAACTGATGGCAATCCAAACATTTTTCGCTACCGTCCCACAGTGAGGCGCGGTGCTGGTTCTGCCACAGCCGTCGTAAATCATGTCATTCCGAACGAATGTGAGGAATCTCAACGTTGCGCCTGTATCATCCTTCGGTATGTGAGAGTCAACCGATAGGTCGAGATTCCTCACGTTCGTTCGGAATGACATAGCCGCCGCGTTTGTGCCATGTCCGCGCGGCTGCGCACTTGCGAATGGTAACGCCCAGAAAACCGAAAGTGGGTACTTGCAAAACCACACGCTACTGAGCGTGAAATACCCAGAAAACAGGCCATTTTCCCCAGTTATGGGATGGTAGTGAACATTTTTCAATTGTTTAGTCGCCTAATGGAATCTTCCGCACCCCAAGGGGACGTATATGGATGTGGTAGGGAAATCAAAAGTCAAAAGTGAAGAGTCGAGAGTCGACTGATTTCGGAGGCTATGAGTTGAGCAAAGATGTTGTCATCGGCAAGGATGCCAAAATAGACGAGAGCGCTATCTTGGGCTACCTCACGGGGCGGGCCATTAGCGATCTTACTCTGCGCATCGGTGATGGGGCCTGCATAAGATCGGGGACCGTTATCTACGCGGGGAGCACGATCGGCGAGGGTTTGGCCACAGGGCACAACGTGACCATTCGCGAAGAAAACCGGATAGGCGATAACTTCAACGTCTGGAACTGCACCACCATCGACTACGGCTGCCGGATTGGCAACAATGTTAAGATTCATTGCAACTGCTACGTAGCGCAGTTCACGGTCATAGAAGACAACGCGTTTATGGCGCCCGGAGTGACGATCGCAAACGACATCCATCCCGGCTGCGAGTTTTCCGGCGAGTGCATGAAGGGTCCTTATATCGAGGAGGGCGTCGAGATAGGCGTGAATGTCACACTCCTGCCGTTCGTGCGGATAGGCGCTCATTCGGTGATCGGGTCCGGCGCGGTGGTGACCAAGGATATTCCTCCAGGTTCCGTGGTAGTGGGCAACCCGGGGCGTGTGATATGCGGCATTGGCGATTTGAAGTGTCAGAGCGGGTTGACGGACAGGCCTTACCACTTGGAAGTTGGAAGTTAGATGTTAGATATTAGCGTCAGGGGCGTTGACGGACAGGCCTTCTCGGGTTATACTCCATAGTGTGGGTCGCAAATCGTCGGATGGAAGTTGGAGGTTAGGTGCTGAAGCCGGAATCGCGCTTTCTAACCTCTTACCTCTAACATCTAGAACGGAGTAAGCTTGAATGGTTCCACTAATCGATCTGAAGGTCCAGCATAAGTCGATCGCTGACGAGGTCTTGAAGGCCATAACGGGCGTATGCGACAACACCGCCTTCATACTAAGCGACGACATGAAAGCATTCGAGGCGGAGTTTGCCGCCTACTGCGGGGCAAAGCACGGAGTGGGCGTCGCGAATGGAACTGAAGCGCTGTTCCTGGCTCTTCTGGCGTTGGAGATCGGACCCGGGGATGAGGTAATCGTCCCGGCCAACACGTTTATCGCCAGCGCGGCCGCTGTTGCGCATACGGGTGCGACCCCGGTGTTCGTGGACTGCGACCCGCGGGATTACTGCATCGACGCGTCCAAGATTCCGAGTGCGATTACAGAGAAGACCAGGGCCATTATGCCGGTGCACCTGTACGGGCATCCCGCGGACCTGGATGCGATAATGAGCCTTGCGCGCGAGAATGGGCTGTTCGTGGTCGAAGACTGCGCGCAGGCCCACGGGACACGTTATAAAGGCGCTCAGGTGGGCTGCATTGGCGACGCCGCCGGCTTCAGCTTCTACCCCAGCAAGACCCTCGGCGCTTATGGTGACGCGGGCATGGCGCTTACCAACAGCGAGGAGACAGCCGGGAAACTCAGGCTTCTCAGAGACAACGGTCGCACCGGGTGGTATGAGCATGCCCTGATCGGTTATAATTCGAGGCTCGACGGCTTGCAGGCCTCGATTTTGCGAGTCAAGTTGAAGCATCTTGATGATTGGGTGGAGGCCCGCCGGGCACACGCCGCGGCGTATCAGGAAGCTCTGGCCGGCGATCGAAGGACTCGTGCTGCCCGTGGAAAAGGACTATGCCAGGCACTCTTACTACGTATACGTGGTGCGCGTGGGCGACAGGGATGCCTTCATGGCCCAGCTTAAAGAGAAAGGCTGCGGATGCGGGATACACTATCCGATTCCGCTGCACCTGCAGCCGGCGTTTGGCTCGCTCGGGGGCAAGGTGGGGGATCACCCGGTCGCCGAGAGGTACGCCAGGGAAATAGTCTCTATTCCGATGTTCCCGGAACTTACCGCGGACCAGGTGGCCGAAGCCGCGGGGATAGTACGACAGGCTATATTAGGGACTAGGAACTAGGGAGCCGCCCCTCCCTTTTCTAATTCCTAACCCCTAAACCGGCAGAGCCGGAACCAGGACGGCCATCGCCGGAAAATCAATACGGCCTTTCCGTAATTCGGAAGGTCGGTGGTTTCTTCTTACGTATCTTACAACTGAAATCCGAGGTGACATATCAAAGTTCATTACAGCTTGTATAGGCGCTTAGCGCCCTCCTAGTGTCTACTTGCATAAATAGCTAATAGTATTCTTGCCGGTGTATCGGGAATCTTGTTCCCGATACGCACTTAGTCTCGGGAACAAGATTCCCGAAACACCCGTTACAGCATTCTATCAATCAATTATGCAACTAAGCACTAGAAACAATTTGTTGTCGCTAAGGCGGATTCGACGGCGCACCGCCTTTGGGTTTTCCGCTTTATGGTTGTTAAGGGATGGCCGATGAGCTATACTTGCTTTGCCTGGGCGGAGGGTAGGGCAACGCTGGGGAGATCTCCCGAGCGCCGACTCAGGTGTTGTTCAAGGGATGGGGGTGGAAATCTCCGCCCCCTCCAAATCATCCCTTAACAACCGAAAAGCGAAAAACCCGACCGCCTGCCTTGGTCAACTGCCACCGTAAGGTGGCAGTCAAATCGAAAAATCACTACGGCGTTCGGGTAACCCGATAGGTTATACCGTCTTCTCGCCCCTTAGCGCGCTATTAGCGACAACAAATTGTCGTTCGGAGGGCGCTAAGGGGCTAGTCCCTCGAAAGGCGGAGAGAAGAAGCAGTGGCGACACTCGAGGGTGCTGCCAACAGAGACTCCGAGCGATATCGGAGCGAGGTGGCGCCGATCAAACCATACAAGGCAAAGCGGATACTCGACATCATTGCGGCGGCGACAGGGCTTTTGCTCGTGTCGGCGCCTGCGGCGATTATTGCGCTGATGATACGGCTGTCGAGCCCGGGTCCTGTCGTGTTTCGGCAGACGAGGATCGGCAGAGACGGTAAGGAGTTCGCGTTTTACAAGTTCCGCAGCATGAAAATGGGCTGCGACGACACCAGACACCGCGAGTACATGAAGCTCTTTATCGAATGAAACGAGGAAGAACTCAAGAAGCTTCAAAGCAAGAAAAAAATATACAAGCTGACGGGCGACGATCGAGTCACGATGGTCGGGAAAATTTTTGCGGCGCACGAGCCTGGACGAGATCCCCAGCTTATAAACGTCCTCAAGGGCGATATGAGCATGGTGGACCCAGACCCCATATCCCTTATGAGGTCGCGCTTTACAAGGACTGGCATCACCGCAGGCTCCTGGGCCAGCCTGGCATTACCGGATGGTGGCAGGTGCACGGTCGAAGCCGGGTCACTTTCGACGACAGCGTGCTGATGGATATATGGTATCTCGAGCACCAGTCGTTGATTCTGGACATCCGCATCATGTGCAGGACGATCACGAAAGCCATCGTGGGTCGAGGAGCGTGCTGAAGCTAATTGATAATTGGGGGACTCGGGTTCGAAGACCCCATTTAGCTCTTAAGGCGGCGATTCCGATTGGCGCAGCCTTTCTATTATCAACCTGACAGAACAAATGGCGCAGCCCGCCCATGCGCGGGATCCCGACTGACGACTGATGACTGACAACTTTTCCGAGGGAGCGAAAATCATGACTAATATCGCAGTGGTTGGGGCGGGTTACTGGGGACCGAACCTCATCCGCAACTTCACGCAGATACCCACCTGCGACATGGCGTATTGCTGCGACAAGGACGAGAAGCGCCTGGCGCACATGAAAATCTGTATCCGACCATTCAAACGACTACCGACTACGATTCGAGGTCACACCCGGCGGTCGACGCGGTGGCCGTATGCACGCACGTATCCGCGCATTATCCGCTGGCAAAGAAGGCCCTGGAATCAGGAAAGCACGTGCTGATCGAGAAGCCGATGGTAACGAAAGTGGAGGAAGCCGAAGAGCTGGTGGCGCTTGCCGAGAAGAACGACCACGTGCTGATGGTGGACCACACATTCGAGTACACGGCGAGCGTCAACAAGATCAAGGATGTTATCGAGAGCGGCCTGTTGGGCGATGTCCTCTACGTTCATTGTTCCAGGCTTAACCTCGGGATTTTCCAGCGCGATATCAACGTGGTCTGGGACCTTGCCCCACACGATCTGTCGGTCATTCTGTACGCCACCGGCTTGAATCCCAAGACCATTCGCACGGTGGGAATGAAGCTCTTGCACCCCAAGGTCGAAGATGTGGCGTTTGTAACGCTCAACTGCGGAAGCGCAAGCGCCGTGATTCACGTGAGCTGGATCGACCCGCGCAAAGTCCGCACGGTCGCGGTGGTCGGAACCAAGCAGATGCTGGTTTACGACGACCTGGACCCCCTGGCGAAGATTCAAATATACGATAAGTGCGTAGACAATCCCCCGCACTACGATACCTTCGGCGAGTTCCTGTGTTCTTACCATTACGGTGACATTCTGATGCCGCGGGTTCAGGAGTCAGAGCCTTTGAATGCGATGTGCAGGCACTTCTTGCAGTGCGTCGAGACGGGCAAGACCCCACGCAGCGACGGCAAGAGCGGTTTGCGGATGGTCAAGCTCCTCACCGCGTCGGACCGGTCGATTGCCGGGGC
>CAWGNL010000012.1:0-84790 GCA_963823885.1 uncultured bacterium
TGTTATGTTGCCTACTTACTCGTTCAGTTCCGCTGTCCTTGCTCGCTGCGGTAGCGATACGAGCGGCGTCGTTGCTTTCGATCGCGTCCGCCGGTTCGGATATGGCATTCTCCATCGCGAGTTTGTCCTCCGACGGCGCCTTGTCGCCCAGATCCTTGAGCATCTTCTCCGATGTATACAGGAGCTGCTCGCCCCGGTTCTTCGCCTCGGCCGCTTCTCTCAGACGGCGGTCTTCTTCCGCGTGAGATTCGGCATCCCTCATCATCTTGTCGATCTCTTCCTTGGAGAGCCTCGAGTCGAGCCGCTAATCGTAATGCTCTGCTGCTGGCCGGTCCCCAGGTCCTTGGCTGAAACGTTCACGATGCCGTTGGCGTCGATATCGAACGTCACCTCGATCTGAGGCACGCCGCGCGGCGCCGGAGGAATGCCCGCCAGGTGAAATCTGCCGAGGCTGTGGTTATAGGCAGCCATCTCGCGCTCGCCCTGCAATATGTGAATCTCCACCTCGGTCTGGCCATCGGCGGCAGTCGTGTAGACCTTGCTCTTGCGAGTCGGGATCGTGGTATTGCGCTCGATCAGCCTGTCAGTAATCCCTCCGAGAGTCTCAACCCCCAGCGTCAGCGGCGTGACATCGAGCAGGACCACGTCCTTGACTTCGCCCCCGAGAACCCCCGCCTGGATAGCCGCGCCCACAGCCACCACTTCATCGGGGTTCACACTCCTGTTGGGCTCCTTGCCACCCGCGAGGCTCTTAACGAGTTCCAGCACCATCGGCATCCTGGTAGCGCCACCCACGAGCACGATCTCCTGGATCTCCTTTTCGCTGATCTTCGCGTCCTCCATCGCCCTCTTATAGGGACCGACGCAGCGCTGCAGCAGATCGTGCGTCAGCTCCTCGAACTTCGCCCGGGTGAGGCTCATATCGAGGTGCTTGGGGCCCGAAGCGTCGTCGCGTGATATAAGGCAGGTTGATATTGGTCTGCACCATGGAAGATAGCTCGATCTTTGCCTTCTCAGCCGCCTCGCGCACCCTCTGGAGGGCCTGACGATCGTTTCTGAGGTCCACGCCCTGCTGTGCCCTGAACTCATCGCAGATATGATCGACTATCCGCTGGTCCCAGTCGTCGCCGCCCAAGTGGGTATCGCCCGAGGTCGACTTGACCTCAAAGACCCCGTCGCCGACTTCCAGCACCGATACATCGAACGTTCCGCCGCCGAGGTCCCAGACCAGAATCGTCTCATTGCCTTTCTTGTCCAAACCATAAGCGAGCGACGCCGCCGTCGGCTCGTTGATGATCCTGAGGACTTTCATGCCCGCGATCTCGCCCGCGTGTTTCGTGGCGGTCCGCTGCATGTCATCGAAATAGGCCGGCACGGTAATCACCGCCTGGGTGACCTCCTCGCCCAAATAGGCCTCGGCATCCGCCTTGAGCTTCTGAAGATCATCGCCGAAATCTCTTCCGGTGTGTAGTTCTTGCCGTCGATGACGACCTTGTGGTCCGTGCCCATCTCCCGTTTGATCGATGAAATGGTCCTCTCGGGGTTCAAGATAGCCTGACGCTTCGCGGTGACACCCACCAAACGCTCGCCGGTCTTTGTGAATCCAACCACCGACGGTGTCGTGCGGCTGCCTTCGGCGTTGGGGATAACAACCGACTCCCCGCCTTCCATCACCGCGACCACGCTGTTGGTGGTTCCTAAGTCGATACCTACTGTCTTAGCCAATGAAGTTCACCTCCGCTGATATTCCGATACCCGATCCTGCAGGGATATTAAACAGGTTATCGATCAGAAATACTATACTGTCATCATTCATGATTGCAATTATATGACCTGAGCGCACTGTTGTCAAGGTACCTTTTTTGGCCTTTCTTCTTTTTCTTCGTCGGAGCGCCTCGGACTTCTTGCCATCATAAGAGGTAATCGCAACCACCGATGCGGGCAGGGACATAGAACCAACCCAACCCAACTGCCGTGGTCAACCCGTTCCCCTTGTCGTTCCGACCGCATAGGTCGGTGCCCTCCCTTCCCCAGCTTTTAACCTTGAACCTTTAACTTTCAACTAGGCATGGGGTATAATCTCACTGGCGAACGGATATGCATTTCCATTATCTTCTATACTCAATCAGGTCCGCGGTGGCATCAGTCGACGCCGCGGCCTTTCGCTCGATAAACGGCGGCTTTCACGCGGGCTGGCTGGACCGCATGATGCTGCTGGCCACCGCCTACGGCCTCGGCTGGACGCAGTCCTGCCTCTGTCTTATTCTCGTCGCGGCGGGATGGGCCAAACGCGCCGTCAGGTGGCGGCAGGCAGGATATGCGGGCCTTGTCGCCTGCGCGGGCGCATCCATCGCACTCAACATTTGCAAGGTCATCTGCGACAGGCCAAGACCTTTGTTATCGCTGTTCGACGTCCACCTTGTAGGCAGGCCGCTGTTTGCGCACAGCTTCCCATCCGGCCACACCACAATCGTATTCGCTGTCGCTATCGCCGCCGGCGCCGTGCTGCCCCGGCTTAGCTGGCTTTTTGCCCCGGCGCTCGCAACCGCCGTTTCCAGGGTCTACCTTGGAGTTCATTTTCCACTGGATGTCATCTGCGGCGGATGCCTCGGCGCGCTTATCGGGCTGGCTTCGGCGGGGTATTGGACGCAAATACAATCACGAAAAGGTATTTTGGAGATTCCTTCTTTCGTGTCTTCGAGTTTTCGTGCTTTCGTGATGAAAATTCGACCCACCAACCCGTTGCTGAACGGATACATATTGTTAGCCCTATTCTGCGGGGTCCTCTTTTTCTGGAGGCTCGGCGCGAGCCCGCTGATCGGTTATGACGAATCGGTCTACGCGGAGTGCTCGCGGGAGATGGCGGCAAGCGGCAACTACGTTGTGCCGACGGTAAACGGCCAGCCATTTTACGACAAGCCGCCGCTGGTATACTGGCTGCAGGCCGCATCCATTCGCGCGCTGGGAGCCACCCGCTTGCGGTGAGGCTGCCCTCGGCATTGAGCGCAAGCCTGCTCGTGGTGTTGACCGTGCTCGCCGGAGCCAGGTTCTTCGACGCTCGAAAGGGCCTTCTGGCCGGATTTGTCCTGGCATGCTGCCCGATGACGGCAGGCCTGGCGCATTTATGCCTGCTCGATGCAGCTTTTCGGCCTCGCCATAGCCGCGTCGCTGGCCGCTTTCATTCTCACTTACCTTGGGAAGCTGCCTCGGTTGGGATACGTGGCTTTCTGGGCGGCGATGGGTGTATCGATGATGGTGAAAGGCCCGGCGGGGCCTGTTTTGATCCTCGCCACGGTCGCCGTGTTCCTATTGCTTCGCGGTCGGCTTAGGGAATTCCCAGCCCCGGTGTGGGGAATCCTTGCTTTCACGGCGATCGTCCTGCCATGGTATCTCCTCGTGCAGTCCCGGACCGGAGGAGCATTCCTGCAGGATTTCATCTTCCGGCAGAACCTCGCCAGGGCCGCCGGTAAGGAGTTTTCGCACAATCAGCAGTTCTATTTCTACATTCCTGTATATCTGCTGGGTCTGTTTCCCTGGAGCGTGTGGACTTTGCCGGCCTGGCGAGGGACCGTACGCTTGCGTCCCAGGGACAAGGCCGGCGAGGCGGCGTTATTCCTGGGTGTGTGGATGCTGGTGGTGTTTGTAGTCTTTTCGCTGCTGCGCTCGAAACTGTTTCATTACATATTCCCCATGGCCCCCGCGTTATCCTTGCTGATCGGGTATATGTGGTCGAGGGCAATTTCGGGGGCATCGGGCGCGTCCGCTCAAGACACTGCTGAGGATGATGACAGCATGTCTTGCCGGATTCGGAAATCCGGCGGCAGCGTGGGGTGGCGATTCGGAAATCGCCACCCAGCGGAAAGGTCCGTCGGCCGCTGCTGGCTCTGGGCTGTGGGGATCGCGGGGGCGATGGCCGTGGCGATGATTGTCGGCCAGAGATTTCTGTCCAGGGATATCCCGGGGCTGGCGCCGGTGCTGACAGGCATGGGATGCGTGCTAGTCGCGGGCGCCATTGGAGCGGCGGCCCTGGTCCGAGCCGGGCGAGAGTCTTGGGCGTTCGCGGCACTCTGCGGCGGGGCAGGAGCATTCATGGTTGTGGCGGTGCAGTTCGGGCTGCCGGTGACGGCGAGGTCCCTTTCGCAAGCCCAGGTCGCAATCGCCGGTGAAATCGCGCGCCGCTCCTCTCCGGATACGGTCGTGTTCGCGTACGGACTCGAGCGCGAACCGCCGGTGCTGGCTTTCTATTCACAACGGGTGTTGAATGACACAGCCTCCGCAGCGGATATCGAGCGCGCGGCGGTATCCGGCAGGCGGCTCCTTGTAGTCGCGGCGGCCCGCCGTGAGAAAGGTTTGCCGGGATCCTTGAGGTTCGTTGCGCGTTCCGGCGGGTACCTGCTCTACGAGGAGAAAGATCGCTAAACACGGAAGTTTGAATTCTAAATTTTGAATTGACGGGAGCCCTGCCGAATCGGAGGTGCATGCCCCCTATGCGGCGGGAACGACAAGGCGAGACAATCACGAGGCACAAAGCCCTTCGAGTTCCCGCTGCACGGGTGGCGCCTTCTGCCCGCGAGAGAGGGCATGCTCTGCATCTGCCCAACGTAAGTACTGTGCGTGCAGCGGGAACTCGAAGGCGCTGGCTTGAAGGACGCTCTATTTGTCGTTCCCGCCGCATAGACTGGGGGTGTAATCATGAAGAGTGAGCACTTACCGGAGGGGTCCCTTCCCCAATTCAAAATTCAAAATTTGGAATTTTACAATTCGGGACCCGGGGCCTATCTGGCGTTGGGATCGTAGTTCCAGGGGTTGTCATAGTTGATGGTATAGCCCATATAGCCGTCAGGGGACGTGTAGGACTGGTGCCCGCGCTCGGCGGAGCTTGCGGACTTTACGTGCCCATCCAGGAAAAGAATGTTAATTGTCCTGACGGACTCCTGGTCGACCCAGGCGGGCGGATCGATCGCATTGGTTACGAAGTCGTGGGCCACCTTCATTCCGCTGTGGAAATCGAACCAGTAGTCGGCCAGCAGAATGTCGCGCTTGTGATTGCGCCAGAGAAGCATCTTCCGGGGCAAAAGTGTTACCGTGGGGTCGACGGCGTTATCACCGGTCTGATAGGCAGTCGGCCCCGGGTAAAGATAACTCGATCCGTCCACCCACCAGTAGGGCCGCTCCGAGGTATCCGACGTATCTGACGTGTCCGTCGTGGAACCTCCCCGATTGAAATCCCCCGGGCATACCCACATCCAGTTCGGCGTTGGGGAAGGCTTTTGGTAAGAGTAAACGTTGCCGGAAGAGTCCGTGTTGAAAAGGTTGGCAGGGCCCGGCAGGTATTGCGGGACCAGGGGATGCACGCAAAGTATCCACTTGTTCCTAAAAAGTTGGGGGGACGCCGGGCAAGCCATAACCGTTGTTGTCATCGGCGTACTGCACGATCGCGAGTCCCAACTGGTGGAGGTCGCGAGCACACTGAGTCATCCGGGCGGCTTGTTTGGCTTGCAGCAGGACGGGCGCGGTCATTGCCACGAGAATCGCAATGATCGCGATCACGACAAGCAGCTCGATCAGAGTGTAGCCTTGATCCTTCTCGGACGCAAGGCCTGCTTCGATATATGCCATGACACATTCCCACCTATATGCATTGTATGCCAGGCCAGTCAATGCATCAATTGTCCTTCTGGGCTATTTACAATCAACCGACCGTATTACAAGAATCTAGTGCAAAAGGACTACGCGTTGACAAAACGACTCATCAGGTATAGAGTAGGTAGTGTGTATTATACATCGGAGTCGACGGTTTTGGAATTAGAAAAAGAACTCAAGACAGAAAATCACAATGGCGATCCCATCACGGTCCTGATCGCGGACGACCACGAATCTCTCAGAGAGGGTCTTAGGGGCCTGTTGGAGGAATACGAAGACCTCGTCGTGGTCGATGAGGCGACAACGGGCGCCCAGGCTGTAATGAAGGCCAAAGCCCTCCAGCCTCAAATACTGCTGCTGGATCTGATTATGCCGGAGATGGGCGGGGTAGAGGTGCTGGAGGCGCTCGCGGCCGAGGAACTTCCCACCAAGGTGATAGTGCTGACCGGCGCGGATGACGACGAACTCCTCGCGCGCTCCATCCAGTCCGGAGCAATGGGATACCTGCTGAAGGATGCGGCGTCGAACCAACTGGTGGACGCGATCCGAACCGTGGCGGGCGGTGGATGCTGGCTGCCGCCGGACCTTACCAGCAAGCTCTTCCGAGGCATCGCAAAGAAGCCGCAGGGGGAAGATTCCGCAAGGCTGTCGCTCCTCACGGCGCGCGAAATCGAGGTCTTGAAACTGCTGGGCGAGGCAAAAAGCAACATGAATATCGCCGACCAGCTTTTCATTAGCGAGCACACCGTAAAAGTGCACGTAGGTCGAATACTGGAGAAGCTAGCGCTTTCCACCAGGGCCGAGACCATAAGGTTCGCGATCCGAAACGGCTTGGCCAAGGCATGAGCATAATGGATATGCAAGGAGGCGGAGTTTACTCCTTAAAACAGGAGAGGTTGTCGGCGGAGCGCCAGCTTTCCGTTATCCGGGTGCTGATGGCCGTGACGACCTCGCTTCTGCTGCTCAAATTTGCGTTCGTCGACGAGCAGGCCATAAACTATCAAGGCCCAAGGATCGGCTCGGGCACGACGCTTTCCATCGTGGCGGGGTTCATGGTCTACAGCCTGGCCGTGTGGGCCATCCTGCGATGGCGTCCCGAAAATTTGCGCTTCGTGATGGCCGTCACAAGCGTCGTCGAAGTGGCACTTATCGGCCTGTTGGTCCGCGAAGTCTCGGTATATGGCATTTCCATGCCTTATTGGCCGTGGTATATCTTCTATGTGCTGAGCGTGTCGACAAGATACGGCGTGAATTGCTCGATACTGGCGCTGGCTGCAAGTATCGGATCTTACACGTTGATAATGTGTTACGCCCCCGCGGGCTGGGCGGTTCAGTTTTCCGCGATTACGGCCGAAACGGGATTCCTGCTCGTGATGGCTATACTCTTCGGCCTCATAACCGACAGGCAGATCGATTACCAGGCGAAGCTCGTGGTAGTGAACGAGTTCCGCGCGGAGCTTCCGGCCTGGCTACCTCGCGGGAGATAATCGGTCATACGCTCGCTCGAACGCGCGAGTTGCTCAAGGCGGAGCATACGTTTTTCCTGCCCGCAAAGAGAGGCGCCGACGCGTCCGAGGCGCCGGGGCTGCGCTCTTTCGGAGCCGACCCGGTGCTGCTGGCGACTTTTCGAGAGCGGGGGGGCGCGTGGAACGTTGAGCAGCTCTTGAAGGAGCAGCGCCCGGTGATGTCGAACAAACTCGCGCGCGACCCGGGCGTTCCCGCGAAGCTGAACCTGCGGAACCTCGCCGCCGCTCCGATGATCGTGCGGGGCGTGCCGGTGGGCGTGGTCTATGCCGGCAACTGCAAGGACCGGCGCCTCACAAACTCCGACCTTCAACTCCTGGAACTGGTCGCCACACAGGCGGCGCCGGTCGTCGAGAACGCGGTCCTGTGGGAACGGCTCAGAGAATCGGCCGCCTGGCGAAGAGCGACTGCGAATCGCAAGAGACCTTCACGACAACTTCCTGCAGACCCTCGCCGCGGTCAAGTTCCACCTGGAACGCTGTAAGATCCTTCTGCAGAAGGATTCCAGTAAGGCCATGGGCGGGATCGAAAAGATACACGAAATCGCCACCCACGGGCTCGCGGAGGCGCGCGCTTACCTCTCGGAGTTGAGGCTGATGGGGCCGGAACCGAGCCGCTTCCGCGAGGCGATGGAGAAGTGCTGCGCGGAAGCCGCGGCGAAGGCGGGCTTCAAAGTCGACCTCGCGGTCAAGTCGATCGAGGAGACCCTCGAACCCAACGTCGCGCTGGCATCGTTTCAGATTGTGAGGGAACTCCTCAATAACGCCGCTGCCCACTCCGGCGCCGCGAACGTGGAAGTGAGGATCCAGGTCGAGGACGCCAAGCTCCTGATCGAGGTCGAAGACGACGGCAAGGGCTTCGATGTGGCCCAGGTCAGAGCGGAGAAGACATCCCAGGGACACCTCGGCCTGGTCGGGGTGGAAGAGAGAGCCCGCCAGTTGAATGGGACGTTCACGCTGGCCAGCCAGCCCGGCAAAGGCGCCCGCGCCACCGCCTGCCTGCCGGTGTGAATGTAGTCTGAACACGATTTGCGTCATTACGGGATGTCCAGGATGGGAATGCGCGAGTCGCGGCAATGCACTCCCGTCCCGGTAATCCTGTTAATGAGGTTCGCTTCGCAAGAAGAAGCTCAGGCCTTTGTGAGTGACGTCGCGCGGCGGCGCAACCGCGCGCCGAGGGACGAGTTTCTCGGCCTCTCGTCCGAACAAATGCACGGGCTTGTGCGCTTCCCGTTCGATTCCCCGAATCTGGTCACGTTCCCACCTTGTCTTGACGCACAGCCATCCGCGCCCATTCTGACGCTGTTCCAGATGCTCACCGGGGCCATTGGCGAGCAAGGCCTCAAACCAACTGACAGAGGCAATCCGCCGCGGAAGTTCCTGCGGGAGGCGGGACTGGCATATTGGGGCGAAGAGGGTTACCGGGAGCACACTAAGTTCGGCGATATCCGCACTGAAACCGACTTCTCTGAAATGCATTGGACTCGCATCGTCGCCGACCTTGCGGGGGCTGCCGTTGCTAAATGACGCGGTAGTGTTCCGCTTGGGGAAGTGACGAGCAGCACAACAACGATAAACCTCAGATGGACAGTTCCGGGCCGCGTCGCACATCCGCCCGAATGCAGCGTTGACTGACGACTGACGACCGTCAACCATCCCCCGTCACCCATCAACCACAAACTTTCTTCTCGAATGCACTAAACGCGCCTGCGGCGCGGCACGCTCCGCGTGAAAGATAGTTCTCCCGCTAGTGTGTCATTTCGAGCGCAGCGAGAAATCTGCTTTGTGGCGCCTTAAAAAGCAGATTCCTCACTACGTTCGGAATGACGCGCTCGCGTTCGGAATGACACGCCCATTACGTTATCTTCGAAACGAACATGCTAGGTTTCACGCTCAAAATGAGCTATATTTTCCTATGTACCGCACTAAACGCGCCTGCGGCGCGGCACGCTCCGCGTGAAAGATAGTTCTCCCGCTAGTGTGTCATTTCGAGCGCAGCGAGAAATCTGCTTTGTGGCGCCTTAAAAAGCAGATTCCTCACTACGTTCGGAATGACGCGCTCGCGTTCGGAATGACACGCCCATTACGTTATCTTCGGAAACGAACATGCTAGGTTTCACGCTCAAAATGAGCTATATTTTCCTATGTACCGAACTAACAGCTCACGGATCGTGAGGTACACGTCACCGCCTATGTCATTCCGAACGAACGTGAGGAATCTCAACGTGGCGGATGCCGCACATTTATCGGGACAGGAATCCCAGTGCAGCGTTGAGATTCCTCGTCGTTCCTCCTCCTAAGAAACTCCCCAGTTTCGGGAACAAGATTCCCGAAACACCGGGGGTGGGTTTCTTGCGGATGTTTCGGGATTTTGGCCTAGCCCGGCTCGTCGGACCTGATCACCCGAAATCCCGAAACACCGGGGGTGGGTTTCTTTCCAATGTAACGGCGACAGCGTCGCCGTCACTTGCTCGGAATGACATATGCGGCAAGTTGTCCTGCATGAAGAGTGAACTCTTACCGAATGCAGTTGACCTTACGCGAACCTTGTGGTATACTTCTACATGGCGTATGGGCCAAAGGAGAGCCGTGTTTGTGCCAAGACTCACGTCCCGCTCCTGATTACGGCTGCCCATTGCGCGTTTACCACGCCTGCCCCCGATGAATACCGTGATGGCTTGAGGTGTGCATGTCCGGTCATTCCAAATGGCATAACATAAGGCTGCGAAAAGGCAAACAAGATCTCCAAAGGGGCAAGCTTTTTACCAAAGTTGCCCGTGAAATAATAGTGGCGGCCAAAGACGGCGGGGGGAACCCGGATGCCAACATGCGCTTGCGACTGGCGATTGCGAAGGCGCGCGAGGTCAGCATGCCAGCCGACAACATAAAGCGCGCCATCCAGAGGGGAACTGGTGAGATAGAGGGGGCGAATTTCGACGAGGTTACTTACGAAGGTTATGGGCCGGCGGGTGTGGCCGTGATGGTGGCTTGCCTCACCGATAATCGCAACCGAACCGTGGCCGAGTTGCGCAACATTTTCTCCAAGAATGGTGGAAATCTCGGAGAGAGCGGATGCGTGGCCTGGATGTTCGATGCGAAAGGAATGGTCCAGATTCCGGCCGATAAGTCGGATGAGGACACGGTGATGATGGCCACAATGGATGCGGGAGCGGAAGATATTCGAGTCGATTACGACACGTTAGAGGTCCTTTGTCAGCCTGAGGATTTGCCAAAGGTCCGCGATTGCCTCACCGAGGCCGGCATCGATTTTGCCTCGGCCGAGGTGACGATGCTTCCGAAAAAGTACCGTTAGAGTCGAGGATAGCAGGGAAGCTAGCCGTATATTGAGGCTAATGGACGCGCTTGAAGATAATGATGACGTTCAGCAAGCGTATGCGAACTTCGATATCCCCGACGAGATCCTGCAAGAGGCTGTAGGGTAGGCTTGCCCTCGGCTTCGGGGGATTCCGGCGGCATACGGAAGGGCTCTTCCGAGCGGACGGTGATTTGCAATGATCAAGCTGAAAGTAGAGCGGCACCACAAGTGCCACGACTGCGGGACTGAACTGGTGGTCGACTATTTCGATTCAGATCCGGCCCAGTGCTGCCCATGGTGCGGCTGCGCGATCGAACCCAGCACAGGCGAGACTCGATAGCGAGTTGAGTCGCTATATCGCTACGTCTGTCAAGGAAATCGAGGCGCGCGCGAACGCCGAGGTTGCCGTTTAAGGAACTGGGAATTACGCGCTTAGCGCCCTCCTAGAAACAATTTGTTGTCGCTAAGGCGGATTCGACGGCGCACCGCCTTTGGGCTTTCCGCTTTATGGTTGTTAAGGGATGGCGGATGAGCTATACTTGCTTTGCCTGGGCGGAGGGTAGGGCAACGCTGGGGAGCTCTCCCGAGCGCCGACTCAGGTGTTGTTCAAGGGATGGGGGTGGAAATCTCCGCCCCCTCCAAATCATCCCTTAACAACCGAAAAGCGAAAAATCCGACCGCCTGCCTTGGTCAACTGCCACCGTAAGGTGGCCACTTTTCCCCAGCGAAGTCCGGGGAAAAGCGTAGTATCTTACAACTGAAATCCTATACAAGCTGGACCTGAACTTTGATATGCCACCCCGGATTTCAGTTGTAAGATACGTAAGAAGAAACCACCGACCTTTCGAAATTACGGAAAGGCCGTATTGATTTTCCGGCGATGGCCTTCTTGGTTGCGGCTACGCCGCTTTAGGATTTTGTTGTATCGGGAAACCCCTTTCCCGATACTCCGACCGCGCAGGGTTTCGGGAAAAGGGTTTCCCGAAACAACTTTCGTGTTTTCGTGATAAAAATTCAATGCGTCTCGCACAGCACTTGATTCCCAAGCGCCTAATTCCTAGCTTGCCTCTTCCCCCCGAAAATCTTCAGGTTTTTCTCCATTCCTGCCGATAACTACAATAAGGAATCATGCACGAAGGGTTCGCCTTCATCACCATACATGAAAACAGGGGCCGGCAAGTGAGGCTCATCCGGTCTCTTTGAGATTCCTCACGTTCGTTCGGAATGGCAGCGATGCGCTCATAGGAGAAGGCGGGAGATGCGCGAGATGATTATTCGACCGGGAGAGACCGGGCCGCGGCTTGCTTACGCGGCCGGCGAGTTCGCCGACAAGGACGACGCTTATGTCGTGAAGCAAAAGGGCGGCGCGAGCCCATTTGGCGGCATAGTCTGCTCCGTGGGGTCCGAGTACCGCAGTCGAGATCGCACCGGACGGCTCCGGCAGGAGTTGGTATGGCGGAGTGGACGTGACCCCGGAGAGCGGCCTCGGCAAGGCATGGTATTTGAAGGACAAAGCCACCGGCCAAACGTGGTCAGCCTTCATTGGCCCCGTGCACGACCAGCGCGACGAATACGAAGTCGACTTCATGCCGGGTCGAGTGAAAGTGCACTCTCTCGCCAATAAGATAGCGTGCACTCTCACTATCGCCACCGTGCCGGGCGCACCCTGCGAAATCTGGCACGTCCGCCTCGAAAACAGGTCCGCCCAGCACAGGAGCATTGCCTTCACCACCTACGCCGAGCCGCGGATCGGGGCGCCCGTGGAGACCACCTATATCGAGAAGCGGAAGTCGCTGCTGATGAGGCGGGCTCTGGGTTCATTCCCTGAGATAGCTTCGGGATCATCCGCCGCCGGCGAAGGGTCCTGCTCGCGCGATCTCATTGTGTTCCATTCCAGCACCCTCACGCCCATGCGCTATCAGACGGACAGGACGAGATTCGTTGGCGAGGGAGACTCCCTTCGCGAACCCATTCACATTGAGAATGAAGACTCCACCAGCGCCGACGGGGCGACCCAAAGTCCCGTGGCCAGCCTGACCGTGGAGGTCGACGTACCGCTGGAGGGCGAAGCTGAGTTCGGGTTCTGTTTCGGAGTGGCCGAAAGCGCCGAGGCTGGCCGCCGAGCTGGCCGGTAGACTCGCGGGAATCGCGTCGCTCGATGTTGCGCTGGAGTCATCGACGCGCCACTGGGAGTCGATGTGCTCCACCCTAAGAATCGATACGCCCGACCGCGCGCTGAACGCGCTCATCAACACTTGGCTGCCTTATGAGGCTTACGCACAACTCGGCGGAGAGCGAAACGCCTCCTCGCGCCTCGACCCGTGGCAGTCCGCCGGGCGTATCAGGCAAATTGCTCCGCTGTGCGCCGCGGCGCCCTACGCGCTTCGCGAGGCTATCGAAGGGTTCGCCGGGCAGCATGTCTTCCACACTTGCTCAGGCGAGTGTGGACGGCTCTCTGGTGGCGGTCCCGCCGTCGGAGATGCTCTGGCTTGCCATCGCGGCTGCCTCCTACGTCGCGGAGACCGGCGATCCGTCGATTCTTGCGCGCGAGATCCCCTCGGCGGAGGGAATATCTCTGAGCCTGAGAGAGCACTGCGAGAGGGCTATAAGAACGTGCTTCAATGACGAACGCTGGACCGACAACGAACTTTTGAGCCGGACTATCAGGTTATGGGCCTTCGCCACGGAGGACCCCACTGAGTTCAGCGCCTATCTGGACGCGCTCGAAAGCCGCAGACGCTCCGAGAAGAGCGAATTCCCCGAAACGCGATCACTGCCCAGACGCCTCGGCTATCTGCAGTCCGCCTGCCCCGCGCTCTCGGAGGCCGCAGTGGCCGCGCAGTTATCGATATCGATTGATGGATGCGCCGAGTCGGCGGTTTACTCGACTGTCGTGGAAAGGGTTCTTGGCCTGGTGGCCACCCGGGAGGGCCTCGCGCTGAACCCGAGCCTGCCGGAATCGTGGCCGGGCTGCCGGATTACGCGGCGATTCCGCGGCGACACTGTACAATATCAACATCAAGCGCAACACGGACCGCGGCGCAAAAGGCACATCCATAGTGGTCGATGGCGAACCCGTCCTGGGCAGCATGCTCCCCCACTCCGGCGACGGACACGAGTATACGGTGGATGTGACCATCGCTTAGATACGAGTGCTGAGAAACGAGTAATGAGTAACGAGAAGGGACATTTCCGCGGGAGAGGACTCGTTACTCGTTACTTCCCGACTCTTCCCATTGACACTCGGCCCGGCGCAATGTAGAATATAGACTGTCACGGGGATGTGGCGGAACGGCAGACGCGCTTGGTTGAGGGCCAAGTCCGAGCAATCGGGTGGAAGTTCAAATCTTCTCATCCCCACCAATTACGCTCAGATGTATCACGTTGGCGCACCCAGGTGAGCTAAGAATATCGTGGCTTACTCACTTGGTTGCAGGAAATCCTCTTAACCCCATCAGTTAAAACTTAACTCTTTGATCCATCGAAGTAAAGATACTTATTGGCGAAGCAGTTGAGATAATACCCTCAATAGCGACGGTATCTCCCACCGAATACGGGGCTGTCTGCGAAGGTCTGTCGAATGTATCGACCAAAACAACAGTGCCGTCGGCCAGGGTGATGTCGAACCTGCCATCCGGATAGTCGACTGTATCGCTCACCTTTCCCACTATTTTCGTGTAAAGACCAGTGCAGTCCAGACCGATTGGCCAACTGAGGCCGCCACCGGTGACAAACAACGGAGCGGGAATGTCGCCTGAGCCGATCTACAGTGAACGTGGCGTTGTTAATGGCAGGCTTGCTGCAAGAATTTCCCAGAGTGCCCGCAACCGTCACCCTGGTTCCCGGACCAGGCAAGATACCAGTTGTTGCAGGGTTTACTCTGATTCCTCTGGACCTGTCATCTTCTTCGATCCAGAAACAAGAGTTACCATAATCGTAGGTCACTGCTTTGTCGACCGCTTGCACACTCTGCCCATAATCGCTGGGATTGTACAGGCTTCCTATGGTATCGGCGGTAGGCGCGGGCTGGAACATGCCTATGCTGCTATCATAGTCGAGCACCTGGAGGACCAGGTCTGTTTTGATGACTCGACCGACGTTATATGTCCCCACGGGCAACGCGATCAAGACTGCTTGCCTGTCCTGCCCGGTCGATGCGATAAACATGCTGCTTACTTCGTTATCAGGCCCTATGAGCATAACCAAGGGCGTTGCGCTCTTGTTCGTGATGGTAACGTTACCTGCTCTATTGGGATACATATAAGCTGTTGCGTTGCTGCAAAAATTGCTGTCCATAATCAGCGGCTGGAATGAAACACCGGGGTTGGTCCGCTGGAATGACCCGTTCGTAATGTCGCCGTAAGCATCCACATACGTCCAGTTTGTAAAAGGCGATATGCCAGGGTTTGATATGATTCTGCACACTGTCACACTGGGTCCACTTTGGGTGGCAGTCACGGTAAACTTGGTCGTGACATTTATAGTCCCGGTTATTTCCATTGTATAGGCTTGCCCCAGTGCGCTGGGAGGGGTGAGCGTGCAGGTTACGGTCGCGTTCGCGTCGGCATAGTTGTAGTTATTCTGCCATACCAGGGAGTTCTGATTGCAACTGACCAGGTTACGCGTGCACGTGCCCATACTGGCGGGAGGGAATAGTGGGCCGAGTTGCACCCACGACAAAGCCGCGAATGTTGCATCCTCGGATTCGGGAGCGAGCTCGGACCTCGAAGTAGCCCCGAACATTGCGCCGCCATCGAAGATCGAATCGAAGCCGGCTAACATAACGGTTTCTCCATCCGGATCGCAGAAATCGATTATGTTGTTCTGCTTGTCTATGCACATGGTGTATGCAGCACGGGGTTGTACGTCCTGAGCAGATTTGAAACAGCCGTCTTGCCGTTGACATCGGTGACTTGCAGCGTATACGTGTTCTGTTGGGTGCTTGTGGCATCAAATGTCGTGCTGTATGTTTTTCCCGACGGTATGAATGTTTGCAGCAACTGGCTGCCTGCGTAGAGGTTCACCGATTGTAGATTAGCGGTGGACGAACAGCCTATGCCGAATTTCATTGATCTTCCATCCGGAACGGTCAGTGCGCCTGCGTAGGAAGCGGTATCCGGCCCAGACGCAAGTGCGAAATTGGTAATCACCGGCCCCTGGCTCACATAAGAATAACCTGAGCTATACACACTCTCTAAAGCAGCGGGAACGCCCGCAAGTGAGTTGACCCAAACCATGGTCGCGGCGCCACTGAAGCTGGAGACCTGGCTGGACGAAGTCATCTCGCAAACCGAGATCGGTATGAGTCTATAATCCGACTTAACCATACTCCGATAGATACTGGCGCCATCATCAAGCAGAGTTCCACTTCCGTTATAGGTCTTTACCGCTATTCCGGAGTAGAACATCTGCGTCCACGCGCTCAGTGTGCCGTCAGGCTGAGTCACGGCGATGGTTGGATAGTTGTAGTTGAACATCAATGGAGACCAACCCGAGATATCGCTTTGGGTGGGAAAACTCGGCAAGTTGAAGACTACATACTGGTCACTGAAGTATGGGGCCGGCCCGGTAATCATCAGCCCGGGGACGGCCGTGAAAGAGCTGTTGGAATTGTTTGCACAATCCGAGACCAGGTTGCTCCAAGTCGCCGAGGTCATGCTTGCATACGCTTCGGCAAATACAAGGAACGAATAGCCCGATGCCTTGCCGACATTGCAGTAGCTTGCCACGGTGCTGTAACCGGCATTGGTGTATGTCGACTGCGCGCCTATAAGCCCTTTGTAGGAATTGAGCGCCGGCTGGTCCGCAAGATCTTGCGCAAGCGTAGAGTCCGAGACTACCGGCGGATTGTACCGGTCGTTTTGCATTGGCAGCGTTCGCTGGTTATTCTCCTGGTACACACATGCAGTGGTCATCGAAGGTTGAGCAAGCCATTGGAGCAGGTTCGAGTACAGCCCCAGGCCGTTTGCTTTGTCCAATGTGTAACCTCCGAAGGCCTGGTTGTAACCCTCGCAAAGGACGTATGTGGGATCCATTGTGCAAAGCGCGATTCTGCCTGCTCCGTACCTGCCTGGTCGCGATCAAGACCGGTGCGGAAGGCACATAGGTACTGGATGCCGTGCTCGCGGCGGTGACAAGCGGGGTCCAGTTCGAGTCGAACTGGCACGAGTATGTGGCGCAGTCCCGCTCCGACGATATTCCCCCCGGATACCAGAACTGCGTTATTCCCGCGGCGGCGGGGTGCGCCGAGTTTATGTTCTTCGTCGAGAAGAACTCATAGTCAAGTGTCCAAGAGCATATTGCCTGGTTGGCCGAGTTGGAATCCGAGACTCGGTCCTGGATGTGTGTCGTTGCACCCAAACGGACGGTGAGATTGTTTAATGCTTCTTGGGCCTGAGCCATATCAGTGGCACTGTAATCGAAGAAATCGGACATGATTAGGAGACCACCGCCCGAACTGACGAAGTTCAATGCTGATGTGACAAACGGATCGCTGCCATTGTTGGGGTTGATCGGGACAGTCGGGCCGATACCTCCGAGAACCAGGTACGTTGGAGAGTATGCCGTTGTTTGGAAATGAGTAAGCGTCCCTTTCGGCCCATGTCCAGGTCACGTCGAATTTCTGCTGAGTCAGGTTCTGGTACAGTGTCATGTCCAGGGGATTATAATCGGACGCTTGACCATACCCGGCTACAAGCACCTTCGGCCTCTCGGCGGCGGAGACGGGGTGAATGTCCGCAAACAGCGGGATCGTATGGGTTCCTGTCGCGCTGCCCGTCAGGTCCAAAGCAACCTGCGATACGTTGTGCCAATCGAAGGCAGCGCCGTTATAGTCCAGTGTAAACTGGGTGAACGGAAGGACCACGTGGCGCTGGCCTGTAGACTGCAGAGTAACCCACGGGCTATCAAGCCATGCGCTGTCAGATCCATCATGAAGCCGTATCCTCAGATTGTTGCTTGTTCCGTCACCCGTCAAGTCAAAGGCTATCGAATCCGAACCCGACCAGTCCATTATGGGGATCGATGGGTTGGACGTCACCCACAATTGCTCCTGCCCCGTGTTCGTATAGACAAGCTGATACGCGCCCGCATCAGATGGATTGGGGTACGTCACGGTCAGTGGGTTGTCGATACCCTGATAAAGAGACTGTGGAGTCCAGCCGGCGGGTAACGTATCCCCCGGACGGAAGCGATCCGGCGGGATGCATGTCCCCCAGTTGCAGAGTATACGTTCCGTTGCTGCCGCCCATTATGTCCATGAAAACGTTGTACACACTGCGGTAATCAAAGGCATATCCATTGTAGTCGGTCGTGAATTGAGAGAACGGCAGCACAACGTGTTGGGCGCTCGTGGTCGTCAGGGAAACCCACGGGCCATCAAGCCACGCGTTGTGATCTCCATCGAATATCCTTGGCCTGAAAGTATTGTTCGACCCATCGCCCGTCAGGTTGAATGCCAGAGAATCCGCACTCGACCAGTCAATTGCAGGACTCGACGTTATCCAAAGTTGTTCCTGGCCGGTATTCGTGTACGTCATCTGGTATATGCTCGGGTTGCCGTAAGGGTTAGTCACTGTGAGCGGATTATCGATACCCACGTAGAAATACTGTGGGCCCCAAGTGCCGGCGGATACCCCGATGCCGGCGTGAATGCAACAGCGGACTTCCACGGATTGATGTTGGACACAGTGATCGTGTGCTGATTCGTGTCGTGGCCCTCCACGTACACGATGGTGCTGCCGACTCGGCGAAAATTGAACGCGGATCCGTTCCAGAGGTCATCATATAGCTCGGAAAATGGCACTATTACATGCTGAGAACCCACGGGCGCCAGGGAGATTCTCTGGGTTTCCAAGTAGGAGTTGTCTGTTGAATCGTAAAGGATAATGGTAAGGGCGTTGGCGGACCCATCGCCTTGTACGTCGAATGTGACCGAATCGGAACTGGACCAATCTATTGTCGAATTATTGCAATACCACGCTATCGATGCCGACTGAGAGTTGGTCCCGAGTTGATAGTTTACCTGGAGTGAATTGCCGTTCACGGTGACACTGGACAAACTCGCGGTATTTGGACTTGTCGCGTACGGTTGCCACGTTACAGCGCCCACTGGCGCAAGCCCCGTAATAGACAACACGAAACAAAACAGCATACGCACAAAACCGCGATTTACATCTTTCATGGTTCTCCCTCCGAAAATAGCTGAGAGCAGAGCGCAGAGGGCAAAGAGCCCGGAACTGCCCCCCGCAGGGGTTGCCGATGGTCCGGCGTTTCCGAACGCCGAACCCGGTTACCGGGTTTGCAACCCGCGAGCACACGCTGTCATTTGCCGGTGTTTCGGGATTTGAGGCAGCGAACTATCGTTTGTGTACAGAGCAGACGTCATAGTCGCACCGGAAATCCCGAAACCGTCCAGCCTTCCACTGCGAGAAGACGAACGATTGCTTCAGTTGATACAGATGTTGTATATACTGCACTTTATCATGGGATACAGGCTTTGTCAAGGCCCTTTTTAGCCGGACACTTGCAAGTAGATATGATATTCTTTCCACGGTTACCCGCCGTCCAGCCATTTCTTTGCTACTGTAACATTCGACGGACGGCGCCTAAAATCCTCATTTCGATCCGGTTCCGCAAGAACCCGGGAGTCCAATATGGCGCGGTCGCGCCATACTGAGAGGGATGAAGAATTACCCTCCCGTCGACAGTGACTGATGACTGGCGACTAATTCTCTAGGGAGTCATGCACGCAAGGCTTCGCCTTGATGAAAACGATCTTCCCTATGGATCCGTTAGAATAATGGATGAAACAACCGATTGACAAAGCCAATAAAGCATGGTAACCTGCATCATCTGAGGTAATTGTAGCAATTAGAGCTATTGGGGGGAAAATCTCGTTCAACAAAGGCGGGTGGCGCATGGAATGAGTTGGGTGCCGAAGTAACTTTGGGTCTGCGATTGATTTAGTCATTTGATGGAAAGGAGAAATACACATGCATGCTATCAATAGAAGAGCTATCCTGTTCCGCAAGAACCTCGGAGGTATAGAATAATGCACACAGCGGGTGAAGTCAGTGTTGAACTTCCATTGCATTCCGACCCATTGATCACCAGGGCGTTCGGAATTCTCAAGGACCGCGTTCAGCAGCGATGTTCGGCGCCCGTGGTCGAGGACGGCGCCGGAGCCCAGATTATCCTGGCTGTCGATGGCGGCTTGCCGCCGGAGGCTTTCCACATTGATGGAGCCGGTGCGGCCGGTGCGTATTTCGGGAGGTTCACCGCGAGGTTTGCTTTACGGTGTCGGGAAGTTCCTCCGGACCAGCCGGTATGACGGGACCTTCCGGCCTTCGCCCTGGCGAGGGACGTCGGCGCCCCAGGGCTACCTGCGCGGCATGTACTTCGCGACGCACTTCCATAACTGGCACCATCAGGCCTCGGAGTCCGAGATATCTCGGTATATGGAAGACCTTGCGCTTTGGGGGATCAATGCCATCATGGCCATCTTCCCGATGATCAACTTGGAGGACTGGGACGATCCGGAGGCGGCGCCGGTGATGGCGATGGCGCGACATTACGCCAGAGCGGCCAAGGACCTTGGACTGATGTTTACGACCGCCGTGAGCAACGCTATGTTCAAAGGGTCTCCGATGCACCTGCGGGCAACGCCCCTGCCCGATCCGGCCGGAATGCGGGGTAACAGCGGATACCCGATCTGTCCGAGCAGCCCCAATGGGCACGCCTATATTATGCAGAACACCCGTCGCCTCTTTGAGGAACTTTCCGATGTCGGTCTGGACCTCCTGGCTTCTGGCCCTACGATGAGGGCGGATGCGCATGCCAGAAGTGCCTGCCTTGGGGCAGCAACGGCTACGTGAAGGTGTCGCGCGATCTAGCGCACCTCGGCCGCGAGGTACTTTCCGAACCTGAAGACGATCCTGAGCACCTGGATGTTCGATAGGCCGCCCGAGGGCGAGTGGCAAGGGCTCGCCGACGCTCTGGACAAGGACGGTGGATGGGCGGACTACATCCTCGCCGATTCAGAGGGGGACTTTCCACGCTATCCTTTGGATGTGGGCGTGCCCGGCGGATTGCCCCTGCTGAACTTCCCGGAGATCAGCATGTGCGGGCAACTGGCCTTGGGGTGGCTTTGGCCGCCTTCCCGCTGCCCTCCCGGTTCCAGCGCCTGTGGGACCAGGTCAAGCATGTGGCGCAGGGCGGTTTCCCTTACTCTGAGGGGATCTACGAGGACATGAACAAGGCCGTTGTCGCCGCGTTTTACTGGGACCGGGACCGGCCCGCTCGAGCGACGCTGGAGGAATATATCGCCTATGAATTCAGTCCGGAGGTCACACAAGATGTGCTGGCCATCGTCGACATCCTCGAGGCCGCGGCAGCGGGGAGCAAATTCGCGGGGAGCAATTTCGAGGTGCAGCCTACAAGCACCGAGGATATCCAGCGCGCCCTCCGGCTGGCGGAGGACGTGAATGGCCGTCTACCTGATTGGGCCAGGCAAAACTGGAGGTGGGAGATACTGTATTTGCGCGCGGTGCTGGACGGTGAGCGTTTCGGCGGCAGCGGATTGGAGAGTCCAACGTCTGAAGCCGCCTTGCTCCGCCTGATCGAGATATACCACGCCCAGACGGAAACAGACGACCCCTACCATCACCGTGTCCGCCCCCCGCTGAAGCGCGCCGTATCCCGCTGCGGGGAATATTGAATGCCGGAGACGTTGGTCAGCGATCGCGATGAACGAGGAGAACACCCAGACGTGTTGGAGGTATTTTTTGCCGTGAGCACTGTGAAAAACGCCTTTGTGCGTAACAGCTCAGTATCGGTGTCATCCTGAACTTGTTTCAGGATCTGGCGCCTGCAAAGGAGATGCTGAATCGAGTTGAGCATGGCAATTACCAACGAAGAGTGAGCACTTACCTCTGTGGCAGTTACTATGGAGGAACTAGTTGAACAGAGCAAAGAATTCAGTAAAACTTGGCTTCTGCCCGATAGGCAAGTTTGTCTTCAGCCACGAATATGCCCTGAGATATAAGAGCATCCTCGAGGGAAAGCTCAAGGCGTGGAATATCGACTTTGTATCTCTGGAAGGTAATCCTGCCTGACGGCATTATCCGTTCCCAGGCAGATGTGGAACCGGCTGTGGCGCATTTCAGGAGACAGGAGATCGACGCGATATTTATGCCGCACTGCAATTTCGGCACGGAAGGCGCGGTAGGCATGATCGGCGCAAAGCTGGGAGTTCCTGTGCTGCTGTGGGGCCCGAGAGATGAAGCGCCACTTGCCGACGGCACAAGACTCCGAGACAGTCTGTGCGGTTTGTTCGCATCCAGCAAGGTGCTTTACAAGCTGAGAGTTCCATTTACATATATCGAGAACTGTGGTGTTGATGATCCCGCCTTGCGTGAAGGCATGATCGCCTTCATCCGAGCCGCAAACGTGGCGGACATCTTCCGCGGCGGCGCCCGCATCGGCCACATAGGGCAAAGGATAGATTTCTTCTGGAGCACCATCGTAAACGAAAGCGAACTGCTCGAACGCTTCAAAATCGAGGTTCGGCCTATCGATATGGTGGAGTTCATTCGCGCTTCAAAGGACAGGGCACAAAAGAGTCGCGATACCTATCAAAAAGAGATAAGTGAGATGCGACACACCTGCGACATAGGCGCGTTTCACTCGGAAGAGGGTTTGATCAATGTCTTGGCCGTGCGCGACCAGATGCTTGCGGTCGCCGATGAATACGGCCTGGAAGGACTCGCTATTCAAGACTTCATGTCGCTGATCGATGAGATGGGCGCCTACTGCGCATACGCGAACAGTGCGGTGGGTGACCGCCTTGCTATCGGATGCGAATCGGACGTTCATGGCGCGATAAGCTGCATTATAGCACAACGGGCAGGCCTGAATGACGGCCCCGCGTTCCTCACCGATGTTACAATCAGACATTCTGAGAATGACAATGGTGTCTTGCTCTGGCACGCGGGCGCGCCACTGTCGATGATGCATCCCGATGCCAAAGTCCTTTTGGGACATCACTGGATACTGCCGAGCCCGCTTATAGGAATGACGCATTTTAGGCTCAAGGATGGCCCGATAACAGTGGTGCGATTTGACGGTGATCACGGCGAGTATCGGTTGGCAATAGGAGAAGGAGTATCTATCGATGGCCCCGCGACCCAAAATAACTATGTTTGGATGGAAGTGGACAACTGGCCCAAATGGGAACGCACTCTTATTGAGGGACCATTTATCCATCACGTCGCCATGGCTTATGGGCATTATGGAAGCGCTCTGCTGGAAGCATCCAAATATATACCTGGGATCGAGCCCGTTTGTCTGTGAGGATGAGCGATGATAGAGCCCCCTGGTCCTGAATGCTGGCCGGCACACTTGTAAAGCGCTGCCGAATAATTTCGAAAAAAGCCCTTGACAAAGCCGATAATCCATGGTAACCTGCATCATGTGAGGTAATTGTAGCAAGTGGAGCGACTATCACGCACGACAAAGGCGGGTGATGCATGGAATGAGTCTGGCGGGAAAGTAGGTTTGGGTTTGCGTTCGATTTAATCATTTGCGGAAAGGAGAAATACACATGCGTACTGGCAGTAGAAAAGTTACTCTCTGGATCGCCGTCATAGTGGCGGCACTCGCTTTGCTGGTCGGTCCCGCGTCGGCGCAGGTTATGATCGACAATTTCTCTCCTGAGACACTGAGTTGGAGCGTCGTCACGGGAGGCAGCGCTTCATTTTATTGGGCTTACGATCCGACGACTTGGTTTTCTGTCGCCCCTAGCACCGGCTCGTATTTCCTGATGTTCCAAACGGTGGGAACCACCGAAGGCGATTGTTTCGATGCAGTGCATAAATCCGGATCCTGACTTCACCGGTTATGCAACTCTTAGCTTCTATGCCTTTGACATGGACTTCAACACAGAAGCGACGTTGTCCTCCACGGTCTACGCGCAGGTGATCTTGTGTGACAGCACTGGCAATTCTTTTCTTGCGTCTCCAGAGGTGGCTATGTCTCGGGGTTGGCAGCAGTTCACATTCGACATAGGCGCCGCAACCGCGGGCCCTTCCGGGGATTTCGCGGACACCTATTGGAACGGCCAAAATTTCCAGTGGGATGCCGTGGGGTCCCTTAGGCTCGATTTCATTCAACCGACCGGTCGGACCGGCCCAGAATGTTGGGGTCGCCGTCGACAACATTGAGTTGACCGCGCCACCTACCCCACCTGCTCCCACGCCCATAATTGACGACTTCAACATCCCGGGCAATGAAGAGGGCGGCCACATGGACGGCTTCCACGGGTGGTGGTGGCGTCAACGACTGGGGTCCCACAGGTGAGGGGGCCTGGGGGTATCTGGATTGAAGGCGGAGAATCCATGTACGATTGGATCAGCTTTCCGGGTGGAACCGGCCAGCGCGGCTATGTCCAGCTCGATTGTACCTGACACCACGTACAACCTTGCCCCTTATGACTCCATCAGTTTCTGGCTTATGAATATCCAGGGCGTGAATACCCGCGCCAAGCTTATGTTGGGCGACTGGAAAGGCTCCTGGGTGCAATCCAACGAGTTCACCCCGCCTGGTGGCTGGACAAACCTGTGGGTGCGCAAGAGCGGGCTGACCGTGGGCACTGGCTTCGGCTTTTCGGATGCCGGTAAGGGTACTAATTTCGACTGGCAGAACGTTACCGATGTCCGGCTGATGTTCCTTCAGCCCTCTGCATCGAGCCCCCCCATAGGCCCGGAGGAACTCTGCATCGATCTGCTGCAGGCAAACGATGCTCCAGTGCCGGCCCCGGCGCCGGCGATGCTGGACAACTTCCAGATCGGTTATGACTCCACCGGCTGGTATCCTCTGCCCGGTGGCCATCGATGGAATGCCTCTGATTCGGGCGGCGCCACGTGGGACTGGTTCCAACCGGGTGGCTGCGCGTGGATGTACACGACTGGTAATTCATGCATGCGAGATGTGATCACCATCCCGGCTGGCGACGCTTCGCTTGGGTCCTGCAGGGTGGAGCAGACGGATACGGCGTACAGACCTGACTCCGTACACATTTATAAACTTCACCGCTGACGCCATGGATACAAACACCGCGACAGCCGTCCCTCTCAGCGTCCGGCTGATTCTTGGCGATACGTCTGATAACGCCTATGTGCAAACAGTGGAAATACCCATGATCCCCGGGTGGAAGTTTTTGAACTTCTACAAGGGTAACACGACAGTCGGACCCACCCAGGACTTCACCGACGCAGGCAACGGCGCGGCGTTCCGCTGGGACAGGGTTACAAGCGTGAAGTTCGTGCTCATGGACACCTCTCCCACGTATGCAAATGCCGTCAATGGCACGGTCTATATCGGTCAACTGGAAGGCATTACGCCTACGCCTACCACGGTCACCCAGTTGGGCGATCTGCAGGACCTTGCCGACGGATCACTGGTCACTATTGCTCAGCCTCAGATAGCCATCAGCCCGTCCACCGCGTTCGCCGATGGATCATTCTACATCGAGGCGCCAAACAGGACCACGGGGATCAAGGTTGTCCCCAATGGCGTGTTGACCACGCCGGTGAACGTCGGCGATAAAGTCGCCCTGAGCGGCTTGCTGAGCACTGATGCGAGCTACGAGCGCTACATCCAGTTGACTTCCATCAACTCTCAGAGCGCCGGTTCCAGTCTTGGCGCACTGGGAGCGGGAGACAAGGCGCTTTCCGTTGTCGCCTCCCCCGTG
Source organism: uncultured bacterium (assembly GCA_963823885.1). GTDB lineage: Bacteria > Armatimonadota > UBA5829 > UBA5829 > UBA5829 > CAWGNL01. The sequence goes on from CAWGNL010000012.1 coordinate 25,232, forward strand.
ATGACGGGTCTACTTGCCACTATCTGGGGCCGGGTGACCCATAGTGAAGCCGGCTTTATGTATGTCGATGACGGCAGCGGCTTCGCCGACGGAAATACACAGGGCTATAAGGGAATCATGGTGAACTTGAGCGGGATGAACTCCCCTGTCACCAAGGATCTCTCCGACTTGCCGTTTGTCAGCGTCACCGGTCCCGTGGGGATCGCATTTGAAGATACGGGGATAGTGCTGGTGGTCCAGCCGCGGAGCGACGCGGACGTGACTGTGTATTAGAAAATAGGTTGGGCGGTGAATTGGCCGGTTCGCCGCCCCATCCTATCATCGCTGATAGGCCGGATTGAAATCGATGCCACGGAAGGCTGGAAAGACACCACGGAGTGTCGTGACCCACGGACATGGGTACCGAAAACACAACATAACTAAACGACTAAGATTATGGAAGGAGTACAAAAACAATGTTAGGCACAAAAAAAATCACTCTCTTGATCGCCGTCATGGTGGCGGCACTCGCTTTGCTGGTCGGTCCCGCGTCGGCGCAGGTTATGATCGACAATTTCTCTCCTGAGACACTGAGTTGGAGCGTCGTCACGGGAGGCAGCGCTTCATTTTATTGGGCTTACGATCCGACGACTTGGTTTTCTGTCGCCCCTAGCACCGGCTCGTATTTCCTGATGTTCCAAACGGTGGGAACCACCGAAGGCGATTGTTTCATGCAGTGCATAAATCCGGATCCTGACTTCACCGGTTATGCAACTCTTAGCTTCTATGCCTTTGACATGGACTTCAACACAGAAGCGACGTTGTCCTCCACGGTCTACGCGCAGGTGATCTTGTGTGACAGCACCGGCAACTCTTTTCTTGCGTCTCCGCAAGAGGCTATGTCTCGGGGTTGGCAGCAGTTCTCATTCAACATTGGCACTGCGGCCGCGGCCATTCCGGGGATTTCGCGGACACCTATTGGAACGGCCAGAATTTCCAGTGGGATGCCGTGGAGTACCTCAGGCTCGATTTCATTCAACCGGCAGGTGGCTCGGCCCAGAATGTTGGGGTCGCCGTCGACAACATCGAGGCAGTCCCCGAGCCTTCTTCACTCCTGGCGCTGGGCATGGGTCTGATCGCCGCGGCGGGCATGATGAAAAGGAAATTCATCAGCTAGCCGATAACATGGGGTAAGATGAGGTTGGGACGGAGCACCGTCCCTCCTCATCATTCTAAACTGGCCGAGTAGAGGTTGCAAATGACAAAACATGGCGTGAGCATAGACAGCAGTTCCGCGCAGCCGCTGTATCTACAGATAAGGAATGGCATAAGGGAGAGCATTCGCCTTCGGACACTGAAGTCCGGCGAAAAATTGCCGACCGAGCGGGATCTTGCCGTGGAACTGGGCGTCAGCGTAGGCATGGTCAGGCGCGCGCTTTCTTTGCTGGTGGATGAGGGACTTATCTACCGCCGTCCGCAGCGCGGCACTTTTATAGCTGAAGTTGACCCGCTGATTCTGTCGCGTTCGAAAAGCAAGACTATCGGAGTTGTCTTCCAGAATCTGCTCGGCGCATTCATGGCTGATGTGCTCAAGGGAGTCAGCGAGGAAGTGAGTGCACACGAGTACCACACGATCACCTGTGACAGCAACAACGACCCTGAGAGAGAAATGCTCAATGTGGACTCCTTGATCGACAGGGGAACCGACGGGCTGATCATCTTCCCTGTCGGTGAGGTTACGCAAGTCTCTCAGGCGCACTACAAAAGAATGCTGCAGACCAACCTGCCATTCGTTCTCATCGATCGCTATTTCCCCGAAATGGATACGGACTACGTAGTCTTCGACAACCGCGGTGGCGCTTATGCGGCCGTGAAATACCTGGCCGATCAGGGCCACACGAGGATTGGGCACATTACGATCCCCCAGCGCGCAACGTCGGTCCGCGACAGGTTCCAGGGCTATGTAGATGCTCTCACGGATTCAGAAATAGTGTTCGATCCCGCGCTTGTGGGTTCATATTCGCAGAGAGATGAGGAACATGGCGGAGGTCGTTGACGCTCTTATTGGCGCGGGGGCCGCTGCTATATTCTGTGTATCGGACGTGCTTGCGTTCAGGGCGTACGAGGCTTTGCACAAAATGGGGCTGACAGTGCCGGCCGATGTGGAACTGGTCGGATTTGGTAACAGGGATGGGATCGAGAACATACACCCGAGGGTTACGACAGTAGTGCTGCCGTCGTATGAGATGGGGCGAAGGGCGGCGGAAGTGCTTTTTTCCAAAATCGATGACGTCTCTTTCCCTCGCCAGAGGATTGAACTGCCAACGGAACTCGTAATATCGGGGGATCTACCCGTCAAGACCCGACCGGCATCTCGTGTACTGGTGTATGCATAAAGTTTGTGACCGGGAGGAGGAGAAAATGGCGCGGCGGTACGGCTTTACGCTAATAGAACTCTTGGTGGTGATCGCAATTATAGCGGTTCTGGCGGGAATACTGTTCCCGGTCTTTGTCCGGGTGAAAATGAGTGCCCAGCAGCGTGTGTGCGCGTGCAACGAGAAACAAATATGCCAGGCGGCCATGCTTTACGCCGACGACAATAATGGCTGGCTGCCTCCGTTCAAGTCAGCCCTGAGTTCGTCACAATGGTGGCAAACATTCTGGTGGCAGGCATTGATGCCTTACGTGGCCAAGGCGGCGACTAATGCCAACAATTGGAACCTGACGTCTGGGGTGTTTCAGTGCCCAAGGGTGCGCGCCTTTGACCCAACCGGCATGCCGGTGCCGAGTATTGCCTGGAATTGCTGGGCGGGCGCCGGTGTCTCTGAGTCGGCGCCGATGGCTCTTACCGGCTTCAAGACACCCTCTCGAACGATCTTGATTGGTGACAATTCATGTTCTCCCGATTTGATTATGGAACCAGAGTATTACTTCTGGACCTACCTTTACCCTCCGCAGCTTAAGGTAACGAACATGACGTGGTCCGATCGGCAGGCAAACGTGGAGAAGCACAATGGCGGCAAAAATATAGGATGGGCGGATGGTCACGTTACCTGGCAAACGCTGGGCCAACTCGCCACCCAATGGAGCAAGCCGACCCCAAACTGGTGGAGCGATATTCAATATCCACTATGAGACAAACACGACGCAATCTGTAATGCCACGCGGCGATGCCATTACCGGGGTCGAGGTGTTTCCTTTCCGGCATCTGGCCTCCGACCTTTGACTTGGGTTTTCCAAGGAACCGTGCAAAGTCTTCGACTTCACTGCTAACAGATGAAAATGGAGACTCCGGGCCATCCGCTATCCGCTCCCCGCTATTTTCCAGGGAATCAAGCATGAGCCTTTCGCTTCACCACCCAGGAGAGATTTTGCGCGGGGCGGAAGTTCCCAGCTTTCCACTTTCAGCTTTCCCCGATGTTTCGGGATTTCGGGCTGATCAGGTCTGACGAGCCAGGCTAGGCCAAAATCCCGAAACGTCCGCAAACACCAAATGAGAGCGTGTGCTCGCGGGTTGCAAACCCGCATTAACTGGGTCCGGCGTTCGGAAACGCCGGACCATCGGGGGATTCTAACTTCTAATTTCGGGAGGACATTTCGATTGTTAAAGCAAGTCTGCTACAGCAGAGTTTTCGCGGGATTGGTGTTTGTTCTGGTGTCAGGGCTTCTGGTGCCTAATGCCGGCCTCCGTGCTGATGGCGGCAAGCCGAAAATCTTGTTTTCAAGCGCCAACGGCTGGCCATCGGTGGATTGTCAGTATCGCCATAGTCTTATCTCGGAAGGTTACCACATAGGTGTCGGAAACTACGATTCGCTGAACCCGGATGCCGCTAATGTGCTCGTTCTTGGCATGACCAGCCCCGATCAGTACCCGTTCAAGGGCAGTGCCGGGAAAAACGTGCTCGATTTCGTCCAAAATGGTGGCGGACTGCTGATAATGATGGGCTACAGCGGGTACGGAGATTTTGCCCCTGTCCTCGCCGGGCATGAATGGCTTCTTGCAGCCTCTGGGAGCGCGGTTGGTCTGGGAAAGAGTCTCTGACGACGCGGATAAGGCGGTTTTCTCCTGGACGCTGGATTACAGCTACTATACTACGAGAAACGTCTTCGCGGGCGCCGACCACGGCGCGATTACCCAGGGCGTGCACAGCCTTTGGTACCCAGGCGGGCAGTATCCGACTATGGTGGCATCCTACACTATGGCCCTTTCCTCCGAGTGGGACGCCCTGGTCAGAGGTATGCCGACAGCTCACTCTACTTCAGTAGCTTCGCAGCCCCCATTAGTGGCGGTTAGAAGCTTCGGCAAAGGTCGCGTCGCAATCGCGTGCTGGGATCCGCGTTTCTGCATAGAAGACGGCATGCACCCCGCCTATGGTGGTTATATGCTTCGGAAGGCCGATGGCGCAAGGCTTCTTGCCAATCTCTACGATTGGCTGGGCGCTCCTTCGATCAGAGAGGGATCGGTCTTTGCCAACAACGATCCGAGCAGTTGCGACAGCAAACCGCGGGTTCAGCTACCTGGTCCCGACTTCACGGATGCCGAGTTGGTCAAGCGCATCGACGCTATCTCGACGCAGACCCCGTACAAGGGCATAATCGGCGTTCGATCCGATGTGAGCGGAGGATCGACCTCCGTCGCGACATTCTGCCAGGAAGCTCGACGAGACGGTCTCGACTTTCTGGTCTTCACTGAGACCTTTGAGAACATGGATGCAGACAAATGGGGGCGTCTGGTGGAGCAGTGCAGGGCTCAATCGTCGAGCACGTTTATTGCAATTCCCGGCCTGCGCATCGCCGGCCCCGACTCCGGCGAGCGAGTAGTATTCAATCTGCCCAGGCTCCCGACCAAGGAAGAGGCCGACGGATGGTTCCCGCTGCTGTTCGACTTAGGCTTCCCGACGGATATCGTCACCCATTCGCACCTGAACAAGCAGTCTCCGTGGCAGCTCAAGTTCTATGGCGGGATCGCTCTGTATACCTACGAGAGCGACAAGCTCGTGGATAACTCGGTCGACCGTTATAGAGAACTCACCGGCACGGATTACCGACTGGCGCCGGCCGCGGTAGACGACATCTCGACAACTGCTCAGTTGGAAGCTGCCACCGGCAAGTTCATAACATACACCAATGCCGACTCGGTGGGCGCCATACCGGCAAGCATGCAATCAATGTATAGCTCGGGTTCGTCCTGGGTGAGCAACGGGCCTATCATCAAGCAGTTCTCCATGTATGGCGGGCAGGAGCCGGGCTACAAGCTGCTGTTCAAAATCCACGTGACGTCCAGCCGGCCGCTCACTGAGGTAACTCTCTATCGAGGTCAAGCGGCTATACGGAAGTTCTATCCGAATCAGGCCGATTTCACTAGCTATGTCTGGATCACCAGCGACTGTAACGGCTCCTACACTCTGCACGTGAAGGACTCAGGCGGCCGCGAGGCAATATCCAACAACGGGCGGATTTTCAACACGCACTATAACTACACGATGTGTTGCGACAAGCAGAACAGCATTATCAACATGGATACAACTTTCAGGGACAAGGACAATAACGAACTCACCGCGGCAACAGGCATCATCCCCAGCGGCTTCATCTCCGGCTGCGATGAGGGCGCCATGTGGATAATATCCACCCCTGAGGTGATGGCCCCGTATGGAGAAGACGTTACCTGGTGTTCCATCAACTCCATCGAAACGGGGCCGCAGTTTTACTTCAAGGCGCAAGGCGCCAAGGCGGATATTCCCAGGGCGAACTGCCTGTGGCGCAAGGGAGACTTGAGTAAAGTGAAGCGATCCGCTGCACCAATTACTACGAAGACGACTATTCCAAGGCCACCGTGCACTATACAATGTTCAGGCCGAAGCTCTACGGCAACAACATGATAATGGTCGATGGCGAGGCGACGCTCAAGAGATCGATCGATCTGGGTGACAGGCCCGAAGGGCCCGAGGTCGTCGTGTTCAGGGCCATGACTAACACCGCCACCAGGCTCTACTCCGATTACAGCTTGCTGGGTTCGGACGGCAAAACGACCAGCGGTAAGATCGATGTCGCTGCTCCGAATGGCTATGTTCCCACCATTAAGACGCCTATCTCCAAGGGCGGCTGTTTCGCGCTCTGGCCGAACAGGGTCGGCAACTTTGCAGTGTTTCCGCTCGATGACCAGACATACACCCTGGCGAGCGGCTTGACCAACGACACGCTTCCCCATTCATTCGTCAGTGGCGGAAACCCTTATAGGAATTACCTGGAACTAGGTTTCCATTGGCCCAATAAAGCCTTGCCCGCGGGGACCGCAATAGACTACAAGTTCCTCATTGCCCTCGACAACGGGAACGCCGACCCGATGACCAACCTCGGACTGATCCCAACGGCCTACGGATTGTCCGGCAGCCCTGCCTGCAAGGTGCGTGTCACCAACGGCAAGGTTCTTGACCGGAGTTACATCCTGAGTCTGCAGGCGCGTAACTACAACGTGCGCGCGGTGATTGGTAAGGCAGCTACTCCCGACGATCAGCTTCCCGTGACTGTATCGGGCCTTAGCGACAACTGGGACGCTGGTGTCTACGACACCCTCGCAAGGACCATCAGGCGCGTGGGCGTGCTCAACCGCACAGCGTATGCCCTGTTTGACACTACCAAGGTCAATGACGTGATAATAGGCAACCTGCTCACTTCGGACAACCCGAATGTCATGTTGACACTGCACAGCGTAGACAGTAAGCGCGCAGTCGCGCTGATTCACAACCCGACTCCCAGTCCGATCACGTGCACTGTTCGGGTACTCGCTGTCTATGAAGATTCTGAAAGTCACTTTGAGCCCTGGGCAAACAATAGAAAGGACATTCTTTCTGAGTGGTACAGAACTCGGTCGTTAGTCAATGCTTCCCATAAAAGACATCCTGTGGACTCTTCGGAAAGCCGTTAACGCCGCGTGAGACTGCCGGCCGTCTTGTAGAGCGTAAGGATGTTTTCCAGGGGCGAACCTACCTGGATGGCGTGTGTGGGCCCAAGGAACAAACCGCCATCAGCGAAGAGTTCCAACCTGCGCCGCACCTCCATCTCGACATCTCGAGCGCTCCCGAATGCAAGAGTGCTCTGCACGCATACGCTTCCGCGGAACGTGAGCCGGTCGCCAAACTCTTCTTTAAGTATCGCGATATCGGTCTCGGGCGTCGTGGGCTGCACCACATCATACACATCCAGTCCCAGTTCGATGAGCCGTGGCAGGAATGCTCTGACACAGCCGCACATGTGCATCAACGTTCTCGCGCCGTAGGTGTGCGCCATACTGAAGTATTCTCCGAACCTGGGAGCAAAGTACTTTCGAACGCCTCCATGCTGATAACCTGCGATAGCTGCGTTCCCAGGTCTTCCCCGACGTGGGTGAAGTCGATAAGCCCGCCGGCGGCTTCCAGCGCTCCGCGATGCAGTTCCAAATAGAACCGATAGCGCGCTTCCATTATTTCCAGATAGACGGGATCATCCGTAATTAGATCGATCAAGACCTGTTCCGTGCCTCTTGTACGCGCTATGCCGTTGATGAAGTCCATGTCTCCAGCGCCGCCGAAGCATACCGCAAACCCACGCCGCCGCAGGTCGCCGCAGAGTTCGCGAATCGTTGAATAGTCAAACCAGTCGGCGCTCGGAAAGTGCGAACGGTCTAAGTCTTCCAGCCGCTCGATAGTGGCGAAAGGCAGATGAGCATGCTTCGGGATAGGTTCCTCCATCATATTCAGCATTTTTGTACCTTTCACCCCAGAGACCTTCGAAACCGCCATCGGAAAACGTGCGCAGCTCCGGCCCGATATAGTTCGGCGTCGCATATCTGAAATCGTCGCCAAGCGCAAGGAGCAACTGCTCCTTGCCACCAATCCCGAAATGCTCCATCAGCAAATCGTTGATTTCCGGGGTGCCTTCGTGTTTTACGGGAATCCTGTCATATCCCTCCCGGTTGAACGCTCCCAATACGCGCTCTCTTGACGTCATCGAGTTCTTGGACATCGCAATCCTCCATTATTGATTCGATCCCGGGTCCGTGACCGCCCCCACAAACAGCACGGCCCCGGTCTGATTGTCGCGGATGGCGCACAGGAACGGATGATCCACGACCATATCGAACCCGCTCGCCTGTATGGCCGTTGCGACCATCCCGACGGATGTCGCCGCGGATGCTTCGGTGCCCTGCTCGTTTACCTCCACGAAAGTCTTGTGCGTCACCTTGCTGATGAACACCCGGTGAGCGGTAGTCATCGCCGCGAAGCCGTCCACGCTCGGCTCGAACGCAGGTCGCATTCCCAGCGCGCTCAGCGCATCCTTCAGTTCAGCCTTGTACTCCATGCGAAACTTGGGCAGCGAGATCGTGCCCTGCATAGAACTGAACCCGGACATCCACTTCTGCCACGTGCCGGCGTCCAGGCTTGCGCACAGCGCATCCAGTCCGGCCGTCGAAAATCGGCAGGAAGACGTACATGCTCAGCCGCCCATCGCCGTAGGGAAGACTGATTGCCTGGAAGTCCGGCGCCGCGAAATATGAGTAGCGGCCCCGGCGGGACATCATCCGCACGGTCTTCGTGCCGCCCCCGAGCAGCGTGAAGGCGTGGTCCTTGGTTCTGGATGCATCGAACTTGTTCGTCCACTGGCCCTTGAAGTAGACCGCGTTGATGAGGAACATTGTGTCGGCGGGCGTGATGCCGTCTATGATAGTCGGAATACGGCCGTTTGTCTGGGCTTTCACCCAGGAATTGATCGTATCCAGCGCGCCCGGCGATCCGAAGTCCAGCGTGGTGACGCGGGCATCGTAAAACTCGCGGTTGCGCTGGAGGAAATCCTGCCCGAACTCGACATCCTTCCTCGCCCACAGCGAGTTCGCCACGCGCAGCTCGATGCCCGTCCCCCGGGTCCCGCAGGCTCGCGAGCAGCGCGGAGTTGCCCCTGTTGACATCCCGCAGAGGCATCCCGTCCAGTTGCAGCGTATTTGTCATCGCGGTCTTCACCTGGCCGCCGGCGCCGTTGTAGGTCATCTCCAGGGCAAGAGCAACGCTGGCCGGCGAGATGAAAACGTTGCGGCCACTCTCGTGGCTTACGAGCCTCTTTGAACAAGTTGAATCCGAACGCGGTGTCGGCGGCCACCAGCTTAGGATCGACTCGCACGTCAGGCCCCTTTCTTTGCGCGGGATCAGGGGTTTGGCTCGCCGCGAACAGCGCGGCCGCGACGCCCGTCACCGCCGCGATCCCGAAGAATAGTTTGATAAGGTTCATGTCGTTTCGCTCCTTTCGAAGATAGCGGAAAGTGGAAAGCGGAAAGCCCGGAACTTCCGCCCCCTCCCCTGCGTGACGATTTCCGAATCGCCACCCAGGAGGAAATTACCAGTACGTGTCACCGCATATGTCATTCCGAGCAATTGACGGCGACGCTGTCGCAGTCACATTGGAAAGAAACCCACCCCCGGTGTTTCGGGAATCTTGTTCCCGAAACTGGGGAGTTTCTTAGGAGCAATTGACGGCGACGCTGTCGCAGTCACATTGGAAAGAAACCCACCCCCGGTGTTTCGGGAATCTTGTTCCCGAAACTGGGGAGTTTCTTAGGAGCAAGTGACCTCGGCGTTGTCGCCGTTACATTGGAAAGAAACCCACCCCCGGTGTTTCGGGAATCTTGTTCCCGAAACTGGGGAGTTTCTTAGGAGCAAGTGACCTCGGCGTTGTCGCAGTCACATTGGAAAGAAACCCACCCCCGGTGTTTCGGGAATCTTGTTCCCGAAACTGGGGAGTTTCTTAGGAGCAAGTGACCTCGGCGTTGTCGCAGTCACATTGGAAAGAAACCCACCCCCGGTGTTTCGGGAATCTTGTTCCCGAAACTGGGGAGTTTCTTTAGGAGCGGGTAGCGAGGAATCTCAACGCTGCGCTTGGATTGTAAGAGTTCACTCCTGATGAGTACAAGCGTCATGCTGAACTTGATTCAGCATCTCGCATGAGACCCTGAATCGAGTTCAGGGTGACGTATTCTCATTGTTTGTGAGCTGATACCTTGGATTCTTCTTCCGGTGCGTGAGCCTCATCCGAGAGGTTGAGATTCCTCACATTCGTTCGCAAGTGACAGCCATGCGCTCGGTATACCCATGATTGCTCGGACTCTTACCCCTCTCACGCTTTCGCGTTTTCGCGATTAAACTCCCGCGCCCTCCTCACTCCTCGACAAATTCTTCCCCGCTTTCGAGGCAAATCTGCGCTCGGGCGAGGCTGGCGGCCTATGTAGATTGCGTGGTTGATATCCGAAACCGCGCAGTCGCGGTTGATCTCATACTGAATGCGCTCGGCCTTGTGGGCGCGGTACTCGCGCAGGAGTTGGCCATCATCGGTCGTGTGCTGGGCGACGATCTCCCCCGCATCTCGGTCCACGCTGACAATAAACTGCCCGTTGGGGTCCATCTCCAAAGAGAATGCCTTGAAATCCGCCACGCGTTTTGCAAAGTCGTACTTGGATGGGTCCACGCTGATCGAGTGGCTGATGACCGTGAGGGGACCGGCCACCAACCCCGAATCCCGCGCCACGATCTCCTGCGCCTTCATGAGGCCGTAAACATTCTTGAGCCAGGCATCCAGCGCATTGTGCGTGCGGTAGGCAGCGGTGAGCGTAAGCCGAGTATCGAAAACCCGAAAGAAGAGCGACACCAGGCACGGGCCATCGTCCGCGTCGATATCCGAGCGGCTGTCCCACAAAGCCAGATAACAGTCCCGGTCCTGCGGGTTCTCCCGAAGCCGCGCGGCGAACTTGGCTAACGCGTCGAACCCGAAATACTCCCTAATCCGATTGCCATAAGTGTAAGATTGGTCCTCGGGCAGAGCGCCGAGGAGCATATCGTGCTGGTGACTGTCGCAAATCCGCGAGGGAGAGGTTGAACTGGCGCAGGTCGGCTTCGTCGTCCTCCCGGGGCCCGCGAACCACGACCCGCACGTTTTGCAGTTCCTGCCGCTCCCCTTTGCGCAGCATCACCGGATGCCCGAAGCGCACCAGGCGAAATATCAACTCCCGCCACGCTTCGAGAGGAGTATCCTTCACGATATTGTGGCTGCGCGGCTCGCTGGGGTAGTGCGAAATGCGCACCTCCGGCAGGCTCGATCCGGACACGGTTCGAGTCCCGGACCTCGCCCGGCTCGAACCGGTTCACGAACTCCACCAGCGCAATGCAGCGGCCTTTGTTCTTCAACTCGCCGAAGAAAACAAGGCGCGGCTTTTCGGTGAAGTGTTCCGGTGTAACCATCGCGTCGATGATCCGATCCGTGCCACAAATCTTCGCAACCCTCTCGCCCAGGCTGACCGTCTCCTCGAGTCCGGCGTCAAAGAATGCGCGAAGCTGCTCCGCGGAGCCGGACCGATTGGCCCCGCAGATCGCGAGGTCCCTGATCTGGGGATTGGCACAGCAGATTTCTCAGCAACTGAGGAATTCCGTTGCCGTAGAGGCTGCCGATCACCGCGATCTTGGAGGTTTGGGCGGACAATCGACGCCATTCTCCGCGAGAATGTCCTCCACGAAGGCGATCTTGCTCCAAAGGGTGATGATGCCCAGCCGCCCGCGTGGATTGACCACTCGCAGCTTATCCTTGAAATGCAGAGGGACGAACTCCAATTCAGGCATGGCTACTTCCCGGCATTGCTGAAGTGTCCTCTGGGGCCGCCGACATTCCGGAAGCCCGAGTTAAAATCGCGATAGAGGGTCTTGTAGTTCTTGATCCGGTGCCATTTCTTGATATAACCCTCCGGCAATTCCCCGACGATCTCGACCCCTTCCCAGCCGCTGACCAGCGGGAAGGCGTAGTAGGGGCAATCGCCGCCGACGTTTTTCGCGTAGATCACCTGGATGGGAGACCATTCCATCCGCGCAAGGTATACCCGGTGCATGCCGTCGTTCAATATCCTCACGGTGCTGCCGTCGGCTTCCGGCGACTCTTCCACCACCGGCGGCAGGACGTCGATCGGGTCGTCGTAGTCCCTGAGCCACATCGTGACATAGCCGTCGAGCTTGAACATATCCACGCCGTGCTCGGCCAGAGCCCAGCGCAAATCGCGCACCTTGAGGATTTCGTGCGTCAGTACATATCTCTGCGCGGGCGCGATCTCGTCGGTATGAAAGGTCGCAAGCTCGACATCAGCGTCGCGATAGACGAACACCGACCGATCGTGAAGCATGCTCACGTTCTTCAGATTCGCCAGAAGCTCGTCCACATCGTGATGCTCGACTTTTACTATTTCCATTTCCACCATACCCTCCCAATGGATAGCGGATCTAATCGCCAAAACGCGAAAGAATGAACACGTATCGGCCAGCAGAACCCCAGTGACGATACCAGTTTAGCGCATGGCTGTCATTCCGAGCAACTGACTGCGACGCTGTCGCCGTTACATTGGAAAGAAACCGACGCCCCCGATGTTTCGGGATTTCGGGTGATCAGGTCCGACGAGCCGGGCTAGGCCAAAATCCCGAAACATCTGCAAGAAACCGACCCCCGGTGTTTCGGGAATCTTGTTCCCGAAACTGGGGAGTTTCTTAGGAGGAGCAAGTGACGGCTACGCTGTCGCCGTTACATTGGAAAGAAACCAACGCCCCCGATGTTTCGGGATTTCGGGTGATCAGGTCCGACGAGCCGGGCTAGGCCAAAATCCCGAAACATCTGCAAGAAACCGACCCCCGGTGTTTCGGGAATCTTGTTCCCGAAACTGGGGAGTTTCTTAGGAGCAACTGACTGCGACGCTGTCGCCGTTACATTGGAAAGAAACCAACGCCCCCGATGTTTCGGGATTTCGGGTGATCAGGTCCGACGAGCCGGGCTAGGCCAAAATCCCGAAACATCTGCAAGAAACCGACCCCCGGTGTTTCGGGAATCTTGTTCCCGAAACTGGGGAGTTTCTTAGGAGCAACTGACTGCGACGCTGTCGCCGTTACATTGGAAAGAAACCAACGCCCCCGATGTTTCGGGATTTCGGGTGATCAGGTCCGACGAGCCGGGCTAGGCCAAAATCCCGAAACATCTGCAAGAAACCGACCCCCGGTGTTTCGGGAATCTTGTTCCCGAAACTGGGGAGTTTCTTAGGAGCAACTGACTGCGACGCTGTCGCCGTTACATTGGAAAGAAACCAACGCCCGGTGTTTCCCGAAACGACGGGAACGCCGTCAGTTTCCGTTTCGGCCACTTTCGCCTTTTCGCCCTTTCGCGCTTTCGCGATTAAAATCTGGACGCCCTTTCCCGAGTAACATCTCACGAATCGTGAGGTACATGCCACCGCATATGTCATTCCGAGCAAGTGACCTCGGCGTTGCCGCGGTTACATTAGAAAGAAACCAGCCCCGTTGTTTCGGGATACCCTTGTCCCGAAACCAGGCAGTTTCTTAGGAGCGTCGGACCCCGCGCTGCGGAGTCACGTTATAAAGAAACTCACCCCGGCAGGCTATGCTTCGCGGGCGACTGCCCCGAAGCCGGCGGGCATGGAAGGTTTCTTAGGAGGAACGAAGAATCTGCTTTTAGCTCCCGCATGGATCTATGCCGTAATGTAAAAGCAGATCCTTCGACTTCGCTCCTAAGAAACTCCCCAGTTTCGGGAACAAGATTCCCGAAACACCGGGGGTGGGTTTCTTTCCAATGTAACGGCGACAGCGTCGCCGTCACTTGCTCAGGATGACGTAATCGTTGTGCTAGTGCCCTCTGCATTAAGCAGCTTCCGCGCTCCTCCGAAGAGAGTTTCTTAGGAGCGGGTAGCGAGGAATCTCAACGCTGCGACTGGCTTCTTGTTCCGCTGCGTGAGACTCATCCGAGAGGTTGAGATTTCTCACATTCGTTCGGAATGACAGCCATGCGATTGGCGCTCATGATTCCTCGAGCACTTACTTTCGCGATTAAAATTTGACTGCTTCAGCGGCGCTCCAGAGTTCGAGTTCCGGCAATTCGTTGATGCTGGAGACCGTCATCGTCGGCCGGGGATATTTGCCATTGAGCACGTCGACCACCGAGGCCGCCTCCCGGTCGAGCCGCGCGAGCACCCACACGGCCCGCATCCCAAGTTCGAGCGCGGGCAGAATGTCGTGGGTGTATGTATCCCCGACCATCACGAGGTCCTGATATTCGACTCCGAGTTCCTCGGCCACCCTGTGGAAATTCTTATGGCTCGGCTTGCGCGCGCCTGTGCGGCAGCTCAAAACTATGGCATCGGCCGCGGCGACGATTTTCGGGATCGCAAGCTCGACGCTCTCGTAGTAAGGTCTCCAGATATCGGAGAGCAGACCGATCTTGATGCCGCGCTCCTTCAGGGCCATTACTATTTCCGTCGCGCTCTCGATCTCGGACGCGCAGTTCTTCTGTGAGTCCCACAGCTCGCTGATCGCCTTGACCGCCTCATCGCTGGGTTTGCCGAAATGGGATTCGAGCCTGCCGAGGCAATCGTGCACCGAATCCAGGTTGCAGGTCATTATCACGGAGGCGATGACCGCCGCGCTCGCTCCGGGGAAATACCTCGCAATTACCTTGTTCGGGGCGACCGGCGGGCCGGTTACCAGGGTCGCGCCGATATCGAATACCACCGCCTTTACCGGAAAATCAATGGGCGTCATCTTGCCACTCCACCACCTGCACTCCGCACTTGCGCAGAAGATCGATTCCATCGAGAGTCCCATTGCGGTCTCGTCTGACGACACACCGGGTTATCCCGGACGAAACCATCAACTTCGCGCAAGTGATGCAGACATCAGCATTGACATAGATCGTGGCCCCTTCGAGGGCAAGGCCGCGTTTGGCGCTCTGACAGATCGCGTTTTGCTCCGCGTGCACGCAGACTTTGTATTCCTCGGTGCCGGCGGCGTCCTTAAGACACTCGCCCGTATCGCAGCAGTGCAACTGCCCGCTGGGCACGCCGTTATAACCGTGGGAGAGAATTCGGCGGTCGATCGTAATCACCGCGCCGACTTTCTTTCTCAGGCAAGTCGAGCGTTTCGCGATCACATCCACCACTTCCAGGTAGGTATCATCGAACGAGGGACGTTTAGGCATCTCCGACCTCTGCTTTGTTTATTGTAGCAGGGCCGGGGCAGAGGGTCAATCACGGAAGGATCTGGGGGCTAGGGACTAGGGGAAGGGACGCTGCCGCATAGATGAGTGTGCCGGTGGACGCAGTCCCTTCTCGTTACTCGTTACCCGTTTCTCGTTACTCTCCCGAGAATTTCTCCAACTTTTTTTTCGCCGTACTAGTTCCTTTGCTCGGCAGGCTGTGGTATCATAAGAGTGTCAGTAGTCATTTTGGGCTGCTGCCGGCATTCACGGCATAGAATCGAACACCTTCGCAGCGTTTCATCTAGCCGTGTTTTTGTGTACGCAGCCCGCAATGTCGCGCTGACATTATCGCCTCGCCCTTTGGCGGCGGCAATTCCAAAAGGAGGAATCGACTTGAGTACAGACGGCAGGTACCAATGCCCTGGAACCTCCCAGTCCGCGGGACCCGGGATTCCAACGTGTAAAATCGATGCTCCTTGGCGAATTGCGCCGCTGGAGGTTTTGACCCCGATTACTAAAACCCCAGATTCGAATGTCGTGGGAGCATCCCGTTCCGGAAAAAGTTCGTAATCCGCGTTATTCATCAGATGTTGCTTCGTGCCGCGGCGCGACCGAAGCATGTGCTGAGCGCAGCCGAAACGTCTACCTCTGTTAACGAATAATGCGGGATAATCCGGGACTCCAACTTAGGAGGTGCTTTCATGACCCGAGGTTCTGGTCAACTCCGAAGTGGAGAACCCGCGCATCGAGGCCGAGCGGCTCATGCCGCCAGGTACTCGCGTTGTACACAGCCCTTGGGCACGTAAGCTATGGACCTTCCTGATGGTGGCCGGTCCAGGCCTTATCGTGATGGCCGCGGACAACGACGCGGGTGCCGTCTCCGCATACACTGAAGCCGGCGCAAAATACGGCACGCATCTGCTGTGGGTGCTGATCTTGCTGTTGCCGTGCACGTACTTCGTCCAGGAAATGGTAGTGCGGCTGGGTATCGCGACCGGTGAAGGTCACGCCGCCATGATCTACAAACGCTTCGGCAGTTGGTGGGGCGTGTTCTCGCTGTTCGATTTGCTCCTGGTCAACTTCGTAACCCTGGTTACCGAGTTTGCCTGTATTTCGCTTGCCATGAGCCGGATGGGCGTCTCGCCATATATAGCGGTGCCGATGGCCGCCGCGGCATTGTGCGCCCTGGTTCTGACGGCGAGTTTTCGCAGGTGGGAACGCATCACGGTGTTCCTGTGCTTCTTCGACCTGGCGTGGCTGGCGCTGGCCTGGAAGTTCTCTCCCGGGGCAGGCCAGGTGCTCCGCGACAGCTTTGTGCCAAGTATCCCGGCAGGCGGGATATCGGGCAGCTTGATGTTTATGGTGATCGCGATAGTCGGGACCACCATCGCCCCCTGGCAACTCTTCTTCCAGCAGAGCTGCGTTGCGGACAAGAAGCTGCGCTTTGCGGACCTGAATTGGGCGCGGCTGGACACGTTTATTGGGGCAGTCATCGTCATATTGGTGGCCGCGGGGATGATGCTCGCGGGCAACCAGATGCTCGTTCACGGGCTGCGCTACACCGATCCGGCGCAGATGTCGGTAAGTCTTGGCGCCGCGCACGGCAGCCCGTGGCTCAGGAACATTTTGCTGCTGCTCATGTGCAATGCGGCAATTCTGGGCGCGACGACGATCTCTCTGTCGAGCAGTTGGGCCTATGGAGAGGTCAAGGGATGGCCATCGAGCTTGCAGTTGAACCTGCGCGAGGCGCCCGGATTTTACGCGATCTACATAGCGTGCGTGTGGCTGGCGGCCGGGTTGGTATTGATACCCGGAGCGCCTCTGCAACTGATAATCTTGAGTGTCCAGGTGCTGGCGGGCATTATGCTGCCGTCAGCCATCATCTTCCTGCAGCTTCTGCTTAACGATAAGGAGCTTCTGGGCGAGGGATTCATCAATCGCCCTTGGAACAACTGGGTGAACTGGACGATCATCATCGTTATGTTTGCCCTCTCGGTTATACTGGCGGCGCAGGTAATAGCGCCGAATCTCTTCCCGGCATAAGCCAGGGATACACGTATGAAAGAGCGGAGGATACTGAAATGGCATCAATAACGGCAAATGACAAAGTAGAGCGCTGCTTCTATGTGGTACATCCTTTGGACGATATCCCGGAGGAGAAACGCAAGGCCGATGATCTCGGGCCGATGCCCATGACCCGCGGCGTAAAGTACTCGCTGATGGCCCTGCGCGGCTACCTCATAGGGATGGGACTGCTGGTGGCCTATCACGTGCTCGATCTGGCTGGTCTGTTCGGCCATCACGTGAGATAAGTTGTATAGCTCGATGGCGGATGGCAGGTGGTCATGGCTCCGGCGGAAGTTCCCTTGGCCATCAGACCATCTGCCATCCAAATCCGCCCGAACAAAGAGATGAACTCAAAACCTGCCACTACAACATGTGCCCGGCACCCCAATGTGCAAACCGCCCTCAGATGCGCATCTTGTGGAGCGTATATATGCCCGATGTGCCTCGTGGCGACCCCCGTGGGGGCCAAGTGCAAGCGGTGCGCTTCTCAGCGGGGCAACCGCGTGTTCACGCTCACTCCCATGCAAACCGCCGGAGCGATCCTGGCGGGCGCCCTGGCGGGCGCGGTGGCCGGTTGGGGCGTCGAGTTCTTCGGCTTTTTCACGCTGTTTATCGCCTTTGCTTACGGGGCCTTCGCGGGGGAGATGGTCCTGCGCGCCTCCGGACGCACCCGCGGAACCAGGATGGAGGTCATCACCGGGGTAACAATGGCCGCCGGCGCGATCGGAGGCAGACTCATCCTCGCGGCTGTCGTTCTGCATGGCCCGAACCAGGGAGCGCCTCCGCTCGGAATCTTCACGGCCCTTTGGGACCTCATTACGAACCCGATCCGCATCATAGCCATCGCGATAGCAATCACCGCGGCGATCAGCAGGATACGGTATATCTAAAGATAGCGGAAAGTCCGGAACTTCCGCGCGGCACGGGTTCCCGAGCAGATGCAGACCGTGCCCTGTGTAACGGGCAGCCCGCGACAGAGCGCATAGTCCGCATCTGCCCAGCGTGAGCGCTACGCGGCCCTCCCGCCTGGTCCTCACCTTTCGAAATATGGAACTCAGCCGACAGGTTCAGATTCCTCACATTCGTTCGGAATGACGCCGATAGGTGGAGGCTCCCGCTTCAGTGGCCGGAGCAGCTCCACGGGCTTCCGGTCTCTCCGCTCTTTGCTCTCCCCTACCCGCCTCCGCCAAACGCTCCGCCGGATGCCACCGCGGTCACTCTTCGCTCCAGAAAGACCTGCCCGCCGCCGGAGACGGAACCGGCGCTGTCGGTGCGGGAGACCGTGACCTCGGGGGCGATGGACCCCGCTTCGATGGCGCGTTCGCGCGCGCGGGCCCGTGAGATTTCGACCGCCCTCGCGGTCGCTTTCTCCAGGTCACCGAATTCGATGCGCTCTTCGGCGCCGTGGAGGACATAGTTCGAGGAATGGCCCGGCTTGATGAGGACCTCCTCGCGCACGACCACCTCGCTGCCGATCGCTCCGATCGCGTTCGCCACATCCGCGTGCTCCGGCACCACAACCTCGGCCTGCAAGTGCTTTCGCACCGCCGGCACAAGCGCCTCCGCCGGTGCCCCGATCGCCACCACGGGCCGCCGAAGCGAAAGCGTCACGCACAGCCCCCTGTGGTCATCGCAAAACGCCTTATCCAGCAGGAACTTCCATTCTTCCGGCAGGTCACGCAGCTTTCGGTTTTCCCAGGTGGTCTCCCGCCGGATGATCTCCTCGTAAAGCCGGCGCGTCACCGCCAGCATAGCCCGTTCCAGGACCTCCTCCGGCGGGCTTCCATACATTGCCGCGAAGATCGAAAGCGCCCGCTTCGACGCATCCACGTTCCAGCGCGTGAACTTGCCCTCGACGTGAAGCAAATCCGTGGGAGTCAGCGCCGCCCGCTTCACCATTCCGCACGCCTCCAGCCGCGAGAGCGGCAGCAGGGTGTGCGAAGGCAGGCTCATCTCGCGCGCCGTGCGCGCCGCGGGGGCGGGACCTTTTCGCAGTATGTCCACCAGGGTCCGCTCGCGCTCCGTAAGATCCATGGGAACCGGGTTCGAAAAGACCAGCACATCCATCGCCGACGCATCCATCTGGCCTGCGAGCCGCCCCTCATCCAGCCCATCCAGAAACTCCCGCACGCTCTCGTGCTCGTGGGCGAGGTAAGCAAGCGGAATGTTGCGAACCGGCCCCACCGTGATCCGGCGGTCGGCGGTGAAGTCGATCCGGCTGTCCCCGCCCAAGCCCGCCGTGCAAATCTCCACCGCATCCACCCCCATAACCCACGAACCGATCCGGGCGCCCTCCGGCGAGACCGCCGCGTGCCCGTTTTCGATGATGGCGCAGTCGGTGGTGGTCCCGCCGATATCCAAAACGAGAGCGTCATCCAGACCTGTGAGTATACGCGCGCCGCTCACGCTCGCCGCCGGACCCGAAAGCACCGTCTCCACGGGCCGCGCGCGGGCGATGCTCTCGTCCACCGGCGTGCCGTCGCCTTTGACCACCATAAGCTTGCCCGATATATGGAAATCAGCCAGCGCGCGGTGGACCGAATCGATCAGGAAGCGGATCACCGGTACCAGGGTGGCGTTGGCGACGGCGGTCTGCGCGGCGTGAATGCTGTTCAAGCGCCTGCTGACTTCATGCGCGCAGAGGACGGGAACATCGCTTACTTCGGATGCGATCCGGCGGGCGCGGTCGGCCAGCTCGGGATTTCGCACCGTGGCGTATCCAGCGATCACCAGGGCCGCGCATTGCTCGACTTCAACCAAAAACTTCACGGCGGCGCGGCAGGCATCTTCGTCCAAGGGGGTCAAGACCTCGCCCGTGATCGCCACCGCGCCGGGCACATTGACAATGGGCCGGTGCCCAAGCTGCTCCTCGGTCCAGCCCCACGGAGAAAGCGCGATCAAGCCGACCTTTCGAGCACGGCCCTCGACTATGGAGTTGGTGGCGAGCGTGGTCGAGAGGCTGGTGACTTGGACCAGGCGCAGGAGATTATCCGGTATCTGGGAAAGCGCGTTCCTGATGCCCTCGACAAGATTGTGATACGTCGTCAAAGCCTTGGCCTTTGCCAGAACGCTCCGCGAACCCAGGTCGTAAATTACAGCATCGGTATAGGTGCCGCCGGCGTCGATTCCGAGGCCTATGCCGGCGTGGTCCCTCTCCCCCGAAGCCGACTCAATCACGACCTCGGCGTTGGAGAAGCGGCCCCTCTCGTACCCGCTATCGATTGCGACCGCCGCGAAGATCTTATCATCGCCGGTCGAGACCGACCCGCGGTTCGGGGGCAGGACGAAGATGCGATCGTCGCTCCAGTCGCCGGACAGCATCCGCTCGAGCAAGCCGGGATCTCCCTCGATAACCTCGTGGTCCCACTCGAACACTTCGGCCATCTTGCGGGTGAACTCGATCAGCCTGCCCTCGCCGGGGATGCCCATGTCGATATAAACCGCGCGGGAGTAGTGCTGCCGCCACCGCTCCATAAACGCCACGATGTGCCCGGCGTCCAGGGCACAAATGTCTATTTCGTTGGGGCACTCGGCGGCCAGGTGCGTCAGATACGGCTCAAACACGCCGCAGGCGATTACTTTGTATTTCAATTTATGATCTTTCTAATCGCGAAAACGCGACAGTGTATAAAATGGAAGCGCGTCGTATCTCCGCCACCGACGCCGCAAGTCATGTCATTCCGAACGAACGTGAGGAATCTCGACCTATCGGTTGAGCCTCACATGTCGCAAAATGGCTGCCGGTGCAACGTTGAGATTCCTCACATACGTTCGGAATGACATACTTTCCGGGGTTTGTGGCCCAAGTACCTGTAAGTGCCCAGGAATCATGAGTACCCACCGCATGGCTGTCATTTCCGTTGTTTCGGGAAACCCTTTCCCCGAAACCGGTGTGGGGTCCCTTCTAACTTCCAATCTCTAATCTCTAACTTCTAGATGGGAAACCCCTTTCCCGAAACGGGCGGCACATCCCACCGCATACGGGCTGAGAATCGCAGGCTCCATGGTAAAACTTCGACACGCGGCGCGCGGAAACCTTGTCGGTAGGGCATCGGCTTCGCCCCGTGGAATTACCAGGCTCTCATCCTGCCGCCGATCCCAAGTTCTGAAAGCCGGCCCGATAGGGTCGGCTTTTTGTATGTACGACCTGCTCCGTGTTGCTTGCTGCTATGGTATAATGTGGACCATACTCAACAGTTTAACGGGTGTTTCGGGAATCTTGTTCCCGAAACTAAGTGCGTATCGGGAACAAGATTCCCGATACACCGGCAGGGAAGACCGAAACGATGAGCGAGTTCAACGCCAAAAGCGTCAGCTATGACTATATCAATGCTAGTGCTTAGTTGCATAATTGATTGATAGAATGCTGTAACGGGTGTTTCGGGAATCTTGTTCCCGAAACTAAGTGCGTATCGGGAACAAGATTCCCGATACACCGGCAAAAAACTTGCTGAGTTCTTCAGGGGCCTCCTAGACGTCCGGAACCAGCAGATCGCTTACATTGTAGTAGCGTTTTATGAGAATACAGTTGTTGGATATGTAACATACGGACTAGACACGATAAAGCATGAATATGAAGACGCAGTTGCCGTAGGAATTGACAGTCATGTGGGTCACAGTGTACCTGCGCTCCGCATCTATCAGCTTGCCGTTGCGCAAGACTACAACGGAAATGGAATTGGAACCACGTTAGTGACATTTGTATTTCAGGTTCTGAGCCGGATACAGGAAATCTTGCCTTGTCCCCGGATTGTCGTGACGGCATATGAGGATGCGGTGAGCTTCTACGAAAGGTTTGCCTTCAAAGTAGCCTCACAACCTGCGCAACGGTGGGTCGCTCCGAACAAACTAATGTTTGCCGCTGTTGCACCCGATGAATAGCTTCTGCCTTGGGAACCTAACCTTTACTTCTTGACTCGCACGCAAGGCATCCTGAGCGGTGAATAGTTCCCAATAGCGTCTACTTCCGCTCGCGTCCTAAAGACGCATCGCGTAAACCGGCAGCCTTCCCTTCACCCGAAAAACCGTGACGGCGCCTTCCTCGAAAACCCGAATCAAATACTCTTCGCAAAATGACTGGGGTGGCAGGGTGGATGAATCCACCGATACGTAGTACTTGGCTCGGGTCGCGGCCAGGATACTGGCGCGGACCGGATCGGGCGTGTCTTCGTTTATGAAAGCGAGCCATTCCCCAAGCTTCTCGCTATAATCCGGTGTCTCGCTCCAGTGACCGTAATACACCGGCCGGTCGGCCATCGCGGGGGTAAATAGAGCAAAAGTGGGCGAGGCGAAAACGGCATCCGATGGCGCTGTGTGCTCTCGCAGATACCCCATCGCATCGAGACTCCTGGCGGGTAATGAACGGCATGAAGTGGGTGACCGTACGGCCATGGCTCAGGAGCGAGATGTCGTTGAGCATGAACATCGCCGGGCTCGCGATCATCAGCAGCCAAAAGAGCGCGCTTACAAGAAAACGGCGGGTTTCGGGAAAGGGGTTTCCCGAAGCAACGGAACCCTCCGGCATGTTTCGGGAAAGGGGTTTCCCGAAACAACGGAGAGGCAACCACCGTCTCTCGGCCCCTCCGGGGACCGTTCCGGGCGCGTCGCTTCGCTTTGCGGCCGAAGCAACGGGCTCGTTCGCACGCGCCCGCGCAGAGCGCAAGACCTCGTTAACAGCGATGGCGCAGAGAATGCACAGCGGAATCTGCAGATCCATCACCAGCTTGCGCTGCTGGCCCACCGGGATGTATGGGACAGCAAACCCCACGACAGCCCACACGATAATGAGCAGCTTCGAGTTCCGCCCGTCGGCGCTTGCCCGGTCTGTCGGCCGCTCGTTCTTTGCCGCTAGAACCGCGCCGAACACGGCCAGCACCAGCACCAGACCGTAGCCGGCGAAAAAACACCAAATCGCGGGAGAAGGCGTCGGGGAGTTGGCCCTCGCTGCAAATACCGGGTCGAGCTTGTAAAGATAGAACTGATAGCCCACCGATGGGACCGCCAGCACGCCCGCCGCCGCGCTCAGGCCAATGCGTTTCAATGGCGCCCGCCGGTCAACTATGCCGCGCACCACAAGATATGCCGTCCAGACACATGCCACCGTAATCACGTCGTACGTGTGCACATTTCCCAGAGCCAACAGGCACAAGCCCGCAAAAATCGCGTATCTGATCCGGCCGAAGCGCTCTGCCAGGGTGAGCCAATATAGCGCCCACAGCATCAGGATCAGCCCGGCCAGGAAGAGAGGGTTCAAATAGATCGAAAGGAATGTAATCGCTTCCGGCTGCCACAGATCCACGGGGGCATTCGGGGGCCGCGCCCCGGCAAACATCCACCCTATTCCGCCGGACAAGCCGACCAGGGGAATAAGAAACCGGCGCGCCCACCCGCTGCGAACGAAAAGCAGCGAGAACCGCCATATCGTCACTATCAGCCCGACCCCCAGCAGCAGCCTCGCGATGTGATAGACCCAGATCAGCGGCAGGCGCGTAATGGGCGCAAGCCCGCCCATTACCAGAAACAACACATTGAACTGCCTGGCCAGTTGGGCATCGTTGGTGAAGAGGTTCCTGATGAAGAAATGACCATCCGCCCCCTGCCGCATCCACGAGAGATACACCGCCCCATCGTCGATGTTGTGCGTAAGGCCCAGGAACGAAAGGTCCCGCTGCGAGATAGCCAGCCCCCACAAATACGGAAGCGAGGCGATCAGCACGATCGCGATCCCCCACCCCAGCACCCATTTTCGCTCCGTGTTATCGGCGGCCGGCATCATCGCTGTTTCCTGTTTCGCAGTGCGCGGCCCGTTCCCGCGCAGCAGATTGACATGATCCCCACCAGCGTGAGGAACAACCCGAACCTGAATGAGAACGGCTCATATCCGCCGCGGCTATCCGTGCTTTGGCGGTGACTGCCCCTAAGCTGATAAATATAGACACCATCCACCGCCTTCACAAGCCTCGCTTCCTCGGGACTTACAGCCAAACGCGAGCGTTTCGGGAAAGGGGTTTCCCGAAACAACGGAGAAGAGCTGACCGCGAAATCGGCGAGCCTGCCGAGGTCGCTGGTGAACCTCCTCACGAGCACCATGTTGCCGTTCTCGGGCGGGCTGGAGTCCTCTCCCTGAATGCGGCTCGACAGGTCCTTGTAATCCCTGGTGTAGAGCGAATCGTAACCCTGGACATCGTGCAGGCCGTAGACCATCGCGGCGTTTGGCGGCAGGATCGCATCCGGAGTGTTCAGCAGGCTCCAACTCCCATTGATGGGCGCGATAAACTTGTCCTCGGCGATCTTCCTGAGTTCGGTGGTTAGCCCGGTGCCGGGATAGACCTTGGACCGGTCGCACGTGGGATTATAGTTGATCCCGAATGCGAACAAGTCGGCGGCGATAAGGGTCACCGAGAGCACCGCGAAAGCCGGCTGCTTCAGCCACCCGCTCGCTCTGGAAAAAAGCACGACTGCCGAGACCAGTGCCAGCACGGCAAACGTCGCAACCGCCGGGGACTCGTAGGAACTACCGGTAAGCCCTTCGACGAAACCCGCCGCCAGCGAATGCGTCACAAAGAAGACCGCTGCCACGGTTCCCAGCGCCGCGGCGGTCGCTAACGCCCCCCTTGGAATCTCCCTGCCCCATACACTCACCTTGTCGCTCGAATGCTGCGCGAACCAGTCGATTCCGAACCCCGCAAGCGCGGCGACCGCGAACAGATACAGGACCAGAATCCGATTAGGACCGCCAAGCCCGCTGAACCCCGGCGCCACATAATAGAAGAGGTAGTTGATCGGCGTGCCGGTCGCGGTGAGCAGGGCTACGCTCCCGAGCATCACGAAATAGCCGACGTGCGCGCGCTTCCACACGCATACAACCGCGAAGAGCGCCAGCAGGAGCGGCATTATCCCGCCGTAAAGGCCGTGTTCGATATAATCGGCGGCGCTGCCAAGCCGCCAGTGGCGGTTGCCCACTTGTATCGATTGAGAAAACATCGTGTTCCAATACGTGAATCTCTCGTCCGGAGCGGGCAGTTGTCCTATCAGGAAATAATCTCCATTGCTCGGGTTGCCGAAGAAATCCGGCACGAACGCCGTCACCAGAGATACCGGCCACACGCGATTATCCACGAAGCGATCGTAGCCGGCCGCCGTGACTTCGCGCACTCTATGCGAATTGGCCGCAAGCTCCTCGGTGGGCAGAATCTGCGCCGCCGCAACCAGGCCGCCCGCGACAACGCAGCAAACCGCCAGCGAACCGACAATCAACACCGCGTAGCCCCGCCCCTGGCTCCGGCGCACCGCGGCGAACTTCCACAGCCACCACAAAGCCACCGCGAACGCCACGTAAAACGCAATCTGAAAATGCCCCGCAAGAAAGGCCAGCGCCACCGCCCCGCCCGAGAGCATCGCCCAGCAGACCGACCGCTTCTCCACCGCCACGTGAACCAGCAACAGCGAGAGCGGCAGGTAAACAGCCGCGCCTATGAAAGTCGGCAGTTCCAGCCAGAGCACCGTGAACGCGCAGAATGTAAAAACCACCGCCCCCACGGTTCCTCCCAGTTCCCTGCAACCCAGCGCGCGCAACAACATGTAGGTGAAAGCCGCCGCGAGAAAGAGGTGCAGCGCCGCGAACACGGTGAACGCGGTGACCGGATCGAACAGGAGAAACACGACATTCGGCGGGTAGAGCACCGCCGACTGACCATCGGCCAGAAACGGGGCGCCGTGGAACTGATACGGGTTCCACAGCGGGATCTTACCGTGGCTCATCGAGCGCGCGTAGAGCACCCGCCAGGGGTAAAACTGCGCGATGGCGTCCCACTGCAGCGGGTTCCACTGCGGCGGCGGCGCGGACGGCTTCACGACCGCATTCCACGGCCTCATTTCCGCCAGGTAGTCACCGGGCAGCAGGGCCTTTCCAGTAAATATCGGCCGCCAGAGGAACAGGCAGACTAATATGAGGAACAGCGCATAAGGATAAGCGCGGCGCACTTGGTCTCCTCGGAGAATAGCGTTTAGCTGAAAGTGGAAAGTGGAAAGCCCGGAACCTCCGCCCGCACGTGACGCGAATAGTCATGTTATTCGCAGCCCCAACCCACGTATGCGGCGGGAACGACAAATAGAGCGTACGCTCCAGCCCGGCGCCTTCGAGTTCCCGCTGCATAGTGGCGGCTGCCGCTCTCAGCGCCAATGGGTTGATAGGGTCACCCTATCAACCCTGTCAACCTTAAAACCCTATCAGCCCTTTCCCTACTCACATCCGGTCGCCGGCGCAGCGCTTCTCCCTGACTGGAAACTGCGCTGTGCCGCATCTATCACGCCGATCACTCGCCGTGCCTGTTCGGGCGTAACCGCAAGTTCCTCACCCATCAGCAGATGGTCGACGACGTTGCGGTAATACTCGGTGCACCCGTACGCTGGCAGAGTGACCTTAACCGTGGAGTCTTGCCTGATCCCGGAGGACAGGCTGACAAGATCGATGTCGCCGGTCCACTCCATGCGGATTGCACCTCTGGTACCCAAAATCCGCCACTTGGGGCGGGCAATGGCCGCGATGTTGGAAACCACATACTCCGCCGTGACCCCATTATCGAACCGGATGCAGGCTTGACCGTGGTCCTCGTTGGTTACGGCATGCCAGACGCGCTTCCGGAAATCACCGGTCACCTGAGTTACCTTCGCGTCGGGAACCAGATTCAGCATCCAGTCGATGAAGTGCGCCCCCCAGTCGTACATCACGCCGCCGCTGATCTCTTTGCTCGACCTCCACCAGAACCCCGGGTGGCTGTAACTTTCGGCGCTGCCTTCGATGCAAAAAACTTCGCCGATCAGTCCGCGCGCAATTATGTCCTTGATTGTCAGGTAGTCGCCATCCCAGCGGCGGTTGTGGAACAAGCTCAGCATCAACCCCTTCTCGTGAGCCTTGCCGATCATGGCATTCGCCTCGTCTATCGTGATGCAGAAGGGCTTCTCCAGGACAACGTGCTTGCCCGCGTTTAGCGCTTCAAGCGTCGTGGGCGCGTGAAGGTTGTGGGGCAGGATGTTCACTATTAGGTCGAGGCCGTCCATGGCTAACATGGAATCAATGCTTGTGAAGTAGCCCTGCAATCCCGGCAGTTCGGTTTTGGCAGCCTCTACCCGTTTGGGGTCGACGTCGCACACGGCGACGGTTTTCATCCCTTTGGTGTCATCTATCCATCCCGCATGGTTTTTGCCCATGTTGAAGGCAGGCCCGTAACCGAGAATTCCACAGTTGATAGTCTTGTCCGAACACTCGGCGCCGGCGCTCCACGCAATGGCTCGCAGCATGAGTTTGCGCAGGTCGGTATTGCGCCAGGCCGCACAGGTGTGGCCCGGGGCTACGTAGCCGACGCGGCCCTCACCGTAGTCCCGCACATAAGCCATCGGTTTGGCTTCACCCTGCCACATCGTCTGGGCAAGCAACCTGACCTTTGAGGGATCGTGCTTTGTCAGATGATACATCTCATCATATATGGTGATATCGGGCATTCGGGTGGTGATATAGTGGTCACTGTCCACGATATCCACTTTGAACTCGATATGATCGGGATGGGTCAGGAACTGACCGTCGATCATTTCGATATAAGCCTGGCTGCCCTTAAAGCTGTCCGCCGCCGAGTGAATGCCGACAAATCCTCTGCCCGATTTAACAAAACCAAGCAACCCATTTTCTCTGGGGGCTGTCAGTTGGTCATCCAAACCGGTGGTGTAGACAACTACAGCCGCGTATTCGCTCTCCGGCAGAGTCGCGAATACGTTCAGATCATCCGTCATTTCCAGGGTGTAGCGGCCATCCGCCGCCAGAATCCCGGCCAACTCTTTTCCGGCCCACTCCGAATCGTGACACGGGCCACCCCAAACATACAGAACTTTTCTCAAAATCGCATAACTCCTTCGAAAATAGAAGTCAGAAGTCGGAGGTCAGAAGGGACCTCGCGACCACGGGTCTTCTCTTTTTCGCCCGATGGTCCGGCGTTTCCGAACGCCGGACCCCGTTCCCCGGGTTTGCAACCCGCGAGCACACGCTCTCATTCTAATGCATAAGTGCGGGAGCGAAGAGCCGCTGCCAGAACTCGAAGCGGTCCCGCATGGCTGGCCTCTCTGCTCTCTGCTCTCCGCCCTGTGCTCGACTAACGCCCCGGCATCCGTCCGATGCAGGCGACACCGATAGTTATGCACACCAGCCCGGCGATGGCGAACCTCCATCTCACGCGCTCGTGCAGAATAATCACCGACAGCAGTGTCACAACCACATAACCGATGCTGATCATCGGAAATACGACGCTGAGATGGACCCCCTTGCCCCTGAGGAGCGACAGCCACGCAACCGCGCTCAGAACATACAACCCGAGCCCCGTGAGCAACCACGGCCGCATCATAAACCCGATGATGTTGAGCACCGTGCGTATGGGGGAAGAGGATACGGGAATCACATCCCCTTTAAGGCCCAGCTTCATGCAAATCTGGCCCAGGCTGCTGAAGCAGATGAACGTGAACAGCATGCCGAGCGTGCAGACCGGGTTGGATCCCATTACTGAGCCTCCTTCTCTCGGCCAAGCCCCAGACCGATGAACGAAACCCCGGCCCCTATGAAGACAAGCGCCGCCGCCGCAATGCCCCAATTGATCTGATCGTGCAAGATGAACTTCGCCAGCAGCATCACCATCAAGTAGCTTATGCTGATCATGGGGTACGCCACGCTCAGCCGCACCCGGCTGATAAGCAAGAGCCACGTGAAAGTGCTTATCACGTACAGCCCGAGCCCGCAGAGGACCCACGGCGTGAACATCGACGCAATAAGTGAGGTATTGGGGGCCGCATGCTCCTGGCCATACTTGATGCGAAATTTGCCCAAAGCTGCCAAGGGTAATGCTGAATAGTAGAAGACCAAACGTAGGAAGTGTGAGATTGCCCAAGAAAGATACCTCCGGTATGTTCCAGGGTATATTATAGGGCAAAAACGGGGCCGGGGGAAGAGACGGGCGAAAAAGAGAGGGTTCGGGAGAAAGAGTTCAGTTCTCCGGGAGCGATTTGTCATGCTGAACCTGATCCAGCATCTCCTTCGCAGGAACGAGACCCTGAATCAAGTTCAGGGTGACACGCCCCCGCCCGCAAAACTCGACTCCCTCGTTCGGGAACACTAATCGGTCTGATACTTCGCGGGCGTATGCCACGAAGCGCCGTGTGAGGAGGTGACGCCTCGGCCGGGCCCGCGCCTTTGTGGCCGGGCAGGAGTTGCTCCGGGATGCCTTCCGGACCCGCCAGTTTTGTCCCCTTTCGGCATTTCGTTTCGTAATTCAACGGTATTTCTACTAGCTGGCAATTATACCGGCTTACCATTTTGTGGCACTATCCCCCCGCGCTCGACACGCTTGTCGCCAGCAGCGTGTTGACCACGTTGCCCAGGTATAGATCGCGGACTCGAAATACCGGTTACGCATACGTAAGCGCCAACGGAAGGCACATCCTCGCCCTCGGCTTCGACGTATATGCCAACATTTCCACTGCCATCTTTCACGCCGCTGCCGTCGTCCAGATAGAACCAGCCCCGGCCTGCCGCCGTCACGTTGCCCCATATCCTCACCAGGAGACCAATGTTGTTTACTCCGGCACGGCTGGTGATACCAGGCTGGATGTCGAACGGGCCGCCGCCGAGCATCTTGTTGGGCATTCCGAGCGGTCCCAGGGAGCCGGTTCCGGAGACCGCGCAGGCCGCGCCATCGACTCGCGCCTCTCCGGTTTGTGCGGTTATCGTCCCGGCGACCCGCACCCTGTCGCCCGGACTCGGTATTATGGGGCCGCCGCACACCCGGATACCGCAGGTTCTGTCGGCATCCTCGACGTAGTAGGAACCGTCCGGGAGGACTGCCGTCACAATCGCGTCGGAGACCACAGCCTGCAGGCCTTCGGTGAGTTGTTTTGCATGCGCAATACTCTCGCCGGGGCTGGCGCGGCAACTGTATCATACGCGGTCCCGTAATTTGTGTCGATGCACGAGGCGAGGGAGCAATAGGGCGGGCAAGTGTGCCGGATGGTGAAGCCGGAGAGTGAAGTGCCGGGCTGGATGGCGGCGGTGCCGAAGTCTCCGTTAGCCCACCCGTTTTGGCCCTGAGAATACCAGGTGACGATTCCGCCAACGCTGTCCACCTGATAGGTCCAACCCATTGGGGCGGTGACTTGGAGCGGCGCGCCAGCAGACGGCTGATAGAACACGCTGAAGTTCCATACCGGCGCGGAGCCTTGGTCCGTTACGGTGTAGTTGATAAGCCAGTCTGTAGCGCTTGGAGTAGTGGTCCACGTAACTGCCGTCTGCGCCGAGCCGCCACGGCCTGTGACGGCGAAGCGGACGGGCCCGAGGAGGTCACTGCCGCCGGTCCGAGGAGCGTGCCATCGTAGGCGTAGAAGGTGCAGTTGAGGTCGGTGCCGAGGCCTTGTATAGCCATGTCCAACCCATGCGCGTCGAGAACGATCAGGCTGGCCACGATGTTTAACATGTCCAGCGAACCAACGGCAGCTTGTAATTCCTCGTCAGTCGCTGTCACTCCGAGCTGGGACAGTACCTCAGCTAACTGGCCCATCTCGGCCTGTGAGCCGAGCACTCCCTCCATGTCCCAAAAGGCCTGCCAGTACGCCCAGGGACTCTGCGTCGTCTGCGCGGAGACCAGGTCATTCGCGGCAGTCAAAACCGACTTGATCGCCATCAGGTCCGGCAGCGCCTGCGCCAGATTTTTTGGGCTGGCAACGAAACCGCCGGGGACGGTTGTCTCCAATACATCCAGCAGGGCAGTGGCTATGGTCGCCACTGCCGCCTCGGGCGTGAAGCACAGGCCGATGGTCACCGAGTCTCCCGCCTGCTTGAATTGGCCTATCTCATTCACTGCTACGCCCGGGCAGGCCATGTAAAAGTTGCCAAAATAATCTCCGGGGTCGCTGTCGCCGGAAGACAGCGGTGGAGGAGTGCAGGAGGCTCCGCCCGAGCAAGAAACGACCACCTGGAACCAGACATCCAGGATCGACGCCACTGTGAGTTTAGCGTCCAGCGGTACACTGCCGAGGTTCTGATACGTGAAGCTGGGGATCGCCATCCAGTATGCGTTATCGGCGGCATTGTTATCGTTGTAGAGTTGAAGAACGTCTCCACCCGATTCCGGCTGCTGCGGAGCGGCGCCGATGTAGAGGGTCGCGGAAGCCGTCATTATCTGGCCCGATGCCGTCGGAGCGGTCGCCTTTATTTGTATGACACGGCCGTGGTTGCGGCCAGAAGAGAGGTATTGAAAGGCGCGGTCCAGGTGTCATTGCCAGCGCTTGTCATGCTGATCGAGGGGATGCACAGCGGAACGGAAAATGAAAGGTTCACGGAAGTCGCGCCTGGCGCGTAGGCCGTCGCGGTTACGGACTGGCGGGCCGTTGCAGTGGTCGACGACAAGCTCAGCGTCATGGTAACCGGGCCGGAGGGATACCACTCATCGGCCCCGATGTCCACGGTGCCGTCGTATATTCGCGGTTGCCCATCCATGTCCACCCATCCGGCCTGCACGTAAGCGATGTCACCCGCATCACGGCATGGAGAATCCTGCTGGATGTGGAAGTTCCCGCCATGCACATCCACCAGTAGCGGGTCCACTGAGATGTTCCCGCTCCCACCGGGTGGCGCTCCGGGTGACCAATAATCGTAGTCGGTGTTCCCATACACACAGTTGCTGTTTAGCACAGCCGGCCCTGAGCCACCGCCGTAATTGAACAGCCCCGACGAGTTGAAAGCTACGATATTGTTTGCTATCGTCGAACCATAGTCATAATAGATAAAGATCCCGCCGCCACTTGGAGCACTGTTCCCGACTATCGTGTTGTTCACGATGGACCAGCGACCTTGGCTGCAAGAGATACCCCCGCAGCAGTAAGCTGAATTTGACCCCGGATTCGGCAAGGAGATCGCGGAGTTGCCGATGATTGTGTTGTCTGCAATTAGCGGCGACGACTGGTAGACATATATCCCGCCTCCGGTGTTTCCCCAAATTGCGTTGTTCATGACAGTACCAGACGAGGAAGAGAAACAGAATATCCCGCAGCCACCGTTTCCCAATATTTCGTTGTTCGTGACAGTAGCAGAGGATGAGGAACACGATATACCGTAGCTACTGTTTCCGGTTATCGTGTTGTTCGATATGCTAGGAGAGGAATTCAAGCACGAAACCCCTACGCTGCCGTTCCGGATCGTGAAGCCGTCAACCCGAAACAGCGTCCCGCCCACTGGCGCCGCCACCACGGTCCCGCTCCCGCCGCCATCGAGTATCGTGACGTTCGCGTTCCGGTTTCGCTGTGCCAGGGCGGTCTCGGTAACCGGCAAATCCGCCGTAGACGTAGACGAAATTGCTAAGCGTGA
This sequence comes from uncultured bacterium, assembly GCA_963823885.1. Classification (GTDB taxonomy): domain Bacteria; phylum Armatimonadota; class UBA5829; order UBA5829; family UBA5829; genus CAWGNL01. The sequence goes on from CAWGNL010000012.1 coordinate 57,705, forward strand.
TGCATTTCTGGTATGTCCCCGCAGCCACCCATACCTCGCCGAACTTCGCCGCCGCATTTATCCCTGCCTGAACAGTCTTCTTCGCCAAGCCCCAACTCGAACCATCGTTGGTATCGCTTCCGGTCACGCCGTTGACGTAGACCACTTGCGCATTCGGCACCGGCCACAGCGTGCCGTCCGATTCATCGGCGCCAATATCTACGCTGCCGTTCGATATCCGGGGTTGTCCATCCATGTCCACCCATCCAGCCCCCACGTAAGCCACGTCACCAGCATCCCGGCATGGAGAATCCTGCTGGATGTGGAAGTTCCCGCCATCCACATCCACCAGTAGCGGGTCCACTGAGGTGTTCGCGCTCCCACCGGGTGGCGCTCCGGGTGACCAATAATCGTAGTCGGTGTTCCCATACACACAGTTGCTGTTTAGCACAGCCGGCCCTGAGCCACCGCCGTAATTGAACAGCCCCGACGAGTTGAAAGCTACGATATTGTTTGCTATCGTCGAACCATAGTCATAACAGATAAAGATCCCGCCGCCACTTGGAGCACTGTTCCCGACTATCGTGTTGTTCACGATGGACCAGCGACCTTGGCTGCAAGAGATACCCCCGCAGCAGTAAGCTGAATTTGACCCCGGATTCGGCAAGGAGATCGCGGAGTTGCCGATGATTGTGTTGTCTGCAATTAGCGGCGACGACTGGTAGACATATATCCCGCCTCCGGTGTTTCCCCAAATTGCGTTGTTCATGACAGTACCAGACGAGGAAGAGAAACAGAATATCCCGCAGCCACCGTTTCCCAATATTTCGTTGTTCGTGACAGTAGCAGAGGATGAGGAACACGATATACCGTAGCTACTGTTTCCGGTTATCGTGTTGTTCGATATGCTAGGAGAGGAATTCAAGCACGAAACCCCTACGCTGCCGTTCTGAACGGTGAACCCGTCAATCCCAAACAGCGTTCCGCCTGCGGACGTCGTCACCACGGTCCCGCTGCCTCCGCCATCGAGTACCGTGACGTTCGCGTTCCAGTTCCTCTGCGTCCTGGCGCTCTCGTTGCCGGCAAACCCACCATAGACGTAAACGAAATTGGTAAGCGTGATTTGTTCCTTGTATGTCGCGGCAGCCACCCACACCTCGCTGAATTCCGCCGCGGCGCCTATCCCTGCCTGCACCGTCTTCTTAGCCAGGCCCCAGCTTGAACCGTTGTTGGCGTCGCTGCCGGTCACGCCGTTGACGTAGACCACTTGGGCATTCGCCACGCAAGACGCCAGCGCGAGCACCAGCACAACCAGGACGGCCGCGATCATCGCCCGGCACGAGGTGATGGTTCTTAGGACTCTCTGTGGTGGCTTCCTCGTGCTGCCGAAATGCAGCGCCCAGGAGGATCCATATGAACTGCCGAAATCGTGTGTTAGTTTATCCATGTCTTCCCTCCCTCAACAAACAAAAAAACGACTCACTGCCCGCCGAGCTTCCGGGCGCCGATTCGGCTGCATTGCCGAAATCGGGCCCTTAACCCACAGGTCGTGGTCGGTTTCACCATTAGCTCCGCGCCGTTCGGGTGACCAAAATATTGCCGGAACGGCGTTTCATCGCTGCCACATATAGTGCCCGTATGGTTTTCTACTCAGCTATTTATAGCACAAGTCTGGCTGCTTGTCAACACGTAATATTACCTGAATTTGCCTGCTAGCCGAGCGGGGGCCGAGCCTCTATAAGCGCCCACTCTCAGTGAGTGCTTGCCATGCTCAACTCGACCGGCCCATCGCCTTCGCAGGTGCGAGATCCTTCTCTAAACACCAGTCTGGAAAGTACACTACCGTTTCGGGATTTAGGTCGGCACAACCCACAGGCACAGGCTACCGAAATCCCGAAACATCGGAAAAAGCAGATCATTCGGTACCTCAGGATGACGGCGTCCCGCCGCGTGTTTATGAATGGCGGTCCCACATCGTGGAGAGCGCCTGAAACAGGTTCAGGATGACAGCAAGGGTGATACGTGCTAGGGAAGAAAGGCCCTCCGGCAAGACGATAATTGTCGGGTATCGGGTGATAGGTGACGCACAGGCCATAGGTATTGGGTGTTATGAAGGAACCCTCCCGCAAGACGATGTGACCCTGGGTATCGGATGATAGGTGACGGGGGAAAATTCCATTCCAACACCTATCACCTAAAACCCATCACCCAATCTACACCTTCAGCAGCACGTTTGCCGTATCCACCGCGCTGGCGGCGTCAGCGGCGTAGCCGTCGGCGCCGATCTCGTCGGCGTAGTTCTGCGTTACTGGCGCGCCGCCGATCATAACCTTGGCCTTGCCGCGCTCGCCTTCGCTGGTAATCGCCTCGATGGTCTCCTTCATGGCCGGCATCGTCGTAGTCAGAAGGGCCGACATAGCCACCACGTCCGCGCCTTCTTTAATCGCCTCCACGAACCGCTCGGGCTTCACGTCGACACCCAGGTCCATAACGTCGTATCCGGCGCCTTCGAGCATCATGGCCACGAGGTTCTTGCCGATATCGTGCAGGTCGCCTCGAACAGTGCCGATCGCGACCGTGCCCTTCGCCTGGTGCCCGCTGCTCGCAAGCTTGGGACGCAGCAATTCCATCGCACTCTTCATCGCGCGAGCTGCAATCAAGACCTCCGGAACATAGAACTCGTTGTTCTTGAATCTCTGGCCCACGACATTCATTCCAGCCACCAGGCCATCGTTAAGAACCTTGCCGGGGTCCAACCCCTCACCAAGCGCCTGCTCCGTCAAAGCCTTGCGCATCAGGCGCCTTGCCATTGATAATAGCCTGCGCCAGAGCCTGTAAATCCGCCACTTTAGCTCCTCCTAATTCGAAATTCTCACCATGGTTTCCGATGCGGTTGGCCAACGCACGCGGAAGCCGCGACTTCACACTTCTTCGGCCAACACCCACTAGTATAACAATAGAGGGCTTGCTCATCAAGCCCAATCAAGCGTAATTACGCTAATTCGCCAAGAAAATCCTCCCTTTTTTGCGACGGCGGCTGGAAAGTTGAGGACGAGGCCCCTTCCGACCGGCCAGGAAACATCATCCGCTCCATTAGTTCCATCTGATAATGAGGCGACACCGCCGAGCTCCACGTGCTCGGCTTCTCGCGCTAACCGCCTGGCCGTATCCATCTCCTTGCCGCACAGCAGGGCAAGACGCGCCCCCGCCCCGGCGGCATTGCCGATCGATGTCACTTTCTCCTTGGCCACCGGAGGTATCAGTCCGATCCTGATGGCGCTCTCCACCCGGATGTAGTTGCCGAATGCTCCCGCCAGCAGGATTTCGTCCAATCGATCGTCGGATGTGCCGGCGAGCTTTATCAGCGTCTGCATCGCCGCGTGCATGGAGCCTTTCGCAAGTTGAAGATGGCGTATATCCGCGGCCGTCAGCGTTATGGCCCTGCCGCTGGCCGACATCTCCTGGGTTGCCAGCACGAACTCCACTCCGCCATCGATGTTCACCAGGCGCGAACTCACGTCGGGCGGAAGGCCCTCGACCTCGTCGGGCGAAAGCATCCTGCCGCTTTCGTCCACTATACCGGCGTCGAGCATCCCCGCGATGGCATCCACAAGCCCCGACCCGCAAATCCCTATGGGCCGGCGATGATCGATGGTGCTGAACTCCACCCTGTCCCCGATCACCACCGAATCTATCGCCCCCGGACTCCCGCGCATTCCGCTGCTGATCCCCGCGCCCTCGAAAGCAGGGCCGGCGGCCGCGGAACACACGAGCGTCCTCCCGCCGTATATCAATGCCATCTCGCCATTGGTGCCGATGTCGACCGCGAGCCGCGCCGCCAGTGGCGGTTGCCCACTTATATCGCTTATATGAATGTCGCGTTCATCTGCGTAAGTCTTTCGTCCGGGGTCGGACACTTCCTTGCCGGAATGGCTTGAAAGCAGCACCCCCACCAGGTCCGACCCGACAAACCCGGCGACATTCGGCAGAACCAGCACCTTCGCCTCCGGACAAGTCTCCAGCGAAAGTTCTCGGGCCGTGGTCACGATGTCGCTTGCAAGGCTGGGCACATACGGCGACTGACCGAGGCTGCTCACGTCGATCCCGAGTAGAAGGTGGGTAATGCAGGTGTTGCCTACCACCGTGACCTTGTAAACGTGCTGGAGCGAAATATGCGCGACCTTCGCCAGGTGGCGCGCTATGCGGTTCAAGGCATCCACCGCGGCGGATTGGAGTATGCCGCCTCCGTTCTCCTGGGTAGTCGCAAAACTTATGCGCGAGACGAGGTCGCTGCCGTACATCGTCTGGGGGTTCATCACGGCCGATACCGCCAACTCCGAACCGGTGACCAGGTCCATCAGATAGCCGACGACCGTGGTGCTGCCGAGATCGAAAGCGATACCGTAGCACTTATCCGTGGTGTCGCCGCTTTCGATGGCTATCAACTCATCGCCATAGGCAACCGCCGTCACCGCATAGTTCGCCTGCCTCATCGCCGTCGAGATCGACCGAGCGACGCGCAGATTGGGCCGGAGCGATATATCGCGCGCCTCGACGCTGCCGGCCAGCCGCTCGAACTCGGGACGCTCATCTTCGAGGCTGGGCGCCGCAAGCTGGCATGCGATCTTGCTGACATCCGAGGCGACGCAGCAGTCCCGCAAAGCACCCTGGCTGAGTATCTTCTGGACTTTGGATAAGCTCGATTCGGGGATGGTGACCGTCATCTCCCCGGTCACAGCGCTTCGGCAGGCGAGGCGCACGCCGGACTCGATCTCGCTGGGGGTGAGTAGCCTGGCTTCGGAAGAGTCCAGCCCGCCTGCATCCCCCGAGACAATAATCCTGCACTTGCCGCAACTGCCCATCCCGCCGCAGGGAGTTTCGATCGCCATCCCAGCCGCGGCAGCGGCCTTGGAAATCAACGTGCCCGCCGGAACGTCGATGGGCGTCCCGCCGGGCTCGAATGTTACTCTTATCAGCTTGTTTCTACTCATCACAACCAGATTTAATCGCGAAAGCGCGAAAGGGCGAAAACGCGAAAATGTCCGAAATAGAAAACCGAGGACCGCCCCGTTGTTTCGGGAAACCCCTTTCCCGAAACGCACCCGCACAACTCACAGTGCGGGGGAACGCGGCCCTGCGAACCCTCGTTTTCGACCTGCCTTTCGCGATTTCTTGCTTTCGCGTTTTCGCGATGAGTTCCCTTCCGATCCGCTACGCCAAATATATCATATTGTTGCGGGCGACCTCGTTTTCCGGGTCCACCGACAACACCCACTCGAACTCCGCTCTCGCCTGGTCGCACATTCCCAGCATGCAGTAGGTCAGCGCGAGATCGTTCCTGGCCCGAACGCTGCTGGAATCCAAACGCACAGCCGTCTCCAGCTCCTGAATCGACTCGTCAAAAAGCCCGGTGAAGCCGTAGATCAGACCAAGTTGCCTGTGCGCTTCGGCATTCTCGCTGTCGGCTGTAAGCACCGCATTGAACTCGATCCGCGCCTCTTCGTAGCGGCCTTCGTTCTTAAACGCGACGCCGCGCTCCAGGTGCGCCTCTATCTGCATGATCGTCTCCGGGCCGTTATCCAGCAACATCGAATCTGTCGCCCACGGCAAGCCGGATCCCCCGCGCATACTCCGCGGCGGACATCTTCTGCCTGCCTTCCGCCTGCACCTCAAGGAGCCTGACCGATCCGCTTCCAGCCGCGACGACCACGCCCTCTTTATCGATCGCCGTCACTCGCCCGGGCTCGGCAACCCTCCCATCAATGTCCTCTAGTTTAGACTTCGACACTTTGAGCGCATTACCCTTCAGTTTTGTGAAAGCTCCCGGTTTTGGAGTGCAGCCCCTCACAAGGTTCACCACGGACTCGGCCGGCGCGCTCCAGTCGATCGTGCCCGCCTCCCGCCCCAACGAGTGCGCGCTGGTGGCCAGGTCCTCGTCCTGCGGAATGGGGTTCACCAATCCCGTCTCGAGATCGTTCAGGGTGCGAATCAGGAGGTTCGCGCCCACGATCGAGAGCCTCAATGAAAGCTCGCCCGCGTTCTCCTCGGGTCCAATGTCGATGACGTCTTGGAGAAGAATATCTCCGGTGTCCCAACCATCATCCATGAGCATGGTCGTCACGCCGGTCTGCTTCTCGCCCATAATCAAGGCATACTGGATGGGCGCGGCCCCTCGATACTTAGGCAGAATCGAGCCGTGAACGTTCACGACTCCGTGAGGAGGCCAAAGCAGAAGCCGGGTTGGGATTTTCTGACCGTAGGCCACGACCACCATCGCGCCCACGGTAGTGTATTCCATTATCGCGTCCATCGACGCGGAGTCGCCGATCTTTTCCGGCTGCATGACCGAAATGCCGTGAGCGAGCGCCACATCCTTTATGGGGGAAGCTTGCATCTCGTGCCCGCGGCCACTCGGTCTGTCGGGCTGAGTAACCACGGCGAGGACATCATGGTGCGAGGCTATCAGCGCCTCCAGTGAGGGGACCGCGAAATCACTTGTGCCAACAAAAATTATGTTCATCGAAGTTCGAGGTTCAACCGGATTCTTAATCGCGAAAACGCGAAAGTGTTCGGAATAGAATCCATCGCTACCACCATCTCGCCCAGCGAGCCCGGCCGGCGGCCCTCCTCCGTTCCGTTGTTTCGGGAAACCCCTTTCCCGAAACGCACGCGGCCCTACTAACCCTACTAACCCTACCGAGCCTACTGCCCCTCTGCCACTGCATCCTCCTCCGCCCTGGGAGGGATAGTCTCCAGAGTCTCCGGGTCGGCACAGTCGACGAAGAGAACGCCGTTCAAGTGGTCCATTTCGTGCTGGAAAACCCTCGCGAGCAGACCTTCCGCCTTGATCTTGACGCGATTGCCCTCCTCATCGATGCCCGAAACAGTAATCCTCTCGGATCGCGAAACCTCACCCTGCAAGCCCGGAATGCTGAGGCATCCCTCGATCGCCCATTCCTCGCCGCTGGGGTTGTGCGCGACCGGGTTGATGAGGGCGTGCGGACCCTCGCCGATATCGTAAACGAATATCCGCTTCGCTACCCCAGCCTGGGGGCCGGCCACACCGAGACCGCGATAGTCGGCCATCAGCTTATACATCCGACCAATGAGGTCCTTGACTTCCTCGTTGAGCTCGTCTATCTCTTCAGCCGGTCTGCGCAGTATCTCGTTTCCGTAAGTGACGATCTTGTCTTCCATCTCGGTAATACTCCCCCAAAGCTGACGCTGCTAATCATGCGACCTGACACAATTATAGCATCGAAACCGGATCCACATCCACCGTGAGGTTCCTGCGCAGGCCGGAACACGCATCTAGGCAGTCGCGAATGAGATGAAGCATCGCCTCCCGGTCGGGCGAGCGCAGCATCAAGTGCCATGTGTACTCGCCCTTGAGCCTGGCCAGCACCGCCGGCGCCGGGCCGACCACATCGAGCGATTCCACTCTCGATCCGCGGCTTGCCTTTATCGCGGTCGCGACCTTTTCGAGCCGGGTCATCGCCGCGCGCTCGTCGGCGTCGCGGGAAACCACGTTCACCAGCGTCCGAAACGGTGGATAGCCCAGCTCCCGCCGCAGTTCCAATTCGCGCCCGTAAAACGCGGCATAATCGTGGCGCGCCGCGCACTGGATCGCGTAGTTGTCCGGATCGAACGTCTGAATCACGACTTCGCCCGGTTCGGCTCCCCTACCCGACCTTCCAGCGACCTGCGAAAGAAGCTGAAAAGTTCGCTCGGCAGCCCTGAAGTCCGGCAGGTTCAGAGAGGTGTCCGCGCTGATAACCCCGACCAGCGTCACGTTCGGAAAATCCAGGCCCTTGGCAATCATCTGTGTGCCCACGAGAATGTCGGCCTCGCCGCGCCGGAACGCCCCGAGGATTTCCTCATGCGCCCCCCTGCGCGAGGTGGTGTCACGATCCATCCTTATGACTCGCGCCTCCGGAAAAAGTTTCGCGGCTGCTTCCGCCACGCGCTCGGTGCCGATTCCGAAGCGCCCGAGTCTGCCGCCTCCGCACGAGGGGCAAGTGTCCGGAGCAGGCCTTGCGTAGTTGCAGTGATGGCAACTGAGTTTCCTCTGCGCGCTGTGGAACTTCAGCGAAACCGCGCAGTTCGGGCAGCGCATCACAAATCCGCAGTCCCTGCACAGTAAGAATGTCGAGTAAGCGCGCCGGTTCAGGAACAGGATCACCTGTTCCCGCCGCGCAAGCCGGGTTTGGATACCTTCCCGCAGGAGGCTGCTGAAGACCACCGGCTTGCCCATGGCATAACCCTCCCGAAGGTCCGTTACCAAAACCTCCGGCATCGGCCGGCCCTCGACCCGGCTGGTCATGTTGAGAAGCCGATACTCACCCTGTTTGGCAAGATAATAGCTCTCCACGCTGGGAGTGGCGCTGCCAATGACCAGCGCTGCCCCGCCGGTGACAGCCCGCCGGCGAGCGGTCTCTCGACCGTGGTAGCGCGGATGAGAATCTTGTTTGTAGCTGTCCTCGTGCTCTTCGTCGACCACCACAAGTCCGAGGTTTGTGAGCGGCGCAAAAACCGCCGACCTCGCCCCCAGCACCACCGGCGCCTCGCCCCGCTCGATGCGCGTCCACTCATCGCATCTTTCTCCCGCCGAAAGCGCGCTGTGAACCACCGCGACCTTATCGCCGAACCGGCTCTTGAATATGTTCATCACCTGGGTGGTAAGGGCGATTTCCGGCAAAAGCACGAGGCTCGTCTTGCCAAGGCTAAGCGCGCGCGCGATGCAGCGCATGTAGACCTCGGTCTTGCCGCTCGCGGTCACGCCGTGGATCAGGTAGCCCTGGTAGACCCCCGATCCGATCGACTGCCCGATAGCATCGACCGCGGCCTGCTGCTCCCCGGTGAGCGTGACCGGAGGGCTGCTGACATTCGAGAAAGTGGGGTCCCGCCGAGTCACGATCTTGACCGGTTCCAGAATGCCCTTCTTTCGAAGGCCCGAAATCGCCGCGGAGGACAGATTGAACCTATGCGAAAGCTCCTTGAGAGACGCGTCGCGGCCAAGCTCTCGCATGACTTTCATAACCTCGGCCTGCTTCGGAGGAAGCTCGTCGTCTCCTTCCAAGGAAGGCCGTGGTAATTCGGGTTGCAAACCCGGGGAACCGGGTCCGGCGTTCGGAAACGCCGGACCATCCTCATGTCCCTGCTTTCCACTTTCCGCTTTCCACTCTCCGCCATCTCCCGCCATTCGCACGCCTTGAAGCACGCGAAGCTTGCCGCTCGGCGCGATCAGTCGATACTCGCGCGAAATCGCTCCTTTGGCCTCGAGCCGCCGCACGGCGCGCAGGACCGCGGCCCGGTCCCGCCCATCGCAGAGGCTCTCCACCGTCACGCCACTCTTCTCGGCGGGAATAAGCTCGAAAAGCTCCCGTTCAGCCCCGGTGAGAGGCGCATCGGACGAAGCTCGCGCCACGCGGGCCTGCACCCGGCAGTGCAAGACCCCCGGCAGCATTCCGGCGATCACGCGCGGCAGAGGACAGATATACTCCTCGGAAATCCATCGCGCCAGGCCGAGCATGTCGCTGGTGAGGTGCACAGGGCTGTCCAGGCGGGCGAGTATGGGGCGCGTGTCGGCGACGGCGGGGCTGGCTTCGAAGCCTATAATGTAACCCACGGCCTGGCGGGGACCGAGCGGTACCAGCACGCACGAGCCAAGCACCACTTCCTCCGCCAGGCCGAGGGGTATTTCGTAGGTCAGGGAATCGATTGAACTTGCGGGGCCGGTATCAACCACAACCCGGGCGTACAACTAAATCCCAGCTTCCTTCTTGAGAATGCCGGCCATGTCCGTCTCTTCCCACGGCACTTCAAGGTCGACTCGGCCGAAGTGGCCGTATGCCGCGGTCTGCTTGTAGATAGGCCTTCGGAGCATGAGCTTCTCTATGATGCCGCGAGGGGTCAGATCGAAATACTTGAGCACGAGTTCGGCGATCTTCTCTTCGGGGACGACCGAAGTCCGCCAGGTGTCCACCATTATGCCCATCGGCTCAGCCTTGCCGATTGCGTAAGCCACCTGCACCTCGCAGCGCGTGGCCAGCCCCGCGGCAACTATGTTCTTGGCGACATAACGCATCATATAAGCAGCCGAGCGGTCCACCTTGGTCGGATCCTTGCCGGAGAAGCAGCCGCCGCCGTGCTTGGCCATGCCGCCGTACGTGTCGACAATTATCTTGCGGCCGGTGAGTCCGGTGTCGCCCTGAGGACCACCTACTGAGAATCCGCCGGTTGGGTTGACGAAGTACTCGGTCTTGGAATCGAGCATACTCTCGGGCAGGATCGGCTTGAACACGTGCTCGAACATGTCCTCGCGGATTGTAGCCTGCGGAATGTTGGGCTAATGCTGAGCGGACAAGACGACTTTGTCGATCCTCTTAGGCGCGCCGTGCTCGTACTGAACGGTCACCTGGGTCTTGCCGTCAGGCCGCAGATAAGGCAGTTCGCCGTCCCTGCGGACGGCCGCGAGCCGCCGCGCCATTTTGTGGGCCAGCATTATCGGCATGGGCATCAACTCGGGGGTCTCATCGCAGGCGAACCCGAACATCATGCCCTGATCGCCCGCGCCGCCGGTGTCGACGCCCATGGCGATATCGGGCGACTGGGTTTGTATGGCGGTCAACACGCCGCAGGTCTGGTAATCGAAACCGAACTTGGCCCTCGTGTACCCGGCCTGCTCCAAGGTCCTGCGTACAATGTCGGGAATCTCCACGTATGCCCTGGTGGTGATCTCGCCGGCGACGATTACCAGCCCCGTCGTCAGCAAGGCCTCGCACGCGACTCTGCCCATGGGGTCCTGTTCCATAATGGCGTCGAGAACTGCATCGGAAATCTGGTCGGCCAGCTTGTCGGGGTGACCCTCCGTGACCGATTCAGAACTGAACATATGCGCTTGTATACTCACTTGTGCTCCTCAAAAAATAGTCGAAAGTAGGAAAGTCGAGAGTCGAAAGTCGGGAAGGGAGAGGCTCCCCCAATTATCAATTGTCAATTGACCCAGTAACAGCTCACTGATCGTGAGCACATGCCACCGCATATGTCATTCCGAGCAAATGGCTTCGGCGCTACCGCAGTCACATTGGAAAGAAACCCACCCCGGGTGTTTCGGGAATCTTGTTCCCGAAACTAAGTGCGTATCGGGAACAAGATTCCCGATACACCGGCAAGAATACTATTACCTATTTATGCAAGTAGGCACTAGTGCCCTCTGCATTAAGCAGCTTCCGCGCTCTTCCGAAGAGAGTTTCTCAGGAGCGGGTAGCGAGGAATCTCAACGCTGCGCTTGCATTCTTGTTCCGCTGCGTGAGACTCCTCCGAGCTTTGAGATTCCTCACATTCGTTCGGAATGACAGTCATGCGCTGGGTAATCATGATTCCTAAAGAAAATTGTTCCTCACGTAATCGAGTATGCCGTCTGCCACCTCGTGCTTGGACATTCGAGGCCAATGCAGAGTCTCGCCCGTTTTCGATATCAGCATCACCTGGTTTGTATCGCTTCCAAAAACGTCGCTTGCCGGCGAAACATCATTGACGACTATAAGGTCCAGGTGCTTGCGCTCGAGCTTTGCCTTGGCGAAGTTCTCCAGGTTCTCGGTCTCCGCGGCAAAGCCTACCAGGATGATATCGTCTTTCTCCTTGCCGACTTCGGCCAGGATATCCACCGTCTCGGTGAGCCGCAGGGTCAAGTCCGCGCCGGACTTCTTGATCTTCTGATCGTGCGCCTGAGCGGGGGCGAAGTCCGCCGGCGCCGCCGCCGCGATCAGCACGCGGGTGTCGCCTATGTGCTTCATCACCGCGTCGCGCATCTGTTTGACAGTGCGAATGTGGGCGACTTCCACGCCCGCGGGCGCTTCGAGGTCCGTCGGCCCGCTCACGAGCGTGACGCGCGCCCCTCGCCTTGCGGCGCGTTCCGCAATCGCATATCCCATCTTTCCCGAGGAGCGATTCGTGATGTAGCGCACCGGGTCGATGGGTTCGTGCGTCGGGCCGGCGGTCACGAGCACGCTGACGCTGTCGTAGTCCAGAGTCCCGCCGCCCAAGGTCTGCTCGACAATCCTGACGATATGATCCGGGTCCGCGAGCCTGCCGATGCCCTCGGCCCCGCAAGCAAGCCGCCCGGATTCCGGCTCGACAAAGATATGCCCGTACCCGCGCAGCCTGTCCATATTCGCCGATACGATGGCGTTGGAATACATATTCACGTTCATCGCGGGGGCGATAATCACCGGACAGCGAACCACAAGCGCCATTGTCGAAAGCATATCATCCGCGATCCCGTGGGCCAGCTTGGCAATGATGTTCGCCGTGGCCGGAGCGATAAGCATAAGATCGGCACTCTCAGGAAGCGATATGTGCACGATCTCGCGGCCCTGCGGCGGCTCGAAAAGGTCGGTCAGCACCGGATTGGAAGTCAGCGACCAGAATGTCGCCGGCCCCACCAGCCTGATGGCGTGCTCGGTCATTACCACGTGCACATCGGCCCCGCGCTGGGTGAGCGCGCTTGCGATATAGGCGGCCTTGTACGCGGCGATCCCGCCCGTGACCCCAAGGATGATTTTCTTGCCCGACAGGTTGCCCATAAAACCGTCCTAACGCACAAGTGTCTTACAACTGAAATCCGGTCTGGCGTATGGAGTTCAGTCAACTCCTAGAGGATTTCAGTTGTAAGATACCCGGCAATGTTCGGCAATTATTACCGCCTTGAGCTGCTCGGCGGCGCACGCGAGGGAATCGTTGACGACTACATAATCGTAGTGGCCGATCTCCTGGAGTTCCTTGCGCGCATCGAGCAGGCGCTTGGTAACCTCCGCTTCGGTTTCGGTGAGGCGCGAGCGCAGCCTTCTCTCGAGTTCTTCAAGCGTTGGCGGGCTCAGGAACACCATAATCGCCGAAGGCATCTGCTTTTTGATCGCTATCCCGCCCTGGACATCGATCTTCAGCACGACATCCACACCCTTGCCAAGGTTCTCCTGGACCCAGGCGCGCGGGGCGCCGTACATATTTCCATGCACCCGGGCATATTCGAGTAGCTCGCCCGCCTCTACCATGCGGCGAAACTCATCGATGGAGACGAATGTGTAATCTACTCCGTCCTGCTCGCCGTTTCGCCGGGCCCTGGTGGTGAGGGTGACGCACCGCCGAAAAGCCTGCCAGAGCTTCTCCAACTCCTTCAAGGCCGCGTCCTTGCCCACGCCCGACGGACCGGAGAGCACTATAAGCAGGCCCTCCTTGCGCGTGAAGTTATTACAGATTGCCATCCCCGACTTAACCCCCCAGGGAAATGTCCACTTCGGACGAGGGAAACACGTAACGGAACACGCCAGCTTCCTAATCGATGCATGTGGGCAACCCCCACCGGGGGCTCACAACCCTGTGAAAGTATAGCACTCGTGGGGCAGGGTAGTCAATGCGTGGGAGGGTTAAAGGTGCACCGCACAATAAAGCATCCCCGCCGCAAGCAGCGGGGTATTCACGTGCCTGTTTGTCTAGTCATTGTTCGGCGTCGCAAGCGGCGGGGAATCCACCCAGTAGAGATTGAAGATAAGCCTGGCTGCCAGCGCGAGATCCACCTGGGTGGCGATTTCCGAATCGCCACCCGTGCTCGGGATTTTCAGCCATAATCCTCATGTCAGCCTGACGATCTAGCTGCTGAAGGGCGAACAAGTGACGATACGGTAACTCTACGTCAGTCTTTCAATCACTTAGCGGATGGGCTGCCCTGCCCATAGACCGAGCAAATGACCTCCATTGCTCGCACACCGTCCTGGACCGTAAGCGCAAGTTCCTTCTCGCCTCGTATCGCGGATAGAAAATGCGTGACTTCCTCCAGGAATCCGTTCTGGTGAGAGATCGGAAGCTTCTTCTTAACCCACTCGGCTTCTCCAGTTAGATTGTAGCGCAGGCAAGATGGATTGCCGTAGTCAAAAATGGCTCTGCCGGGCAGTGCCTGTTATATCGATGTATGCCGCGCCTGAACCCGCCGCAAATGAGGATGCAAGCAGTCCGAGCGCGCCTTTCTTGCTCTTTACGATCAGCATGCCCGCATCTTCTACGTCTGTAGTTTTGAAATGTCTATGCATCAGGGCCTTCTGTTCTTCTATTTCCCCCACAATAAACCTGAACACATCCACGGAATGAGTGCTCGTATCGAGAAGACAGCCTCCACCGGCTATCGATTTGTTTGTGAACCACTTGCCTTCCATATCGAAAGCAGGTCCGGAAAAGACGTTATTGAACATAACAACGTCGCCGATCAGGCCCGTATCTACTACGTTCTTTAGCTCGATTACTCCTGGCAAAAATCGATGTCTGAACGCGGGCATAAAAACAGCCGTGGATTCCGCGGCAGCCTGCCTAATTCGGTGTGCCGCTTCGATGTCAAACGACATAGGTTTCTCGCATAAGACGTGAAGTCCCTTCTTGAGAGCATAAACCGCAATCTCTTCGTGCGACACAGGCGGATGACAAATGCTTATCGCCTGAATGTTATCATCATCCAGTGCCTCCGTGAAATCAACCAGTATCTTCGAAACGCCGAATTCCTCGCCCATTGCCTGTGCGTTGGACAAGTTACTGTCAACAAGGGCACTTATATGGACTCCGTTCCCCTGAAATGCTTTTGCATGTGATCTGGCGATTCCTCCGCAACCTATTATTGCAACATTCATATCTAAGCCTCCTTGATTTGCTGAACTGAAATCCATGTATCCAGGTCCGCCAATGCCTTTTGTCCTGCCTCTATTATCGCCGTGATCTCTAGTGTCTCAGACTTATCGATGCAGGAAACTCCGGTGTTGAAGAACCGCAGAAGCGCATCAATGAAGCGCTGGAACATATCATCCATGGAATTAACGGACACTATCCGTTCGCCGCACTGCATAATAAACTCGAACGGCTGACCTGGAATAAGATTTACAATTCCACGTCTGCGGTCAGCATAATCGACCACCATCACGTTTGATACGCCATTTCCGCACTGCATAACCCTTTGGGCGCGGTCCCATCGCCATTGCCAGCATTTCAACTTGGTGAATGGAGTAAACCGCATAAACTCCGGAGCCTCTCGTGCTGACAAAGTTTACCATTTCACCATCAGCTTTAGCGTCCAAAGCGCTGCGCAAGGCTGACCCGAATCTCAGAGCCGACGAAGACATCAACGGCGTTCCGTGCTGCTCAGCCTTTTCGAAAAGTCTCAGACCCGCATCCAAAGACGGCGCAAATGGCTTGTCGATATAAACAGGCTTGCCGCTCTTGAGAGGAAGATCGGCCAGCCTTTCGTGGCATTCGGGATTATCCGGCGAAAGCACAACTATGCAGTCGCTCTCCTCAACAACCTGCTCCAGGCTGCCTGCCACAGATACTTTCTGTTCTTTGCACCACTGAAAGAGCGGCTTCCTGCCTTCGGGAGTAATCTCCTCCCAAGCCAACGCGACATCGAAGTCCTTACGATATGAACTCTCTCTGATCCACGTAGGATAGTTGTCAGCATGCCATTCGTCGATGTAGTAATCTATGAACCCTATTTTCTTCATTGTTGTCTCCTCCTATATTGGTTTCGGTAAAAGCGCAAATCAGGCATAATCCTCATGTTTATCGCTCAGATCCTTGAGCAAATACCAGGCAATTGGTGTAACGACTATGCACAAGATTATCTGAAGCCCGAATAGCAATGTGTAGTTCGAAAAATGGCGGCCCCCTATAATCATCTTTGCCGGCAAACATTATCAAGCGCCCAACCCACCAGGATCGGGCCGGCCGCCGCTGCCAGGTAAGTTATCAGTATTTGGAACGTAAAGTGTCCACTTCTGTTCTCAGGCTTCGGCAATCCGTATGCTAGTGCAGTATAACTCGAGTACGTTGCGGCCCCCCATAGAGCAGTGAAACCAGAACACATATATAGACCAAGACCATGTATACCGAGGCCATTCTTGACCAGCAACACTGCCAGCGCAGGGGGAATAGCCAGCAAAGGCGAAAATGCATATACCTTCTTTGCCCCTCGTCTATCGACCAGATGCCCTGCCGGCGCACTTACGATAGAGCGTACTATAGCCCCTACAATCGCTAGCACCGCGGAGGTAGCGGCAGCCATCTTCAACTCTCTGAATCCGTAAATCGAATAGAACGCAAACATCGGACTTACGCAAATGCTGTAGAGCACATAAACAGCCATGAATCGCAAGAATGGCTTATCATCCCAGAAGGCCTTGAACATCGCTTTGGACCACGCGTTCGGGGACTTCTCCACGGGAGTGCGTTGTTCTCGCCCAAGCAACGAGAGCAAATACCCACCCTGACAAATCGCCCAGGAAATGACATAAAGCCATCCAAATGCAAACGGCTTCTTAGCTACCTTTAGTATAAGCCCGGCTAATGCCATGGAACAAACAGCAAGCACACCGCCGATCTGTAAAAGAATAACCTGTATACCGGCCTCTGTGAGACATTGGTATGCAGGCAGCGACATATTCCTGGTGTGGTAAGGTGACAAAGCCGCCAAAAAAAGCAGTCGCAATGGCTAGCCCACAGATTACATACGTCAACTGACCTCTACCCAGGCCCAACCTGTCAGCAAAGATCAATACCAGGCCTGAAATCAGCCAGGGAAGAAGATAAGGCACGTTGGCCGCCAACATGTAAATCTTCTTGACTGGAAAGTGCCTGCTTATCCACGGGGAGACAAGAACCCCAAGCAACCCGAAAACGGTAGCTCCGGTAATTACGCCGATAAGAGTATTGCTCATTCCGAGCCATACGTAGAGGGGTCCTACTACAACCGCCAGATCATAGCCTCCCATGAAAAATATAGCGTCAAGAAACACCAACACCTTAACGTTGTGCGTGACATCCGCCGTTGTGAGCGTTGTTCTGACGTCTGCTTTCTTATCGCCGCTGAGCACAGCCACGTTTTTTTCTTCCACTAATGTTCCTCTGAAAAGTCGAAAGTCAGAAAGTCGAAAGTCGGGAACCTTCGCCCCACGGCGGTTGCTTCGGTTGCGCGCAGCCGAAGCCAGGCCCAGGGCCCGCCCAACGTAACGCTGGGCTCTTTTTCACTTCCGATGTTTCCGGATTACGGGTGATCCGGTCCGACAGGCCAGGCTGTCCAAAATCCCGAAACATCTGCAAGCATTTGTTCCATTGTTTCGGGAAACCCTTTTCCCGAAACTCTGGAGGTTTCTTAGGAGGAGGAACGACGAGGCCTCTCAACGTTGCGCTTGGATGCTTTCCTCGATAAATATGTGCCGTGCGGCATGTTGAGATTCCTCACAGGAGTTTACCCTGATCGCAGTCGAAGGGTTCGGAATGACAGCTATGCAGTAAATGGTTTCGAGACAGCCTGAAGGGTCTCCCGATCTCCACCTGATTCCATTTCGCGTTTTTCATTATCTCGCGCTTGGGGCTAGCAGCCTCATTCTCCCAGCCACTTCAGCAAGTGCGCGGTGTTGGATGGACTGTCTTCCACGTTGTAGATCACTCTGTTGGAGCGAAGCTCGTTGTGGATGACTCTCGCCGCCTCGGCATCGACGGTAACGTGCAAATACTTGCCGGCTCGAGAATACGACGGTAAAGCTCGTACCAGCGCGAATCCGCTTCGCTCGGTCTGCCAGCTCCCGGAACCCACTGGATTCCGTCAAGCTTCTCCAAAGCGAGCAGCGCGTCAAGGTGAGCTATCGCCTCGGGGCCGTCGAGGTGATAAATGGAGTGGTCCAAGACCTCGATTTCGCGAGCCACATAGGGCATTACAAACTCGTTTGCCATAGATGGGCTCAGCACGCAGATAAAATCGCACTGCACGGTCTGGGAGAGTCCCTTGCAGTAAGCCGATGCCCAGCCACAAGACCCGGTATCATCTTGCCTTGCAGCCTCCGAGTACTCTCTCGTGAAGCGAGAATAGGCATCGTCTATCTGCTCCATTGCCGCCCTCGACTGCTCCGGGTGCATAATCAGGTCCACGCAGGCGTTTTGCGGGTCGCGTATGGCCGCGAGTGCGTCGTAGTTGGAGTGCAGGTCGATATTGCCGACGACGAAACTGCCCCGGGCTTCTTCGGCAAGGTCGGATGCCAGCCTGAGCATCGCGGAGTACGCGCCGTTATTGTTGCTCATCCTTAAGGGCAGGATATCGACAAGCTCGCCTTTTACAGGTTCGGACCACGTGACTCCGCTGACTTCCGAGTAACGGAGATTCACACCCAGAAAGGCCGCAAACTGATCGGCGCCGAAGCTGGGACAGTAGGCGGGCACCTCGTCCGCCACATATTCCGCGCAGTCCCTAAAGAAAACCGCGGCATTGCGGGCTATTTTCTTGAAATCGCTATTCATGCGGATTGGATATGGCGGACGCATCTCAATCGCCAGATCTCTGACCGCGGGGGTATCCTTGATGCAGTTTCCCCACACCATCGGCCTGGGGTTTTCACCGGCCCAGAAATCATTCCACCGCTCCACGACAGGCGCGAACTCAGATTTCAATGACATTATATTTCTCCTGTTTATCGAAAGGTCTGTAAGGGCGCAATCAGACCGACCTCGCCGGAGCCGCGGACATCCTTGACCTCTCTCGATACGTTCGTCACTAGTAGAGCGATTCCTAAATAACAATACTGCCGACGGTCTGTCATGCTGACCCTGAACTTGATTCAGGGGATTCAGCATCTCCTTTGCACGCAGCCAGGTCCTGAATCGAGTTCAGGATGACATGGTAATTAGGAATCGTTCTACTAGTGCTTAGTTGCATAATTGATTGATATAACGCTGTACCGGGTGTTTCGGGAATCTTGTTCCCGAAACTAAGTGCGTATCGGGAACAAGATTCCCGATACACCGGCAAGAATACTATTACCTATTTATGCAAGTAGGCACTAGTACCGCGGGTCGGTGCGGGAAGCTATTCTCAAGGGTTGCATCGGTAAGGTCACTTGCCTGATCTGATGTCCAGCAATGTCATGAGTCATTCCTAACATTCGTTCGGCATGACATATACGGTGACATATACTCACAATTTGTGGCCTGTTACCCCATCGGACATCTCTTATCACTAGCGAATGCGATACACGTGACGCTGGTAGCCCTCGAATCGATCGTGGATCTCACCGTTCCTAACACCTAATGTCCTGTTCTCGAAGAGTACCGACGCCCTGTTCCCGAAATTTCCAGGGAGGCTAAGCACGCAGTTTACTGGTGTCGGCAAGTGATTCACCGCAATGAGATACACCTCGCCCTTGCGCCGCTTAACGGCCAGATGGATCGATTCCGGGGCCGAAGTGACCTTGGGCGCCGTTTCCAAAGAATAGAGGATCGGGGTAAGCGTTCTTACCTCAAGGGCGAGTTGCCTCATTTCGAGCCACAATTCATCAGTGAGCGGCTTGTTTGCAAAGAACTGAACGCCCCGGACACCGTGAATCAGGGCAAGATACACCATGCACTCCTCTTCCGGGCCTGTTGGTTCGCGCGACCAATAAAATATATAGCCGGTGCTCTGAAGCCATTCCCAAGCAGGTTTGCCCGCGGGTAATGCAATGCTTTCCAGCTTGTCTGCATCCTTGGCTATCTCCAGGGGCGGCAATTGCGGAATCGGATAATTGTCGTAACTGGCAATATCACTAAGAAGAGTGGCAGGGACGTAAAAGCAACCGTAGTTGACATAAGCCGGATGCCACGGGTCCAATTGTTTGCTTAAATTGTATGCTTGCTGGGCCATTGGATCGGCGCTTGCCGGCTCATCATATACCATCCACGCTATCAGCGCCGGATGATCTCGAATGCTGGTTATGAGTGTCTTCAAGCTGTCTAAGGGGACATAACAGCACACAATGACTTTCAGCCCACATGCATTGGCATTATCCATGCACTTTAGCGTGTCAGCGATATTGTCACCGGCATGCACGAATAGGCATACTGAATTGAAGCCGGCTGTCGCGGAATCCCTGAGCACATCGAGTGTCGGCAGGGGGCCCCACGACGAAGTAAACGGAATGAAGGGTTAACCTTTGACCAGGAACCGCCCATTCGCATCTACTGACACAACCTGCCTCCGAGTCCCTCCCGGCGTTATCCGGGAATCCAGCGCCCGCGGAGCGGTTCTACGAACAGCCTCGCCGGTTAGAGTGTAATCCAGATACGACGGCTTATATTCAGAAGCCTCGCTTCCTTTCTCAAACTGAACGTCATCTATCCAGAGGATGCCTTTTGTGGTGGGTCTGATCGAAATGGCGGCGTCGGCGTTTGCGGCGGTTCCTGTTACGGAGTAACGCGCCCAAGTCGTATTGACGCTTACCGTCCGGCTGCCTCCCTGAAATGTAATCACGACCGGCGTGTTCGGCCTGTCGCTTTTTAGCCATGCCGACAGAGTATATGGCTTACCCACGGTTGCAGTTACCAACTTCGCATATGCAAAAAGGTTAGATGGATTACCAGGGCAATCGATGCGCAAAGATCGCTTGCCAGAGTGACTTACCTTGTTGTCAACGCCCCAATGCGCGCGCCAGGAAGCGGGGTTCAGCGCCCATTTTGGTTCGGATAGCCCAAAGCCGCCCGGTCCCCCCGGTCCCCAGAAATCGGGTAATCCGCCCATCGTGCAGACCTCAAATCCGCTGTTGTAGAGCAGGTTCTCCGTCCCGTCAAGCGTCTCAATGCGAAAATCAGCTATTGCAACAACGGCATCGGCCGACTTGCCACGCTCAATCGAAATACGTATGGCGCGGATGTCATTCCACCCCGCACACGATCCGACGGTTTCGAATGGATCAACTCCCGGAAAGCCCATCATACTGCGCATCTTTATGAGCACGATTCTATGCCATCCCTTGCTTAAGGCAGGCATATCCATGGGATTGCTCTCATACCAGCCATTACCGGCCCCACTCTTGAAGCTCAGTGTTACCTTTCGGTTAGCAAGAAAACCGTCCGCATACGGCATGAAGCTGAAATATGTCGCGCTCGATAGGTCCATCCGCACATTTCTATCCCAACAGGCTATCTTAGAGTTTTGCGTGAAATGACATGGGAGGAGCAAACACGGCTTGCCCTGCCACGAACCGGGTCGAGGTGGCAAAGCCGCACGCGAAGGCGACCATGCCTCACGCGCCGCGGCGGGAGAGCTATATTGGAGATCGTCGACAAATAGCGTTTTTGCGCCGCAACTGCTGGAAATCAGCACACACACCCAAACAGTGATTACGACAAACACATTTCGCATAGTAAGAGAGCCTACCTTTCATGTTACCGACGTGCCGTAGACCAAGCAGCCGGAGTCTGAGTCTAGGACACGCATGACTTATTCCTAGCCTATAGCTCAGTTATATCATGCAATCCGCAGCGTGTCAAGGCTTTCCGCGCATGAGAATATTTTTAAAATTTCGATTGAAATTGCCCTTGACATGCGGAATATATCATGCTATACTGCATAATAGTCTAGCAATCAGTCCTAGACTGTGGAAGGTTACGGCATGAAACAATCTTTGGGAAACCGCGTGGCGGATTCGATTTTCGAGTAATTATATAGCCAACGGACTTGTAAAGCCGGGGGAGCGGTTACCCACCGTGCTTGAGTTGAGGCACGAGTATTCCACGTCCGACACTACCATTCAGCGCGCGCTCAGCATCCTCGAAATGAAGGGTGTCGTCGACAAGCGACATGGCAGCGGCTGTTATGTATCTGAGCCGGCGGATGCGAATGGCGTGGAGTTTGTCAAAATGCTAGGTTGCATTTCGTCGTTTCAGGATACCGTCGTGATGATGCGAAGTTACGATGGGATCGAGCGCGTGTGCAGCAAGCGCGGCTACAGAATGGTCGTGGCCAATACAAGGGATGATTATGAGACGGAGCAGATTCAGGTGAAGAGGATGATAGACATGGGGTGCCAGGCGATCATCCTCTACCCCGTCCCTCGCACTCAGAATCAGTTGCGCCACGATTATCTGAAATCGGATTACAGAGATTTCCCCATAGTCCTGCTGGATACGGGCCATTCCGAACAGGAGAGGCCGATGGTGGTCTTCGACCGATACCGTGCGGGATACGACATGACGCGATTCCTGATAGAAGAGGGGCACCGCCGGATGCTTTCATGATGTACGAGCACGTAGACAGCGAGTTGATCTTGAGGCCAACCACCGAACGTTATCGCGGTTTTTTGGACGCGCTCGAGTCCGCCGGGCTAAGTTTCAACCCCGAAGATCAATGGCTGATTAGTGGTCTGCCGGGCCAGAAACGGGGCGATGAGACTTTCGAGCCGGTTTATCGCCTGTCGCACAAAGATATGGACAATCGCCTGGTCCCTATTCTCAGCAAATGGCGCGCGCAATCCGAGCGGCCTACAGCACTTATTGCTATCGAGGATTCTTATGCATCGCATGCCATAAGACTTGCTCAAAGAATGGATATCGCCGTGCCGAATGATCTCCGGATCGTCGGTTTTGACAACCTTTGGGGTAACAGCTATCCCATTGCCCATTTTCCGACAACAACCCCTGACTATACGCGGGCTGGTGAAATGTTGGGGGAAATGGCAATCGACTATGCAACCGGCAAATTGCCGGTAAAATCAACGTACATCTACGTGTTGCCGGAACCAGTTTGGCATGCTCCATCGTACGAATCGGAACACGAGTTCGAGTTAGACACCGGTTTGTATGCGAATAAGGATACTCGTGGAAAGGCAGGTGATGCGCATAGAAATTACCGGTAAGTTGTCTGACTACACGGTCCTAGAAATCGAATCACACACTTTTGGAGGAAGAAGAACAATGAAGACACTTATGTTGACCGTCGTAATGCTGGCAGTTATCTCTCTTTGCGCGGCAAGCGCAAATGCGGATCTGCTTCTCGATTCTTTCAACTATCCGACCAATGCCACTTTGCAGGCCGTTTGGACTATGAATTCAGATTTTGCGACCAGCACAATGACCATGGCAACAGTCGGGGTAGTGCCGTGTTTGGACATGTATGACGATAACACGGGTGTTAAGTATGACCACATGTATTGCTACGAAACTGGTTCGTGGAATCTAACAGGGTGCACCGGAGTGACCTGCTCTCTGGCGGCATCTGATCCGACGCAAATATTGTATCCATATATAGATATTTACATGGATAACAACACGTCGGACTTCGACTTTTTCGACTACAATACGCTTACCGCTAACCAGTTGCAGGCGGGTACCTGCCCGCTAGGTTGGGGGTCGGCAACCGGAACCATGGACTGGGCCCATGTCTCGAAGATACTCGTGGGGTATTATACTAACTGGAACACCACTGGGCCCAGTAACCTTTATGTATCTGATCTTATAGCCAACGGGGTGACGCCGGTTCCCGAGCCAGGGTCGCTGCTGGCGCTCGGCGTCGGACTCTTCGGGATGGCTGGATTCCTGACCAGACGACGGTCATAGCATGATCGCGCAGGCCGCGCGGAGTTGTGCTTCACGGCTTTGCGGGCAATGCCTGGAGGGCCGGCTACCGCCGGCCCTCCAAATCGCACTCATGAACCCGGACTCGGCCTGGCTCTTCGTGAATGTGAATCTTGTATAGAAACACACTATTTGAAATCGAAATCGGAAAAATATGAAAGGGGAGTCAAATGAAGACACTTATCTTGTGGGTCGTAATGTTAACGGTTATCGGTCTTTGTGCGATAAGTGCAAACGCGGATCTGCTTATCGATTCTTTCAACTATCCGAGCAATGCCGCTTTGCAGGCCGCTTACAACCCGTGGGACACCTTTGGCACCACCATTGAACCCACTATAGCAACAAACAACGGTACGCCGTGTGCGGACACGTATGTGGATTACACAGACTCTGCTGCTGGCAATGGTGTATATTGGTATAAAAACGGTTCCTGGGATCTAACAGGTTGCACCGGATTGACCTTGTCGATGGCGGCAACTAACCCATCCCAAATATACTACGCATTCGTAATATTAGGATCGGATAGTGGCGGGAGCTATTTTCTTCCGGACTATAATGTCGGCACCTATGAAGGAACGGAGACTGGCCAGTTGCAGCCGGGTTTCTGTCCGCTGAGCTGGGGGGGCGTGTCGGGATCGGGAACTATGGATTGGGCCAATGTCAATGTGGTTCAATACGGGTATTGCCTAAACCCTAACGGTGGCGCCGGTGACGTTTACATAGCTGATCTTATAGCCAACGGGGTGACGCCGCGTGTTGTAACACCTGTCATCAGTCCTAACGGCCCCAATTATGCGGCGACTGTCAGCATAACTTGTGCCACGGCCGGCGCGACCATTATGTACACGACCGACAGCCACACTCCCACGCTGACCTATGGAACGCAGATTGCTTCCGGCAACACTATATTGGTCAACCAGGCCTGCACCGTACAGGCGGCAGCCTTCCTTACCGGTGACTTGCCGAGCCCTATCGCGCAAGCAAGCTTTACGACACATAACAATCTGCTTATCGATTCTTTCAACTATCCGAGCAATGCCGCTTTGCAGGCCGTTTGGACTATGAATTCAGATTTTCCGACCAGCACAATCACCATGGCAACAGTCGGGGGTGTGCCGTGTTTGGACATGTATGACGATAACACGGGTTATAAGTATGACCACATGTATTGCTACGAAACTGGTTCGTGGGATCTATCAGGGTGCACCGGAGTGACCTACTCTCTGGCGGCATCTGATCCGACGCAAATATTGTATCCATATATAGATATTTACATGGATAACAACACGTCGGACTTCGACTTTTTCGACTACAATTTCGGCTTAGATTCGTACGGAACCAATACGCTTACCGCTAACCAGTTGCAGACGGGTACCTGCCTGCTAGCTTCGGGGTCGGCAACCGGAACCATGGACTGGACCAATGTCTCGAAGATAGTCGTGGGGTATTATACTAACTGGGAAACCACTGGGCCCAGTAACCTTTATGTATCTGATCTTATAGCCAACGGGGTAGTGCAGGCCTCGGCGCCTGTCTTCAGTCCTGATGGCGGCACTTGTCCGGCCACTGTTACCGCAACTTGCGCTAATTCCGGCGCAACCATTGCTTACACAACCGGCGGAAGCATTCCCACCAAGACCAATGGAACACAGGTCGCTTCCGGCGCCACTATATCGATCAGCCAGACCACGATCCTGAAGGCGGCGGCTTGGGCTGCCGGTTATGCGGTGAGCCCCGTCACGGAAGCAGCCTTTGCACCGGCGCAGGGGAACGTACCATATGCAAACAGTGTAACCATGGACGGCAATCTGGGTGAGAGTCCCTGGTCCAGCGCCACGTGGACGCCAATCAATCAGATTTATCTCTCGTGGTCGACTCCCCCCGTCTGGCCGGATGACATTACTTCAGCACAATGGACCGCGTTCTGGAGCAACGATGGAAACACAATCTATGTTGGCGTGGAAGTGCTGGACACTCAATGGACGTTTAGCAATGCTTACAACGGTGGGAACAGTGACCATGTTGAGTCTGTTCATACACACCACCGGTACCGGACCCGCGGCCTATGATGCTTACGATGCCCCCGCTCAGCAGTATTGCATAGGTGTAACGAACAGCAACCAGAGCGAAGTGTGGACGAGCATGGTCTCCGGAGCCGCTGTCCCGGCAAGCGCTAATTTCCAGGCGATCGCCACGGCCGTTGAATCCACCGGATGGGTCTACTACGAAGCCGCCATAACCCCGTTCCAGTCCTTTGGTGGTCTGGCCAGTGTGGCAAACACCGTTTCCACGTTATATCCGGGAGAGACGATCGGTCTGGATGTGCTGGTTTGCGGAGACGATTATAACGGGGACAGCACCTATATATCCGAAAACACGTTGTCCCCGAAGTATAATGACTACTACGCTATTGGCCAGCACCAGCTCACGTTTGGCACAGTAAGCATTGGCCAGGCAAAGACCGACTCCGCGGGCTCCAGTGTGGCGATATCCGGCATAGTAACCGCTGTATTTTCGAATTGCTTCTACGTGGAATCGGCTGACAGGACTTTTGGCATACGCGCGAACACCTCCAACAGCGGTCTAACCGTTGGGCAGATCGTGGACATCACCGGCTCGATCCAGACAATGTCGACCGGCGAGGCGGCGATAACACCTACGAGCGTGGTTCTGGCGGACAGCACTGGATCCATCAAGCCACTTGCGCTGACCAACAAAGCTCTCGGCGGCGGCGCGTTAGGTCTCCAGTCGGCAATGTACCAGACAACCGGCCTCAACAATGTCGGGCTGCTTGTCACGACAACAGGCAAGGTGACGAGCGAGGGTACAACCTCGTTTACCATCGATGACGGATCGGGTGTCGGCGTCACCGTATACGGCACTATTCCGTCGACGACTTATGCGACAGTTACCGGCGCATGCTCCTGTGTACAGGATACCAATGGTCACGTTCAGCGAGCGATTCTGGCTACCCTGGTCCAGGATATCCCATAGCTGAGCGAGTAAGCAACGTCCCTGATGTTTCGAGATTTCGGAGCGATTCGATCCGACTGGAGAGGCTTGGCCAAAATCCCGAAACATCACACTTACCTGACCGATCGTATTCATACCTCCAGGTGTCTACTCACCTGGAGGTATGAAATCAACGCCCCGACGTTTCGGGATTTAGGAGCGATCCGATCCGGCGAGATAGCCTCGCCCGAAATCCCGAAACATCAGCACCGGCATAATACGCTTAGATGGGGAAATTAGAAGATGCACAGTGCCATTCACAAGAGTATTCAGCTATTGATGGTGGCCCTCGTCACGTTAGCGGCGGGCTCGGCTTCTCGCGCGACTACTCTGGTTATAGACACCATGCAATACACTCCAATAGTGCCGCCAAAGCGGCATGGCCCGCGGCTAGCGGCAGCCCGTCGGTTATAGCTACCACGCAAGGCGGTGTGCAGTGCGTTGAGTTTCCATGCAGCTTCGCCGCGACGACTGCTTGCGATGTGTGGGGTAAGTACGTTAGTCTAAACCTTTCATCTTATCAATACTTGTGCTTTCAGTGTGAGATCTCCAACCCCTGGCTAATCGGCTATGTATCGATTATTTGTTGGAGCGGATCCACCTCCAATTTTTGCAGTAATTCACTCCCTCTGCTATCAAACGGGTGGCAGACAATAATGATGCCCCTTTCCAGTTTTACCGCT
>CAWGNL010000013.1:0-11346 GCA_963823885.1 uncultured bacterium
GGCAAACGTCGTCCTCGAAGCTGCCATTTGCCACCAGGTTCTGAGCAAAAGCAGGAGACACTGGAAGCACTGTGGCAATCGCCAGTGTTGCAACAATAAGTGTTTTGATACCGATCTAGGCATTTTTCTTTCCCCTTTCGTTCTCGTGTCATTGTTTCTTGTCCGGCCAAATGTTTTCTCACGCGCATACCTCCCTATTGTTATTTGCAGGATCGCCCTTTACTCGAACCGCATGCATCCTGGCATGACCCTATACGTATAGGGTAGAAGAAAAACAAAAACTCTCACTACCGCATCCTAAACGCCTAAGTATCATTTGCAGTATACCATGTTCAACTCGGGTTGTCAACTGTCTTTTTTGAAGCCTTTTCCTGGCTTCTTACACCTCCCGCCCATAGCTCGATTATGTGGTAAAGTGAGCCTAATCGTTACGGAGGCGATTGTGACGACACCTTCAGCAAGGCTACATCCCAAGGAGCCAGTTCGATATTCGGGCGGCCACCTTTCATCGAGTACTCGTCACTGCTGAGATATTACTTGCCTACTCTGGATGAAGCCGTATGACAATAGCCGAATATGCGGGAATCATTGCGGATAGAGTGGCCCCCAACTGTTTGCTGACGGGGGTACTCCAGACCCAGTTGCTCCATGTCGACTGGTCATAGTAGTTTCCGACTGTCAGCCCCCAGTCTTTTTGGTTCACAGGCGGGAAAACCTCTGGCTTGTGCTCGTGACATTTACCAGCACGATTCCGATATCGCCATTTGGAGCTGTAGGCGCCCCCATGACGTTGGGAATAGTCTCTTGCACTTGATTGTACGACGAACTTTGAGGATAAAGACTCCACCCGACACTTTCCGTGCCCGCGGAGGAAGTGTCCGGCGAACACAGTGTCTCGCCGTAAAGGAGAAGGTTCTGTGCCCCTGCCCTGCACTTGGCGGCGGTTTCGAGGAAGTTTCTCTGGTTACGTAAGAACCACCGAGAAAAGAATCGCCGGGGAAAGCGAGCACCGAGTTGAGAGAGTTGGTCCATGTCAAACTCCCCGATCTGACGTCCCCGAACGAGTTGGAACCCGACCTTCGCGGCAAAACTGGCCATACTCGAAATGTCAGCGGCCATCATATTCAAACCGAACTCCACCGTGCAGTCTTTAATCGCGCTCTGGAACATCGGCAGCGAGCCGGGCTGGACATCAGCCCACGCCAGTTGACCTGAAATCAGGTCAGCGTAAATATCGCTTGCCTCCTCACCGGTTAACACAACGTCGCTGTTAGCCTTAGCATCGCTTATTATGGTCCGGTAACCGTTGGCGAAGTAGTTGCCGCCGACAGCGGCGTGACCGTGGTTCGTGGCATAGCATAAATAGGGAGCGCAGTGCAGTTGGTCAAGATAGACCGCATCCACTCCATAGGTCTGTACCAGCGTGTTTATGACAGAGACCAGCGTATTTTGCCGAAATGCGGTTCCGGGGCACATGCACACCTCGGTGTTCACATCGGGGTAAAAACCACCGGTCCTGCTGCTGAGCGAAGCCCAGAGTTGGGCGTCATCTTCCGACCACATCGACAGTTCCAGTTATATCCATGGCTGTCGCATTGATATACGGCATCAATTCCACCCCTGGCCGCGCAAAGTCGATACAGCATTCGCGAGCCCGTTCTCCGCCGGAAAGTAGTCGGGTTCATTGACATTAAACGTCCCCGGAGGATTGCCCCATTCGTAAAATGAAACGCGAAGGGCAGCCCAAGAGATGCGGCGAATTTGTTCACAATACGTGATGAACGCCGCCATACTGTCCGATCCAGCATTAGGATCCTGTCCCTGAAACCAGATATTGGTGTTCAGGAACAGGCGGGCAGGTCTGTCCTCTCGATGATCGGCTTCACCCTGCCCTGCGCCAGGAGCCAGCGCCGGTACGTCTGGCTGCGTTATACCAATCACCTTCAACGGGGCCGAATGCGACAGTGTATGGCAGCGTCCAACTGGTATTTGAAGGTATGCCTTGCGGGTAATGCAGAATGCTGAACACGAAAGAGGCGCCCGAAGCCGTGCAATTAAAGCATTTACGATAGAACGACGTATCTTCCGCGGCAAAGTATAGTCCGCCGGAATCCAGCCCGTCACAATAGCTCAGCATCGACACGATTGTGGCTCCGCCGGGGTAATCGGTAATGCCAGGGCCCATGCCTGATGCCACCGAACGTGGGCTGTAGCACTGGAGTTCCCGAATACCAGGGCCCCACCACATAGTCCGTGCTTGCCGAGCCTGCAAGTGTGCTTCCCAGTCCGCTCAGAGTAGGGAAATACACATCCTCGATTTCGACGAGGCGTAATTGCTTATCGCCAGGCCAAAATGCAAATTGGGATCGTTGATATTAAGTGTAATGGACACAGTCACGTTGCATGTCCGGCCCGTCTTAATACGGCAACCCGTGTAGTTCAGATTCAGTGTGCTGCTGTATCGGCCACTGACCACGTCTGTACGTCGTACGTAGCGCCTGAGCCGGTAACGCTGTAAGTGCTGCCCGAAAGGAAATCGATGTTGAAGAGGCTTCCACCGGACGTTATAACGTAACTGATGTTCTGGATATTGTCTTCGACGTTGACAAGAGTGAAATTGGAGGCGTTAAGATAGATACCGGTCTCCCGATTGGAAAACAGCAAACAACTCTTTCCGGCATAGGTCAGGGTTTGCAGTGAGGGCTGGTCGCTCACGGCGAATTGGACCGTGCCCACTGAATTAACGCGTATTACCGGAATTGCGGTTGTCACCGGCGGAGATACCCCGTAGTTAATGGATACGTCGTTGCCGGCACAACCCGTGACCGCAACACAGTCACCGACGTTGATGGCGCCGTAGTTGAAACTATAATTGCATCGAATACCCGAACAGCCCACGCTGGAACCATCCGCAAACCCGGTCCCATCATCTATATAGAACCACTGGCTGTTGCCGTCGACCGCGGTAACGCGACCCCAGGTTTTGACAAGCAGCCCCTGCGTCACAAGCCCAACACCGCTGAACCAGCTCGACACGCCTTGATTGCTCATCCCGAGCGCCCCGAGAACCGCGCCGGAAGTTGCCGACTGGATACTGCCGAGAGTAATCTCTTTCTCGCCGCTAACGGAATCTGTCGCGACTTCGCCCTGTAAAGAAACGATCGTTCCGTCGGTAACGCTGGGCTGCTGGGAGCAGAGGACCTTGATTCCCGACGAGCGGTCTGCCTGCTCGATATAGAACATATACTCACTGGCGGCCGAGTATACTCCGGTCACTACGGCGTTTGTGACTGCCACATCTTCGCCGACACCCATACCGCGCACACTCCCGATCGATTCGGCCGATTGAACGATCCGCACATCGTCCAGCAGCAGAGCGCTGCCGGCACTATCGCCGCTCATATTGAACGAAAGCACGTAACTGCCGTTCGCTGGCGCCATAAAGTAACTCTGTACCAGCGTGTAAGGATTCGTGTACGTCTCATAGGCGCCGACCGGGTTCACAACGTGATTTGCGACGACTGTCGCGCTCCCGATCGTCACATTCAGCGACGGTATCCCAGGATAATCTATCGCCGAGTTCTCATAATACGTAAGTAAATAAGTTGCGTCTTGCTGGAGGCCACTGATCGTCTGGTACAAAGACGCGCTGCCGCCGAGACTACCAGTCTGGATGAACGCAACGTTCGGTCCGACTGGAATTACGCCGTTATTGGCAAAATTATTGTTTGTTGCCGTGTTAAGACCCGAAGTGCCGATCGTGCAAGGCCAGTCCGTAATCGTACCATAGCCGGGAAACGCCGGGCAAGCGTCGATGTCGAAGTCGCCGTTTGCCACCAAGTTCTGAGCAAAGGCAGGAGACACTAGAAGCACTGTGGCAACCGCCAGTGTTGCCACAATAAGTGTTTTGATACTGATCTTAATCATTTTTCTTTTTCCTCTTTGCAATTGCAGCCATAGACGCCGGCGTAAGAGGTCTCAAAAAACACCTTGCCAACCTCGACCATGATCCACGTGACTGTCCATAAGCCCTACACGTGTAGGTATTGCCGAAAAACAAAAACTCAGGCTGAGACGTCCTAAACGCCTGAGCACCCTTTGTAGTATGCCATGTAAAATCCGAGTTGTCAACTGTCTTTTTTTGAACTATTTTCTTTTGTTTCCTCACGGTCTTATACCTCTTGCTTGCAGCTCAATTATGTGATATACT
Source organism: uncultured bacterium (assembly GCA_963823885.1). Taxonomy (GTDB): domain Bacteria; phylum Armatimonadota; class UBA5829; order UBA5829; family UBA5829; genus CAWGNL01. The sequence goes on from CAWGNL010000013.1 coordinate 4,211, forward strand.
GAACTTAATCGTTACGGAGGCAAAAGCGATGACCACAATGCACGATGTCGCAAGAGAAGCGGGAGTCTCGACCGCTTCGGTATCCGCTGTCATAAACGACAAAACGGGAGAAGTCAGTTCCGAAACCCGACATCGCATTTTGAATGCCATAGACAAAATAGGTTACAGACCGAATCATACCGCCAGGCAGCTCAAAACCGGCATATTCAACACGATTGCATTGATTTCTGAAAACCCCACGCTAAATGCATTGGAAACGCCGGAGTTCGCAAGAATTCTGTCCAGTATAAACGACACGGCAACCGAGTCTGGTCTGGATCTGCTCTTCCCCACCTCGATGGGAGCCCGGAACGTTGTCGATGTCATGGATAATTTGGTCTCAAGAGGACTCGATGGGGCACTCATTTTAGGCCCGGTCTCTCTCAAAAGAGCATCTCTCAAAGCAATAGACGATTGTCCGGTGCCACTCGTGTGCATGGACAGTTACCAGGGTTTCAGCAAGACAGTCACGATAGATTATGACAATATCGGTGGAATGCGGCAGGCCGTATCCAAGCTGATCTCATTGGGCCATAGCAAGATTACGTACATTCGGCCATCCGCCGGTTTATCAATGCTTCATCGACAGAATGCAGGCGTTCTGCGAAGTCATGCAGGAGAACGATCTGATTGTGGACGACAAGTCCATGCGCATCGCAAACGGAGCGCACGTCGAGTCGTGTATAATCGATATGATCTCCGGCCCGGATCGCCCACCGCGATCTGTGATCGGCGAAAAAGCACAGGGAATATCGGCGTGGAACGCTCTCACCTCCGCCGGAATTCGAATTCCGGAGGATATGGCTCTTGTGCTCTACAGCACACTACCCGACGATCACCCGGGCCGCGATGTCGTGATACAGGCGAACGCCGAAGATTGGTACAGGCTGGGCAAAGCGGCCACCGAGCTGCTGGTGGAAGTGATCCACGGCGAGAAACAGCCTCCGTTGAATGTCAGATTTCCAGCCAAGCTCGTTGCAGGGTCGTAAGTGCCGCCTCTTAATGAGTGCCTGTCATGCTGATCCTGAATCGAGTTCAGGAGATTCAGCATCTCCTTTGCAGTGACCAGATCCGTAAGTCAGGTTCAGGATGACACCAAGACTGAGCCCTTACTCCGTCTGGTAACAGCTCGCGGATCGTAGGTACATGTCACCCCCCTATGCGGCGGGAACGACAAGGCGAGACAACCACAAGGCACAAAGCCCTTCGAGTTCCCGCCGCATAGGGGGGTTGTACTCATGAAGAGTGAACTCTTGCGACGATTGATTCGATTGGACGCATGTCCGCGGCTTTGGTAGAATTGATCGGAGGATTAGCTTAATTGAACACGAGTGAAACCGAGAATGCATCGCTTAAAGACTCGCGAGTGCGAAGGTTTGTAAATCCCGTGCGGGTTGTGTGGACTTCGCAGTCGGGAATAACCGGCGCGGATGCGCTGGCCTGCGGAATTGAAGATGTCTGCAAGATGCGGCACGCTGACTCCGCAGTGTCTCCAGCCGTTTTGCTGGACTTCGGGACCGAGTTGCACGGCGGTGTCAGGATCGATTCCTTAACCAACACCGCGCGGAAACCTGTCACGTTCAGAGTTCGTTTCGGAGAGTCTGTCTCCGAGGCGATGAACGAGCCGAACAACGACCATTCCATCCACGATCAGCAAGTTCTGGCGCCGTGGATGGGCTACACTGAGGTCGGTTGCACGGGTTTCAGGTTCGTCCGGCTTGATTTGCTGGACTCGCAAGTGGAGATCACGCTGAGTTCGGTCAAAGCGGTTGCCCTTTACCATGAAATCCCGTGCCTGGGATCGTTCGAGTGCAGCGACGAGCGCCTGAACGAAGTCTGGAAAGTGGGGGCGCGCACGGTCCATCTGTGCATGCAAGACTACTTGTGGGATGGCATAAAACGCGACCGCCTTGTATGGATTGGAGATATTCACCCGGAGACTCGCGTGATCTCGTCGGTTTTCGGCCAGATCAGCCTCGTGGAGAAGAGCCTCGACTTTGCCAGAGATCGTTACCCATTGCCGGAATGGATTAACGGCATCTCTTCATACTCACTGTGGTGGATCGTGGCACACCGTGACTGGTATCGTCATCACGGTGACTTAGGTTATCTGCGGCAGCAAAAAGGCTACCTGATTGGGCTGTTGGACAGGATAGCGCAGTGCGTGGACAGCTTCGGAAACGAGACCCTCGACGGGGCCAGGTTTCTTGATTGGTCCATGGCAAGCGATCCAGATGCTGTTTCGACCGGCTTGCGGGCTCTGCTTGCAATTGCACTCAAAGCCGGGGCGGAACTCTGTCTGGCGCTGGGCGAGGATGACATTGCGTCGAGGGTGGACAGTCTTCTCTCGGGGCTCGCGGCATCGCCCAGACCGGTTGCTAGCAAGCGCAAGCAGCCCCTGGCGTTGATGGCCCTGGCCAAATGGTCGATCCCAAAACCGTAAACAGTTCCGTTCTTTCCATTGATCCTTGCCGGGACATATCGACCTTCCATGGATACTACGTGCTGGAGGCAAGGGCAAAGGCCGGAGACTACCTGGGTTGCCTGCAACTTATTCGCGATTATTGGGGCGCGATGCTGGATCTGGGAGCAACCACGTTCTGGGAGCATTTTGAGGTGGACTGGGCTGAAAACGCCGGTCGAATAGACGAGATTGTCCCTCCGGGAATGCGCGATATCCACAAAGATTGCGGAGACCACTGTTACAAGGGCTTGAGACACAGCCTTTGTCACGGCTGGGCGTCAGGGCCTACGGCTTGGCTTTCCGAGCATGTTACTGGGTGTGACTCCCGCCTCCCCGGGTTTTGGCGTCGTGAGAATCAGCCCCAATCTGGCCGACCTGAGCTGGGCGCGCGGCTCCGTGCCCACCCCCGCGGGTGTAATCGAGGTCCGTCACGAAGCTTGCCACGGGGATGTCCGGACAGAGGTTGTCCTGCCTGAAGGAGTTGCGCTGCTTGAGGCCGAATCCGAAAATTGCCTTGCCGGGACGGTGACGCGTCGAAAATAGGAGTCAGGAGTCAGGAGTCAGGAGTTAGAATCCGGAGGCGAGAGTTCAGCCTTTGTGTCATCCTGAACTTGACTTACGAATCTGGTCGCATTATTCACGAACAGCGCAACGCCCCCGCACCCTGTCACTTGCGAATGAACTGGGTGATTGCTCGGTCGAAAATAGCGGAAAGCGGAAAGCGGAAAGCGGAAAGCCCGGAACCTCAGCCCCGCGTGGGTTGCTTCGGCCACGTGATGGGTGGCGATCTCCGGCTCTGGAAGTGGATTAAGGGAGATTAGAGTTCTCCGGCAGCCTGCCCAGCAATTCGATGCTGCACCGGGTTGTGCCGTGGTAGAGCGGCAGAGACATCGGATAAGCAGTGTTAAGCGTCATCTCGCCCGTTCGCCAGTTGTAAGGGCTGTAATGATAATGGAAAATCGACTGGTGATACTTGCCGTCCCACCAGAATCCGCCGATTTGTAAATGCGAGTCGATTTTGGTTTGCAAGCGGTGCAGGCGGACTTCGGGGCCGTCATTGCGTATATATATCTCACAGCGGCCGCCGGAGATTTCCTGGCGCTCGATCTTGATATACTTATTCGGCTTGTCCGATCGGATGCCAAGGTCATTGTCACCCTCAGCAAGCGATGCGAATACAACGGCAATGTTCTTTTCCCTCAGCAGCTTCACGCGCGAGATGCTTGGGGTACACTCCAGGTCGTCTATGTCGATATAATCGGGCAAATTGGCTTGCCATAAAATGAAAGCATAATCCGGTTGTGGCGCATCGGCTGTCATATCGATGCCCTCGGCGCTGTAGTATGCCTTTTCCGGAGTGACGACAACGCCGGTCTGTATGTCCCTCCAAAAGCCGATCTTCAAATCGACAGGCGGCGGAAGCTGATATGGATACTCGCGCCGGGGATCGTCCGCCTGCCGGACATCTTTATACGAATAAGCCCTTGCGATATTGAAACCGTGAGATTTGAGGAATATCATCTGGCGTTCGTGGCTGCAATAGGCCAGCATCGGAGCATAATCCTGGTCCTTACCCCGGAAGCGATGGCCTGGAAGCAGGTCTTCGCTGTAATGGAGCGTTTCCGGCGTACGGTCGAAGTTCTCCCGATACCACTTCAGGAAATCGCCGCAGGTCACTACCTTTGCGCCGTGCCTGATCGCGACCTCCATTATGCGGTAGAAGACCTCGGTCGTATGCGACGTAAATCGCGGATGCTGGCCCCACGACGCTCCCCCCTCATCTATCCACACCGCCTCGATTTGCACGGGAATATGAACGAACGGGTTCCACCCTGCCTGCCCCACGAGTTCCGTGATAACCTTCTCGATATAGTCTTGACTCTCGATATCCCCTGATCTGTTAGCAACCTCGTGCGCATTTATGCAGACGTTATTCTGACCGCTTCTGGACGCCCATGACACCGAATATGAGTTCAACAGATTGCATGCTCCCCAGGGGATACCCAGAACCGATTTGTCTCCGATCGGCGCGGCCGCTTTCTGGTGCACGTCGCTGACATAGAACGCAGTAAACGGCGCGCCTCTGCCGGTAGCATCCACAAAGTCTCCGTAAAGATGCCAGTTGTAGCCCCAGAGTATTTCCAGGCCGACTTTCTTCATCGCTCGAACGGTATTGGCCCCGCCGTTTGCGGCGTACACAAGTTTGGTATCCTGGCCGATCACATCATCGACGCGCTTTTTGAGATAACCCAGGGCCTGCACCTGCATGTCTTCCGGCATTTCCGCCCACGTCAAGCCGATGGGGTTTTCGATAAGGCTCGGCCTCTTGATTCCAAGTTTTTCGGGCCAGTCCTGCCCATAACCGGGCTGGGTTCCAGCCGCGAAGATTCCGCTCTCATAAATGCCGAACTCGTCGCCGTATTCCTGATGCATGCGTCGAAATGTCTCGCCGCGAGGTTCCAGCATTGCATCATTGATGAGCCAGACGACGGGTACTTTCAAGTATTCGTGAAAGAACTTATGGACTTTGCTTATTGCGTCGTCAAGCTCGCATTCGGATGTCAGACATTCCGGATTTAGGCTCATCGGGTGTCTCAGGGCCATTATTGTGCAGGTGCAAAAAATGTTATCCATGTTCGATTCCTTTGTTTTGAAAACAGAAGTTAGTATCTTGCAACTGAAATCCTATACAGGCCGTACTGAACTTTGATATGTGACCTCGGATTTCAGCAGAGCAATTATACAACTGCTCTGCCTTAAACTTCAAATGTGAGATCTGTTAGTAACATCTCACGAATCCTGGGTACATGCCACCGCATATGTCATTCCGAGGAAGTGACGGCGACGCTGTCGCCGTTACATTGGAAAGAAACCCACCCCCCGGTGTTTCGGGAATCTTGTTCCCGAAACTGGGGAGTTTCTTAGGAGCGGGTAGCGAGGAATCTCAACGCTGCGCTTGGATTCTTGTTCCGGTGCGTGAGACTCATCCGAGAGGTTGAGATTTCTCACATTCGTTCGGAATGACAGCCATGCGATCGGTAACTCATGATTCCTCGTCAGTAACGGCGCATTCTAGCGTGGTTTCTGCCTTACACTGGCCCGCCCCCGGGGGACGGGCACACAGGCTGAGCACTTACATCTGGTACGGCAAAAAGAAGCGAGCACTTGACAACGCCGAAATACTATGCATAATGGCAATGACCCTGCCGGGCAGCCGCGGCTGCCAAATGCTGTTCCCGAATCGGTAGGCGGTTAGTTTGGAGGTTGGATTGGATTACTTTCTCTACAAGGGCAACAGGACCAGCGAGATCAGCTTCCCTTTGGGAGGCATAGGAACAGGCTGTATCGGTCTTGCCGGCAACGGCAGGCTTATCGATTGGGAGATTTTCAATAAGCCTAACAAGGGCAGTTTGAACGGCTTCTCTCATTTCGCGATCAAGGCTGAGTCGGAAGGCAGGGTGATCGACGCCCGGGTCCTACACGGTGATCTGCACCCACACTATATGGGAATTGTGGGGGCCGAGCAGTTTCAAGGATTCGGATTTGGTCCGGATCGCCGCCACCTGGCGGGCGCTCCGCACTTTCAGGAGGTGGAGTTTAGAGGCGAGTTTCCAATTGCCCGGCTCCATTTCAAGGGTGCGGAGGCGTTTCCCGGAACGGTATCGATGACAGCGTTCAATCCGTTCATCCCGCTCAATGACAAGGACTCCGGCATTCCGTGCGCATTTTTCGAAATCGAGGTCCTCAATTCGACCGACAAGGACATTGCGTATACGCTTGCCGGAACGCTCAATAATCCCTTCCCGGAAAACAACATAAACTCGGTAGAGCGGCACAGCGGCGGCCTTACATTCCTCCATCTAGCTTCCGACGGTCCAAAACCGGAAGATGTCGCTTACGGAGATATGACTCTGGCCACCGATGCGCCCGACGTGAGCTGGCAGCAGTATTGGTTGGAAGCCAGCACGCTCGGTATCCCGATCTTCGATCCTTTGGAAGTGTCACTGGCGGGACTTCACGGCTCCCGGCAGGCTCCAGAACCGGGAAACCCCGCTTCACGGCGATGACCGGAGAGGAAACGATCGGCCGGGCGTGCTCGCAGCTCACTTCGAACTGGCTCCGGGGAAAAGCGGGCGTGTGCGCTTTGTCATTACCTGGAACGTTCCCACCTGCGAAAACTACTGGAACCCCGGTTGCAGTGATTCCGCCTGCGGCTGCGGTCCGTCGCCGAAGACCTGGAAGAACTACTACGCGACCCTCTGGAAAGACTCGAAGGACTCCGCGGCATATTCCATCAAGAACTGGGACCGGCTGTATAGGGAGACCCGAATGTTCAAGGAGGCGCTGTTTGCATCGAGCATTCCGGATTTTGCTCTCGATGCAGTATCGGCCAACCTTTCGATTCTGAAAAGCCCGACGGTGCTTCGATTGGAAGACGGCACTTTCTATGGCTGGGAAGGCTGCCATGCGGCCCAGGGCTGCTGCGAAGGGTCCTGCACGCACGTTTGGAACTACCAACAGGCGCTGCCGTTTCTCTTTCCTCAGCTTGAACGCTCTATGCGCGAGGCGGACTACGCCTACAATCTCCGCCCTGACGGCGGCATGCCGTTCGAGAATTCAAGTGCCGCTCGAG
>CAWGNL010000014.1:0-17681 GCA_963823885.1 uncultured bacterium
TTTTTTTGTTTGCATCTACTTCGACCGGGTACCGTAGCTGCTAATATACTTGCACCGCGCCTCGTCACGCTCGATCACGACCACGGTCTGCTTTTCCATTATGATCTCAGCTACTCGTCGTCCCAGTTTTCCCGCGCCCGCTACTATTATCTTCATTTACTTTAGCCCCATCATCTTCTGAAACTTCTCCACCGCCGACTGATGGACCAAGCACGTGCAGTTGGTCTCTTTCCTCGAACCTGGTCCCCGAGACAGGTATCATCGCCTTGCCCATTCGGATGATCGCTCCGACCTGGATCTCTCCCGGAACATTCATCTCGGTAAGGGTTTGTCGATCAGATGCGCCGGCGCGGCCACCGGCATCATATTCACCTCGCCGTTGCCCAGGGACATCTCAGATGGAACCTGCCCGCCGGTGATCATCTCGATTACCTTATTGCCGCCCCAAACGGTGGGGGCGAAAGTCGTCACACCGAACCTGCGATAAATCTCGGCGCGCTGCGGGTCGTAAATCCGGCTCACCACTATCGGTACGCGATAAATCTCCTTCGCCAGACGCGCGGATACGACGTTCGTGTTGTCGCCGTTGGTCACCGCCACGAGCGCATCCGCTCTGGTGATACCGGCCTTTTCGAGCGTTTCCCTGTCGAAGGCGATTCCGCTGAGCGTCATCCCAGTAAAGCCCTTCGGCAGGCGCCGGAACGAGCGCTGGTCGCGGTCGATCACGACCACCGAGTGACCTTCCCTTGACAACGCGAGGCGGCATACGCGCCCACCCTGCCGCAACCCACGATTATCACTGCATAATAATAACTCCCTGCTTTTTTAGGGGCTAGGGGCTGGGGACTAGGGAAGGGATTGGCTGCTCGCCATCCCGCCCCTTGTCCCGACTCCCGACTTCCTCTTGGGAGTTGGCAACTAGGGCAGGGATCGGTCGGTCTCCCTCCCTTCCCTAGCCCCTGCCCCTTCCACCGTATCCACCATTTCCGCGCCTCTTCCGCCACAAAAAGTGTTACGGACGCCATCAGCAAGACCAGCCAGTCGCTTGCGCTCAGCGGCGCGGTCTTAAATAGCGCCTGCAAAGGCGCCCAGTATGAAATCCCGATCATCAGCAGCAGGCCGAAAAGCTCGCCCGCCACGATTCCAAGATTGCTGAACAGGCCCACCGTGAAAACAGAGGTCCGCTCGGTTCGGCAGACGAAGCCGTTTGCAAACTGAGAGACCACAATCGCCGCCTGCGTCATCGTGATCGCTTCACGATAAACCATATAATGCGGGTTGGCGGCAGCCATCCAGCTTCCATCGCCCCAATGCCAGCCATGCGAAAGCATCACGTAAATGAACCCGAAAGTCGCCCAAGCCGACTGTATAACCCCAAGATATGCGATCCGCTTGAGCGTCGCCGGGTCCAGCAGCTTGGTCGTCTTGGGCCTGGGGGAAGCTTCATTATACCAGGTTCGGGTCTTTCCGTCCCCAGCGCCAGCGCGGGCAAAACATCCGAACCGAGGTCGATCGAGAGCACCTGGAGAGCCGACAGCGGAACCAGGTTCACCCTGAAAAGGGTGGCAAACACATACGGGAACAGCTCGCCGCAGTTGTGCGAGAAAGATAGGTGACCATCTTCTTCAGGTTCGAATACACCCCACGGCCCTGTTCCACTGCCTTGATGATGCTCGCGAAGCTGTCGTCCAGGAGGATCATGACCGCGGCCTCGCGGGAGACGTCTGTTCCGGTAAGGCCCATCGCGACGCCGATATCCGCGCGCTTCAAGGCGGGTGCGTCGTTGACCCCGTCGCCTGTAACCGCGACGATCTCGCCCATCTCCTTAAGAGCCGAGACAACCCGCATCTTGTGCTCCGGCGAAACCCGGGCGAAGAGGATCTCGTAGTGGTCGATGAGTTCGCTCTTGAGGTCGTCCCGGACATCTGGTCCAGTTCGATGCCGGTCACCACGCGGCATTCCTCGCCCTTAACGATGCCGATCTTGCGCGCGATGGCCTCAGCCGTGAGGCCGTAGTCGCCGGTGATCATAATGATCCGTATGCCCGCGGAGATGGCCTGGACGACGGCATCGGCTACCTCCGGCCGCGGCGGGTCGATCATCCCGACCAGGCCCAGGAGGGTCAGATCGGTCTCGACGGTCTCGACCGTGTAGTCAGTCATTTCCACAGGCAGGTCGCGCTCGCAGATGGCAAGCACCCGCAGCGCCTCCCGCACATCGCGTCGTTTTGCGCGAAAACGTTCTGCCTGGCTCTTCGTTGAGCGGAACATCCTGGCCGTTGATTCCGATTCTGGTGCAGAGTCCGATGGTCTCGCTGGGAGCGCCCTTGACATAAGCCCTCTGGCCCTCGCCCTCCACGTGCACCACGGACATGCGCTTGCGAACGGAGTCGAACGGCAACTCGTAGATCTTGGCGTGGGCTATCAGTTCGGCCTGCAGATCGAACTTCCCCTTATCGGCCGCCACCAGCAGGCAGCCTTCGGTCGGGTCGCCGATCACCCGCCAGCCCTTGCCGTCCTCCGGGGGAAGGACCTTGGCGTTGTTGCAGAACGTCATGGCGCGGAAAAAATCGTCGAGGTGGCCGCGACTTCGTCTTGCGTGACGCTCCGGCCGTCGATTTCGAAGCCGCCCACGGGCTCGTAGCCAGCGCCGGTGACATCGATAGCGGTCATGCCGGCGAATATCTTGCTTGACGGTCATCTCGGCCTTGGTGAGGGTCCCGGTCTTGTCGGTGCAGATCACATTTGTCGAGCCGAGAGTCTCGACCGCCGAAAGCTTCTTGATGAGCGCGTTTTGCTTCGCCATGCTCTGCACGCCCACCGCAAGAGCGACCGAAAGCGTGGCGGGCAGGCCCTCGGGAACGCAGGCCACCATGACGCCCAGCGCGAAGAGCACGGCGCCGATCCAGCTCCAACCCCAGAAAATGGCCCATCCCGAACAACGCCAAGCCGGTGGCGACGGCGATCTTGGAGACCGTGTGCGCCATCACCCCGACTTCCCTCTGCAAAGGCGACTTTTCTTCTCGCACCATCGAAGTCAGCTCGAAAATCCGACCGAATTCCGTCTGCATGCCCGTCGCGATGACCACCGCGCGCCCGGTCCCAGCCGCCACGCTGGTTCCCATGAACACCAGGTTGGGCATATCGATTTTGGAAAGCTTTTCCGAGGTTATGGGGTCCGAGGTCTTTCGCACCGCATCGGACTCGCCCGTGAGGGCGATGTTGTTGGTGCTCATTTCATACTGGCGCACAAGGCGTGCGTCCGCGCTAATGGCGTCGCCTTCCTCAAGCGCGATAACATCGCCCGGCACCAGTTCGGAAACCGGCACGACCGCCAGCCGGCCGTCGCGCAGCACCTTCGCGTTCTGAGGCACCATGTTCCGGAGTGCTTCGGTGGCCTTTTCCGCTCGATACTCCTGGAAGAAGCCGATCACCGCGTTAAGCAAAACAACCCCGATGATAGCGAACGCGACGTGGAGTTGGTCCGCGCGGTCGGCGCCATGCGAAAGGACCGCGGCGAGGAATGTGAGTGCCGCGGCAAGTTCCAGCAGCATGGCGAAGAGGTCCGCGAACTGCTGGAAAAATCTGTAGATGAGAGGTCTGCCCTGCTTCGCGGGCAAGACGTTGGGACCATATTTAATTAAACGCTGAGCGGCTTCATCTTTACCCAGACCTGAGGGCGAGCTGCCCAAATGCTCGTAGACATCCTGCTCGGTAAGTTGCCAAAGTTCCAAATGGTAGACTCCGATGAAAATAGAAGTTAGGAGTTAGAATCCAGACCTCCAACCAGTGGTTTGGTTGCTTCATCTCACTTAGGTGGCGCAACCGCGCCATATCTGGGGGCTCCTGAGCGCGCTGACCAGTATGATCTCACTCTTCGCGAACGGGTGTCATGCTGAACTTGATTCACTACCATCCCACAGTGAGGCGCGGTGCTGGTTCTGCCACAGCCGTCGTAAATCATGTCATTCCGAACGAATGTGAGGAATCTCAACGTTGCGCCTGTATCATCCTTCGGTATGTGAGAGTCAACCGATAGGTCGAGATTCCTCACGTTCGTTCGGAATGACATAGCCGCCGCGTTTGTGCCATGTCCGCGCGGCTGCGCACTTGCGAATGGTAACGCCCAGAAAACCGAAAGTGGGTACTTGCAAAACCACACGCTACTGAGCGTGAAATACCCAGAAAACAGGCCATTTCCCCCAGTTATGGGATGGTAGTGAACTTGATTCAGCATCTCCTTTGCAGTAACGAGATCCTGAGTCAAGTTCAGGATGACAACAAGGCTGAGCTGTTATGCTGACTGTCCTAATATGCAGCCAAGTCATTTTACTCCCCAGAATGGGTGCGCCGCAAGAGGCGTCTCGTTAAATCTTTGTTTCGTGCGTGGAGAAAGCGAAAAAGCCATACATATGCGGCGGGAACGACAAATAGAGCGTCCGCTTCAAAGAGGCGCCTTCGAGTTCCCGCTGCACGCATAGCAGTGACGCTGGGCAGATGCAGACCATGCCTTCTCTCGCGGGCAGAATGTGCCACGCGTGCAGCGGGAACTCGAAGGGCTTTGTGCCTTGTGATTGTCTCGCCTTGTCGTTCCCGCCGCATAGTGGTGGCTGCCGTTACGACTTCCCTTTGTAAAACGCCACCACCGCCGCGTCGCGCACGCGCTTGATGGGCGTCGAATGCCGCGCCGCTGCATTCTTGCAGTCCTCGTATTCGGGCTGGATATTTACCACGCGGCCGCATCGCCTGGCGACTTTTACCCTCAGGGGGCCGTAGGCTGTCTCGACGGTCTCGATCTCTCGCGGCAGGCAGATTCGTTTTCGGGTGTCGATTCGGATGCCTATGGTCGAGGTCTCCTCGAAAAGAAGGCCGGTCAATCGCTGGATATCCTCTCGCCGGGCAGATAACGGATAACAGCACCGCGGGCCTGTTCTTCTTCATCTGGATGGGTGTCAGGTAGACATCCAGCGCGCCGAGGGCGAACAGAGACTCCATCACCACCTCGAAAAACTGCGGGCTGAGGTCGTCGATATTGGTCTCGATCACGCTGACCTCGTCCTCATTTGTGCAGGATGGTTCTCTTCGCCGGATTCGCCGACTACAATGCGCAGCACGTTGGGTATCTCGAAGTCGCTCTTGCCCGCCCCGTAACCCACGGACTGCACGGTCATCGGGGGCATCGGGCCAAAGCCGGCGGAGATTTCGGCGGCGATTGCGGCGCCTGTGGGGGTCACCAGTTCGCCTTCGATTCCCAACTCGCGCCAGGGCGCGCCTTTAAGGATCTCGATTGTCGCCGGGGCGGGTAGGGGAAAGGCGCCGTGGGCCATTTTGACGGTCCCGTGGAATGTGGGCATTGGGCTGGCATGGACGCGCTCGATGCCGAGCATATCCAGGCAGATGCACGCGCCCACGATATCGACGATCGCATCGACCGCCCCGACTTCGTGAAAGTGAATCTCTTCTATACTTTTGCCATGCACTTCGGCCTCGGCTTCACCGAGCCGTCTGAATATCGCAATGGCCATCGAGGCGACGCCCTCAGACAGGCCGCTGTCTTCGATTATCCGAGCGATCTGGGAGAAAGAGCGCCCGTGGCTTGCGCCGTGATGCTCGACGCTGACAGTGACGTCCGTGGCCGAGATGCCGCTCTTCGTGACTTTGGCGGCTTGGATGTCGTAGCCGCCGACTCGCAGTTTGCCGAGTTCGGCCTTGAGGGAGTCGAAGTCGGCCCCGGCGTCGATCAGGGCGCCGAGCGTCATGTCGCCGCTTATGCCGGCAAAACAGTCGAGGTAAGCAATTCTCATCAATCCACGCTCTCTGATATGCAACGCGACGGAAGGGTTCTAATCGCGAAAGGGCGAAAACGGGAAAAATAGGGCGCAATCCTGAGTTTTACGCTTGCCCGCTAGGCGTTCCCCCAGTGACAGCTCGCTCTTGATGAGGACTTGTCATGCTGACCCTGAACTTGATTCAGGGGATTCAGCATCTCCTTCGCAGGTACGAGATCCTGAATCAAGTTCAGGATGACAGCAAGACTGAGCTGTTACGTTTCCCAATCGTTTTTTTTCGCGCTTTCGCTATTTCGCGTTTTCGCGATGAAAATCCGGGTTCTATGTGGCTTACTGATTTATCAAGTGCGCGAGGTATCCCGCGCCGAAGCCGTTGTCGATATTGACCACGCTCACCCCAACGGCGCAGGAGTTGACATGGACAGCAGCGCCGCGAGGCCGCCAAAACTCGCCCCATAGCCCACGCTGGTGGGCACCGCAATCACGGGCCGCCTGACTAAGCCTCCGACCACGCTTGCCAGGGCGCCTTCCATGCCCGGCTACCGCGACCACCACATTCGCGTCCACGAGCGTCCGCCGCTGGTCCAGAAGCCGGTGCAGTCCCGCTACCCCGACATCGGTACGCTCGCTCGACTCGGCTGCCCAGGACGCTCGCGGTCACGGCGGCCTCCTCGGCGACGGGGATGTCGGCCGTGCCCGCGCAGAGGACCATTATGTATTTGGTGTCTTTACGAATCTGTTCCTCTGATCGCCGCGGGGTGCCGACCGTTATGATCCGAGCGGTCTCGCTGTACACGGAGTCGGGAAGCGCGCCCCGAACGGCCTCGAACACATCCGCCGCCGCCCGCGTCGCCAGCACGCATTTGCTGCGGGCGGAAAGTGTCCGCAAGATTTCGACAACCTGGCTGGTGGTCTTGCCCTGGCAGAAAACGACCTCGGGAAAGCCGGTGCGAAGATGCCGGTGATTGTCGAGCTTCGCAAAGCCTATGTCCTCGTAAGGAAGCACACGCAGGTCGTCAATGGCTTCCTCCACATCGGTCTTGCCCGATCGCACGCTCTCAAGTAAGTTTCGCAGCAGTTCTATGTCCATGGTTCGAAAGTAGCCTAGACCAGAGCGGAGAGCAGAGAGTCCGGACGAAGTAGCTGCTCAGCCCGTGTGCCCGTCCTCGGGGCCGGGCCAGTGTGAGATAGAAACCGTTGATTTCTGACGGGACGAAAGTACCGCCAATGCTGAGTAGGCCCGGTCTGTGGGCCGTATCGAAGCATGGCGGCAGGAGGCCGCCCTTCGATACACCTCCTAAGAAACTCCCCAGTTTCGGGAACAAGATTCCCGAAACACCGGGGGTGGGTTTCTTTCCAATGTAACGGCGACAGCGTCGCCGTCACTTGCTCCTCCTAAAGAAACTCCCCAGTTTCGGGAACAAGATTCCCGAAACACCGGGGGTGGGTTTCTTTCCAATGTAACGGCGACAGCGTCGCCGTCACTTGCTCCTAAGAAACTCCCCAGTTTCGGGAACAAGATTCCCGAAACACCGGGGGTGGGTTTCTTTCCAATGTAACGGCGACAGCGTCGCCGTCACTTGCTCCTCCTAAGAAACTCCCCAGTTTCGGGAACAAGATTCCCGAAACACCGGGGGTGGGTTTCTTTCCAATGTAACGGCGACAGCGTCGCCGTCACTTGCTCCTCCTAAGAAACTCCCCAGTTTCGGGAACAAGATTCCCGAAACACCGGGGGTGGGTTTCTTTCCAATGTAACGGCGACAGCGTCGCCGTCACTTGCTCCTAAGAAACTCCCCAGTTTCGGGAACAAGATTCCCGAAACACCGGGGGTGGGTTTCTTTCCAATGTAACGGCGACAGCGTCGCCGTCACTTGCTCCTCCTAAGAAACTCCCCAGTTTCGGGAACAAGATTCCCGAAACACCGGGGGTGGGTTTCTTTCCAATGTAACGGCGACAGCGTCGCCGTCACTTGCTCCTAAGAAACTCCCCAGTTTCGGGAACAAGATTCCCGAAACACCGGGGGTCGGTTTCTTGCAGATGTTCCGGGATTTTGGCCTAGCCCGGCTCGTCGGACCTGATCACCCGAAATCCCGAAACACCGGGGGTGGGTTTCTTTCCAATGTAACGGCGACAGCGTCGCCGTCACTTGCTCGGAATGACATATGCGGTGACGTGGTACTCACGATCCGTGAGCGCTTGCCGGACCAAGGCCAACCTTGTTTGCATTCCGCTATCCACTATATTATAGCAGATGACGCAAGCCTGAGAAGGAATTCTCGGCGCGGTGAATGAATCAACAGTCGTGGAAGTAATTGCAGTCAAAACAAACCGGCGCCAGCAGTTTATAGATATCACCCGTGACGTGCAGAGGTGCGTGACCGAGGCGGGGCTGGCTGATGGCCTCGTATGCGTCTTCGTGCCGCACACCACAGCGGGGGTCACCCTAAATGAGAATGCGGACCCGGATGTGGTGGACGATGTGCTCGACGTGCTGAGCAAGCTTGTTCCCGAGAGAGCGGGCTACCGCCATACGGAAGGAAACTCCGACGCCCACGTCAAGTCGAGCCTCATGTCGCCGTCGCTGACGGTCATGGTCGAAAACGGTCGCCTGCTGCTGGGAACGTGGCAGGGTATCTATTTCACGGAGTTTGACGGCCCCCGAAACCGGCGGTGCTGGGTGAAGACGATCGGGAAGGGTCAATAGGGTTATAGGGTTGGTAGGGTTATAGGGGCCCCGTCTGTTGGGGCGGACTTTGCAATCCCGGCCCGAACAGAGGGACAGATCACCTCGGCTCCCCCTCCGTCTCCATCGCCGTCGCCATGTGCGGCGGGAACTCGAAGGGCTTCATTCCGGGGGTTACCTCGAATTGTCGTTCCCGCCACATAGGGGGCGCATAGGGCGGGCCGTGTCCCTTCTCGTTACTCGTTCGTTTCTCAGCACTGAAATTAGCCAATCAGCTTCAAAATCGCCTGGGCCAGTTTTTCGGGGTCGTGGCGGACGACGTCGGTCTGGCTGATGTAGTCGCCGACTATCGGCCTGTAGCCCATTTCGCGTATTCGGGCCGCATCGGGCTCGACGAAGAGTTGCCCCTGTTGACCGTACTTCTCCAGCAGTTCCTTCGTGGGCCTTTCCTGATTGACCAGCACGTGCTCGAAGACCTTGTACTCGGTGTGCCTGGTTACAGCCTTGACGTGGTCCGAAGCGCTGTAGCCGTCTGTTTCGCCGGGCTGGGTCATGACATTGCACACATAGACCTTTACGGCGTCCGAGCCGGCGATAGCCTCCGAAATGCCCTGGACAAGCAGGTTGGGCACAATGCTGGTGTAAACGCTTCCCGGCCCCATCACTATGCAATCCGCAAGCTCGATCGAGCGCAGGGTCTCTTCGAGGGGCTTCACCGCCGACGGCTCCAGCATCATATGCTTTACCGGCTGAGGCGACTTCACGATGTTCGTCTCTCCGTAGGCGAGGGTGCCGTCGGCAAGCTCGGCGTAGAGTGTCACATCGTCTATTGTGGAAGGCAGCACCCGCCCGCGGATGGCCAAAATATTGCTGGTTTCCTTTACCGTGCGCTCGAAATCGCCGGTAATCTGGGTAATGGCGGCAATGAGCAGATTGCCGAACGAGTGACCGTCCAGTCCGTCGCCGCCGTTTCCAAAACGGGTACTGGAAAAGCTCGGTCATCAAAGGCTCGGCATCGGCAAGGGCGACCAGACAGTTTCGGATATCGCCCGGAGGCAGCATTCCCATATCGCGCTGAAGCCGGCCCGGACCCCGCCATCGTCGGTGACCGTGACGACCGCGACCAGGTTGCTGGTATACTGCTTGAGACCTCTGAGCATCGTGGACAGGCCCGTGCCGCCGCCTATTACGACGATCCGCTGGCCCTGTGAAAGATATCGCCGCTGGAAAACGACGTCGGCGAGCTTGCCCTCCGCCTCGGGGCTGACGACGCTCGTGATCGAGCGCACCACCTGCCGCAGGCTTGCGAATATCAGCGCGAGTCCCAGGATAACCAGCCCGATTCCGACCGGAAGCTGTGTCCCGGGCTTGTCCAGGCGCAGGCCGAAGAGCGCGAGCGCCTCGTCGCCAACCTTGCCGAGCAGGTCGACTATCCGCACGTTTGCCAGCAGCACCACTCCCGCGGTGACGATTGCCACCCCCACCGGGGTGAGCAGGAGCCAGCGCTTTACCCGCATCCCCGGATAGAGCCACTTTAGAGAGCTTACAAGAGACTTAGCGCGCATCTGTTTGACCTCGCGCCTGGTAAAGGTCTCGATGTTCCACCCGTACCACGTAGTTTGTCCCCATCAGAAAGCGGGCCAGCTCATTCGCCACTACAACCGACCGCTGCTTGCCGCCCGTGCAGCCGATTGCTATGGTCAGGTATGCTTTACCCTCTTTTATATATTGCGGAATGCTGAACTCCACCAGGTCGAAGAGCTTCTCGAGCAGCGGTTCGGTGAGCGGGTCCGACAGCACGTATCCGGCTGCCTCCGGAGTGGTGCCGTCCTTTTCGCGCAGGCTGGGCACCCAAAACGGGTTCGCGAGAAAACGCACGTCGAATACTACATCGGCATCGAGCGGCACCCCATGCTTGAAGCCAAACGATACCACGGATATCATAAGGCGTTCGTGCGGCCTCACCGACTCGAATGCGTCGCGTATCAGCCTCCGCAGGCCTTCCGGCTCCAGGTTGGTGGTGTCGATGGTCTTGTCGGCGTGCTCGTTCAAGTCGGCGAGCATATCGCGTTCGAGCTTGATGGCGTCGAGAATCCCTCGTTCGGTGGTCACCAGCGGGTGCTTTCGGCGGGTTTCCTTGAACCGGCGGACAAGTTCGGCGTCGCTCGCCGTCAGGTAAGAGAGTAGGCCGGCCGAACCCGGACACGGGCTTGGAACGCAGCGAGTGGCAGATCGACAGCAGATCGGGGAAGAACTGCCCCGCGCGCACATCCGCCACCACGGCGACATCCTCGGGCGTGGCAGGTTCTCTCCAGAGATTGATGGCGTCCGGAATCAGCCTCGGCGGCAGATTGTCGATGCAAAAGTAGTTCAGATCCTCGAATGTGCTGAACGCAAGCGATTTCCCCGCGCCGGACATTCCCGTTATTATGACCAGTTGTTTTTCTTTTTTCTTCTTGTCCAAGAGTTTACCTCGATGGGGAGTGGAAAGGGAATTCATCGCGAAAACGCGAAAACGGATCCGAAAATGGAACTCACGCTGTTCTTCGAGACCGACGCCCCGGTGTTTCGGGATTTCCGTTCCGCGTTCGCTTCACTCAAATCCCGAAACACCAGGGGGCGGCATTAGCAGTAAGGACGTTAAGGATTTCAACTTCCGCTTCGTTCGCTCTTTCGCCCTTTCGCGTTTTCGCGATTAAATCCCTTCCCTATCTCTCGACTATCGCGCTCAACGGCGACGATATGACCGTTACCACAACCGATCCGAAAAGCGCGCTCAAAAAGTTCATCTGGGCGCCGGTGAGTGCTCCCGCCGTCCAGAACACGATGGCGTTGATAACGAATCCGAACAAACCCAGGGTCAGGCACGTCAGCGGGACCGAAAGAAACCGCAGCAGCGTTCCCAGCACACCGTTGACCAGGGCGAGAACCGGGACGAAAATAACGATTCTCCATATGTCCGGCCACTGCAGTTGGAGCCGCAGAGTCTTTGCCAGCCATACCGCGATTAGCACGGCGACAATACCTATAAGCCAGCGCGTCAGCATTCGCTTGAACATCACTATTGTACTCATAGGAATTAGGAACTGGTGCTTAGTTGCATAATTGATTGCCGGGTGTTTCGGGAATCTTGTTCCCGAAACTGAGTGCGTATCGGGAACAAGATTCCCGATACACCGGCAAAGTCTTTTCGGGTTGTAAGGTTGTCAGGGCATCAGAGATGCCCGGGTTGTCACTTGCAGGCCGGATTGCAAATCCGCCCGAACAGCGTTGATTGATAGAACGCTGTGCCGGGTGTTTCGGGAATCTTGTTCCCGAAACTGAGTGCGTATCGGGAACAAGATTCCCGATACACCGGCAAAGTCTTTTCGGGTTGTAAGGTTGTCAGGGCATCAGAGATGCCCGGGTTGTCACTTGCAGGCCGGATTGCAAATCCGCCCGAACAGCGTTGATTGATAGAACGCTGTGCCGGGTGTTTCGGGAATCTTGTTCCCGAAACTGAGTGCGTATCGGGAACAAGATTCCCGATACACCGGCAGATTCCCGATACACCGGCAACGGTAAACCCTAACAACCTTATTAACCCTATCAATCCTATTAACCTTCTCGTTCCCTGAAAAACGAATACACCGCCTGGGCCGCGGACTTGCCCATCGACGGAGCGGCGGCAAGCTCCTCGACGGACGCGCTCTTTATCTTCTCCACCGTGCCGAAGTGCTTGATGAGGGCTCTGCGGCGCGTGGGTCCGATGCCGGGAACCTCGTTAAGGACCGAGAGGCGCATCGTCTTGTCGCGCAGGGTCCGGTGATAGGTGACCGCGAAGCGGTGAGACTTCATCACGAATACGCTGGATCAAGTGCAAACCCTTCGAATTGCGCGGCAGCAGCACGGGATCGGGCAGGCCCGGGCGGAATATCTCCTCGTTGCGCTTCGCCAGGCCGATGGCCGCGACCTCTTCCTCGGAAGCCGCGATAGCTTCCAGCGCGGCGCCGAGCTGGCCTTTGCCTCCGTCGATAAGCATAAGGTCCGGCGGCTCCTCGAAGCCCCGGGAGCGCCGCAAGGCGCCGGTCAGCCTGCGCGAGATGACCTCGCGCATCGAGGCGTAATCATCGGGCTGCCCCTCGGGCCGCCTGATCTTGAACTTGCGATAGTGCTCCTTCCTGGGTTGGCCGTTCTCGAAGATCACCAGCGAGGCCACGGTGTGGTAACCCTGAATGTTGGATATGTCATAAGCCTCGATGCGGCGGGGCAGAGCGTCGATACCGATCGCGGCACGCAGGGTCTCGAGTTCCTCCCGCATGCGCGCTTCGTCGGTGGACATCTTGAGCTTGAGCTGCGCCAGTACAAGCTCGGCGTTTTTGCGAGCCATCTCGACAAGACGTTCTTCTCGCCCCGCCTCGGGCTGGCGACATCGACCTTGGAGCCGCGTTTTTGCCGGAGCCAGCTTTCCACGATGTCGATCTCGTCGATCTCCTCGCTCAGTAAGATTTCGCGCGGCACATAAGGCGCGGTGTCGTAATACTGCGTGATGAACTCGGAGATGCTTTGCGCCAGATCATCGGATGAGGCGTTTTCGAGCATGAAATGCTCCTGGCCGATGAGTTTGCCGCCCCTTATGAAGAACATCCCCGCGCAGGTGTTGCCATTGTCGGTAACCAGCGCGATCACGTCCTGATCTTCAAGGGCCGTGGAAATCACCTTCTGCCGGGCGATCAGCTTCTGAATCGCCGCGACCTGGTCCCGGAGCCTGGCCGCCCGCTCGAACTCGAGATGCCCGGCGGCTTCGTTCATTTGACCCAGCAGCCGGTCGACGAGCTGCTCGCGGCGGCCTTCGAGGAACGCCATCACATCGCGGATCACCACCATATACTCGTCCCTGGTGATCTTGCCCGCGCAGACCCCGGTGCACTGGCCGATGTGATAAGACATGCACGCCTTTCCCTTGGACTGGGAAGGGTCCTTCCAACCGCAGGGGACGCGAAAGACTCGACGGATGAGCCGGAGGGTCTCGCGGACAGCCTCGGTGTCGGTGTAGGGACCGAAGTATTTGTCCTTTTCCTTGCGGCGCATTCGCAGCTTGCGAGCGTAGAGTACGCGGGGCCACTCGTCGCTCACGGTAACCGCGATGTACGGGTAGCTCTTGTCATCGCGCAGCCGGACGTTGTAGGTCGGATGGTGCTTCTTGATGAGGTTGCTTTCGAGTATGAGTGCCTCGAGCTCGCTGTCGGTGACTATCCAGTCGAGGTCGGCGATCTCGTAGACCATCCGCCGGATTCTGCGCGTGTGGTCGGCGTTGTGCTGGAAGTACTGGCGGATGCGATTGCGCAGGATCTTTGCCTTGCCTGCGTAGATCACCTGCCCACTGGAGTTCTTCATCAGGTAACAGCCGGGCGCGGCCGGTAGCGAGGTCAGTTTTTCTGTTAAGGTCAGGTTGGAAATTGGAAAATCGAGATTGGAAATTGGATCCTCGTCCATAGCATATCTCACCTTTCTAATTGTACGGCATCGGGGCGGGGAGGGCAAGGATTAGGGGTGATAGTTAAAAGTTAAAGTTAAAGGTTGGGAAGGGAACCCTACCTATGCGGCGGGAACGACAAGCCGGGATGACCCCCGGAACCTTCGAGTTCCCGCTGCACGGTTGGCAATTTTGCTGCGCGGACGAGACAGGAGTCAATCACTCCGCTGGCGGGTTGAGCGGCCCGTTTCGGGAAAGGGGTTTCCCGAAACAACGGAAAGTTAAAGACTCGGGCTTGGGAAGGGAACGCTGCCTATGGGGCGACGTGAGCTTGAGCCTTAAGGCTTGGCGCACGGGTTGCAAACCCGGGGAACTTGGTCCGGGGTTCGGAAACCCCGGACCATCAGCTTCGGGTTGTCGTTCCCGCCGCATAGGCGTCCCTTCCCCTATCAACCCTAAAGCGGCGCAGCCGCAACCAAGAGGGCCATCGCCGGAAAATCAATACGGCCTTTCCGTAATTCGGAAGGTCGGTGGTTTCTTCTTACGTATCCTACAACTGAAATCCGAGGTGACATATCAAAGTTCAGTACAGCTTGTATAGGATTTCAGTTGTAAGATACTAATTCATGGTTGTAAACTGTGTCGTGGATTGGTACAATAATCCTTGGAATATGAAGCTGCTGGCTTCACGGCAAAAGGTGGCGATACTGATGTTCAAATCATACGATGATATGATCGAGGACCTGGAGCGGGAGATGCGGCGAGTGTCGGATGATATTCTCTTGCACATGTTCCGGATGTCGAGCGCTTCGGGTGAGGTATGGTCTCCCAGGGTGGATGTCTACGAGACCGCGGACACCGTGGTCGTGAGGTCTGCGTGGCCGGCCTCGACCCCAATCAAATCGAGCTGACAATCTCGGGAGATAATCGACTGCTGACCCTGCGGGGAATGCGCACTGAGCAGGATGACGACCGGTCCTGCCGGGTCCGTTACCATCAGGCTCGAGGTCTATTATGGGGCCTTCGAGCGCGTGGTGATGCTGCCACAGGAAGTGCCCCTCGACCGGGATAACCTCTCGGCCAGCTACAAGGATGGCTTTCTGAAGGTAGTGCTCCCCAAGAGTCAGACATCGGCTCAGAAGAAGATAGAAGTCCAGGAATAGATGCAAGGTTACGAGGTTACAAGGGAACAAGGTTACGACGGGCATGGCCCTTCCCTAGCCCCCAGCCCCTAACCCCTGACCTTCGCGGAGGTTGTTTATGGAAGGCAAATCAAATGACCCCACCCATGGCGTTTTGGGGTCTGAGGACCAGGTGATCACGATAGATTCCGAGGTGATCGGCGAGCGCGCAATCGTGATCCCCGGTGAATTGAGTCTCCTGCCAATTAAGGACACGGTGCTTTTTCCGATGGTGGTCATGCCGCTGATCGTGTCCAGGGAAAGCTCGATGAAGCTGGTCGACGACGCCGTGGTGGGCGAGACCAGAATAATTGCGCTTGCGGCGCTTAAAGATCCCGATGTGG
Source organism: uncultured bacterium (assembly GCA_963823885.1). GTDB lineage: Bacteria > Armatimonadota > UBA5829 > UBA5829 > UBA5829 > CAWGNL01. Next base: position 15,452 of record CAWGNL010000014.1, read on the forward strand.
ATGCCCCCAAGTTTGCGGATATCTATAACGTTGGCGTGGCCGCCGCCATTCACACCATGCTGCGCCTGCCGGAGCACCAGCGGCTGATAGTGCAGGGCTTGAAGCGCATCAGGTTTACCCAGTGCGTTCAGACAGAGCCTTATTTACGCGTCAAGGTCGAGGAAATGCCCGATGTCATCGATTGGACCGAGGAGGAAACCGTCGAGATGGAAGCCCTGCGCCGGAATGTGGGCGCCGCGTTCCAGAAGGTGGTCTCGCTCTCTCCGAACCTGCCCGACGAACTTCAGTCCATCGCCACCAGCGTGAACAGGCCGGGAATCCTGGCCGACACCATCGCGCTGCATCTTCCGATTCCGATTTCCGAGAAACAGGACTTGCTGGAAACCACGGGCACCAGGAGCCGCCTCCGCAAGCTGCTGGCCATTCTCATGCGCGAGGTGGACGTGCTGGAACTCGGCAGCAAGATACAGTCGCAGGTCCACTCCGAAATGGGCAAGACCCAGCGCGAATACTACCTGCGCGAGCAGCTCAAGGCTATTCAGAGGGAACTGGGCGAAGGGGATGAGCGCTCCAGCGAGATAGAGGAACTTCGGGCCAAGATCGCGGAGGCCCATATGACCGAAGAGGCCGACAAGGAGGCGCTCCGCGAGATCGAAAGGCTCAGCCACATGCCGCCGTCCGCGCCCGAGTACACCGTCGCCCGCACCTATATAGACTGGCTTATCGGCCTGCCGTGGGACACTTACACCCAGGACGATTTGGAAATACCGCGCGTGCACGAGACTCTGGACGCCGATCACTACGGCCTCGATAAGGTAAAGGACAGAATACTCGGAGTACCTTTCCGTTCGCAAGTTCAAGGCCGAAGGGACATGCGCCACCCGATCCTGTGCTTCGCGGGACCGCCCGGTGTGGGCAAGACCTCGCTGGGCAAGTCGATTGCGAGGGCGCTCGGGCGAAAGTTCGTGAGAATGAGCCTGGGCGGAATCCGGGACGAGGCCGAGATCAGAGGCCACCGGCGGACTTACATCGGCGCGCTGCCGGGCCAGATCATTCAGGGCATCAAGCGGGCAGGGTCTCACAACCCCGTCTTCATGATGGACGAGATAGACAAAGTCGGCGCCGATTTCAGGGGCGATCCCTCGTCGGCGCTGCTGGAAGTTCTGGACCCGGAGCAAAACTCCACGTTCCGGGACCACTATCTCGAGGTGACTTTCGATCTATCCAAGGTGCTGTTCATCACCACGGCGAACGTGCTCGACACTATTCTGCCGCCGCTTCGCGACAGGATGGAGGTTTTGGAAATCGCCGGCTGACACGGAGGAGGAAAAGCTCGAGATAGCGAGAATGCACCTTATTCCCAAACAACTCGATGAGCACGGCCTAAAACCCAAGCAGCACATCACCTTCACCAACGATGGCATCTCCGAGATCATTCGGGGCTACACCCGCGAGGCAGGGGTGCGCAATCTCGAGCGCAGCATCGCGTCGATCTGCCGCAAGGCCGCTCGCGAGTTTGCCGAGGGGCGCACGACACCGGTCAGAGCAAACGCGCGCCAGGTCCACGAGTATCTGGGGCCGCCCAGATATACTTATGAGGAGCTGGCCGACAGGACCAACGAGCCCGGCGTGGCGATCGGCCTGGCATGGACCCCCACCGGCGGCGATGTGCTCTTTGTGGAAGCCTCTCGGATGAAGGGAGGCAAGCAGCTCGCGATGACGGGGCAGCTTGGCGATGTGATGAAAGAGTCCGCGCAGGCCGCCATGAGCTACGTGCGCGCCCACGCGGAGGACCTGCGAATCGACCCGGATTTCTACGAGAAATACGATATCCATCTTCACGTGCCGGCCGGCGCGATCCCCAAGGACGGTCCGTCCGCGGGAGTGACGATGGTGACGGCGCTCGCTTCGCTGCTGACAGGCCGGAAGGTAAAACCCAGCCTGGCGATGACGGGCGAGATCACGCTTCGCGGCAAGGTGCTGCCGATCGGCGGGATCAAGGAGAAGATCCTCGCGGCGCGCCGGGCGGGGCTGGACACGGTGATCGTTCCCAAGGAGAACCGTAAGGATGTGGACGAAGATATTCCGAAGGGCATCCTGAGCGAGATGAAAATAGAGTATGTCGACAACGTAGGCCGGGTACTCGCGCTCGCGCTCGAACCAAAGCGCAATGGGAGCCAAAAGGGCGAAGTAGGCGACGATTCTTGGGTTGGCGGTTGGCCGGGGTCTT
>CAWGNL010000015.1:0-40259 GCA_963823885.1 uncultured bacterium
TCTTGCAGTGCCTCCCGCAAAAGCACACGAGTCGACCTGTCGGCCTTGCGCCGACTAGCTTTCTTGGCCGCCTTATAAATATCGTGTACCTCATCAGCCCACACTTTCAAGGTCGGATGCGTTTGCACAACCTTGTCTATGAGGCGAAATAGATGTACCCAGCAGCGCTGCTTGGGACCCAGATACCAATCATAGCCAGCGTAGAAGTCGCAGCCAAGCACGCCTTCGAACTTACCGCCCAAGATGTGCCGGATGATGCGACCCGCGCGGCGGCGATGGAAGTAGTAGAACCGCTCTGCTCCCGTCGATACTCTCCACAAATAGCCGTTAATTCCGTCCTCACGCCAACCGGTTTCGTCCGCGTTCGCATCGGGGCTTCCCCGAATCTTTCCCAAAATCCCGAGAACAGTCGGCTTCGCCCATTCGCAAACCCGGTGAAGCACCTCGTTTATCTCGCCAATCGATATATGCAGGCCGTAAAGCCCTTCCAAGAGCTTCTGAATCGCACGCTGAGGCATCCGCTTGGCAACTGAGAGCGTTGTGATTAGACTCATTAGCCCTACGCCAAGCCGCATTTTCCCCACCACACCATCGGATATCCCAAGCTTTGGAACATGGACCTTACCGCAGTAGCCGCATCTGCGAGCGATAATCACATGATCGATTATCCTCACGGGCGCACGCGGTATCTCTAATACCTGGTGGCGGCTCTGCTCATAACCTCCAGAGAGCTTCTTGCCGCAATCAGGACAATGCTCTACAGCGTGGAATACTTCCTCAGTCGCCACATCGCGCCTGCGCGCAAAGGACTGCTTACGCTTCTTACGCTCGGCACGCTCCGCCGCACGGCGCCGCTGGCGACTCGGCTTGATAAATGGAGCAGCACTGCTACCCCCACCACCGCCAGAAAGCTTATCTCGCAGCATCTCGATCTCAGCAGACAAATCAACCAACTGCCTCTTGAGATCTGTATTCTCTGCACACAACGCTCTGTTTTGCGCTATCAGTTCCTCGCGGGCTCGCTCGTCCATATATCCCACTTAGACAACTGAAGCAAAATCCTTCCTTGATTTTGCTGATTTTTTTGCCTGCACCCAAAGAAACTAGGAAGACTGAGTCTGTTACAACAAGGGAGGAGATAGGAGATAGGAATTAGTGTGGGGAGAGTTGAGTGTTTAGTGAAGGGAGACCTCGTCCCTTCACTAAACTCTCAACCCTAAACCCTAAATCGTTCCGCCACTCCCTTCCGCGAAACCGAGTATTCCACGACCCATACGGCAATGAGCGACGCGGCGTATGCCAGCAGTACGACCACAAATGACCAGCCCCATCTTGCGAACAGCGACGCCAGGTGCACCGTGGATTGATAGATCGCCGCGCACCCGCAGGCAAAAATCAACGCCACCAGCCTGAATCTCTTTCGCAGGCGTACATTGTCCCCGCGCTGCCTGGCCATTACGCTGTCCGCGCGCGGTACACATCGTAGAGCACCAGACCAACCGCCATCCACACAAACAGCCTCAGCCAGTTTTCCGGCGGCAGGCTAAACATGAGAAGCAGGCAGAAGAGCACCCCGAGAACCGGCGCCAGCGGCACCAGCGGGCACCGGAACGGCCTGCTTGCCTCGGGGTGGGTCTTGCGCATCACGATGACCGCGATGCACACAATCACGAACGCCAGCAGAGTCCCGATATTCACAAGCTCGGCGAGTATCGCCAGTGGGATCAGAGCGCCCATCACGGCCACTACTAATCCGGTGAGTATGCTGGATTTCCACGGTGTGCGGAAGCGCTCGTGCACAGCCCCGAAAAAACCTTGCGGCACAAGCCCGTCCCTGGCCATCGCGAGCAGCACGCGCGCCTGGCTGAGCATCAACACGAGCAAGACCGACGTGATGCCTGCCACGGCCGCCACGGAAATGATCTTTGTTGCCCAGAGCATGTGTACCTGCGCGAAAGCCTGAGCCACGGGAGCGTCGAGGTCTATCTTGTTGTAAGGCGCCATTCCCGTAATTACCGCGGTAACGGCTATATATAGAACAGTGCACAGCAGAAGCGATGCTATTATGCCGATCGGCAGGTCGCGCTGCGGATTTCTAGCCTCTTCGGCATGTGTCGAGACGGAGTCGAAGCCGATATAGGCAAAGAAGATCGTCGCGGCGCCGGCGAACATGCCAAGCGGCGCTCCGCTCGAGCTTGTTTTTCCCAACAGGGTGTGGCCGAAGAAGCTCACGCCACACCAGCCGTATGGTGCAAAAGGATGCCAGTTGCTGGGGTTTATAAAGCGCAGCCCGGCAACAATGACGAAGATTACGGCCCCAAGCTTGATCCCTACCATAACATTGTTGACCGAGGCGCTCTCCTTGATGCCGATTACCAGCACGCAGGTCACTACCAATGCGATTACCACCGCCATAAGGTCCACCCACGATCCGCTCACCTGGAACCGGGCCGACCGCGGGATCGAAGCTGTACGGCGTTGACGCGAAGATCTTGGGGACAGCCAGGTTGAATGATCCCAACAGGGCCTGGAAGTAATGCGACCAGCCGTGCGCGACCGTGGCGGAAGCCACCGTATACTCCAGCACCAGGTCCCAGCCGATTATCCACGCGAACAGCTCGCCGAGGGTAGCGTAGGCGTACATAAAGGCCGACCCCGCAATGGGGACCATCGACGCGAATTCCGAATAACAGAGCGCGGCAAAAATGCATGCTACTCCCGCGAGCGCATAAGACACGGTCAGCGCGGGACCGGCCTTCTCGTGCGCGGCCAGCCCTGTCAACACGAAAATACCGGTGCCTATGATGCATCCGATCCCCAGGCTCGTAAGCGCAACCGGCCCCAACACCCTGCGCAGACGGTTCTCGCCGTGCATCTCTTCCAGGAGCAGCTTCAGCGGCTTCCTGGCAAATAACCTCTTGGGCAATGGATTTCCTCCGTCGGGAGTAGTTTAGGGAGTAGTTGAGTGTTTAGTGAAGGGAGAGGCCCTCCTTCACTAAACACTCAACTTACCTTTATGCTTCGGCATAGAACCAACCCAACCCACCCTCCGGCCTTGATGCTTCGCGGGCGTATGCCCCGAAGGGTAGCTGTGAAGAGATAACTCACCGCCCAAACTTACTCAAGATCATCTACCGCTATCACGCCCTAGTGTCTACTTGCATAAATAACTGATAGCATTCTTCCCGGCGTATCGGGAATCTTGTTCCCGATACGCACTTAGTTTCGGGAACAAGATTCCCGAAACACCCGGTAAGATCATCTACCGCTATCACGCCCTAGTCTGGCGCTCCGCGGTTACGCTTCGGGGCATACGCCCGCGAAGTATCATAATCGGCAGTTTACCGAGGAACAAACTTGGGAAATTACCAAAGTTCAGAGTGCTCACTTCTTGGGCAAGCCACACTCGTCGAGTTTGTCGAGATATGGATGCATGGCCAGCTGCGCCAGCAGACAACAGATCGTCGATTCGGACCCCTGGTTGAGATTCGCGCCCTCGGGACTCAAGGCATCGTAGCATCCGCCCGTCACGGGATCATAAAGGGCCTCCCCAACGGAGTTGTGACCGAAGAACCAATCGAACGAAGTCTTCGCCAGGCACAGATACTCGGGATCGGACGCGGCATCGTAAGCGGAAAGGTAAGAGAGGGTATGGGCCATCGGATCGACCGGCTGCTGGTCATACCAGGCCCGCTCGCGGTTTCGCATGTACCAGCCGTTGCAACCTATCGGATGAAGCTTGCCGTCCAGTATGCACACCGACGTAAGAAAGTCCAGGGTCTCCTTGGCGGCCTGGAGGTACTTCTCCTTGCCGAACTCCATGTAGGCCATGAAAAGCAGCCGCGGCATCATTCCGTTGGAGTAAGTAAGGGTGTGCTCGTACCAGGCCCAATCCTTTTTGGCGTATCGCCTGTAGTCCCGGCACAGCGAGTCGGCAACGCCGCGCAGAACGATCCGGATCTCCTTGTTGTCGGGAACGGCGCGCAGGTAGTAGAAACATCCCATGCCCATATAAGCGCGCGCCCGGAGGCTCTGATTGAACGGCGCCCACCGAATAGCGGCGTCGAATATCTGCCTTGCAACCTTTTTGACATTCGCATGCAGATCGGCGTACAGGGCATAGCCGCAAGCCCAAAGCACGCGGCCAAAACAGTCCTCGCTGCCCTGATCGTCCAGCCACACCTGATCGTAGGACATAAAGTTGTGAAAGCGTCCCGACGGCGTCTGGGCGTAGTGCAGGAAGCTCAAATAGGTGCTCACGAGCTGCAGAGTCTGCCGGGAACCCGTTCGCTCGAACTCCATAATGGCGGCGATTAGCGCGCGCGCATTATCGTCGGTGGTGTAGCCGGTCCTCCGATTGGGTATGGAAAAAATCGCGTGCTGGATCACACCGGTCGCGTCGGTGAGTGTTTCAAGATGCTCGAATACTATTGGCGGGTACGTTATGGTAGGTCTCCTTCGTCTAATGGCTTGTTCCTTTGGCGGATAGTCAGATAGCCGGATAGCCACACGCTGGGCAGGAGTTCCCTTCGCTATCGAACCATCCGCCATCTGGCTATCTGCGAATCTGCCTAGCCCGGTGTTCCGGCCGCCTGCGTTTCCACGGCCTGTTTTGCAAACCTTTCGCGCGTGATGAGGCGATGGAACAAGTCCAGATAGTCGATAGCGACGTTGAACCAGGCAGCCCTCCGGCCATATCGGTAGGCCGCGTTCTCGAGCGCCTCTTTTTCCTCCTTGTTGTCCAGAAGCCGGTTCACGGTCGAGGCAATACTCTCAGGCGACGCGAAATCTACAAGCGTGCCCCTGCCGTCGGCCAGCACCTCCTCGGCATACAGATAGGGCGTGCTCGCGATGGCTTTTCCACACCCGAGCGCGTAGGCCAGGGTGCCGCTTGCAGTTTGATCCTTATTTAGATACGGAGTCACGTAGACATCCGTTGCACATAAATATCTCACCAGTTCATTGAGACTAAGAAATCTGTTGTTGAACCTGACGTTGTCCTCGATGCCCAGATCGCTGATAATCTGGGTGAGCATATTGCGATAGGACTCTCCCTCGTACTTACGCACTCCAGGGTGGGTTTCGCCGAGTACCAGGTAGATAGCATTAGGGTGCTTTTCGAGAATCTTGGGCATTGCCTGAATGACGAACTCGATCCCCTTGCCGCGGTTTATCAGCCCGAAAGTGGATAGAATCTGCTTGTCCGCAACTCCCAGCGCCCGCTTCACGCTCTGTGCTGAAACCCGGTGGACGTTGGGCACCCCATGCGGAATAACAGTGATCTTTTTGGGATCGATGCCGTATACATCCATCAGGATCTGCCTGCCATCTTCACCATCACTACCAGCACCTCACACATCCGCCCCATTTCTTGAATGATCCTTTTCTGATTCGGGCTGGGGTTGTAGAGCACCGTATGGAGAGTGGCCACCGCCGGCTTCTTGAGGTCCGCGAGCAAGTCGAGCATGTACTCGCCGTCCTCCCCACCGTAGATGCCATACTCGTGCTGGACGCTCACGATATCTATGGTAGCTTCGTTGAGGAACTTAGCAGCGCCCACGTATGATTGCTTCTCTTCTTTGAGTATCTGGTATCTCACCATGCGCTCATAAGGTTCGATTTCATGCTCGCGCTTGATCGCAACAACGGTGGGCTTGGAGAAAGGCGTGTACTTCGCCACCGAAGCGACGACGTCTTTCGTAAACGTGGCAATGCCGCATTCGCTTGGCGGGTAGGTCGCCACATACGCCGGCTCGATCTTATTCATTGCCTCTCGAAGGAAGCCGAACAGCCTTACGTCTTCGCTCTTCAGCCAGCGCACTTCGTCTCGAAGAGCAAACTCTTCGGGAACGGTCACCTCCACGTGCTTTTTTTCTTCCTCGGTTTTCGTCATCGGCTCCTCCAGCCGCGCATGTCATTCTGGTTCATGGTTTACGGTTGACGGTTAGGGAGGGGGCTGTGCCACCCTCAACCGTCAACTGACAACCGGCAACCGCCCGCCCGGGGACTCACAACTGCTTTAGCACCTGGGTTATGCTCGCCACGGCTTCTTCTTCGGAGACAAACAGCGGGAATACCTTCTCCAAGCCGGTAATCTCGAAGACTTTCCGGACCTGAGGCCTGTCGCAGACGATCACTATCCTGCCCTCCCGTTCGGTTGCCCTCTTGAGGCCGCCGACCAGCGCGCCCAAACCCGAGCTGTCTATGTATTCCACGTCCATCATGCTGATCACCAGGTCGATGTCGCCATTTTTAATGTGCTCGATCATTACTTCTCGAAACCGTGCCGAGGTGTACGTGTCCACCTCTCCGCTCAGCTCGATTATTCTCACGCCCCGCAGTCTACGGGCGCTGATCCGCAAGTCCATTTCCATCCGAGTGCACCCCTTATCAGTGTGTCTTGCACGGAACCTCGTTGCGAAGACACTACTAACCCTGAACTAATAGACACTTACACGCCAGACCCAAAATCCCCTTCTGTTCCTAACTATATTCCGAGAACAATGGGAAGGTCTAAACCTGTAACCGAACGACTAATAGGAGCTTGGGAGTCAGGAGAAGTCAAGGGTTTAGGGTTGAGAGTTTAGTGAAGGGAAACCTCTTCCCTTCACTAAACTCTCCCCGCTGGTGGTGGTTCGCATGAAAATCGCGATAATCGGCGGAACGGGTGTGGACGAACTGGCGGATTTTCGTTCGGCGAGTTTGCAGACGACCCAGACCCGCTACGGCAGCGCGGATATCCTGAAAAGCGACTTCCACGGGCGGGAGTCTCTTCGTTGCCCGCCACGGCCTCGCGCATGGGGTCCTGCCGAGCCGGATCAACTACCGCGCACAGATCGCTGCCCTCAAGAAACTCGGCGTCGAGCGAGCAATCGGGGTATATGCGGTCGGATCGCTCCGGCCCGAGCGCCGGCCGGTTCGTTTGCCGTGCTTGGAGACTTTATAGACCTCACGAGGCACAGACCGTGCACCTTCTTCGACGAACCCGATTCGCCGATTGTCCATACCGACTTTACTCATCCGTATTGCCCAGTGGTTTCCAGGGCGCTCGCGGACGCGTGCGCCGGTGAAGGCGATCTTCACGCCGGAGGCTGTCTATGTGGGCCTCGATGGCCCACGCTACGAAACACCCGCTGAAATACGACTTTACAGTTCCTGGGGAGCGCACGTGATCGGGATGACCGGCCTGCCCGAATCGGTGCTGGCGAGGGAAGCGGGCATCTGCTACGGGGCAATCGCCGTCGTAGCGAACTTCGCGGCGGGGTTGGCTTCCGAGCCGCTCTCGCACGACGAGGTCAAGTCAGCGGTGATTGCCGCCGGCGAAAACCTCGGCAAGATATTGACACGCGCCCTGGGCCAGATCGACGAGGACGGGAGCTGCGGCTGCCGCGGCAATACGGCTTTGGTGGTTTGAAGCGTTTTGCATAATGATCGATAAATCGATAATAGGTTAGCATGTTACATCTACTGAGCCAGAGGCCTGGAGCGACGATATGATCAAGCGGATATACATAGACAACTATAAGTGCCTGGTAAACTTCGAGTGCACATTCGACAACATTAACTTGCTCTTAGGGACCAATGGCAGTGGAAAGTCTACCGTATTTGACGCTCTTAGAGATATTCGCGATGTGGCGACTGGTACATCGCCGGTGAGCCTCTTCAATGAATCGACTCTCACCCGTTGGCAGAACCGCGACTTACAAACTTTCGAGTTGGATGTCCAACTCGCGGGCGGCCGTCTTTGGCAATATCGCCTTGAGGTGCAGCACGAGGACAAGGATCAGCGAATTCGCCTGGAAAGCCTGAGTTACGATGATAAGCCCATATATCGCCGCGAGATGGGCACGATCGAGGTGTTCGACGAGGGTCGTCCAACAGGCACGCCAACCCCCTGGCCGGATTGGAAACGGTCGTGTCTTCCGTTCATCTACCCGGCCCTCAGTAAGCACGTGAATGTAGCCCGGTTCATTCAATGGCTTCAGGAGCGCCTGATCTGTCTGCGGATCGATCCGCGCCGCATTAAGCCCACGGCGAGTGAGATGCAACCTGTTCTCGATGCGTATGCAGAGAACTTTGCGGCGTGGTATTGGCGCCAGATCACATTGAATCTTTCCCTGGCCGGGAACCACCTGGCCCTCCTTCGGGAGATGTGGGAGGATTTTAGCCTCGGATTCGAAGAAAAGGCGGGCGGTGATATGCGGCTTGTTGCAGATGTTGCCGTCCGTGAAGAGGAGGAAAGGCCGGTGTACGTCAGCTACGCGTTTAACGAGCCTGTCCGAAGGCGAGCGGGTTCTAATCGTGCTTTACATGCTCTTATTGAAGATGGGTAATCCTGACGTCGTTCTATTCATCGACGAACCCGACAACTACGTCGCGCTGGCCGAAATTCAGCCGTGGCTGCTTGGGCTCAAAGAGAGCATCGAAACCCGTGGTTCCCAGGCGCTGCTGATCTCACATCATCCTGAGTTGATCGACAACCTGGCTCCCAGTCATGGACTGATGTTTGAACGCGAGAAGAATGGCCCGGCCAGCGTCCGGCCGTTTGAAGCCCAAACCGACGACGAATGCTTGACTGCCTCAGAGATCGTGGCGCGAGGCTGGAAATGAGCAGGAGACAGGTGCAGGTCGTCATCTTGTGCGAGGACGATGAACACGAGTCATTTGTACGCGGTTACCTGAAATGCCGTGGGTATAACCTCGGCAAGTTGCGAGTGAGGTCCTACCCGGCCCGGGGCGGCGGCAGCGGCAAAGAGTTCGTAAGAAAGCACTATGCGGTCGAGGTGCGGGCTCCACGAAAGTATTGTACGATGCACCAGTCAGACACCTATGGGCTCGTCGTCTTGATGGATCAAGACACGAGCAGCCAACGGAGTCCATATACCGATCTCGACGACAGACTGGCAGAGAGGGGCCTTGACCGCAGGCAGACTGACGAACGTATTGCAATCCTTGCGCCGAAGCGCAATATAGAAACATGGGCGTACCATCTACTCGACAACGGCAGGCCCGTCGATGAAGCCACGGATTATTCGAGTCCGAAGTACCACATCGCGGCGCGCGAGTGCGGCCGCGCCGGAACCCTTTTTCGCGATTACGATCCCGGAAACGACTGCCCTCTGCCGTCGCTTACGATCGGCTGCGGGGAAAGGGGAAGGATACCGTAAGTATTGCGGGCTACATCCGCGGGAACCGCGTCCGGCGCTTGCGATACATCGGGCCGTTGGAGAAACGAGGTCCGCAGCGTCAAGCCCGGCACTATGCACGTGGAGGAGAGCTATGAGCGATAACATATACGTTGTGGACCCGGTGACTGGAGACCCAACTGTCATTAGATCGGTCTCGTTCAACGACATCGGAATCAAGGAACGCGATGACCTGGAAAAATGGGTAGTGAGGCATCCGGACCTTCTGGGTGAGCCATTGCTCATCATAACATCCGAATTCGATGGGTTCGACAAGAGCAGCCGCCGACTCGATGTGCTAGCCCTTGACCGCAACGGGAATCTAGTTATAGTCGAGCTGAAACTTGACGCCGGACGTTCCCTCGCCGACCTGCAGGCTGTTCGCTACGCGGCTTTCTGTTCGACAATGACGGCAGATGACATGGTGCAAATGCTGGCGTCGTTCGACCATTGCTCGGAGGAAGAGGCGACCGACAAGATACGCGCCTTTACTGAAGAGGAGGACATCCCTCACTTGGACGGCCAACCGCGTATCATGATTGCAGCCGGGTCGATTAATGATCAGGAACTCACAAGTTCGGGTACCTGTGGCTACGCGAGTTCGGGGTCGACATCTCCTGCGTCGAACTAACTCCGTATGTTATGCCGACAAATAAGGAGATTGTTCTGGTGCCGAAGATCATAATCCCGGTTCCGGGAATGGTCGGTGTCGAGAATAAGCAGGCGAGGCAGGCCCAGCATGCGAAAAACGCGTCTGAATTCAGTGCCCTCTGGCGCGCTGTCGCTGGGGAGTTTAACTCCCTCAACACCGGCTTCCGCGCGACCGGAAATGCTAGACAGAGATATATGCAGATCACGCTTGGACACAGCGGAATTCACTACGAATGGCAGGTTCAGCAAAGGCAGCACATTCTAGAGGTCGCTCTTCATTTTGAGTGCAAAGACCGTGAGACGAGTAAAGGTTGGCTTAATCTCATCACACCACACCTTGACGAGATCAACGACGGTCTTGAGTACCAGGTGGAGGCGGTCCCGTTCGGTAAACGCCGGGCTTCGGCACGGCTTCAGATTCCGTATGACGGCGTCCTTCCCGATGTGAGCATTGCGCCTGAGGCGGCTCGGCAAATGAAGATATTCATTGGACGAACCTGGCCGTTCGTAAAGGACAGAGTCCACGGAAGTCAGCGACCTCCGGCAAAGCCGGAGGCTTGAAATTGTGAACCGCTCAAAGCGGTTATCTGTTACTTAATTCGTGAGCCGCCCAAGGCGGCCGAGGACCAGCCCAACGCGAGACAAAGGACTCGGACGTCTCAGATGCCGCAACGTTGCATTCTTGGCAAAAACGCAGCAATTACGTCATCCTGAGCGGATGCGAAGGATCTGCTTTTTCGTTAGGGCATAGATCCATGCGGGAAGTAAAAGCAGATTCTTCGTTCCTCCTAAGAAACTCCCCAGTTTCGGGAACAAGATTCCCGAAACACCGGGGGTCGGTTTCTTGCAGATGTTTCGGGATTTTGGCCTAGCCCGGCTCGTCGGACCTGATCACCCGAAATCCCGAAACATCGGGGGCGTGGGTTTCTTTCTAATGTGACTGCGACGGGGTCGCCGTCAATTGCTCCTAAGAAACTCCCCAGTTTCGGGAACAAGATTCCCGAAACACCGGGGGTCGGTTTCTTGCAGATGTTTCGGGATTTTGGCCTAGCCCGGCTCGTCGGACCTGATCACCCGAAATCCCGAAACATCGGGGGCGTGGGTTTCTTTCTAATGTGACCGCGACGGGGTCGCCGTCAATTGCTCCTAAGAAACTCCCCAGTTTCGGGAACAAGATTCCCGAAACACCGGGGGTCGGTTTCTTGCAGATGTTTCGGGATTTTGGCCTAGCCCGGCTCGTCGGACCTGATCACCCGAAATCCCGAAACATCGGGGGCGTGGGTTTCTTTCTAATGTGACCGCGACGGGGTCGCCGTCAATTGCTCCTAAGAAACTCCCCAGTTTCGGGAACAAGATTCCCGAAACACCGGGGGTCGGTTTCCTGCAGATGTTTCGGGATTTTGGCCTAGCCCGGCTCGTCGGACCTGATCACCCGAAATCCCGAAACATCGGGGGCGTGGGTTTCTTTCTAATGTGACTGCGACGGGGTCGCCGTCAATTGCTCCTAAGAAACTCCCCAGTTTCGGGAACAAGATTCCCGAAACACCGGGGGTCGGTTTCTTGCAGATGTTTCGGGATTTTGGCCTAGCCCGGCTCGTCGGACCTGATCACCCGAAATCCCGAAACATCGGGGGCGTGGGTTTCTTTCTAATGTGACTGCGACGGGGTCGCCGTCACTTGCTCCTAAGAAACTCCCCAGTTTCGGGAACAAGATTCCCGAAACACCGGGGGTTTTTTCTCCGTTGTGACCCCGCCGCGCGGGGTCAGCCGCTTCTAAGAAACTCTCGTCTCGGCAGGTTTTTTGCGGCGCCTGCGGTGCCGGCTTCGGTCGCGCCGCTGCGCTATGCGGCCGAAGCAACCTGTGCGGGGCGGAGGTTCCCGGCTCTCTGCTCTCAGCTATAGTCGACGGAGGGATGGCCCGGGCATCCCGCCATCGGGCCATCCCCTCTCGAACCATGCGACTATCGAGCCGTTCTACATCATTCCGCCCATGCCGCCCATTCCGCCCATTCCGCCGTGAGGCATTGGAGGCATCGGTCTTTCCTTTTCGGGCTTTTCGACCACCACCGCCTCGGTGGTAAGCAGCATCGAGGCTATGCTCGCCGCGTTTTCCAGGGCGATGCGGGTGACCTTCGCCGGGTCCACTATCCCCGCCGCGACCATATCCTCGAACGCACCCGTAAGCGCGTTGAAGCCCGTCCCCTTTTTTGCATCCTTGAGCTTCTCCACAACCACCGAGCCCTCGGCGCCCGCGTTTTCGGCGATGCGTCTGGTCGGCTCTTCGAGCGCCTTCTTAACGATCATCACGCCGACCATTTCGTCGCCGTCGGCTTTGATCTTGTCCAGTGCGGGAATCGACTCGATCAGCACGACGCCGCCGCCCGGGACCACGCCCTCTTCCACCGCGGCCCGCGTCGCCGCGAGCGCATCCTCGATGCGAGACTTCTTTTCTTTCAGCTCGCTCTCTGTCGCCGCGCCCACCTGAATCACCGCGACGCCACCCGAGAGCTTCGCCAGCCTCTCGTGGAGCTTCTCCTTGTCGTAGTTGGAGTCGCTTTTTTCGATCTCGGCCTTGATCTGAGCGACGCGGCCCTGGACGGCTTCGTGCTTTCCCTTGCCCTCGATGATGGTCGTGTTCTCCTTGGTGACGACCACTTTCTTAGCCTGTCCGAGCATATCGAGGTCCGCGTTTTCGAGCTTGATGCCCAGGTCCTCGGTGATGAACGTCCCGCCCGTTACGATCGCGATGTCCTGCATCATCGCCTTGCGCCTGTCGCCAAAGCCCGGAGCCTTGACCGCGATTGCTTGCAGGGACCCGCGGAGCTTGTTGATGACCAGGGCCGCGAGGGCCTCGCCCTCCACATCCTCGGCCACGATCACCAGCGGTTTGCTCACCTGAACGATCTTTTCCAGAAGCTGCACCACATCGGCGATCACCGATATCTTCTTCTCGTAGAGGAGGATGTAAGGGTCTTCGTAGATCGCTTCCATTCGCTCGGCGTCGGTGACCATGTCACGGCGAGATATAGCCCTTGTCGAACTGCAGACCCTCGACCCATTCGAGGCTGGTCTCCATCCCCTTGGACTCTTCCACGGTGATGACTCCGTCCTTGCCGACTTTCTCCATCGCGTCCGCGATCAGCTCGCCGACCGTGGTGTCGTTGGCCGAAACGCTGGCCACCTCGGCAATCTCCTTGCGCGTCTTTACCGGCTTGCTGCTCTTGCGGATCGATTCCACCACAGCCTGCACGGCCTTGTCGATGCCGCGCTTGACGGCCATCGGATTGGCGCCCGCCGCGACGTTCTTAAAGCCCTCCCGCACCACCGCCTGAGCCAGAACGGTGGCGGTGGTAGTGCCGTCGCCGGCCACGTCATTGGTCTTGGAAGCAACTTCCCTCACCAGGTGCGCGCCCACATTCTCGAAGCGGTCCTCGAGTTCGATCTCCTTTGCTATGGTGACACCATCATTGATAACGCTCGGGCTGCCGAATTTCTTCTCGATCATGGCATAGCGTCCCCTCGGACCGAGGGTAACGCTCACCGTGTCGGCGAGCGCGTTTACGCCCCGCTCTATGGCAAGGCGCGCGTCTTCCTTGAACTTCAAATCTTTAGCTGCCACGAATTACCGCCTCCTTTTTATTTGTTGCCCGTCAAAATCGCGAGCACATCTTCCTGCCGGAGAATGATGTAGTCTTCCCCTGAGTGCTTGACTTCGGTGCCGGCGTACTTGCCGTAGATGATTCGGTCGCCCACCTTCACGTCCATCGGGGCCTTCTTGCCCGAATCCAGCAAAATGCCGGGGCCTACCGCGATCACTTCGCCCTCCAAGGGCTTCTCTTTCGCACTGTCGGGCAGCACGATCCCTCCGGCCGTCACGGATTCAGCCGAGACCGCCTTCGCAATTACTCTGTCTCCCAAGGGTTTCAGCACGAGATACACCTCCAATGCATATCTATTGTCTTTTCGTTGGCACTCGATATACCAGAGTGCCAGCGGTGATTCTACAACAAACGCAGGGCGAAAGTCAAGGGAAGGGAATGGCCAGTTGAAGGTTGGAAGGTTAAAGGTTGAAGGTTGGGGAAGGGAGGACACCCTCTATGCGGCGGGAACGACAAGTCGCGCGTCCGCTTCAACCCGGCGCCTTCGAGTTCCCGCTGCACGCATAGCACTGAACCTGGGCAGATGCAGACCGCGCCCTCTATCTCGCGGGCAGAAGGCGCCACGCGTGCAGCGGGAACTCGAAGGACTTCATGCCAAGGATTGTCTCGCCTTGTCGTTCCCGCCGCATAGTGATGTGCCTTCCCGCTGCTCAGGTAGAGGTGCCGCAGGGGGTTCGCCTTCCCCGACTTTCGACTTTCGACTTTCGACTTTTAGACCCCGATGGTCCGGCGTTTCCGAACGCCGGACCCAGTTAATGCGGGTTTGCAACCCGCGGGTACACGCTCTCATTTTCATGTATAGTAATGAAGGCGAGGCCTTCGTGCATGATTCATTCGAAAATAGCTGAAAGCTGAAAGTGGAAAGCGGAAAGCCCGGAACTTCCATCTCGCACATGGTTGCCTGAATGGACCCGATCCCGCGGGCGCGGCCCCTGCTGGACTCATTCCGTGGACTCTTTTCGCGTTTTCGCGATTAGATTTGGCTCCGGCTCTGCCGGGTTAGGAAACAGCGCGAAGTCTCAGCGGCCTCAGTCATTCAGCGCTTCAGCGATTCAAAAGCCTCGCAAACTGCGCCGCGGATTCTCCGGCCACGTATCCCATCGAGAACGCGGCTTGCAAGTTATAGCCGCCGGTTTCGGCGTCGATATCCATCACCTCGCCTGCGAAAAACAGCCCCTGCAGGAGTTTCGACATCATCGTCCTCGGGTCTATTTCTCGGATGGAGACGCCGCCCGCGGTCACGATCGCTTCCTCCAGCGGCCTAACCGCCGATACCGTCACCCGGAGGTCCTTCAGGAGTTCCACCATCCTCGTGCGCTCGGCCAGGCTCACCCGGTTCACGGATTTGTCCTGGTCGATCCCGCTCAGCTCGATAAATGTATCCACCATCAGCCGGGGCAGCAGTCCGCGAAGGTAATTCTTGATATGCATTGTTCCGGCAAAATCTCTGACAAATCTCGCGTGCAACTGCTCCGGGGAAAGCGCCGGCTTCAAATCGATGGAGATCGTCACCCGGCCTTGGAGCATCAGAGCATCGATTCCGCGGCTCAGCGTAAGAATTATCGGTCCCGAGACTCCGAAGTGGGTGAAGAGCATCTCCCCGAACTCCGAGGCGCCTCTTTTGGGCCGAGCGCCTTCGCGTTCGATGAGCAGCGCGGCCCGGACATTTCGCAGCGACACTCCCTGAAGGTTTCTTACCCACGGTTCCTTCGTGACAAGCGCCGACAGGGCCGGTTTCGGGGCGACGATCTCGTGACCGACCGCGCGTGCCAGATCGTAGCCGTCGCCAGTGGAACCCGTTTTCGGATAAGACGCGCCGCCGGTCGCGATGACAATAGCGCCGGCATCCATCCGCCCTCCGTAGAGCCTGAGGCCAACCACTCGGCCCTCGGCCATTTCTATGGACTTGGCCCGGGTATCGAAGCGCACGCGCGCGCCGGCGCCGTCGAGCCATGTCCGCAGGGCATCGGCGATATCCGAAGCAACCTCCGATACGGGGAACACACGCCCGCCGCGTTCCACTTTGGTTTCCAGACCCTGCCTCTCGAGCAGCTCGAGGAGGTCATTGCGGAAGAACTTGGAGAATGCGCCGTAGAGGAACTTTCCATTCGGGCCGAATGCGTCGATGAACCTCGGCAGTTCGGCGGTGTTGGTGATATTGCCTCGACCTTTGCCGCAAATCCTGAGCTTCCTGCCCAGCATCGGGCCTCTTTCGATAAGCAGCGTTTGAACCCCCCGCTCCGCCGCGGCGCCGGCCGCCATAATTCCGGCGGGGCCGCCGCCTATCACTATCACTTTGCCATGGTCAGACAACAATCATCTCCAAGAGGAACTGTTGAATGTTCAGTATCTTACAACTGAAATCCTATACAAGTTGGTACTGAACTTTGATATGTCACCTCGGATTTCAGTTGTAAGATACTGAAAAGAAACCACCGACCTTCCGAATTATGGAAAGGCCGTATTGATTTTCCGGCGATGGCCTTCTTGGTTGCGGCTACGCCGCTTTAGGGTAGTTGAGTGTTTAGTATCTTACAACTGAAATCCTATACAAGTTGTACCTGAACTTTGATATGTCACCTCGGATTTCAGTTGTAAGATACTAAAAAGAAACCACCGACCTTCCGAATTATGGAAAGGCCGTATTGATTTTCCGGCGATGGCCTTCTTGGTTGCGGCTGCGCCGCTTTAGGGTAGTTGAGTGTTTAGGGTTTAGGGTTTAGGGTTTAGGGTTAAGTGAAGGGAAAGACCACCTCAACACTAAAGATTTGACGCGCAAACTCGCGGATAGTTTCGCCGAGAGGAACTGTTGAGTGTTTAGTATCTTACAACTGAAATCCTATACAAGCTGTACCGAACTTTGATATGCCACCTCGGATTTCAGTTGTAAGATACGCCAGAAGAAACCACCGACCCTCCGAACTGCGGAAAGGCCGTATTGATTTTCCGGCGATGGCCTTCTTGGTTGCGGCTACGCCGCGCTAGAGTTGAGTGAAGGAAGGGATCACCTCAACGCGTCGGGAGAAAGCGGTCCCTAAACACTAAACACTAAACCCTCAACTCTCAACACAGAACTATGCCGCCTCGGCAATATCTTGCAGCAGCTCGGCGATGCGAGCCCGCAGGGCCTGTTCTTCTTCCTGGCTCATGTCGGGCTTGACGATTTCGAAGACATCGCCCGTGTCCCGGTTTCGGTAGATCACGGTACGTAAGTCCCCTCCCGTATTGAACGCGCCCACGAAATCCAGGTTTCCAGCCTGGACCATCGTCTGACATATCGCGTATAGGAATACCTGCCGAAGTTCCTCCGGCTGGTTCGCGAACTCTTGCAGTAACTCACTCGCTTCGTAGCCGACTTCACCCATTTGTAGACTCCGCCCGAGATCATGTGCTGTAGCCAGCCTCCGTCATCCATGCTTGTTATACCCCATTTTTAGGGGCTAGGGGCTAGGGACTGGGGGCTAGGGACTGGGGGCTAGGGAAGGGACTCGTCCGTTCGGGCGGATTTGCAATCCGGCCCGTAGGCAGGTCGGAAGCAGGGGTTCTAACCTCTCACTTCTAAGCGGGATTTCGCGGTTCCTCGTATTTAAGAAGCGTGTCCGCGGGTAACGTACAAACGGGTAACGTACAAAAGGGATGAGGCGTTATTTTACAATTTTGCAAAGGTGGATAACATGCCCGGGCTGCAGGTCCATTCTCTGGGTCGGCGGAAAAGCCCAACTAAGTCACGCACAAAGCGGGGGCGCGCACGATACCGTGGCGTCGTTGAGCGAAGCCGCGGAACTCCTTACATCCAACCAATATGACAGGGTGATAATCGATCCCGCGGTCCTCAAGCGTCGCAGTTCTCCAATCGCCGTTGATGTAGAGCGCCTTGCCGGTGAGCTTTTGCGGGCAAGGGTCGAGATAGACACCATAATGCAGGTCACCGACATCGCGATGAGCACTCTTCGACTGGACGATCTGCTGCACCAGATACTCTCGTGCGTGCTCGAACTCGCAAAGGCGGACCTCGCGGTGGTGCTGCTCAAAGAAGACTCGAGTGTTCGAGTGCGTGCCATGGTCGGAGCCGAGGGGCCGATAGCCCTGCGGTACAGTATTCCAATCGGCGAGTCCTTCGCCGGCAGCGTCGCTGGGATGAGAAAAGCGACCTACATTCGCGATGCCAGGGTCGACCCCCTCGTCACAGGAGATTTCGTGAGAGAGCGCGGCGTTCGGTCAATGCTGGGAGTTCCGATAGTCCATCAGGACCGGCTTGTAGGCGTTCTCCACATCGACTGGCTCGAAGCGCATCCCCTGATCGAGGATGAGGTCCGCCTTCTGGATCTGGTGGCCGACCGCTGCGCGGTAGCGATTGTCAACGCCCAGCTCTACGAGCAGACCCTGAGCCTCTATCACCAACTGCGCCAGCGCGAAGAAGAGATTCGCGGCCTTGCCATGTTCCCCGCTGAGAACCCCGGACCTGTGCTGCGCATCGACAGGGAAGGGCGCATACTGTATGCGAACATTAGTTGTTCCATGCCGGGGGAATGCGCGCCCTGTGAAATAGGCAAGACAGTCGCGGCCGAACTGCGTGAAATCGCCGCGCGAGCCCTGGACTCGGGGCAAGCCGAGGAGGTCGATATCGACTGCGACGGCCGGACGTTCGCCATGACTTTTGTGCCGGTGATCGAGAACAGCTACATCAATCTCTACGGGCGGGACATCACGTATCGTAAGATCGTGGAGCAACAACTGATCGCGGCCCGTGCCCAAGCCGAGCAGCGAGCGGCTGAGTTGCACTCGTGCATATCGAGCATGACCGAGGGGGTAGTGCTCTACGACGCGGATGGCAACATAGTGCTTAGAAACGAGGCTGAAAAAGAGATACTCGGCAAGCAGGACAGCCAGTCGCTGCGAGAGGTGCTTCAAAGACATCCGCAGTTCACGATGGGCGGAGAGCCGATACCGCCTGAGCAGTCCATCACGGCCCGCGCCTTGCGTGGAGAGGTGATAAAGCGGGCGCGCTGTAAGATGACCGCCGAGGACGGCCGGGAGGTCATCCTGAGCGTCAGTTCCTCGCCGGTAAGGGATTCCAGCGGCCGGATCGTGGGCGCGACAACCGTGTTCCGCGACATAACCGAACAGGCCAAACTAGAGCAGGAAAGAGAGGAAGCATACGAGCGGCAGCACCGCATTTCGCGCATATTGCAGAGCGCCCTCGTCCCGCCCATGACCTCGCTGGAGGTCGAAGGGTGCAAGGTGGCCCTTAAGTACCAGGCGGCTATGCGGGAAGCCGAGGTGGGCGGCGATTTCTACGATGTGTTCCAGCTCGGCCACGACAAGGTAGTCGTGGTGATCGGTGATGTCGCGGGTAAGGGCTTGAGCGCCGCCGTGCACGTGGCCGCCGCCAAACACGCCATCCGCAGCTACGCTTATGTCTTCCCCAGCCCCGCGAAGATAATGGCGCTCGCCAACGACGCTCTTTGCAGAGGAGAAACATCTGTCGGTTTGGAATCGAGCATGCTCACGGCGTTTATGGTGATTGTGGATAACCGGTCAGCCACTATGACCTATACGAATGCCGGCCACGAGCCTCCATTGGTGCGCGACGCAAATGGTGACATAGAGGAGCTGGAGGGGCCTCACGGCCTCGCCCTCGGGGTAATATGCGGTGTGGAATATACCGAATCGGCTCGCAAGTTCGAGGCCGGCGATACGGTCGTTATGGTAACGGACGGCATAACGGAGGCCCGGCAAGCGGGGCCTGTGCTCTTTGGTAAGGAAGGCGTGATCGACTACCTACGGGACTGCCGGGCCGGTGTCGACGACATCCCGTCGGGACTGTTGGAGGCCGCCCAATCTCACGCCGCGGGGCGCTGCAAGACGACGCCGCGGTCGTTGCGCTGTGCTGCGTTCCTGAGAGGGGCTAGCCCGCATTATTCATGTAGCGCGTGTTTGCCCAGCACTTTGTGCTCCCCTCGCCCTCACGGGAGAGGGGTTGGGGGTGAGGGTGGAACGCCGCGCCCGATGGGCTTGTGCCTGATTACAGCGTTTCCCCCTCACCCCAGCCCTCTCCCATCCGGGAGAGGGAGCACGTGAGTGCCTGAAGCAAAAGGCTAGTCTATCTGTTCATGAATAATGCGGGCTAGCCCCAGCCCCGTATGCCGTGCGTGTTGCCTTACGGCGGAGCGCGAGTTATAATTGTGCGGAAAGCTGTGGTAGGGATGCCGGTCGCATATCTCGGACTTGGGACAAACCTGGGGAACAAGATAGAAAACCTCCGCCGGGCGCTGAGGCTCATTGGGGAGAGCGGGGACTTTATCGTTAGCGCGGTATCGTCACTTTACGAGACAGCGCCCGTGGGCGAGACCGACCACCGGGTTTTCTTAACGCCGTCGTCGAGGGCACGACCTCGCTGGACCCGTGGCAGCTTCTGAAATTCTGCAAAGAAATCGAGACCCGACTCGGCGGAAAGCGAACATTCCGGTGGGGCCCGAGAGTCATAGACATAGATATCCTGCTCTATGAAGGTATCGAGATGAGCGAGCAGGACCTGACCATTCCTCACGCCCGGATGCTGGAACGGGGCTTCGTGCTGACCCCACTGGCGGAGATAGCACCGCGCCTGGTCCTGCCAAATGGAGCAACCGCGCGGGAAGCGGCGGCGAGGATTGCGAGCGAGGGGGTTCGACGTTTGGAATACGCGGCTTGGAGCGAGTAAGTGGCTCTTTTCAGATATGAAGCAGTAGACAAGACCGGAAAAGTGCTGCGCGGGGTGATGAACGCCGCCAGCGAAGCGCAAGTGGCGGCCAACCTGACGCAGATGGGATACGCGCTGCGCGCGGTTTATTCCACGGCGGGGGCAGGCCGCGCTCCGTCCGCTGGTCCGGCGACCGCCGCGCGCTCGCAAGCCAGCACCGCGGCGGCCGGAGGAGGCATGGCCGGGGTTACGCTGGCGGCTGGCGTCCCGGTCTCCGTTAGGTCCTGCCTCCCGCCCTCGGGTCCTGGCATATTTCTTCAGGCAGTTGGTCACGATGGTGCGTTCGGGGGTGCCGCTTTATCAGTCGATGAGCGATATCGCGCCCTACGCTCGCCACGGCGTGCTCAGAAAAGTCATTCCGGACCTTCAGTCGGCCGTGCAGTCCGGTCAGAAGCTCTCCGGGGCGATGGCGATGCACCCGAAAGTATTCCCCGTGCACGCGATATCCTCCGTGTGGGCGGGAGAGCTTTCCGGGCGGCTGGATGTGGCGCTCGAGGAAGTCGCCGCCGATTTCGAACAAGAAGCGCGTGAGGTCATGTGGGCCAGGATTGGCTGGGGACTCACTAAGGCAAATGTGATCTCATTTATACTGATCTATCCCGCGCTGAACTTTGAACCGATATTCCAACCGTTTATCACCGGTAATCCGTCCGGAAATCCGCTGCAGTCGGCCATCGCCGCCTACCTGCAGGCGCTTCCAGCCTGCATAGCGCTAAGCGTCGCGCTCATAGCATTTTGGATACTCTGGGGCCATGCCAAGCGCGTTCCGACGGTGAAATCGATACTCGACACCCTGCTGTTGGAAGTTCCTTTGTGGGGAAAGCTGCATCGCTTCCGGGCCATCGCTCGCTTCACTCACGTTTTGGACTCGCTGTACTCTGCGTCGGTCCCTCCATCCTCCTCGTGGGATTGCGCGAGTCTGACGGTGCGCAACAGCAAAATGGCGGAAAGGCTTAAACTGGCGCGGGGATCGGTCTCGCCCGATGCGGCCATAAGCGAACTGTTCGCATCGGCCGGAGTATTCGACCACACGGATGTCGGAATGGCCGTATCCGGGGAGAAGGCGGGTAGGCTGCCCGAGGCCCTCTCCAACATATCACGGATACATGCCCGAGAGGGCGGAAGCCGCGCGGCTGCCCGCTCACATCTTATCCATCAGCCTTATGAATAGCGTTATGATCGCTCTGACCGGATATGCCATGATCAGAATGACCGCGACCTACTTCAGCGGTATTTTCAAGATAGTGGGAATGTAGTATGCCTGCCTATACCTACAAAGCGAAAGACTCGGCTGGGAATACGGTTACGGGATCGATGGAAGAAGCAAGCGAGCGCGCCGCCGCGGCCAGCCTTCGCGATAAAGGCCTCTTGCCGATGGATATTCGCGAAATGCATGCCGCCACCCGACCGGCCCAGGCGCCGGAAGCGGGATCGGCATTCGCTCGATACCTGATATATCCGATCTGGACGGGCGTGAACCTGAGGGCACTTTCGATATTCTTCCGGCAGCTCGCAACCCTGCTGGCCGCCGGCATGTTGCTTTCCGAGGCTCTCAGAAGCGTCGGCAGCCGGAGCCGTGGCAAGCTGGGCAGGATAATCGCGGAGGCATTGGAAAATGTCGAGCGCGGCGGGCCTCTTTCCGCGACCCTGGCAAGATATCCGCGAGTATTCAGTCCGCTCTCGCTTGCGCTGGTCCGCGTGGGCGAGACCGGCGGGCTTTTGGAGTCGATGGTCGGCAGGATAGCCGATTACCTGGAATATGAACTCTCGATCAGGCGGCTGATAACGCAGGCCATGTTTTATCCCTGCATGGTGCTCCTTGCTGTGATCCTTCGTTCCGAAGTTTCCGATACTTGTGCTCAACGGACCGTCGGCCTATTTCCACGCTGAGTGGGAATCCATGCGCGGATTGCTGACGTGTCTGATAGTGCTGGTGGTTGCGCTCAAGATCGTGATGCAGTTCGAGACCAGCAGGCTGATTTGGGATTTCGTAAAGACAATCCCTCCGGTAATCGGGACCTGTGCCCGCAAGATCGCAATGTCGAGGTTCAGCAGGGCGCTTGCCGTGGCGTATTCCGCAGGGCTGCCAATGAGCCAGGCGGTGGCGGTCGCCGCGGACGCCAGCGCGAATGTGGCAATTTCACGCGCCATCAGGCGCGCGGTTCCGGCGCTTCAGTCAGGCCGCGGTCTGACGGAGACCCTCGCCCGCACTCACGTGGTGATGCCCATGGTGGTCGACATGCTCGCCACCGGCGAAAAGACCGGTTCGATGGACAAGGTCCTGGAGAAGGTCTCGGACTACATGGACGATGAAGTCCATGCGACCATTTTCAAGTTGAGCATCGCGCTTACAGTGCTGGCTATACTCGTCCTGGGTGGTGTCGTTCTGGTTATCTGCATTGGAAGTTATACGAATTACTTCAAGAGCATAGGGTTATAGGTCTTATGTCGACGACCCGCACTTATTACCGAAATACTCGGTATATCCAGAAACGCCTCCGAAGCCCAGATCAAGCGCAAATACAGGCAGCTTGTGCGGCGGTTTCATCCCGATGTAGCCAAGGACAAGGAGTCGGCTCACAAGGTATTCATTCAGATCAACGATGCCTACCAGGCGCTGACCGACCCGACGAGGCGGCGGGCTTACGATTCGATCCTGGACCTGGAATCCGGCGGGAGGTCGACGGCGCCGCGAGGGGGTCCGGCTCCGACGCGCGCTCAGCCAAGGCCCCGGACAGCCGCGGCGCAGCACATCAAGGATGCTCAGTGGTCGTTTCTGCAGAAGAGGTTCTTCGAGGCAGCGAACCACTGCAAAGAGGCCCTGCGGACCGACCCCTGGAACGCCCAGGCGCACGCCATTATGGGTGACATCCATCGGGCGCAGGGCCGCATTGACAAGGCGGTTGCCTCTTACGGATATGCCCTGCAGTTCAATCCCAGCGACCGCGAGACCGAGAAGAAGCTGATGGACCTTATCGGCAAGAGTGTATATACCAACCGGGTTGCCGGCCCTTATGTTTCGCGGCGGGCCCGGATTGCGGCGGGAAGCGCGTTCGGCTGGGTCATCGCGCTGGGTCTGATCTTGCTTTTGAACCGGTATCCCGGCACGCCGATCCCGTGGTGGCAGCAGATCGAAACCAGGTCACTTTGGAGCTGAACCTGGCGGGGCTGATTGCGGCGGCCTCGGCGGTGGTGGGTATTGTAATGTCGGCAATCGGCATTCTCGACCACCCTGACGATGAGCTTGTTTTCGAGACCGGCAGCGGGATCTCGGCTGATTCCTACCGGCTTTCTGCTGCTAATAGGCTCGGGGATATTCTTCCTGGGCGCGGCGGTCTTCTACCTTGTGATGGGCCTGCTGCAGGCGAGCCTGTCACGATCGGTGTTGATAGCATTTGCGGGCGTGGCCGCGGTGGTTGGATTGGCGTCGCTCGCATATTTGCCGGAGGCAAGGAACCAGGTCCTGCTTTTCGGAGGAAACATATCGTTTCTGGCGATGCTCATAGGTTGGTACATCGGAACGATGTTCAGACCGGTCAGTTACTGAGGGAAGGGTTGATAGGGTTAGTAGGCGCTTAGCGCCTACCTAGAAACAATTTGTTGTCGCTAAGGCGGATTCGACGGCGCACCGCCTTTGGGTTTTCCGCTTTATGGTTGTTAAGGGATGGCGGATGAGCTATACTTGCTTTGCCTGGGCGGAGGGTAGGGCAACGCTGGGGAGCTCTCCCGAGCCGACTCAGGTGTTGTTCAAATCCCTTAACAACCGAAAAGCGAAAAACCCGACCGCCTGCCTTGGTCAACTGCCACCGTAAGGTGGCCACTTTTCCCGGCGAAGTCCGGGGAAAAGCGTAGTATCTTACAACTGAAATCCTATACAAGTTGTACTGAACTTTGATATGTCACCTCGGATTTCAGTTGTAAGATACGTAAGAAGAAACCACCAACCTTTCGAATTATGGAGAGGCCGTATTGATTTTCCGGCGATGGCCTTCTTGGTTGCGGCTACGCCGCTTTAGGGTTAGTAGGATCCGCGGTGCGCATGGCTGTCATTCCGAGCAATTGACGGCGACGCTGTCGTAGTGACATTAGAAAGAAACCCACCGCCGGTGTTTCGGGAATCTTGTTCCCGAAACTGGGGAGTTTCTTAGGAGGAGCAATTGACGGCGACGCTGTCGTAGTGACATTAGAAAGAAACCCACCGCCGGTGTTTCGGGAATCTTGTTCCCGAAACTGGGGAGTTTCTTAGGAGCAATTGACGGCGACGCTGTCGTAGTCACATTAGAAAGAAACCAGCCCCCGGTGTTTCGGGAATCTTGTTCCCGAAACTGGGGAGTTTCTTAGGAGGAGCAAGTGACGGCGACGCTGTCGCCGTTACATTGGAAAGAAACCCACCCCCGGTGTTTCGGGAATCTTGTTCCCGAAACTGGGGAGTTTCTTAGGAGCAATTGACGGCGACGCTGTCGCCGTTACATTGGACAGAAACCGACCGCCGGTGTTTCGGGAATCTTGTTCCCGAAACTGGGGAGTTTCTTAGGAGCAATTGACGGCGACGCTGTCGTAGTGACATTAGAAAGAAACCCACCGCCGGTGTTTCGGGAATCTTGTTCCCGAAACTGGGGAGTTTCTTAGGAGGAGCAATTGACGGCGACGCTGTCGCCGTTACATTGGAAAGAAACCCACCCCCGGTGTTTCGGGAATCTTGTTCCCGAAACTGGGGAGTTTCTTAGGAGGAGCAATTGACGGCGACGCTGTCGCCGTTACATTGGAAAGAAACCCACCCCCGGTGTTTCGGGAATCTTGTTCCCGAAACCGGGGAGTTTCTTAGGAGGAGCAATTGACGGCGACGCTGTCGCCGTTACATTGGAAAGAAACCCACCCCCGGTGTTTCGGGAATCTTGTTCCCGAAACTGGGGAGTTTCTTAGGAGCAATTGACGGCGACGCTGTCGCCGTTACATTGGACAGAAACCGACCGCCGGTGTTTCGGGAATCTTGTTCCCGAAACCGGGGAGTTTCTTAGGAGCAATTGACGGCGACGCTGTCGTAGTGACATTAGAAAGAAACCCACCGCCGGTGTTTCGGGAATCTTGTTCCCGAAACTGGGGAGTTTCTTAGGAGGAGCAATTGACGGCGACGCTGTCGCCGTTACATTGGAAAGAAACCCACCCCCGGTGTTTCGGGAATCTTGTTCCCGAAACTGGGGAGTTTCTTAGGAGGAGCAATTGACGGCGACGCTGTCGCCGTTACATTGGAAAGAAACCCACCCCCGGTGTTTCGGGAATCTTGTTCCCGAAACCGGGGAGTTTCTTAGGAGGAGCAATTGACGGCGACGCTGTCGCCGTTACATTGGAAAGAAACCCACCCCCGGTGTTTCGGGAATCTTGTTCCCGAAACTGGGGAGTTTCTTAGGAGCAA
This sequence comes from uncultured bacterium, assembly GCA_963823885.1. Classification (GTDB taxonomy): domain Bacteria; phylum Armatimonadota; class UBA5829; order UBA5829; family UBA5829; genus CAWGNL01. The sequence goes on from CAWGNL010000015.1 coordinate 25,651, forward strand.
TTGACGGCGACGCTGTCGTAGTGACATTAGAAAGAAACCAGCCCCCGGTGTTTGTTTCGGGATTTCGGGGTGATCAGGTGCGACGAGCCGGGCTAGGCCAAAATCCCGAAACATCTGCCCTAAAAATTGATAATTGATAATTGACAATGGGGGGATCTCTGCTGGGTGGCGATTTCCGAATCGCCACCCAGGAGAGGCTTCGTTCCCGACCGACGACTGATAACCGCACTTGAAGAAAGGTAATCTCAATGGCAGACACAATAACCGCTCGGGACTTGATTTCGCTGAAGCAACGCGGAGAAAAGATATCGGCTCTGACCGCGTATGACTACACGTGGGGCAGGTTGATCGACGAGTCCGGAATCGACGTGGCGCTCGTGGGCGACAGCCTGGGAATGGTGGTGCTCGGCTACGAGACTACGCTTCAGGTGACCATGGAAGACATGGTGCGGCACACGAGCGCCGTGGCTCGAGGGGCAAAGCGCGCTCTGGTGGTCGCGGACATGCCATTCACCTCATATCAGGTCAGCGAGGAGCAGGCGGCGATGAATGCCGGGCGTCTGGTGGCGGAAGGCGGCGCCGGCGCCGTCAAGATCGAAGGCGGCGAGAGATCCGCGGGAACCATCCGCAAGATCGTGAACATGGGCGTGCCGGTGATGGGCCATGTCGGCATGACGCCGCAGTCGGTGAGGATCTTCGGCGGCTACAGGATGCAGGGCAAGAATGCCGAGCAGGCATCTCAGATCAAGCACGACGCATTGGTGCTGCAGGACGCCGGAGCGTTCGCGGTTGTGATCGAGGACGTGCCGGCGAGCCTCGCCAAAGCGATTACAGCAAGCCTGTCTATCCCCACAATCGGCATCGGCGCCGGGCCGGACTGCGACGGACAGGTGCTGGTCACGCACGATATTCTGAACCTCTACGACCGCTTCACACCGCCTTTCGCCAAGCATTACGCCGATCTCTGGCAGATCACGCTGGACGCGTTCAAAGCCTATAACGAGGACGTGAAGGCACAGCGATTCCCGGTGCGCAAGTAGATGGAGGTTCTGCACACAATCCGCGATGCGCGCGAAGCCATCCGCCGTGCGAAAGCCGGCGGCAGGGAAGTCGGGTTTGTCCCCACGATGGGCGCGCTTCACGAAGGCCACCTGGCCCTGGTGCGCCGCGCACGCGCGGAATCAGGGTTCGTGGCGGTGAGCATCTTCGTGAACCCTACCCAGTTCGGTCCGGGCGAAGACTTCGAGAGATACCCCCGCACCCTGGCCGCGGACTCCGAGACGCTGCAATCGGAAGGGGTGGACATAGTCTTCGCTCCGGCGGCTTCGGAAATGTATCCCGACGGATTCGACACGTGGATCGATATCAAAGGGTTGACAGAGGTCCTCGAAGGCCGGGCCAGGCCCGGTCACTTCCGCGGGGTTACCACCGTATGTGCAAAGTTGTTCAACATTGTCAAAGCTGACCGCGCATACTTTGGCACTAAGGACTACCAGCAGCTCAAGGTAATTCAGAAGATGGTCCGCGAACTGGACATGCCACTTTCGATCGTGCCGGTGCAGACGGTCCGCGAGCCCGACGGACTTGCGCTCTCTTCCCGAAACAGGTATCTCTCCCCTGACGAACGGTCCGCCGCGCTGGTGCTGAGCAGATCGCTTTGGGCCGCGCGCGAGGCGTACGAGAAGGGCGAGCGAGACGCCGCTGGGATACAAGATGTGGCTGCAAACCTAATCAAAGCTGAACCGCTTGCCGGTATCGATTACGTGGCTGTAGTCGACGCCGAAACTCTTGGGCCACTGGAGAAAATCGATTCGCCCGCGGTAGTGCTGCTGGCCGTTCGGATCGGAGCGACACGGCTGATAGATAATACAATTTTGAATTTTGAATTTTGAATTTAAGGGATTTCTAACGTATGGCCGGATCCCTTCCCCACGACAAGCTGCCGATTATGATACTTCGCGGGCGTATGCCCCGAAGCGTGACTGCGGAGTGCTAGACCAGGGCGTGAGAGCGGTAGATGATCTTGAGTAAGTTTGGGCGGTGGGTTATCTCTTCGCAGCTACCCTTCGGGGCATACGCCCGCGAAGCATCAAGGTCGGAGGGTGGGTTGGGTTAACTGTACGCCGAGGCATAGAAACGCTATTTTCGGAGGTAGTTCAATTGGCAGATTTAACAGGTAAGCGTTTTCTGACGCTAAACACAGTAGTACGAGTCAACCAGATAGAGGTTACGAGAGATCGTTGCGAAGGCGTTGACGAGAGTTCTAATCATACCGCCGAGAACGTGGAGTCCTTTCGCGATGCAATCGCCAGGAGTTGGCCCGAAGGTCGCATTACTTGGGCGTTCAGTTGGCTTGCGTTGCAGGACAAACGTCAGAATTATCGAGACATACGAGAATTGGTAGCGAGATACCATCATCAGTACGGGGACGATATCACGTTCATTCCCGGTGGCTATTTTGCTAGTGCCTATAACACTCGGGAACAGGTGAACAGAGATCTTCACGATGCATTGCAAATGGCTTCGGCAATTGCCGGGAGAGCGTATCGACCAAGCAGCGTAGTGGCAGGTTTTCTGTCCTCGGCAAATCAACAATACCTGGCTGAACAAGAGGACATTCACGTCTGCCAGGGCAATATATGGAGTCAATTCAGCATCGACAACCAGGATGGAGATGGCTCTATTTGTTACCCGTTCTATCCTTCTAAACAACACTTTTGCAAGCCCGCGCAAAACTGTGCGGATTTTGTTGACTGCGTAAATCTGGATGGATGGACGTGCGATTTTCTTGCCGCACGTCGTGAGGGGTTTGTGGAGGGATTCAACAGTCGTATGGGCGTAGGCCCAATTGAAACGATAGGCGCATTTGGCCCGGAAGTTGGCCTGAGGCAGATGATGCATACAACAAGCGTTCACTTTGACGAGGGCTTTGCCCTAAATGGTTTTGCCTGGGTGACTAACTGCTGGGAATTGTGTTTAGTGCATCAGATCGGTCATGTAGAGTGCTTGGCAAGGTGGCTCGACCGGATCCGTCAGCGTTGGCCGGAAACACACTTGGTCACGCAGGGCGAGTTCGGGCTTGCTTGGCGCCGGCATTATCAAAACAACGATTTTCTGGATTATCGATTTGAACAGAGAGGCTCCGGTATTGGTGGGTAAGATGCGGATATGGAAATCAAGTGGTTTATGAACCGTGATTTTCGTCTGGCTTTGCTTCGTAATTGGAAAGAAAGCGGGCCTGAGATGGTAATCGACTTCACCCGTTACGATATTCCCGCGCGGGAACCCAAAGATCCAACCCGCAAGTGGAGCTTGATGGGGGAGATCAATCAGAAGCAAACCCGATCTCAAGACAGGCCGGTTCCACTTAAGGAACTGGATTCCGCGGATTTCGATCTCGTGATACGCCGCTGCCCCCAACTCGCCAGCGGGACCAGATAAGAAGGCGGCGACGAGGGGGAAAGCGCGAAACGGCGCTTCAGAAATGACTTTCGCGTTTATGGGCCGGATTGCAAATCCGCCCGAACAAGGGGGGGAGCGTCCCCCCCCTAATTCAAAATTGCAAATTTTACAATTCCCTGAGCATGTGCTTCATAAACCACTCGGTCGCCAGGCCGGCGACCTGATCGAGCGCCCCCGGCTCTTCGAACAGGTCAGTGGCGCTGGTATGATCCGCAGGTCTTTCGGGCCGGTCAGCATTTCGAAGGCTTGCTTGTTCAGGGGGATCACCGGGAAATCGTCACCTCCCACGATCAAGAGCGTGGGCGCCGTTACCGCCCTGAGGGTCCTGAGCGGCGAGATCGGGCCTTCCGCCTCGAGAAACAACCGCCTTCACCGATGGCCCGAGCTTGGCCGCCGCCTGCAGCGCCGCCGCCGCGCCCGTGCTTGCACCGAACAGACCGATGCCCAGTTCGTCGGTTTCCGGGTTGTCCCGCAGCCAGTCCGCCGCGCTCATTACACGCTGGGTCAGCAAGTCGATGTCGAAGACATTGGCGCGGTCCTGGGCCTCGCGGTCGTCGAGCAGATCGATCAGCAGCGTTCCCAGCCCCGCCATCCTCAGCCTCAGCGCGACGTATTGATTGCGCGGGCTGAAGCGCCCGCTGCCACTGCCATGCGCAAACACTATTACGCCCGGCGCGTTTTCCGGGGCCGCCAGCGACCCCTCCATCTTCATCCGGCCGGATTCTATTTCAATTAGGCGTTCTTCAAGGGCATGCATTGGAAGCCCCCCGTCTGGAAATTAGAAATTGGAATGGAAGGACACGCCACCCAATTGTTTCTCCATACCTAGAGTTTCCCACGGCCCCACTACTCGAAACGCAGCGGGCGCCGCCGCCGCATACTTGGGCTGTAATCGTGAAGGGCGAACTGTTACGCCGGCGGCAGGAGCATGTGCATTGCGGGTAGAATGAATACACGGCGGGTTGGGCGTGCGGATTCTAACTCCTAAAGCGGCGTAGCCGCAACCAAGAAGGCGATCGCCGGAAAATCAATACGGCCTTTTCATAATTCGGAAGGTCGGTGGTTTCTTCTCAGTATCTTACAACTGAAATCCGAGGTGACATATCAAAATTCAGGTACAACTTGTATAGGATTTCAGTTGTAAGATACTAACTCCTGTTTTCGGAGAAAACACTCATGGTCTACATTGGGACCTCGGGATTCAGTTACGACGACTGGAAAGGCTATTTCTACCCCGAGAAGATCGATAAGAAAGATATGCTCGGATACTACACCGGGGCGTTTAACGCCGTGGAGATCAACTCCACATATTATGCGATCCCCGGTGCGCGCACGTTCGAGTCCATGGAGCGCAGGACTCCGCCCGGTTTCAAGTTCGTGGTAAAGGCTCACAAGGATATGACCCACGTCGATGTCCCCGTCCTCGAAACGTTCGAGACGTTCCTGCGGTCGATCGAGCCTGTCAGGAACTCCGGCAAGCTGGGATGTGTGCTCGCGCAGTATCCGTGGTCGTTCAAGGCCGGCAGCGACAGCGCGGCGGCGCTGCGCTCGTTCAAGGGCCGGGTGGGGGACCTGCCCACCGTGATCGAGTTCAGAAACGCAGGCTGGGTAAACGACGACACTTTCAATCTGCTGCGAGAGCTCGACTTCGGATTCTGCTGCGTGGATGAGCCGCGCCTCGAAGGCTTGATGCCGCCCGTGGTAAAGGTAACATCGGACATCGGCTACGCGCGCTTCCATGGCCGGAATGCGAAAAAGTGGTGGAAGTTCGAGGAACTCCACGAGCGTTACGATTACCTCTACTCCGAGGAGGAACTCCGGGAGTGGGTCCCCAAGGCCGAGGAAATCGACTCCCAGGCCGAGACGACTTACCTGTTCTTCAACAACCATTTCCACGGCAAGTCCGCGCAAAACGCGCGAATGTTCGCCCGGATGTTGGGGCTGCCGCCCGTCCAGAGCCGGGGCTCGGGAATTTTGAATTTTGAAATTCTGAATTTGAATTGCGGAAGGAGAGTTGCGCCATTGCGCGGAATTCTGAATTGGGGGACCTAAGAGCGGAGAGCGGAGATCCCGGAACTTCCGCCCGCACGGGCTTGGCCTTCCTGGGTGGCGATTTCCGAATCCGGCAGAGCCACCTTCATTTTCGTTGATATGTGGTGAGGCCGAGCATGCAGCTCAACGATGAGTACCCGCCGCATGGCTGTGATTCCGAACGAATGTGAGGAATCTCTGCGTTTCGGATGAGTCTCAGTAGGAGCTCAGGACTCATGCAGTATCCACCGCATGGCTGTCATTCCGAACGAATGTGAGGAATCTCAAAGCTCGGATGAGGCTCACGCACCGGAACAAGAGTCCAGGCGTTGAGATTCCTCGCTACCCGCTCCTAAGAAACTCCCCAGTTTCGGGAACAAGATTCCCGAAACACCGGGGGTGGGTTTCTTGCAGATGTTTCGGGATTTTGGCCTAGCCCGGCTCGTCGGACCTGATCACCGGAAATCCCGAAACATCGGGGGCGTCGGTTTCTTTCCAATGTAACGGCGACAGCGTCGCCGTCACTTGCTCCTAAGAAACTCCCCAGTTTCGGGAACAAGATTCCCGAAACACCGGGGGTGGGTTTCTTGCAGATGTTTCGGGATTTTGGCCTAGCCCGGCTCGTCGGACCTGATCACCCGAAATCCCGAAACATCGGGGGCGTCGGTTTCTTTCCAATGTAACGGCGACAGCGTCGCCGTCACTTGCTCGGAATGACATATGCGGTGACACGTTACTCACGATCCAGTGAGCTGTTACGAAGCCGAAGGCTTCATTGTCGATTCCCTTCAATTCAAAATTTACAATTTTAGAATTTCATCTCCCCGCGTGAAAGGACAACTTAGATGAAACACTCTGGAGGACCATTACTTCTCGTCATCGCATTCTTAGCGGTTGCTCCCGTCCTGGCCGCGGCCGGCGATTCCGCATCGAAAAGAGGCCAAAATCTCGGTGACCGCGAAGGACACGAAGGAGCGCGAGCAGGCGCTTACCGCGGGGCTTGGCATGCTGGATCAAATCGACCCGAGTTATATGAGCGCCGTGATGCAGTCACTCATGAGCGTGGACCCGGACTCCCTGAAGGCGATGATGGCCAAGCAGACGCAGGCCCTCTTCAGCATGTCCGACGACGACCGCCGCGCGATGATGAAACTCAACATGCGCGCTCCATGACCACGCTCACCCCTGACCAACAGCAAATCTTGCAGGGAGACGCGGCAGCCATTATGCAGGAGATGAAGACGCCGGGGCAATAGTCGTCAGTTTAACGAGTGCTGAGTAACGAGTAACGAGTAACGAGTCCTCCGGCGCGAGCGGTATCCACTTCTCGTTCGGCGGGTGGCGACTTTCGAGTCGTCACCTCACCCTACCGCCGAAGTTGAGACGGCTTAACCATCGAGGTCTTCGTTACTCGTTACTCAGCATCCCACCATCCCGACGAACTCGAACCACCCTGACCGCCGAGGCCCCGCTCGTTACTCGTTACTCGACTAATGATTAGTTGAGCTTTCGTGCGGGTAACTAGTGTCTACTTGCACAAATAACTGATAGCGTTCTTGCCGGTGTATCGGGAATCTTGTTCCCGATACGCACTTAGTTTCGGGAACAAGATTCCCGAAACACCCGGTACAGCGTTCTATCAATCAATTATGCAACTAAGCACTAGTTACCACAATCGAATCCGAACTGGAGGAGCGTTACGATGGTACAGGTTGGACAGCAAGCCCCGGACTTCGAAATGGAGGCCGTTGTCGGAGGCGAGTTCAAGACTCTGAAGCTTAGCGATTATAGAGGGAAGTGGGTGGTCCTCTTCTTCTGGCCGCTGGATTTCACTTTTGTCTGCCCGACGGAAGTGACGGCGTTCAGCCGTAACGTGGACCAATTCAAGGCCCTGAACGCGGAAGTGCTCGGCGCAAGCATAGACAGCAAGTTTACCCACCTTGCATGGACCGACAGGATAGGCAAGATATTATATCCTATGCTCTCCGACATCACCAAAGCGCACAGCCGCGATTACGGCGTGCTGATAGAAGAGCAGGGCATTGCACTGCGGGGCCTGTTCATTATCGACCCCGATGGGATTCTGCGCTACCAGGTAGTTCACGACCTGAGCGTGGGGCGCAATGTGAGCGAGGTGCTCAGAGTCATACAGGCTCTTCAGACCGGCGAGCTTTGCCCGGTCGACTGGACCGAAGGCATGAAGACCCTGGGGAAGGGATAGGAGCTAGGAGCTAGGCTGCCAGGCAAGAACGGACGTCTCCACTTTCACATCCAGGCTACCGTCGTTGATCGTAACGTATCCGGCCCCGGTCGATGTCACTTGGCCCCGCATTCGGACGAGCAGCCCGACGTTGTCGCCGCCAAGCGCGCTGCCGTTCATGCCCAACGGAGTCAGAGGCGTGGCGGTACTCGTTACGATCACGATCGGACCCGTTATCTGCCGTTCGCCCGGAATGACATATGCGGTGACATGTACTCACGATCCGTAAGCTGTTACCGCTCCTTGCGTCACTTGACAGCAGTGTTACTCAAGACACCCTTGTCCCGAGAACTCTGGGCCGGACGGCCATTTTCTGTGAAATCAAGATAGCCGAACCGCGAGGGCTCATAAAAGCGGCACGACATAGCCGGAAACCACGCGGACCACTCTTCGCCCCCGGTGTCGCCGTTGCTACGGCTTCTGTAGAAGTTGGCCGTTACCGTCTTCCCATTGAGATTGCCAAGGCCCATTGAATCGAGCGGAATGGCCGCTTCAAGTGTCCATTTTCCGTTTTCGATCTTCGTCTTGACCGTGCAGTTGCTGTCCCAGTCGGTTGGAACAGCCACGCCTTCTTTGAAATGCGCATCCCAGACAACCCCGTTTGCATTGATGATAAACTGGTAGTATTCGGATTCGCCCGCGGTCTTGGCTTGCGGTTCGAAGAACATTTCCATGCTCTCGTCATCCCAGATGGCGGACGCATCTTTTTTCGATTGCCGCAAAACCATCCCCGCGGTGTTGGGCTCGTCATTGACGAATGCAAGGTAGAGGTTCTTGTCGTCCCACAGTATCGATGCGTGAGTCTTATACGCCGCGTCACCGCCCATTATGTCGTCCGAGAAATTGAGCTTGGCCGCACTTTTCCAGCACGCATCATCCGGGTTACCATCGATCGCCGGCGGCACACCGGCGTACGGCACCGATAATCGTGGCCTGGTCGTCAACTGAGGGTCGGTCATTCTTTTTACCGCAGGCTCGACCTCGGATTTCAGCAGATCTATGCGCTTGCTCTCAAGGGTGTTTTCCCGCGTCTTTGCCGCGGCCTTATTCAGATAAGAGAGAAGAGTGTTCAGTCGATCCGGAGTGTAAAGGCGAGCACAATCCTCAGGGCCGGCCAGCGATTCGCCTTTCCTCTTCGATACGTCCACGTCACTCCAAAGGTGTTCGGCATTCTTCCAGAATGACCTCATCTCCCCTTGGGCAGGCCCGTACATGTCTTTGCAGTACTGGTCCATGAGTCTTTCCGGGTCGAGGCTGGTATCCCAGTAAAGTTTGCCGGTAATGTAGAGGTTCGGCGTAATAAGCTCCGGCCGATGCAAGGTCTGAGACTCCGCGAGGCCGGGCAGCCAACTCTCGGCCTCGACAAACTCGCCCCCGCTTATGCCTTTCAGATGTCTGAGGTCCTGTGCCGTAATCGAAGGGAAGAACACGGGCAAGCCTCTCAATGCAATGTCGTAACCGGATGCAAATAGGTAATACTCCCATACGTCGATATGGTCGGTCTTTTTCTTCCAGTCGTCAATCAACGCATTCATATCGGATTTGTACTTCTTGTTCCAATAAAGATATCTCATCTTGCATATCATCACAGCCACATTCGAATTGAGCTTCTTTATATTCTTGGGCGGCTTCAGATAGTGTTCATACGCGCAGCAGCCAATCAGTTTGCCCGGATGCGTTTTTTCTACCTCGATAGCCACCTTGTTGACGAAGTCCCACAGATAATCGGAGAACTCACCCTCGGAACCCATGGACTTATCTGTCTTATTTCGACACCTCGGGCATTCGCACTTGCGCTCCCAGCCATCATTTGGCATCACCGGGTATATGTTTGCTCCGGGGTTATCATCGAAGTACTTACAAGCGTCCGCCACGAACGCGGCGAGTGTTCCCGGTTCGGAAAGACACAGGCTGCCCTTGCCCACGCAAGTCTTGTCGAAATCTCTCTCACCATCGAGGAGCGCGAAGTATTCCGGATGGTCCTTGGCGTATTTGTTTAGAAAGAAGAATGAGTGGGTGATAGTGACCGGATATGCGGCGCCAAAACCGGCCCTGCGATACCATAGCGCTTCGTCGCCTCCCGCCACCGAAAAAGCGTCGTAATACATGTTGCGGTAGCTGAAATCCGGCCACTTGGTGTAATCAATTTTGCCAACTTTGATTTCGCTCGATTTCGGAACTATCTCGCCCAGATCTCCCGGCATGTACCAGTGCATGCCGCAGTTATTTTCGAGAAACCTGTAAACCGCGAACAGAGATCCCGTCTCGCCATACTTGCTGATTCCGGTCTTTTCGCTGTAGCTGAACGGATACGTCGATGGGTTTATTGAACCGTATGATGGTTCGCTCTCACGGCCAAACAATGCAAGCCAGCCTTTACCGGATATGATCCTGAACCCGTCTGATTTCAGGTCTTTCGTCGATAAGCCAAGCTGCCGAGTATAAACGCTCTCGCCGACGTATATGACGTTGCCTGACGCGGGCTTTTCACTGGTGATGATCAGTTTTGCGCCACTGATCTTTTCAAGATATGCCTGCATCTCCGATGCGGCAAATGACACCATCTTAGGAGCATCCTTGGCGACAACGATCACAGCCCGCCCTTGGCCGTTGGTTACGATCTCCATAGCCGGCGCGCTGTTAAGCAGGCAAAACAGGATTAAGAGCGTTGTTACGACGCATTTCCACGAGTTCTTACAAGACCTAAGCATTCGGGTCCCTTTCAAAAAGCACAAACTGCCCGACTGATATCCGCAATATCGATAGTTGAGGGTGAATAGCTGCAGGGGAACAAGAAAAACGGCAGTGAGCGGCGGCCTCCGGCCAGGGCGCATCCACCCACTGCCACATTCTCGCTTTTCTGCTCGAAGTCCAGGGCTTACGCATTAAACCGGACGCAGCGCCTCGCCCGCCTGCCCTGACGGTTGAAACCGGGGCTGCAAAGCACGAAGTCGGCCTTCGCCGACTGGAGATGCAGTAACTAACTGCGCACAAGGAATATCCTGTCGACATACACCGCCGTAACCGACGGGTTGTTTACGGTTCCAAACCAGAAATACATACCTGTTGTCAACTGGTGTGTGCCCAGATCATAATCATGATAATTGCTGTCCTTTGCGCCATTTTGAAGTTTGACGGTCTGCGAGGTAACCGAGCTAGCTGTAGTAGAATTGTAGATACCTATCTGGAACGCATTGCCGGTGGAGGCATTTGTTTGACACCTCACACTGGCCCAGCAATGCCAGGTTCCCGCACCCGCGATCAAGGCGGAAACGGGATATTGCACGAGCCAGTTCGAAGTGTTGCCCGGCATCTCGGCGGCATAACCATCCGAAGCCGCTGAATCCGTCACTATCGCCGGGCTAGCTCCTTCAAGAGTAAACAAGTCATCCTGGACATCGACCCAGTTGCATGCCCGATAGGCCGGCACATTCAGTAGGCACGGTTGCGGCGGGACGCGATTCCCAGGTAATCTGCGGCTCATAATTTGCAAAGGATTCACCCTCGCAGATGCTGCCTGCGTTATACTCCAGGGCAGTCAAGATGAAGCTGTTGCACCCGGTTAACTGATCCGTGGGGCCATAGAAAGGCAGGCAATCGACCGCCATTTGCTGCTTGAGTATCGGGTAACACAGAACCCATGCCTGATCGAGCGGCAGGCTATCGCGCTGCACCCGTGCGCTAAGAGTAGGATTACCCGCCACAGCCGCCGCGGCGCTATTGAGGAACTGCTGGGCCTGGTTCATAACCGAAAGAGTCAGGAAACTGTAATTCGTATTGTTCTCAAGCATCGGATATCCAGCCGCCAGCGCCGCATTATAGACGGCAGTGAGATACGAGGATATGTATGGCGCGGCGGCGCCATAATAACCATTGATGAATTCGTTCACCAGCGTGGTCTCGCTCAAGGACGGATTCCAAAGCAAATGAGCGAGAACCCAGCACTTGAGCCTGCAAAAATCGCCGGTTGGGCTGGCGCTATCACCTTCCTCAAAGACACCCGTTACGTTGCTCGCGGCAAAATAGCTCATATTGGGGCCGAAAGTATTTTGGGTGGGGAACGGAATGATGTAATTTGCGAAGTCCGTAACATAGTCCCAGATCCATAGATTCGGCGCGATTGCCTCCCAACCAGTAAGATCAGTTTGGAAGGTTGCATTCGTGGAACTGTTGAGCGGCTGGATGGAGTTGGCCGCCATGCTGCAAAGGCGGATCAAGACGTTGCTCGCTGGTTTTGTGACATGCGGCGGCGCCGCGCTGTAACTGTAGGCAAGTGTTTCGACCGTGACGTTCGGATATTGGGCCTTTACAGCAGCAGCCACGGAATCCACAAATCGAATGATCGGTCCGGATTGCGATCCTTCCGCGGTCGCGGCGGCCTGGCAGACGGAACACTGGCAATAGTTGGTATTGTCGTTTTGCGAGACCGAAACTATCGTGGTGCCGGGATTCGCGGCGATCCACGCCAGCACATTGGTAATGGCCTGCTGTACCATCGCGGCGTTGGTAAGGCAGAGTTGAGCGTTGGTGGACGTTCGCGTCCCGTTTATCAAGCTATACCACTCAGGATGTGGTCCAAAATACGTGTCCGGCGGCATGATATCATAAAACGTCTCGGCCCACCCAAGGATAGAAATGTGCCCGCCATAGGCTGCCGATACCTGAGCGAAATTGCCGTTATTTTTGAGCCTTGCCGCAAATACACCGTTAGGACTGGCGTCCAAATAAAATGGTTCCCTGTAACTCAGCGGCGGCACGTAAGTCTGGTCGACTTCCGGAATCCAGAGTTTCGGAATGCTGGGGATGTAGCTCTCGGTTGAAGTCCACCAGCGGCATCCGACGGTGTCCTCAAGGAATGGTAACGGCGTAAAGCACTCCCCTGGGTTCCCCACCGGCGAGTATGATAGTGTTTCCCAGGTTATCGATCACGGTCCCATCGGTTCCGAGCGCGCTCCAGTTGAATCCGGGGAGAAGGCTTTGCACTGTGGCGGACTGTCCGATCAGGATTCTTTGCGTATTCGACACGGCCTGGCTCTCGGTAAGGATGGGAAGCGTTACTCCCGTAACCGCGGCCAGGTTCTGCTGGCAGCTCTGTTGCGGCGGTAGAATCTGTAATTGTGGCATTGTTTCCAACTACAATCGAGTAGCTGGTCTTGCCGTTATTCGCAATTACCGGCGCGCGTGCAAAGGAAATATAGTCGACGTATACCGCCGGGGTCGCCTGAGCGCTGCCCGGAGGCGCCACCGAAACGTACATGCTGGTCGTCAGGTTATAAACGCCGAGGTCGTATACCTGATATTGGCCGTTGCCGGCGCCGTTTTGATATAACACTGATTCTTGAGTAACAGCGGCGTTCGCGCTGTTGTCCCATATTCCGAGGATGCATGCCGTGCCTGACTGGTTTGTGGCATCGCATCTGACGCGGACGTAGCAATGCACGGGGCTTTCATTTGCCACGCTTGCCGGAATTGGATACTGGACCGCCCATTGCGTGCAATTAGCCGGCATCATCGCGGCCACGCCGTCGGATGCCGAGGGGGTCATCGACTATGCTCACGCACGTCCCGAGTCCGTAGAGGGTGAACCCGTTCACCCCCACATCCGGCATATAAATATGGAGGTCCTGATCGCTGGTTACCAGCAAGTCCGGCACGGCGCTCATCCAGGCGATACCCGTGACGGTGACGAAGTCTCCGGCAACAGGGACCGTGGCAAGGGGTATCACCCGAATACCAGTCGCGATTCCGCTGCCATCACTAATACCGGAGCCGTCATCGACATAGAAAAAAGCCGCCGCTGGAATCGACGTAACTTACCCGGCCCCAGGCCCGCACAAGAAGCCCGGACACATTCGGTTTTCCATAGCTAATGCTCGTGACACCCGTGCCGAGTGCGCCTATTGACTGCCCGGCGCTGTCCCCGGTAATCGAACCCACACTGATATAGCGCTGACCCGTGGAGTCGGTGGCCATAGTCCCGTTAAAAGTCACATTGTCCCAGAGGCTCGGCTGCTGGACCCCGGAATTGAACACGCATCGGATACCGGAAGATCTGTTGGGCTCTTCGATATACACGCTGCCATCAGCGAAAGCGCCCGGTGGTGTTGTCACGACTTTTGGCGAGGTCATTTGAACGTTGAGGTAATTGGGAAGGCTTGATAAGCCGGCCAAGGCGCTCGCTGATACCGTGGTTATAAAAAAGAACCGGTCGAACGTACACCGCCGGCGTTGCCGTCGAGCCGCCCGAAGGCGTTACCCATAAATACATGCTGGTGGCGAGTTGTTGAAGTCCCAGATCATAATCAGTGTATTGCCCATTACCCGCGCCGTTCTGAAGCAATACGGTCTGCTGAGTTACAGACGTATTGGCGCCGCCATTCCATATACCGACTGTAAACGCTATGCCTGAGTTGCTTGTGGCATCGCATCTTATGCGAGCATAGCAGTGCCAGAGACCGGCGAGACTCGATGGGATAGGGTATTGAACCTGCCAGTCGGAATAATCGGCCGGCATCTTCGCGGCCAGAAGGTCGGAGGCAAGCGGATCATATACAATCGTCACCCAGGCGCCCGTTCCATAGAGAGTGAATAGATTCTGTTGCACATCTACCCAATCGCCCGCCGGAAGACCAACGCATTCCGGAGGCGTGGTGGCTGGGCATGCGCGACAATCGGCGAAAGAACAAGTGCCAACGTCAGTGTTATCAACGACATTCGTTTCATCATTCTATTCACTCCTTGCGGATGTTTCGGGGTTTTGGCCTAGCCTGGCCCGTCGGACCTGATCAGCCCAAATCCCGAAACATCGGGCAAACTGCATTAGAAATGTGTCAGGCTCGCCGATACCTGAAAATAG
>CAWGNL010000016.1:0-12175 GCA_963823885.1 uncultured bacterium
CTTTTCCGCGGTTCTCTGCGCCTGCGGCGGGAAAGCTTTTACCACAGAGGACACGGAGAACCACAAGAGGGACACCGAAGGCCCGCCGATGTTGGAGACGCACCTACCGCAATCCTGGCCTGCCGACCAGAGCGAGCGAAGGCTGAGTTGAGCTGTCTGAGGCCGATGGCGATGTTAGGAAGAATAGCAATACGGTACTGGTTGAAGCAGACGTACATAGCAGTCGCCGTCGGGAATCGGGCTGCCCTGAACAGTAACCGTTGCGATGCCGACATCGACCGTCACGGTCTCGCCGGGGGCCACATCCGCGTCGAACGGGCGCTTGACCTTGCTCTCCCCGAAGAATCTCCCCGACCGATACCACCTGTAGCCGATTGCGAATCCATCGGCGACGGCCCAGGGGTTCTTGCCGGTGTTCTTTATGACAAGCTCGGCCATCGCAAACTGCTTGGGCGCGATCACGCTGGGCACGCTGTAACGCAGGAAGCGAGCGTCGAAATCCTTGCCGCCTTCGAACTTCTTGACAGCCGCACAGGTCGCCTCGACGTATTTCCTGCCGTACTCGCGGCTGGCGCCCAGTTCGGCGCCCTCGGCGAAGTCGGTCCAACTGTCGCAGAGAACCCACGGAGCGTTCCTCTTCAGGGCATCGGACCAGCAAACGGAATAGGTGTCGCCGCCCATCCGCGGGACGATGTCGCCCAAGGACTTTGGCAGGGCGCAGGTATCGTCGTAGCCCGCCGTGACCCGGCTCACCTCGATGCGCGGGTTCGGTCCTTGCAAGCTGGAAAGCGGCAGGCTGACCAGTATCGGCCCGACTGTTCCCGATGCAATCCCATCGCAGACCCCGGTGTTCCACGTTATACCATTCGCGGCTGCCGTTACCCACACCAGCGAAAAGCCGAAGTCCTTCTCGAACTGCTCGCTGCAGTATTGGACTAGGTCGGGCTTAACATCCGGCCACCATTGCCCGCGCAGGAAGATGATATCCGCCTGCCTGCCGGGATTCGGCTTGCCCGTGGGCGCGGTCGCGCGAAACTCGGCGGGCACGCGGTCGAAGAAGTCCTTGATTATGCCGTAGAATGTCCGCTTGACCTCTTCATCCTTGAGATCGGGGGATTTGCCGTAGATGGTCTTGAGGCTGTCCGTATCCATCAGCATCCCCACAAGCGGCTGCGGCTTGCCTTCGGCCTTCAGTTCCTGCAGCGCCGCCACCAGGCAGTCCAGCCCCTTGTCGGCAAACGCGGCTCTCGATGCCTTATCGCCCTGATAAACAGGCAGGACCACATCGAGGCCCGCATCGACGATCTCGGAAAGCTCGCCGCGATGCCACTGCACCCGGTCACAACTAAACCATGGGCCGGCATTGGTGATCGGGAAATCGGCTAAGCTGACGTTCCCAGCGGAATCGCGGACGCCCCGGCAGGGCAGTGACCTGCGCTTGTCGGCCTGGTACGAGTAGGTGTATGGCGTAAAGGTGGTCTTTTGAACCGGGAACTTCGCTTCGTATACGTAGCCCGGCGGCAGGGGAATATCCACGCTGAATGAGGTATTCTTGTTCCATTCCTTCTCTTCCACAGAGCCGGAAATCAGAGGCGCGCGCGCGAGGTATCTGGCGGAGACGATCTTTTCGATATTCGTGGTCCCGGTGCTGAACGAATAGGCCGCGAACACCAGCCTCACCCATTTCGACGGGTCGGTGAGGTCCTCTTCGGTCCGGACGTGCGGAGAAAGGCTCACGAAACTGCCGCTCGGGCCGTGCCCGCGGACGACGACGTTAAAGCCGACCATAGTACCCGGGCTGCGGGCGGCTGATTTTCATGACATCCCACGGGATAGCCATCTCGACGCTGTAACCCAGGTCGATGTCGTTGTCATCGTTGAGGGTGCCGGTGGTCGTGGCGCCGAACTTGTAGTTGTAGACGTCTACCGGTTCCAGGCCAGCGGAGTCGCTGCCCGCCCTGAATTGAGCGCCTCCGGCCGCGGAAACCGACATCGAGAAGCACGTGGCGGATATCCTACTAACCGACTTGCTGGAGGTGTCGATGTAGACGGTGACGGCATCGTCCCCGGAGACGTCCGCGTTGGGCTTGGTGTGCGTCCCCTCGACATCCGGGCAATCGACCCTAAAGCCCAGGTAGAAGTAGAGATCGTCCCAGGTGGTCCAGCACTTCACCTGGTCTTTAACGGCCTCGTCAGCGATGCAGCACCGCGCCAGCATCACGACCAATAAGCAGCCAAGGGCATAGCAGCCCAGATTCCTTAAGTTCATATAAGCGACCTTCCATGTCAGAGGAAAGCGGAAAGCTCAGAGCACCTTCTGCCTGATGGGTGGCGATCTCCGAATCGCCACCCCAAAGCCAGTGCCGGATCTCTGAATCCGGCCGGTCCACCGCAGGCTTTCGGGGTTCCGAGACCCCGTTCCGGCCGTAAGGTGGCGATTCTGAGATCGCCACCTATCCCGCCCGACTTTCCGAGCCTACCTTCGCGACAAACGCAGCGATGCGCTGTGTCGCCTGTTCGATCTTATCTATAGAAGTCGCGTACCGAGCAGCGTATATGGCCTTCCCCGCACTCGCCAAACGCATTGCCGGGCACGACCGCGACCTTCTCCTCGAAGAGCAGGCGCTCGCAGAACTCCTCCGAGCTCAGGCCCGTCTCCTTCACCGAGGGGAACGCGTAAAACGCCCCACCCGGCATCAGGCACGGCAGCCCGGCCTCATCGAGGCGCCTGACTATAACTCGCCGCCGCTGGGCGTACTGCTCGATCATCTCCTCGCTGTCTTGATAGCCGTTGGAGATGGCCTCCAGCGCGGCAACCTGCGCCATAATCGGCGCGCACAGCATCGTGAACTGGTGGATCTTCATCATCGCGTCTATGATCTCAGGCGCGCCCGCCGCGTACGCTATCCGCCAGCCCGTCATGGCATAGGCCTTCGAAAAACCGTTAAGCAGTATCGTGCGCTCGTACGCCCCCGGCAGTGTGGGCAGGCATGTGTGCTTGCCCTCGTACGTGAGCCGGTCGTAAATTTCGTCCGAGATGATATATAGATCGAACTCGCAAGCCAGCTCGACGATCTTCTCCAGCATTTTCGCGATCGGCGGTCGCGCCGGTGGGGTTGGACGGGTAGCTGACCAGGATGGCTTTGGTCTTGGGAGTAATCGCCGCCCTGATCTGCTCCGGGCTTACCCGGAAGGCAGTCTCGGCGGTCGCGGGCGCCACCACCGGCACTCCGCCCGCGAAAACCACGCACGGCTTGTAGGAGACATAACACGGCTCGGCGACGATCACCTCGTCGCCGGGGTTCACAATGGCGCGCATCGCCAAGTCCATCCCTTCGCTTACGCCGACCGTTATCAGGATTTGGTTTTCCCAGTTGTAATCCAACTGCTCGCGCTTGGCGAGGTATCGTGAAATGGCCTGCCTAAGCTCAGCCAGGCCGTAGTTGGATGTGTACCCCGTGCGGCCGCGCTCCAGCGAGTAGATGCATGCCTCGCGCACGCGCCACGGGGTCGCGAAATCAGGCTCGCCCACCCCGAGCGTGATCACGTCCTGCATTTGGCTCACAATGTCGAAGAACCTTCGTATGCCGGACGGAGGAGTCGATTCGTACTATGCTGGAAATTGGTTTCATAACAGAAGCCCGAAAGTCGAAAGTCAAAAGTCGGGACAAGCCCGCGCTAATGTTTACTTTTTCGATGGGTGAGGCTCATCCGACAGGTCGAGATTCCTCACGTTCGTTCGGAATGACAGCCATGCGCCGGTAATCGTCAAGCCCCGACGGGCCCGCGCCGCCCGACTGCCGACTGACGACTAACCTACGGCGTCACGGCCAGCCTTTCATCGGTAGTGGCGTCCTCGAAAAGGTCGCCATCCGACTTGTATTTCTTCAAAAGGAAATTCGTGCGGGTGGAGAGCACCCCGTCGAGCGGGGCGAGCTTCTCCGCGACGAAGAACGCCACATCGCGCATGGTAGTCCCCTCGACCACGACCCGCAGATCATAGTCTCCCGAGACCAGATACACCGAATGGACCTCGGGATACTGATAAATCCGCCGGGCGACGTCGTCGTAGCCCACCCCGCGGGATGGCGAGACCCTCACGTCGATAAAGGCGAACACCAGCTCACTGCCGGCCTTCTCCCAGTCGATAATCGCCTTATAGCGCCGGATCACGCCGCTCGCTTCCAGCCGGTGGATGGCCTCGGCCACCTCCGCCTCGGATTTGCCGACCATAACCGCCACCTGCTCCGGGGTCGTCCGGGCATCGCGTTCCAGAATCTTGAGTATTTGCTTATCCATGACTTCTTCCAGATTTAGGGTTGATAGGGTTAGTAAGGTTGGTAAGGTTAATAGGGGAAGGGAGCTAATCCGCATTATTCATGTAGCGCGTGCTTGCCCAGCACTTTGTGCTCCCCTCGCCCTCACGGGAGAGGGAGCACGTGAGTGCCTAAATCAAGAGGCTCGTCTATCAATTCACGAATAATGCGGGCTAATCCCTTCCATCACCTAACACCCAACACCCATTACTTGACCTTCGATCCCGCCGGAACGTCGGAGTCCGGCTGGAGGAGAACAGCCAGTCCCTGCTCGTCGGTTGCGGCGAGGAGCATTCCGTTGGAAACCACGCCTCTGATCTTGGCCGGCTCGAGGTTCGTAAGCAGCACGATCTTCCTGCCCACCAGGCTTTCGGGCTCGTAGGACGGGGCTATTCCGGCGACTATCTGCCGATCTTCGTCGCCCAGGCTCACCTGGAGTCTGAGGAGTTTGTCCGCGCCCTCCACCCTCTCAGCCGCCTTGACCTCGGCGATTTTGATCTTCAACTTGCTGAAATAGTCGTAAGAAACAAGCTCTTCGTCTTTTGGCTTATTCTCCATTTCTGGTTCCACTGTTTTCTCCTGCTCTCCGTTTTCGGGCGGTGCAATTCGCGCCCTCACCGACACAGTTTTGACGTCAAGCCTAGGAAAAATCGGATCGGGACCCTGGGTCCTGGTCCCAGGCCTGAATGGCTTATCGTCGTAAACATTGTCCCACTTGAGATCGCCGAACTCGTCGCCTATGCCGAGCTGCCTGGCGATCTCCTTCGCCGTGGAGGGCATGAACGGCGATATCATTATCGCAGCCGCCCTTGCAGCCTCCAGCGCGGAGTAAATCACCCCGGCAAGCTCGTCGGTCCTGCCCTGCTTGGCGAGGGTCCATGGCTCCTGGTCGTTGACGAACTTGTTCCCAGCGCCGATCATCTGCCAGATGCCTTCGAGCGCCCTGGTGAAATCCAGCCTGTCGCCGGTTTCCCGCGCCGCCGACGAAGCGGCCTGGATCTCCTTCGCCAGTCCTCCGGCAAAGCCCTTTGGGTCCGGAATGATTCCCTCGAAATACCTGCCCAGCATGCTCAGCGTCCGGTTCAGCAAATTGCCCAGATCGTTGGCGAGGTCCGAGTTGAACCTGTTCCTGAGCGATGGAATGGAAAAGTCGCCGTCCAGGCCGAAAGAGACCTCGCGGCAGACGAAATAGCGAATCGCATCCATGCAGACATCGGGATGTGCGCCGGATTCTCCTGCGAGGTTTTGGGCGAGCGTGGCGGGCGATATCGCGTTGCCTTTCGACTTGGAAATCTTCTCGCCGTTCACTGTCCAGAACCCGTGTCCGAAAAGCGTCTTCGGCAGATCGAGCCCCAGCGCCATCAGCATGGCCCGCCAAAACGTGCAGTGGAAACGCACGAAAATATCCTTGCCCATAAGCTGCAAATCCGCCGGCCAGTCACCGCTCGAAGCGCGCCATATCGTCGGGATAACCGATCGCGCTGATGTAGTTGATGAGCGCGTCGAACCAGACGTAGATCACCTTGTCCGGCTCGCCCGGGACCTCGATCCCCCAGCCTTTGTTATTGCGGGTGATGGAGACGTCTCTTAGACCCTGCTTGATGAAGCTGACGACCTCGTTCTTGCGGAACTCCGGCTGCAGGAACGACGAGTTTTCTTCGATATGCGCGAGCAGCCTGTCGGAGTACGCCGAGAGCCTGAAGTAGTAATTGTCCTCCTGCACCCACTCGACCGGTCGCCCGCACTGGGGGCATTTGCCTTCGACAAGCTCGGGCTCGGCAAGAAACGTCTCGCAGGGCACGCAGTACCATCCCTCGTACCTGCCCTTAAAAATATCGCCCTGCTCCAAAAGCTTGCTGAAAATGAACTGGACCACCCGAATGTGCCGATCTTCGGTAGTGCGAATGAAATCATCGGTACTGCACGTCCAGGCTCTTCCACACCTCGCGGAATTGCTCCGCCATCTTATCGACGTAGTCCTTAGTAGCCGCGCCCTTCTCGGCGGCGGCTTCGGCTACCTTGGTGGCGTTCTCGTCAACGCCGGTCAAAAAGAACGTCTCCCGGCCCTTGAGCCTGTTGTAGCGGGCAACCACGTCGGCGACGATCGTCGTGTAGGCATTGCCGACGTGCGGAATGTCGTTGACGTAATATATCGGCGTGGTTACGTAGAACGTGTTCTTGCCCATAAAAAACTCGCACTATGCTTGTAGTATACTTTCACGTTGTGTTTCAGGTGTCGAACCCATTCCGGGCGGGTTTCGCCGCGCAAATGAGCGTAAACAGCCAACGCGTAGCCGAACATCTCTTCCGACAGATATCCCTGTCGAGCCATATCCCATCCATGCAACCAGCCATCGTCCCACTGCTGGAACTCAAAAGCCGCGTCAGCCGCGAAAACACCCAACCCGAAGGCCACGGTGACCAGGTCCGTCAACTGCTCTTGGGTGGGATCGTCCCGCCTCACTCGGCCATCCCCAAGCAGAAGAACGTGGCCCAATTCGTGAGCCATAGTCGCTACCAGGGACGCAGGTCTCTTGACCTGGGCGGTTTCGATCGCAAGGACGATCCTGTCCCCGCCTTCCTCGTCAATATACAAACCCGCCGCGCCCTGATGCGATTTTCCCCCGACATACAGCCGCAACTGGCTGGGCCACTGCAATCTCTCGGTGAACAGGGCGAGTTCCAGCCTTGTGGGATCGACCCGCATGTGGCCGCAGACGCGTTCGAGCATCCGCTGGACGCAGGCCTCCGACCCGTTGAACGGGTCTGGAAAGAACTCCTGGTCGGGCAGGACCACCGGCGCGTTCAGCAGATCATAGCACTCGAACTGGGCCAGGAGCCAGCGCAGTGAATAATCTACCCATCGCCTCGCATCTTCGGGTATCGGACACTTGGGACGCGAGAACAGCACCCTTCCCCCTAAAGCGGCATAGCCGCAACCAAAAAGGCCATCGCCGGAAAATCAATACGGCCTTTCCGTAATTCGGAAGGTCGGTGGTTTCTTCTGGCGTATCTTACAACTGAAATCCGAGGTGACATATCAAAGTTCAGTACAGCTTGTATAGGATTTCAGTTGTAAGATACTAGTGCTTAGTTGCATAATTGATTGATAGAACGCTTACCGGGTGTTTCGGGAATCTTGTTCCCGAAACTAAGTGCGTATCGGGAACAAGATTCCCGATACACCGGCAAGAATGCTATCAGTTATTTATGCAAGTAGACACTAGGCTTTTCCCCAGACTTCGCTGGGGAAAAAGTGGCCACCTTACGGTGGCAGTTGACCAAGGCAGGCGGTCGGGTTTTTCGTTTTTCGGTTGTTAAGGGATGATTTGGAGGGGGCGGAGATTTCCACCCCCATCCCTTGAACAACACCTGAGTCGGCGCTCGGGAGAGCTCCCCAGCGTTGCCCTACCCTCCGCCCAGGCAAAGCAAGTATAGCTCATCGGCCATCCCTTAACAACCATAAAGCGGAAAACCCAAAGGCGGTGCGCCGTCGAATCCGCCTTAGCGACAACAAATTGTTTCTAGGAGGGCGCTAAGGGGCTAATGATGGCCGCAAGACCCGCAGTGGCCCGACGCGCAGCCGGCGCAGCTTGAAGCTTGCGACGATTCGCCGCCCGAGGTCCGCGCGGAGAACATCGACATCACCCGCTTCAAGTCATCCGATCCGCACTTAGGGCACCTGGCCTCGCTCGCCCGGCTGATGCTCAAAAGTATCTCAAAGCTTTCCTGGCACGGTTTGCAGATGTATTCGTAGATAGGCATAAAGTCAAAAGTCGAAAGTCAAAAGTCGGCTGTCGTCAGGTCTGAAACGTCAACTATTCATTCTTGCGTCGCTTGCCGCGTGACCTGTGGTTCGATCGGCCTCTGCCGTTGCTGCCGTTGCCGCCATTGCGCTTCTCGCCCGAGCCGTTTGCGCGCCGCTCGGCTGGGGGGCCGGTGGGATGCGGCTCCCGCCACTTGGAAATCACGTTCAAATCCGCATCGGCGGTCAGGTCCGGTTCCTCGTCAATGATCTCCTCTTCCTCGGAGTCGGCGGCCTGACAGGCAAACTCACCGGCAAGGAGCGCTTCGCAGTTCTTCTCGGTGAACCCGCAGGCGACCCCGTGGCGCCTGCACAGGCCCTCCAGCTTGAGTCTGGCTGGCCGGAATGTGAATCTGGACATCATCGTCGGTCTGCACTGTCAGCGTACCTGGTGATCATGTTGACATCGATGACCCTGGCTCTGCCTTTTTCCATCTCCACAACCGCCCCAACCGCCGGCAGGCACTTCTGCGCCTGCTTATAGAATTCGTGCTCGTAGCGCAGGCAGCACATCAGCTTCCCGCACGCCCCGGAGAACTTGGCCGGATTCAGAAACAGGCTCTGGTCTTTGGCCATCTTCATCGAGACCGGCTCGAAATTACTGAGGAAAGTCGCGCAGCACAGTGGCCGCCCGCAGCCGCCGTAGCCGCCGACCAGCTTGGCCTCGTCCCGCACCCCGATTTGGTGGAGTTGCACCTTGGTCTTGACCGCCATCGCGACATCCTTCACCAGTTCGCGGAAGTCGATCCTGCCATCGGCGGAGAACGAAAAGGTCACCTGGGAACCATCGAAAGTGAACTCGGCATCGAGCAGCTTCATCGGCAGATTGTGCTCCGCGATCTTGCGCTCGCACGTCTCGAACGCGCGCTTCTCGCGTTCGCGATTGGCGGCTTCGCGGTCCAGGTCGTCGCCGCCGGCGACGCGCACAACCTTCTTGAGTGGGGCTATCAGTTCTTCGTCCGGGATGCGCCGAGGCTCTATCACCACTTCGCCGAACTCCACGCCGCGCGCGGTCTCGGCTATGACGAAATCGCCCTCTTGAAGCTGCAAGTCTCCGGGGTCGAAATAGTAGACTTTGCCCACTCTTCTAAAAGTGACACCTACAACGAGCGTCATGTTTTTGTCTGCTTGCACCGGACCCGGGGGGATCGCCCCGGCCACCGGATGGAATTATTCTCGTGACCCCTCAATTCTAACATATAGGTACTTTACCGGCAACTTTTTCGAGCCGGAGGAGAAAGTTCAGGCAGCCACCGCACCGCCTGCGGGACCGTCTTTGAAAGACTGATCGGTCTGATACTTCGCGGGCGTATGCCCCGAAGCGCCGTATGAGGAGGTGACGCCTCGGCCGGGTCTGCGCCTTTGTGGCCGGGCAGGAGTTGTTCTTCCGTTCGGGCGGATTACAAATCTGTCCGAACGGAGACCTTGTCGTGCCCGCCGCATAGTGGTGGCTGTCGTAAAAATTTCGACATCCGACATCCGTTACCTTCGCGCTGCCTGTATGAGCGGGATTACGGTGTCGATCTTATTGCGCGGGCAGATGAAGTAGAACCCGTCCGATGAGCCGGAGAATGTTCTCACCAGGCCGGCGCTGATCCGGATGCCTGCCTCTCTCTGGTCGCCGGGCGGTTCGAGGGCGAGCTTCCTTCGAATCTCCTCGGGAATCAGCATGCCGGGTATCTCATTATGCAGGAACTCGGCGTGGCGGGCGGATACCAGCGGCATTATTCCAACATATATCGGGACCCTAATCCCGGCCGCCTCGATAGCCTGCCGCAGGATGTCGAGCCGGGATTCATCGAATACGGGCTGAGTCATGACGAAGCTGGCCCCGGCCTCGATCTTGCGCTTGAGCTTGTCGATCTGCCCGCTTATCGTGCGCACATTCGGATTGGCGCCAACCCCTATCGAAAACGCCGTCCGGCTGTCACCGCTTGCCCTATGCCCGCTGTTGAAATCGCTCGCCATCCGCACAAGACCGACCGATGTCAGATCGAAGACGCCGGAAGTATTGGGTTCCTCGCACATCCGCACCGGGTCTCCCGTTACACAAAGCAGCGACCGGATTCCCAACGCGTGCGCGCCCATCATGGTGGATTGAATAGCTATGCGGTTCCTGTCTCTGCCTGTTATATGCAAGATCACGGGTGTGCCGGACTCCCGCACCACGGCCCCCGCCACCGCCAGGTTATCCATCCTGACCGACGCGAACGGATTGTCCGAAACGCTGATGGCCAACGCGCCGGCCTCGCGCAGCGCCCTGGCCGCCGCCACCACCGGTTCGACGCTCAAGTCTCTGGGCGGATCGAGTTCCACGATCAAGGGAAAGTCCGGCACGCTTTGCCGCGAAGTATCGGATGGGACCTCCTGCCGGGACGAAGGCTTTCTTGGAGCTTGCGCGACGGCAAAACCAAATCGGCGCGCAGGCGTGTGCCGGGCAATTTGCCTGATAGTTTCGGGGCTGGTGCCACAGCATCCACCGACGAGCCTCGCTCCCAACTCGAACAGCCTGACCGCCGCCTCGACTATATAATCCGGAGAGGTTGCATAAACGAGGCGGTCCTCCACCTTTTCGGGGAATCCGGCGTTCAGGAATGCGCTCAGGGGGACTCCGAGTGAAGCCATCTGCTCGATGGCGCCGACCGTGGCGCTGACCCCAAAGCCGCAATTTGCCCCCACCACATTCGCTCCGGCATCCAGGCACCGCACGGCCACTTCGTCAGCGCGAGCGCCATCCGATGTGCGCTTCTCGCGGCCAAAGGCCGCCTGCGCAATGATGGGAATATCGCTTGTGGATCTTGCGGTCGATACGGCGTTGACCAGTTCGCTGGCCGAGGCGAAACTCTCGAAGATCAGAGCATCGACCCCGCTCTCCACGAGTGCCCCGATCTGGCCGGAAAGCACTTCCGCTTGTTCGGGCAGGGCCAAGGCTCCCCGTCCACGACGGGCAGCGGGCCCACCGAACCGATCACGTATACCTGGCTGCCGGCCGCCGATCGAGCCAGCCTGGTCCCCTCGCGGATAATCGCCCGAACCTCTTCTTCCGACTCCACGCCGTACCTGGCGAGGTTCACAGTATTCGCGCCGAAGGTATTGGTCTCGATGACGGAGCTGCCCGCTTCGACGTAGTCGCGGTGAAGCCGCAGCACTTTCTCGGGAGCGAGCAAGTTCATCCTCTCCACGCCTCGCTCGGGGACTACTCCCCGGGCAAAGAGCGCGGTCCCGATAGCGCCGTCCCCCACCAGGACGGACTCGCTTAACTCTTCAAGAATGTTTTTCACTTCAGCCCACCAAGAAAGTTGGCGATCACGGTTGCCCACACGTTTCCGTAACGGCTGAAGAATACCACGCAAAAAGCCAGAACGGGGGTAGACAATTGCCAGCGAATGAGATACATGAGATAGCGCAAGAACTTGGCCCTCCATTCAGTACAGTAACATAGATGACCACAAGTCTCAATCATGGCGATCTTCGTGCCCTGAAAGGGAGAGCAGAGGAAATCGGCGGCCTGGTGATGGGTGGCGATTCTGAGATCGCCACCTATCGTGGAATACCGCCCGCAAGAAGCGTCCCCCAACTTTCAACTTTCAACCTTTAACTTTTAACGCGCCCTATATCCATCCCCTGTCGCGCATGGATTCCACGACCTCGTCCACCGCCAGCACGTGCGAGGCGAGCCTGTAGGTGATCTTCTCGCGGTTGGCAAGCTCGTAGGTGTTCCGGTAAGCCTGCAGCAACTGTTTCTCTATGGCGGCGTAGGTCTCGGACTTCTCCGTGAGCGAGCCGGACTTTGCCTGACGCCACTCGATGTAGGATCGAGCAATCACGCCGCCCGCGTTGGCGAGGATATCGGGAACCGCCACTATTCCCCGGTCGCGCAAGACCATTTCGCCATCGGGGGTGGTAGGATCATTCGCGGCCTCCACCACGAGCTTCGCCCGCAGCCCGGAGGCGACGTCACCGGTCAGCACGTTCTCGACGGCGGCGGGCACGAGCACGTCCACCGGCAGCGTGAGGAGTTCGCCGCCGGGTATCCGGGGCAGTGACGATTCGG
>CAWGNL010000017.1:0-27933 GCA_963823885.1 uncultured bacterium
CCAGCGGACTCCCCGGCTTACGTGCAGCAGCACCTCATCGAGATAAGTCAGCACCGAGGAGAGCTTGTCCGCGACGTTTTCAGTGGGATGATAGTGGCCGGAGTCAAGGCACACGAGCGTCTTGTTTTCGATAGCGTAACCGAGGTAGAACTCGTGCGAGCCGACCACATAGCTTTCGCTGCCGATACCGAAGAGCTTGCCTTCCACGCAGTCCAGGTTGAACTTAGGCTCGATTTGCGCGAAAAGACCTCGTCCAGAGATTTCTTCAATATCCGGCGCGGAGTCTTCGGTCGACGGGGGTGTCTTTGAGGCCGTCGGGAATCCACACGTTGGTGACGCAGGGGCTGCCCAGTTCCCGGCCGAACGCCTCGCCGACGTTCCTGCACGCGATTGCGTGGTCGACCCAGAACTTGCGAATGCCCTCATCGCGGCTGGAAAGCGTGAACCCATCGGCCGCCTTGGGATGCGAGAAGAAAGTTGGGTTGAAGTCGAGGCCCATCCCCTTGGACTTGGCCCAGTCCAGCCAGCGCGAAAAATGCTCCGGCGCAAGCGCATCTCGCTCGACGGCCTTGCCGCCTGTTTCGGCGTAAATCGCGTGCAAGTTGAATCGGTGTTTGCCCGGGATCAAGCTCATAGCTTTGTCGGCATCGCGGCGAAGTTCGTCGGCGGTCCTGGCTCTGCCGGGATAGTTGCCTGTAGCCTGTATCCCGCCTCCCGTCAAACCTTCGGATTTCGAACCCCCCGACGTCATCGCCCTGCCAGCAATGGATCGATATTGGGACCTGGATGAGAGTTTCGACCGCGCGGTCGGGATTCTGACGCCCGATCGATGCGTATCGCTCGCGAGCTATTTCGTAGCCTTTTTCGACTGATGTTGATGGTGAAGACATTCCTTGCTCCCTTCCGGTTGGCGGTTACTGACGACTGTTAACTACTCCTATGCCGCCAAATTGGTGAGTTAATTCGCTGAGGTTTCGGGCCATGAACTTGACCGCGGCTGTTGCGCGGCGGTAGTCCATTCGAGTGGGGCCGATGAGGCCGATAGTTCCCGCCACCCTCCGGCACGCGGTAGTTCGCGCCCACGAAGCTGCAATCGCGCATTTCCCCAACGGGGTTTTCGGAGCCGATAACCACCGTTACCTCCCGGCCCGAGATACACCGAGGAGAACAGGGAGTAGAGCGTCTTGCGCTGCTCCAGCACGGACATGATCGCCTCCAGCCTGTCCACGTCCTTGAACTCCGGCTGCTGCATTATGTAGCTGGCGCCTTCCATGTGGATTTCGGTTTCCTGCGATTCGGCGGCTCGGCGCTTGATGAACAGCACCACTGTTCCGAGCAGATCGGTCATTTCGGCGGCGTCCGCGGGCACGGTTTCCATGGGGATCGCCGCGACTGACGAGATCCCGCGGCCCACGAAAACTCTCATCAGCACGCTTGTCGCCTTGACCGGGTCGATTCCTTTCAGGCTGCCGGTCATCTCGATGAGTTCGTGGAAGACTCGGCCATCGTCGAGGACCATCAGCAGCACGACCTTGTCCTGGCCTACGCCCGCGACGGAGATGTGGCTGATCGCGGCGCCGGCAAGGGCGGGCCGGGTGGCCAGCGCGGTGTAGCGCGAGATTTCCGAAAGCAGGCGGCAGGTGTGGTCGATTATGACGTCGACTTCGCTTCTGGGCGCGGGGAGCCGACCCCGGGCCATCCTGGTCTCGGCGGTGGAAAGGGAGACCCCTTCCATCAGCCGGTCCACGTAGAACCGATACCCCTGGTCCGAAGGAATCCTGCCGGCCGAAGTGTGCGGCTGGCGCAGGTAGCCCATCTCGCCAAGCTCCGCCATTTCATTCCTGATCGTCGCCGATCTGACCCCGAACGTATACCGCACCGCAAGCACCTGAGATCCCACCGGCTCGGCGGTGCGAACGTAGTCGACGACAACGGCCTTGAGTATGTCTTGTTTGCGCACATCCAACGGGGAAGAATCCGAACTTGCCATTACCATGCCTCACTCACGAATACTATCATTGTGCCGGGGGAAGTGTCAAATGCGGGGCGGTGGGTTAAAGGTTGCAAGGTTGAAGGTTAAAGGTTGGAAGGGGGCCCGCTTGCGTTGTATCGGGAAACCCTTTTCCCGATACCTCGTAACGACTCAGTGTTCATGAGAACGGCAGCCATTGCTATGCGCCGGCGAACTGATAAGGCGAGACAATCTTTGGCATGAAGCCCTTCGAGTTCCCGCTGCACGCGTGGCGCCTCCTGCCCGCGACCGGTGGGCGCGCGGATCACGGAATCGGCGTCAGCAGAAACGCCCGCTTGTGGGCTTCGAACGAGCCGTCACCCACTATCTGCCCCGCGTCGTTGACACCGGTTGCGCTGCCCAATACCCAGCCGGAATCCGGTGGGATCAGCTTGTTCAGGTCGGCTATCTTCCCGTCCTGCCAAAGGACCGCATATTCGTAGCTCTTTGCTGGGTCGTCCGCCATCTCGCCGGAGTTGCCGACGATCTGCCCTTTGTTGTTGATTGCCTGAGCCTGGCTCCAGTTTCCGCCCAGCGTGCCCAGGTCCGTAACCTTGCCGCTTTGATTCCAGCGGCAGGCATGCGAGACGCGCTTCTTGTCGGAGTAACCGTTGAACGATTCGCCGGCCACCACGCCGTGATCGTTTATCGCCCTGGCGCGGCCCCATTTCATGCCCTCCAGCGAAGGAAGCTCGGTAAACTTGCCGTCCCGCCAAATGCATGCTTCCCCGGCGGACTCGCCAACCACCTGGCTCTTGTTGTTAATTCCATAAGCCGTGCTCTCTTCACCTGGGCTCGGGACTACGAGGTCGCGCATTCCATTCGCGGCGTCCCACAGGACCGCGTGCCCGGCTCCCGCCGCATTGGGCGAATAGCCGACGACCTGCCCCTTGTTGTTGATGCCGTGAGCGATGGCCCACGGACGCACCTTCGTCAGACCTCCTATGTCTTTCGCATGCCCGTTGGTCCAGATGAACGCTCGGGTGAAGTCCTCGGCGTGCTCGCCAGAAGTCGTGCCCACCACCACGCCTTTGTCGTTAATACCCGATGCGTAGCTGGATTCTTCTCCCATCGTGCCCAGGTCGGTGGCATAGCCGTTGCGCCAGAGGGTGGCGTTGTCGCCCGCCATGCCCACCACCTCGCCTGCGCTATTGATGGCGGTGGCGCGGCTTTCATCGGCGGCGGGTGTCTCCAGCGCGGTAATTCGATACCGCGCGGCCTGCGCACAAGATGCCGTCAACAGGTAATGAAGATACAATTAGCCGATCGCGATACTTCTAACCATTTTTGGACCTCGCTTGATGCCCGCGTTAGGTGGCGGCCACTTGAGCCGCCACCTAACGCAGCTTGTAAATTTAGAATAAGGTGACGCCGTTATTTCCCCAGAATCGCCAGTTGAAGAACGGGGCCACCAGGGATCGTCTTGCCGGTGATGGTGTCCACCATTGTGCCGTCCGGTTTTGGCATACGGTACGTCGGCCTGTTGTCCTGTATCCACTGCCGCGTGAACTCAAACGTCTGCCTGCCGGAACTCTGCGGTGCAAGCGTGTTGAACACGTCTACACAAAGGCCGCCGCCATCTTCGTCATAGCTCGGAACATCATGCCAGCCGACGTCGTACCAGCCGACATAGCCGCACGCCGAGGTTTGCGCCGCCGCCGCGGTAATGCCCAATGCCGTTGCCATGTCGTTCCACTGGCCCGCGCTGTCCTCATAGCAGCTATCCAAACCGTACGTGCCGTAGTAGGCATCCGAGTCGGACTTGCCGGCGGGTGGCCGGGCTGCCCCCATGCGCCCGCCATAGCAAGCGTAGTTCCACACGAACTTCAGGGGCGCGTTCGCCCGGTTAAGGGATGTAACGAATGCTACCGTGTAACCCGATTTCGGTTTGTCCGGGTCGGGATCTCCCGCCCCCACGCTGTCGGTCCATTGATGGGAATACAGTGTGGTCTTGCCGGCCGTAAGCTGGAAGCGCGTCACTTGTCCGGACGCGTTCCCGCTCCAGTTGCCGTGACAGTCTATGTAGAGGTACTTGCAGCCTGTGTTGGTCAGGGCGGTGCTGATCTGGTTCCAGTTCGCATCGTCGTACCAGAGAGCCTCGTACAGACAGATTTCGTCGTCTCGCGAGTGCTCCAAGGTTCTTAATGATATTGGGCGCGCCCGCCACGTTCAGCGCCTCCACGATTAGAAACTGCGGAGTCTCGGTCGTGTTGACAGCCGCCGGCGAGGGAGGCGCTGTCTCCCGTCGTTGTGTCGGTGGCCGTGATCGTGCATACGTCGCCTTCGCTCTCTCCCGGCCATTGCGCCGAGATTGTCGGGCCGGCGCCCGTCGTCGACCAGATCAACTGGTCTTCGCAATTGGTAACAGTCACGGACCAGCCGTCCGCGTCAGCCACCTGAGCCGATATCTGAACGGGCTGATTCGGAGCGACCGCATCCGGGGTGACCGAGAACGAGGAAATGCCGTTTTGCAGCGTGACGGTCACTACGTTCGCGCTGCTCGTGTTGCCGTCCCAGTCCGTCGCGGTCGCGGTTATCTGGTGCGTACCGTTCGGGAGCCTGTAGGACCTCCAGTGCTCATCATACACCGAATCCGGGTTGCAATCAAGCTCCGTGCCGTCCACAAGCACGGAAATATACGATACACCAGAGCCTTGGCCCGCGCTGTCGGTCGCCTGGACAACGATGTCGACGTCGCCACTGACAGTCGTGCCCGTCAATGGCTGCTCGACCCAGACGCTCGGCGCGTTAGCCGGGGCGAACTGGGCGAAACGCTCGGAAGTGACGCCGCCCGAGGTTGCCAGGATCGTCGCGGTGCTGGCCGTGGTCGGAGCCTGGACCACCAGGTTCGCCACCCCAACCGCGTTTGCCGCGCTGTCGGCGCTTATTATCGCGCCGAAGTCGGCGCTCCAGGTCACGGGCGCGTATGGGAACCTTCGCCCTTCCTGGTCTCTCACGGTCGCGGTAATAGTGATCTCGCTCGCGCCGTCGTTCGGCGCCCGCGTCGCCGACTGCACGAGGTCTATGCACTCCTGGAGGGCCGGCGGCATCAACCGGTGTTGTTGAGGCCGGTGGAATTTCCGACCGCGGGCGTATGCGGGCCGGCAGCCCCGCCTCCGGTGGCTTTTCCCGAAAGGCCGAGCGCGCCGGGAAGGGGGTAAGTGTTGTAATCGACCTGGGTCACGGTGCCGGAAGAGGCATCGACGAAGCGCTCTCCGCTGCTGGTTGCCGTGTTCCCCGCCACATTGACGAGAGACCCCTGGGAAATGTACGCATTCGGCGAGTTCACCCAGATTCCGAACGACCGATCCCCGCGTTCGACGTAGAAAAAGCTGTCGAGTGCCATTGTCACGACCGCGCCATTGACCTGCACCCCCACCGAGTCGGGCAGCCACTTCAAGGTGTCTTCCGATCCCGCCACGGCAGCGGAATCCGCCCGGGCAGGGACCGCATGAACGGTCAGGGCCGCCAGCAGGATGCCGGCGCATACGAAAAACCTCATTTTACGTGCCATTCTTAGTTCTCCAGTCAATTGCCTTTCTTCATAAGATCGAATCAACTACCGGATGCAAAAGGATATATGGCCACCTCCCTGTCTTAGAGTCCTGTTGCCTGCGAAATGTTCCGTCCTCATAACCTTGGCAAGCGACCCGGCCCATTATAGCGCATGTATACTTAGAAAGGCAACTGGATGGTAATCCCCCGTGCATGGAGGTGCCCGAGTGGAAAATTCTACACTAATTTGATGGCTAGCAAACAGCGAAAGCGAAAACTTCAGCAGGCAATCGGTGCGCGAATAAAGGATCTTAGGCAGTCGGCAGGCTTAACCCAAGAGCAACTCTCGGAAAAGGCAGGCATCGCACCGCACTACTTATCGCGCCTTGAAAATGCTCACCAGGTTCCCTCGCTGGATACTATGATCGACTTGGCGGACGCCCTAGGCACCGAGCCGTACGTTCTGCTGGCTGAGCCGCACGAGGACACGCAGGCGGATCTCATAAGCAGGGTGGCCGCCATGTGGGCGGTCTGTCCGGGGAGGATGCTGCATTCCTGGAATTGCAGCTTGCGGGTTGGGCTAAGCGCCTGAAGGTCCGTCACTAACCCGTGTAAGGATGGTGCACGAAGCTCTCGTGTTCGAGCTGGATTCGGGCAATGGGTGGCGATGCACTCGCGCTTGGCAGATGCAAACGATGCCCTCTCTCGCGGGCAGAAGGCACCACGCGTGCAGCGGGAACTCGAAGGCGCCGGGTTGGAGCGGACGCTCTATTTGTCGTTCCCGCCGCATAGGTGGGTTGTACTCACGAAGAGTGAGCTCTTGCAAAAAAACAGGTAAAAATATTTGTTTTACCGGGGCCCGAACGCGCCTTCCCAACCTTCAACCTTTAACCTGAACTCACCGCTTTACAAACCCACCCCCGACAGTTTATTATTTGAGCGCCGAATGGAGGCGTTAATCATGCCGATTTTCGAGTTCAAGTGCGCCCGGTGTGGTCAGAAATTCTCCCAGCTTATCGGAATGACGGCTGACTCATCCGATCCTGCCTGCCCGAACTGCGCGAGTACAGGGCTGACCAGACTGGTTTCGCGGTTTTCCAGGCCCAGGAGCGAGGAGCAGAGGCTGGACTCGCTCGAAGACGCCGCGCTCTCCGGCGATATGGATGATGCCGGCAGCGCGCGCAGGTGGGCGAAAGAAATGGGCGATGAAATGGGTGAGGATATCGGAGAGGACTTCGAAGAGTATCTCGATGACGATGATGAGTAACGAGTAACGAGGGCCTATCGACATTAGTCAACACTTATTTGCACATGATTGCCTGTATTTTGATATTGCGGTATACTCCAATATGGAGGTGATCCTGATGGCCGCGGAAGAAATACTCACAACCGAAGAAGTTGCCGAACTGATGAAGGTGTCTTACAATACTGCACGCAAATGGATAAAAGCCGGCAGAATACCTGGCCGTGAGATTGGCAGGGTCTGGCGAGTAGTGGAGTCTGACTTGTTGACATTCATCACTCACGGCAGCACCTGGGCACCCGAACCATTTCGCATAGAACGGAGAATCAGGGCAGCCGATCTCCTTGGAAGCTGCGCCGACATATCGTTTTCCACCGCGGATCTCGCCAGGGAGCACCAGGAAGAAATAGAGCGCGACGAGCGCTGGTACAGGGAGCACTTTGGCAAATGATTCTCGTAATGGATGCAAGCGCAATTGTCGCTATGCTAAAAAATGAGCCAGGCGGCTTGGATATCGTGGAGATTATGGATAATCTTGGAAATACGTGCTGCATACACGCCGTCAATTTGTGTGAGATATACTACGAACTACCTCGACTTATCGTTTGCGCCGCATAGTGGTGGCGTCCCTTCTCGTTACTCGTTACTCGTTTACTCAGCACTGCTGGACTGATCAGGCACTCGAAACTGTCGGGCTTTTGTGTTATCATGTAGGGTCGCACTTGCGTTGGAGGGGTGTGAGGATTTCCGCAAGCGAGCCGCGACGCTTGTGCTATATGCAAAAGCAACCATGTGCGGGGCGGAAGTTCCGGACTTTCCACTTTCCACTTTCCGCTAAACGCTATTCTCCGAGGGCAGACGGAAGGCAGGTTTGACCAAGTTTAATGTCAGTCTTATCCAAATTGTTCAGCAGGTTCTCGAGGGCGATAGGCATTGACCTGGGCACGGCGAATACGCTGGTTCACGTTCGCGGTCGGGGTATTTTACTTCGCGAGCCCAGCGTAATTGCGCTGGATACCGAGTCGCGCAAAGTGCTGGCCGTTGGCGAAGAGGCAAAGAGGATGCTCGGCCGGACTCCGGGCAGCATCGTCGCCATTCGTCCCCTCAAGGACGGCGTCATAGCCGATTTCGACCAGACCGAGCAGATGCTGCGCGGCTTTATCAGGAGAGTCTACCGGCACAACGGTCTGAACCACCCGACCGTGTGTGTGGGCATTCCGTCCGGCGTCACCGAGGTGGAGTGGCGCGCGGTGAAGGAAGCGGCCATGAAAGCCGGTGCATCCGAGGCTTACACCCTCGAGGAGCCGTTTGCGGCGGCGATAGGCGCGGGATTGCCGGTGAGTGAACCCACGGGGAGCATGATCGTGGACATCGGCGGCGGCACCAGCGAGGTCGCCGTGATCTCACTGGGCGGGATAGTCACCAGCCGGTCCATAAGGATAGCCGGCGACGAGATAGACGAAGCCATCGTGGCGTATGTTCGCAAATCCTACAACCTTCTAATCGGCGATCGGACGGCGGAAGAAGCCAAGATGGTGATCGGGTCCGCTTACGAGCTCGACGAGGAGATGACCATGGAACTGCGCGGCCGGGATCTCGTGACGGGCCTGCCCAGAAGCGCCGTGGTGTCCAGCCAGGAGATCAGGCTCGCCATTCACGATCCGGTGATGCAGATAGTGGAGGCGGTCAAATTGACCCTGGAAACGACCCCTCCGGAGCTTGCAGCCGACGTCATGGAGCGTGGGATCGTGCTCGCCGGAGGCGGCGCGCTGCTTCGGGGGCTCGATAGATTGATAAACGTCGAGACCGCGATGCCGGTGCACATCGCTCCCGATCCGCTGAGCTGCGTGGTCATCGGCACGGCGAAAGCGCTTGAAGAGTCGGAGAGCAACCCCGCACTCAAGAAGGCGCTGATAGGCTCGACCGTGCGTCACATTCGGGTGTCGGCGTGATCCAGGGTTTCAGGGTCAGTACAGGTTTATAGTATCCTACAACTGAAATCCTATACAAGTGGTACTGAATTTTGATATGTCACCTCGGATTTCAGTTGTAAGATACGTAAGAAGAAACCACCGACCTTCCGAATTACGAAAAGGCCGTATTGATTTTCCGGCGATGGCCTTCTTGGTTGCGGCTACGCCGCTTTAGGTTGGTAGGGGCTTCAGGCGGTTGGAAGCATCCACAGCCGTCGGAGTTGTCCCGAGTCGGTCCTCAGCCTAGGGGGCGGCAGACGCGTGGTAAGATTTCCTGCCTCCGTTTCGTTCTTTCGCGCTTTCTCGTTTTCGCGATTAAATCCCGGGCAATACCATTGTTCACTCTGCTTCACAACAAGACCATCCTCACGCTCGTCGGCCTCCTGGTTTTCAGGCACGGCCATGGGCCAGGCGCACACCAGGGCGGCCCGCGCGGGCAAGACGCTGCTTGTGCAAGATATGACAAGCTGGGTGTTGGCGCCCGTCAATGTCGGCATCAACTTCGCCCTCACCTCCGGCGCGCGCGCAGTCCGCTACTTCAGACCTCGAGGGGCGATCCTGCGGGAAAACGCCGAGCTCCGGCGGCAGGTGCGTGACCTTAACCGTGAAAATGCATCTTTGCGCGAGGCTGCTCGGCAGAACGTCGCGCTGCGCCGGGCGCTCGGGCTGCGCGGCTCGATGGCGTTCAAAAGCATCGCGGCGGAGGTGATCGCGCGCGAGGAAAGCACCTGGTTCGACACGGCCACCATTAATCGCGGGCGGTCTTCGGGCGTGGCCAAGGGCGATGCGGCGGTGAACCACCTGGGCATTGTCGGTCAGGTCGTGGCGGTGGACGAGTTTACCTCGGAGGTGGTCGCTCTATCCGACCAAAACAGCGCCGTGGGGGCGATGGTGCAGTCCTCGCGAAGCTCGGGGATACTTCGAGGGCAGGGGACGGATTATCCGGTGTTGACCTATCTGCCCAAAGACGCTCGAGTGAAAGAGCGGGATCTGGTGGTTTCGTCGGGGATGGGGCAGGTGGTGCCCAAGGGTTTTGTGATAGGGCGCGTTGTGAAAGTGGTGAGAAACCCCATCGCGGGCACGACCTCGGCGGTCGTGCGGCCGAGCGTGCACTTCGATGAAGTCGAACAAGTCTTCGTAGTCAAGAGCCCTCGGTGAGGGTTGCCCACTTGTATCGATTAAGAAACTGTCCCGTTCCAATACGCGGTTTTCTCGTCCGAAGCGGACGGTTTCTTAGGAGCTTAGCGCAATGAACAGATACGCCGGGCCTGTAATCGCTCTTATCCTGGCTGCCGGCATTCAGGGCAACTGGCCGCGCTGCCTGATCGTGTTTGGCGCCAGGCCCGACCTCATGCTGGTTGTCCTCATAGCCTACTCGCTTGCGGAAGACCCCGCGTTCGGAGCCACGCTGGGGTTCATTGCCGGCCTGATACAAGCTTCCGCCGTGGATTTCAGTTTCGGCAGCTTCATCGTCACTCGCACCATCACGGGTTTCCTGGCGGGTTCGGCCACGACCAGGCTGTTCAACGAAAACCCGATAGTGCCGGTGCTGTCGGCGGCGGGGCTTACGCTGGTTTGCGAGAGCATGTTCCTGCTTGCCAACCCGAGGCCGGTGGTCTCGGCCTTGGGCGCGGTGCTGGGCGAATGCGTTTATAACGCGGTCTTCGCGCTGATCGTTTACTGGCTCATCCGCCACTTCGAGACCCGCCACAAGATCAAGCTCGCCAATGCGCGCTCCGGTCTTATCGTGCGATAGGGCCTTTTGGCAGATGGTCAGATAGCAGATGGCCGGATAGCTACCCGCGGGCGTGAGTTCCCTTCGCTATCGAACCATCTGCTATCCGGCCCTCAGCCAGCAGATTATTGCCAAACAAGGGTGTTGGGCGAAGCCCTAGCCATCACCCGACACCCAACACCTAATCCCAACTCAAGCTTCGCTAATCGAACTATCTGCCATCGAACCATCCGCGAGGCAAACCGTCTGCCAAGCGAGCCATCAGCCGGCAGATGGCCAGCAGACAATTACTTGCGGGGCATGAACCCCCTTCGCCATCTGACCATCTGCTATCGAACTATCCCCGGGGCTGCTCATGATTTTGAGCGTGATGGTGTTTGGGCCGGGCGATATCAGGCTTGTGATGTCGAGTTCGTACGGAGGCCATACGCGCACGCCTGCGTCGACCCCGTTCACGGTGAACTCCACCAGGTCCGCGGGTTTTTCCACGCGCACGTAAACGCGCTCGCTTCGAAGAATCCGCGGGATTTCGACAGTCTGCACATACACGCCTGTCCCCGCGGGCTGGCCAGCCTGAAATTCCCACCGATCGGAATTTCGGAATCGGCCGTCCCTCGGTCGGACGCCGTGGCGCCACCACGAGCGCGGGCTCGTCGTTAAAGTAAATCAGCAGCGACTCGCGTGCCTCCATTCGACGCAGCAGGAGGGTCCTGCCGCCTCGCTGGGTGCAGTTGGGCAAAGCGGCGGCAAGGCCGGTCTCCAGGTCGAGCACATGCGGAGCGCCATCGCACCGCAGCGAAATCTGCACCTCCCGCGCCGTGGCGGCGTTGTTTGTCAGGAAGAAAACGTCCTCGTGATCCAGCGTGCGACGGGTACAGATGATATCGCGGCACTCCTTGCCGCGCAGCCGTATGGAGACATCCGGGTGGATAGCCGCGGAAACGAAGTCTCTCAGGTGGTCCAAAATGTCGGTCGGCGCGGCGGATTGCACGAGATAGGCGCCGGACTCGCTCTGCGTCGCGTGGGGATTCATAGTCGTCTGATCGGCGAGAAACCTTCTCGATAGCGCGGCGGGATCCCTGTGGAAGAGTTCACCGAAGATGTTATTTACCGCCTCGTCTTTATCGCCTTCGGAGTCCGCGGTGGGAAGCAGGACGCTCGCGATCAGCTTGCCGCCATCCTCCACGAAATCACGAATCCTTTCGGAGGCCGCGTGACCCAGGCAGGTCGTCGGCGGGATGATGAGCAGTTCGTAGTTTGCGTCAGCGATCGAAAGGCGCTCATCGATGACCTCGGCTCCGCGCAAATGCTGTTCGCTCACGGCATCGAGGTCGACGTGGTCCAGGGGGAGGCAGGCACAGTAAAGCGCGAAGTAAGACATCATCAGCCGTCGAATCAGTCCGGCGCAGGGCTCGTGCTCGGTCTTAGCGGCCATCGTGGGGTAGAGCACCGCCGCCTGGGCCTTGTGCCGGCCCTGAGAAAGCACGTAACTCAGCCGCGCGGCGTAGTCGGAAAACAGCGTGTAGTGCGGCCAATGCGCCATTTGGCGAAGCGGGACATCGGGTGATATGACGAACCGGTTGATACCGAGGCTCGCCTGCCAATCGACCATGCGCTTCAACTCAGCAAGAGTGCGTTGGCCATCGTCGCCCGGACGGAGTTTCGATTGCGCCCGGACCTGCCCGGAAGTGTGGGCGCAGGAACTGACGAGTTTCCAGAATACGGTGGAATAGGCGGTGTCGGGGCCGGTCGACAGGTGGTCTCCGGAGGTCGCTTGTGCAGCTATGTCCAAGAAAGATGCAAAAACCTGATCGATAGACTCCTGTTCGGACGGGCTTCCCCCGCGGGAACGCACCTGCGTGCCCGGGGCTCTGACCGCGCGTCGAGGCGTTGGTCTTGCGGAACCGCTGTGGGCAAAGAGCCGGTCCGGCGCAATTCGATATTCAGGAGGCGGATTCTTGAAATCGTTGATCATCGCAAATCAGTCCTGAGAAACGAGTAACGAGTAACGGGAGGGGACGCCTCTCCCGCTGGAGGACTCGTTGCTCTATAACAGTGTTGTTCCATATCGTGGGGTCGACAGTCAACGACGAGGAGCCAAGACTTCCGACTTCCGGCTGACGACTAATGAAGCGTGATACAATGGAACTATGGCCGCGCGGGAGATATTGGCAAAATCTATTCTTACGAAGTCGGGTATATCCGACTACTGCGTGAACTGCTACGTCGGCTGCGCTCACGCTTGCGCGTACTGCTATGCCAGGTTTATGAAGCGATTTTCCGGCCACGAGGAGGCGTGGGGAAAGTTCGTGGACGCCAAGGTGAACGCGCCGGAGGTGCTGGCGCGGGAGGTGAGGCGGAGGCCGCCGGGCGGCGTGTTCGTCAGCCTCGGTGTGCGATGCTTACCAGCCTCTCGAGAAGCGTTACGGCCTGA
This sequence comes from uncultured bacterium, assembly GCA_963823885.1. Lineage (GTDB taxonomy): Bacteria > Armatimonadota > UBA5829 > UBA5829 > UBA5829 > CAWGNL01. The sequence continues at coordinate 12,892 of CAWGNL010000017.1, forward strand.
CTCGCGAGTGCATCAGGATACTGATAGATGCCGGATTTCATCCGGGGATACTCACGAAAAGCAAGCTGGTCACCCGCGACTTCGACATCATCGAGGGCCACTCGAACTGCGATGTCGGATGCACTCTGACCACGATGGACGAAGGGCTTAGGTTTCGCATCGAACCCGGCGCATCGCCGACCAGGGAGCGAATCGCCGCCCTGGAAGAAGCCTGCTCGCGAGGGATTACCGCCTGGGCATTCCTCGGGCCGTTTATGCCGGGGCTTTCGGATACCGACGATGCGCTGGCCGCGCTCATTTCCGCCGTCGCGCCGCTGCCTCTCTCGCACGTCGTCGCCGACAAGCTCAACTCCCGCCCCGGAGTCTGGAACGAGATTGCTCCCTTCCTGCGGCGGTATCGCCCGGAACTCCTCGATAGCTACCGGCGCCTGTTTTTTGACTTGAACGAGTACCAGGCATATACCGAGGATTTGCGGGCCAGGCTGAAGAAGATAGCTGATGAGAATGGGCTTGGGGAGAAGTTTAGGGTTGTATTTTAAGCACGTTAGGTGGCGATCTCAGAATCGCCACCTTAGTGCTTCGTTTCATAGATTCGGTGACGTGCCTCGTCCGTTCGGGCAGAATCGGTCCCGACATTGTGGGTACTGCCCGTCAGAAGCGCGCAGCCCTGCGGATACGGCACAGGCGCGGCGGCCATGTCATTCCTCACGTTCGTTCGGAATGACATGGCTCGGGGGCTCTGTGGCAAGAACGCCACGTGCTTCCTGGGCGGCACTGAATGCTGAATACGTCATCGAAGTTGCGAAACGCTGTACTCAGAGCCAGATAGGGGTCTCCGAACCCCGGAGCCTTGGTTACAGCAGCCGGATTCGGAGATCCGAGACTGGCTTTGGGGTAGGGATTCGCAGATCCCTACCCATCAAGTTGATAGCTTGGGAGGATCGGCCGATGGAGTCGAGTTTCTGGTCGGGGGTCGCGTGGGCCACACAACGCATGTCAGTCACGGCAGTAGGAACGGTTTGTTGGCTGTTGACGTCCGGACTACTCGTCAGGCGGAAGCGATGGCGTCCGCTATGGACTCAATGTGGTTGGGATAGGCGCTTGCGCAGTGGTCATCTACTCTTGGCGTAGCGTCCGGGTCTACTGGAGGCAGCGCCTCCGATTTGGGACCGGAGGCGACGCGGACGATCAGGGTCCATCGCAGGATTTGCGATGAAATTCATTGCTGATTGCATGCTCGGCAAACTCGCCAAATGGTTGAGGATGCTGGGCTACGATACGGTATACATCGCCGACGCCGATGACGACGAACTGGTGCGGCTCGCCGTGCGGGAGGACAGGATCCTGCTCACTCGCGACCATCGGCTCCGCGAGCGACGAATGGTCCGCAATCGGAGCGTCTTTATAGACTGGGGAACAACTTCCCGGCAGGTGCGGCAGGTCGTCGCCAGCCTCGGGCTGAAGGTCTCGGGTGATTCGCTATTTACCAGATGCACTATCTGCAACGGCGAACTCGTCCCCTTGCCCAAGTCGGAAGTCGAAGATCTGGTCCCGCCGTACGTTTTTCAAACGCAGCAGGAGTTCGGCTACTGCGAGCACTGCGACAAAATCTACTGGCGCGGGACCCACGTGCATAACGTTCTCAAGGCCCTTGAGGAATCGGAGGAACCAGAGGAATTGGAGGAACAGGTGGAATCGAAGGTAATTGATGCGATAGTAAACAGGCGAAGCGTAAGGTTCTATACGAAGAAGATCGTGCCTGACGAAGATATAGCCCTGGTGCTGAAGGCCGGATTCTGCGCGCCCTCAGCTCACGGCCAGTCGCCGTGGCACGCGATTGTGGTCAAAGACCAGGCCGCGAGGGACGCGCTGGCGGCAATTCACAATTGGACCAAAATCATCGCCAGGGTGGGTGTGGTTATAGTAGTCTGCGTCGACCGGAGCGGGCTCGACCACTTCTGGGTGGATGACGGGTCGGCTTTCATGGAGAATATGCTGATCCAGGCCGCGAGCATGGGGCTGGGCACGTGCTGGATCGGGATTCACGACCTCAATAAAGATGGCACGGATGCCGAGAGGATCGTCCGCAAGGCGCTGGGCCTGCCGGACCACTTAGGAGTCCTCGGGATTACGCCGCTGGGTCATCCATCCCGATATCCCGGCCCGCGCGACCCCAAGCTCCCGGAGGGAAGGGTCCATTACGGGCGGTTCGGGCAAGCCGGAGAATGAAAGTGACGGCTTTTCTCGGCAGCCCACGCTCGGGCGGAAACACGGACATTCTCGCGTGCAGGTTGCTCGATGGGGCGCGCGAGGCCGGATTGGAGACCGAGTCCATCGAGCTTCGCATACCTGGACCTGGTGTTTCTCGACCCGGTGATAGTGGATGGGGTCGGACCTAGGGGGGCCGTTCTCGAACGTCTTGAGGCCCTTCAGCGCGCATTTCGAAGTGGGCAGAGGCTTGGGGGTCGGGGATCCGGATTCTAATTTCTAACTTCTAATTCCTAATTCCGGGGGCCTATTGGAATATCTTGAGACAAATCGGCCGGTGACGGATTGGCGCGCCAAATGGATTTGGGCCGCGGGGCGCCGGACCGACTCGAACTTCTACATGTATGCCCGCAAAGAAATCGAGGCGCCCGAGTATCGCTCGGCAAGGGTCTTTGTCACCTGCGCGACTCAGGTACAAGCTCTTTGTGAACGGTCGCTATGTTGGCCGCGGGCCCGGCCCATGCGATGCCGAGTTTCAATATTATGACAGTTGCGACCTCGGCCAGTTCTTACGGCCCGGCAAGAACGTAATCGCCGCGCTGTGTTACAACTATGGCGTCGATGCGTATTCCCGCCCCGCGCGGCCCGGGGGTTTTTTGCTCCAGGCCGAGATCGAAGATAGCGATGGCGCGCCTCTCGTTATCGCAACCGATGAGACCTGGCGCGTGAAGCCCGCCGATGATTGGGATTTCAATTCGCCTCGGATGGCTCCCGGCATCGGCTTCCAGGAGGTTTACGACTCGCGGCGCAAGCCCGTCGGATGGAACGTGGTCGGATTCGATGATTCCGGCTGGGACCGGCCTGAGGTGATCGGAGAGGCGGCTTCCACAAATCTTGTCCCTCGCGAAATCCCTGCCCTGCGGGAGTGGAGCGTCTATCCCGAGCGGGTTGTGGAGTGCGGATGGGTCCAGCCCGCCGCTGATGCGTTCCTGGATATCGCCGAACGAATGTCGATCGAGCGCACCGAGGCGGACCCTCGCGCTGTGCTTGGCGCGAAGTCCGTCCTCGAGCCTTACAACGACACGGCGGAGATCGCCCCGTGCCGGGACTCGTTTATCGTGCTGGACTTCGGCAGGGAGATAGCCGGTTTTCCGCGACTTACGATCAGGGACGGGTCTTACGGGATTATCGACATAGCCTGCCGCGGAAGTTTCGATCAAGCCGATAGGTTGATTTTGCACGGAGGCATGCAGGACTGGGAGAATTTCGGGAGGCGGGTGTTCAGGTATGTGCAACTTACGTTCAGAAACCTGCACACACCTGTACGCCTCGAATGCGTCTCCGCGCAGCGAATCGGATACCCGGTGGAGCCCCTTTCATCATTCGAGTGCTCGGACGAAACCCTTAACCGGGCTTGGAAAACGGATGTCGAATCTCTGTCGGTCCGGATGCAGGACGATTACGAGGCCTGCCCGCTGCAAGGGCCCGGCGCGGACCTTTTCGACGCGCGGGTCCTGGCGCTGAAGAACTACTACTCGTTCGGGGATCGGCTGCTGGCCGCGAAGACCCTGCGGCAGTTCGCCCGCCGCCTTTCCGGCCGGACTCTGCCAGATGCCGAGTCTGGCAGACCTGCCGAGAAGCTGTCTGCTCTGGACGAGGGGGTTACGTCCGGGAGCCACGACAGTCTCCTAATCGATGCAAGCGGGAAACCCCCACTGGGGGCTCGGGCGGCTTGGGTAATGATCCTGCACGACTACTGCCTTTACACGGGCGACTTGGCACTGGTGGAGGAGCTTTGGGGAAGCTTGTGCGCGCATGCCGAGGAACTTGGGGCCGGGTCCGGCGCGGACGCATTCCGGTACCAGGCGCTGCGCGACGCCTCCAAGCTGGCGAGTTTGCTGGAAGCCGGATGAGTCGGTGCGATGGCATGAGCAGGCGCGCTCCGTAATGCGTAATATCAACGAGCATTTCTGGTCCGAGCAACTGGGTGCTTACACGGATGGCGATCTCGACATTCTTGTGGTTGCCTTTGGGATTGCCGACGCGCGCAAGTGCGACCGGATCAAAGAGTCGATTATCTCGAATGCCCCGCGGGACGGCAACTGCCTGGGTTTCTACTTATTGCAGGCGATGGCTCGGCTTGGACTGGAGCGTGAGGCCGTCGATGCGTGCCGCGCCGGCTTGGGCGCGCCGGCAGATTTTTTGCCGGCGACAGTGCTGGGCATCGTGCCCGCGAGTCCGGCTTCCGCCGAGGTCGTCGTGCAGCCGATGCCGGGAGATTTGCGGTGGGCGAAGGGAGGAGTCAGGAGTCAGGAGTTAGGAGTTAGAATCCGGACCTCCGACGCCAGGCCCAATCTTTCATCCTTAGCGACGAAGGCAGAGCCTTCATGCTTGATTCCTAAGAACCCCGACACTTCCACGATCGATACAGATGGGCAAGGTTCACAGGCGGTGGCGGTGGAGTGGCATGCCGAACCGGGCCATTTCAGGATGGATATCGAGGCCGCCGGCGGATTCATCGCCGCGCTGCCGATCAGCGGTTTCGTGAATCCGCGGATCGAGGAGTTCGACCTTACCCCCGAAACCCCCGAGCGCCGCGCCCGCAAGACCTACGGTTGGGGCAATGTGGTGTGGCGCGACGGCGAGGAGCGCGACCCCTATATCGACTGGCTCGCTACACAGCACGAGCCGCCGCCCAGGGGCTACTCGCGCAAGCAGCGATGCTCGCGGCGCGAGCGTTACATCTGGGTCTCCGAACCGATCAGCACGCACGTTCGATACGAGGTGAAGGAGTGCGGAGAAGTGAGGAGTAACGAGTAACGAGAAACGGGTAACAAGTAAGGAGTAGCAAGTAGCAAGTAACGAGTAACGGATAACCGTCAACCGCCAACCGACTATTCCTAAAGTGGTTACATTCCCGCTCGGTCGCGGTATTATCTTTATGAATGAAGTGAAGTGGGCGGAGGCAAAGACCGGTGAAATCGTTGACGTTCTGGATCGGGTTGATCTCCGGCGGAGTGGCCGGCGCCGCGCTGGGTCTGCTGTTTGCTCCATCGAGAGGACAGGTAACTCGCGGACAAGTCTCTCGCGCTGCTTCCTCGGCGCGTCATAAGGCCATCGCCCCCTGGCAGGGCCATGATAGGATGCGCGAAGACGCCGATGTGATCAGGCAGTCGATCTGACGGGTGTTAGTATCTTACAACTGAAATCCTATACAAGTTGTATCTGAATTTTGATATGTCACCTCGGATTTCAGTTGTAAGATACGTAAGAAGAAACCACCGACCTTCCGAATTACGAAAAGGCCGTATTGATTTTCCGGCGATGGCCTTCTTGGTTGCGGCTGCGCCGCTTTAGGTGTTGGGCGTTGGGTGATGGGTGATAGGTTATGGGTGACGGAGGGAGGTTCCCTTCCATCACCCACCCAACGCCCAACACCCGCCAGCGCCCTTCCCTTCAGCGCGCTTAATATGATAGAATGCTCAGCGGCGAAAGGTCTCGCCGAGTGGAGGATGAGCATGCACATTCTCGCGCGACTATGTTGGGACGAGAGCCTGCCCGCTCACCGGGCGCGGGGCGCTGTTGGCATCGCTGGCCGGCGCCGCGCTCACCGCGGTGTCCGCGCAGATAGCCTTTCACTTGCCCGGAAACCCCATCCCGATTACTCTCCAAGTATTCGCTGTTGCCTGCTGCGCTAATGTGCTCGGAAGCAGGCTTGCGGCGCTGTCGCAGCTCGAATACCTCGCGGCGGGCCTATTGGGCGCGCCGATCTTCGCCGGCTTCAAGGCCGGCCCCGCCGCGCTCGCCGGCCCCACCGGCGGCTACCTGATAGGCTTTGCGGCGATGGCGTTTGTGACCGGGTTGATCGTCGAGCGGTCCGCGCGGGCGTTTCCCGATCGGCTCATTGCGGGGCTTATCGGGGTGGCTGTGCTCTACACTTGCGGCGCCGGATGGCTTGCCGTATGGCTCAGGATGTCCGGGTCCGCTGTCCCAACCTTGCAAAGCTGGCTCCTCGGCGCGGCGCCATTCGTGGGAGTCGATGCCGTGAAAGTGGCCGTGGCTGCACGATTGGGCAGGGGCTAGGGACTAGGGACTAGGGAAGGGAGCCAGGTGCCCGCGCCCGGTGTTTCGGGATTTGAGGAGCGAGCACAGTAGTTGGAGGTACAGCGCAAACGTCGTAGTCGCTCCGGAAATCCCGAAACGAGCTAAGTCAGCTATAAGGGTTTCCCGAAACAACGGGGCGACGGGACCTGGGGCGGGTCCCTTCCAACACCCATTATCCATCACCCATCACCCGCGCTAAAACTTCCCCCCGAAAACCTGGTAAATGAGCAAGGCGTTCAAAACGACGATGATGATCCCGGTTATCACCATCAATGTGTTTTCCAGCCAGCGGTTCGCGAATTTGCCCATGATGGATTTGTTGTTGGTAAGCAGGAACAGGGGGAGCATCGTCAGCGGCAGTTGCACGCTCAGGCAGACCTGGCTGAGGATCAGCGCCTGAAAAGAGTCCTTTATAAGCATTATAATCGCGGCGGCGGGTAGTATCGTCAGGACCATCCCCGCTTTGAACCACTTGCTCTCCAACTCGGTCTGCTTGCCCACGTAGCCACTGAACGTCGTCCCGCCCGCGATTGCCGCGGTCATGGATGACGAGACCCCGGCGAAGAGCAAAGCAATGCCGAATATCAAGCTCGCCAGCGGCCCCACCAAGGGTCTCAAAGTGGCCGAAGCCTGCGCCAGCTCGGTTACGTGAATGCCATGCCTGTGAAAAACGGCCGCTGCAACGATCACCATCGCCGAGTTGATCGCCAGCCCAACCAGCATCGCGACCAGCGTGTCTATAAATTCGAATCGCAAGAGCCGCCTGGTTTCGCCGTCGGAGCGGCCTTTCCACTTCCGGCTCTGAATCACCTCCGAGTGCAGATACATATTGTGCGGCATTACCACGGCCCCCAGCACGCCCATCGCGACCACAATGCTGTTCGAGTTGATCTTAGGCGCGAACGAGTGGAAAGCCGCGGCGGCCCAATCGGGCTTCACCAGGTGGAGTTCCACGAGGTAACATAAGCCGATCGCGCTCACAAGCGCCACGATCAGCTTCTCCATGCTGGCATATCGCTGGAACCAGATCACGCCTACCACGAAGATGCTTGTGGCGATGGCGCCGATTCGAACCGGGACGCCCAGCAGGATGTTGAGCCCAAGCGCGCCGCCTAATATTTCGGCCAGAGCGGTCGCCACGCAGGCCGCGATGGCGGTGCTGCCGTAGATGAAGCGAGGCACGGGACTGACGTAGTCGTGAATCGCCTCCGCCAGGCACTTGCCGGAGATGATCCCCAGGTGGGCGGACATGTGCTGCCAGATGAGGAGAATCACCGTGCTCAGCGTAACGACCCAGAGCAAATCGTAGTTGAAGTCCGAGCCGGCGGCGACATTCGTGGCCCAGTTGCCCGGGTCGATGAACCCGACGGTCACGAAGAACCCCGGACCGAGGTAACCGACTATCTGCCGCGCGATCAGCGCCCCCCGGCTGACACGGGCGCGATGGTTGTCCAGAAACGATGGCAGTTTTATTCTCATGCACACATTCTACCCGGAACTGAGTGCGCTTTCGCAAGAAAGAAGGTTTTTTACAGGATAGAGTTAATAAGCCTATAGGGTATAACCCACCAAGGGAATTTTCAAATTCTGAAATTCTGAATTTTGAATTGAAGGGAGTTCCACCGAGTTGTAGGTCCCTTCGCCAGTTCAAAATTCAGAATTTGATGGGTAGGGATCTCCGAATCCCTACCCCAAAGCCAGTTTCGGATCTCCGAATCCGGCTGCTGTAGCCACGGCTCCGGGGTTCGGAGACCCCTATCTGGCTCCAAGGTGGCGATTCGGAGATCGCCACCTATCAGTGTTCTACCGGATCGGCGAGGACGTTTCGGGAAAGGGGTTTCCCGAAACAACTCAAGTGTTGAGTGTTTAGAGTTGAGGGTTTAGTGGAGGGAGACACCTTCCGTCACTAAACCCTAAAGCGGCGCAGCCGCAACCAAGAAGGCCATCGCCGGAAAATCAATACGGCCTTTTCGTAATTCGGAAGGTCGGTGGTTTCTTCTCAGCATCTTACAACTGAAATCCGAGGTGACACATCGAAGTTCAGGTACGGCTTGTATAGGATTTCAGTTGTAAGATACTAAACCCTAAACTCTAAACATCCTTCCAAACGGTGATCTATGAAAAATTTGCTTCGTGAGATTTGCGCATCCGCGGTTTCGGCGGGCGCGGCGTTTGCGGATGCGCGCGTGCTGGAGTCCGAAAGCACCGGAATAACGCGGCAGGACGGCCGGTCGGATAAACTCAGTCAGGGCTCGTCGCGGGGCCTCGGGATCAGGGTCTTGAAAGGCCATGCCTGGGGCTTTGCGTCGGTCTCCGAGATCGATCGCGACTCGGCGCTCGATACCCTTGCCGCCGCGGTTTTGATGGCCGAGGCCTCCTCGGCCAGGTCCGAGGAGGCGGTTGTGGCGGAAGTCCGCGGGATAGAAGACCACGTGCGCTCCGATGCCGAAATCGACCCGCGCAATGTGAGCGTCGAGCGGAAAATGGCCGCGCTGCGGGGCTATGAGGAAGCCGCGATCAAGCTCGCCGGCGACAAGCTGGCAAACTCGGTCGTCTCCTACTCGGACCGGTTCCAAAGGGAGATCGTCTGCAACACCGCCGGCACGTATATCGAAAACGAGTCGATCAGGACTATACTCCACGCTGTTATGGTCGCCAGCGACGGCACGATGCTTCAGCGCGGCGCCGCAAGGGTGGGGGAGCCGGGAGGTTTCGAGCTTGTGGAGCGGACCCCGGCGGAGGAGTTGAGCGTCAAGGCGGCGAAACTCGCGTGCGCGCTCCTCAAGGCGTCGCCGCCGCCCGCGGGCAAGTTCCCGGTCGTCTTTCATCCGTCGGTTGCGGGCCTGCTGACCCACGAGGCCATCGGCCACAACGCCGAGGCAGATCATATTCTGAGCGGAACATCGATCATCGCGGACAAGCTCGGCACCAAAGTAGCGTCTGATCTTATAACGATAGTGGACGATTCCACAATCCCCGGCAAGTGGGGATCTTATCGTTATGACTCCGAGGGCACTCCGAGCGCCCGGCGCGTTCTGGTCGACAAGGGTGTGCTCATGGGCTATATGAACAGCCTCGAAACCGCGGCGAGGCTGGGTGTCTTGCCGAACGGCAGCGCCCGCGCTCAGGGTTACTCGAATCGTCCCATTGTGCGGATGAGCAATACATTCATCGAACCCGGGTCGGACTCGTTCGAGGAGATGCTGCGCCGGGTCGACCTCGGGGTTTACCTCAAAGGCGCGGAGTATGGCTACGTATTCTGCGAGCGGGGGCAGTTTACCTGCCACGCGGGGGAAGCCTATATGATCAGAAACGGCGAGATTGCCGAGCACTTGCGGGATGTTTCGGTGGTGGGGATGACTCTGGAAGCCCTGATGAATATCGACTCGATTTCCAGCGACTTCGAGATGAAGATGCCCGGAATGTGCGGCAAGGGTGGTCAGGGGATGCCCGTCGATGACGGCGGCCCTCACGTGCTGATGAGTGAACTGGTGGTGGGAGGACGAGCATGAGAATCTTCGATACCCAAACCCTTATTCAAATAGCCTCCGCCGCCTGCGATTCGGCAATCGCCCAGGGGGCGGAGTTCGCCGATGTGAGCGGCGCTTACGGCAAGAGCCTGAGCGTGGACCTGGAAAGAAACGCGATCAAATCCTCGGATGTGTCGACTGCGGGCGGGATATCGGTGCGGGCGATCTACAAAGGGGGCACCGGCTGGTCGACTTGCGACAGCCTGGACATCGACAGCGCGGCCAGGGCCGGGGCAGACGCCGCGCGGCTTTCGAAGCTCGCCGAGCCCGACCCCGATTTCGTGAGCCTGCCCGGTCCGGCGGAAAGTTACCCACAAGTGGAAGGCGAATCCGATCCGGCAATCGCGGATGTGGATATCAAGCGGGTGATCGGTTACGCGCTCGCCAACATCGACGCGGCGCTTGTCGTATGCCCGGACGCTATAATCGAGGGAGGGTTCTCGGCTCAGTTTAGCGCGGGGGCTCTGGTGAACTCGCTTGGGGTGCGCCTGGCAAGGCACGACTCGTACATCGGTGGGCATATCAGCGCGGTCGTGAAGCGAGGGGACGATGTCGGGAGCTTCCACGACTTCGACGCCGCCCGTGTGATGGAGGACTTCGAACCGGACCGTATCGGCCGAAGCGCGGTGGAGCAGGCGATGAAGTTTCTCGGGGCGCGCAAGGTGCGGACGGGCAGAATGGCGGTCGTTTTGGGGCCGCTGGCGAGCATGTCGGTATTTAGTGGCATCGCGGGCAACCTTGACGCGGACGACATTCAGCGGGGCAGGTCGTTCATGATCGGCAAACTCGGCCAGAAGATCGGCTCGGATGCCGTCACCGTGATCGACGATCCCTTGATTGGGCGCGGGCTGGGTTCTCGCGCCTACGATTCCGAGGGCGCGCCTTGCGCTCCGCTGGTCCTGATGGAAAACGGCGTGTTGAAGTCATATATTTACGGAAGCTACACGGCAGCCAAGGCCGGGGTTGCCAACACCGGTCACGGCACGCGCGGCAGCGGCGCGTCCACCTCCAACGTCGTCCCCAAGCTGGGCGAGATCACCAGCGGCGAGATCATTGCCGGCACCAAAGAAGGCATCTATATCAATATGGGAGGAATCAACCCGAACGGCATAACGGGCGATGTCTCCAGCTCGGTCGATTTCGGCTTCAAGATCGAAAACGGCGAGCTTGCCTACCCGGTCATGAGCACGATGGTCGGCGGCGGGTTTCTCGACATGCTCGCAAACATCGACGCGGTCTCCAGCGACTACCGTTCCGAACCCGGAATGATAATGCCCACGGTGCGGATAGAGGATGTGCAGGTGGCGGGAGGAAAGTAGGGGCTTGGGCGTAAGAGCTCACTCTTGATGAGGACCCGTCATGGTGAACTCGATTCACTACCATCCCACAGTTTGGCAAAACGGCCTGTTTTGTGGGTATTTCACGCTCGTCAGCGTGTGACTTTGCAAATACCCATTTTCGGTTTTCTTGGCGGCGCGATTCGCAAGCGTACAGCCCTGTGGACTCCGCGCAAACGCGGCGGCTATGTCATTCCGAGCAAGTGACGGCGACGCTGTCGCCGTTACATTGGAAAGAAACCCACCCCCCGGTGTTTCGGGAATCTTGTTCCCGAAACTGGGGAGTTTCTTAGGAACGCACGTGAGGAATCTCGACCTATCGGTTGATTCTCACGTGCCAAAGGATGATCCAAGCGCAGCGTTGAGATTCCTCACATTCGTTCGGAATGACATGATTTGCTACGGCTGTGGCAAAACCAACAAGGCGTTTCTGGACGGCACGGTTTTCCGTGGCGCCTCCCTGTGGGATGATAGTGAACTCGATTCAGCATCTCCTTTGCGCTAACCAGATCCTGAATCAAGTTCAGGATGACACCAAGGCTGAGCTGTTACGCCGGGGCGCGCAGTGATAAGGAGTTGCCATAGCGACAGTTCATTTTTGCGGGAGTTTAGAACCCCAGCCGTGAGTAGCCAAGTGTATCGAAGGGCGGTCACTCATGCAGCCGTTTCGACCCGGCGACGTATGCGAATTGCCAGGTCGTGCATGAAGCTCGGGTAGTTAACCATGGCGGATTCTCCACCGGACATCTCCACCACCGGGGAGTACATGCCCGACACCGGAGAGTAGAGGGAAGCAAGATACGATCCTGGAGGCATATTGAGTTCAACTTTGCCGCTTATGGGCTCGCCGTATCCCTCGTCTCCCAGCTCACGATCATCAGCCAGATAAATCGAGTAATCCTCACCATCTATCCCAAGGACCGACTCCAGAATGTGCTCAGGATGGTTCTTCACCAATTCCGTAAGCGGTTTTGCCCTGACCAGGTCGAGCGAATGGATATACTCGGACAGGTTCTTCATCCACGCGCGGATGCATTTTTGCGACTGATCGGTCCCTGTCTCGCAGTAGTTGATGATCGAAAAGTCTATGTAGTCATAATGGCAGCCGCACAAGAGCGTTGTCCACGCGCGCTTCCTGTGGATAGTCCAGCCGTCGAAGTCCTTATACTGGCTGGCGACGTTGTCTTCGTCCACATTGAGCGGTTTTGAGCAGTCATATGTTGCGAGGCAATATTCTTTTACGGCCCGCAGTTCAAGCTGCTTGGACATAAACTCGCCCATATCGTATCTGGCTCCCGCATAGGTAGTATTGGGAAGCGGATGCATGTTGACGATATCTATTGCGAAATCGTTGAATGACTTGGTCGATGACTGTTCCCACGGATCATACGTAAATGCTTCCTGGCCTGCTATCAGGTGTTTATTCGGAAGATCGGCCTCGGTCTTGCGTATCGTATCAGCAATAGTCATTTGCCACACGTCCACATCGGCTGGGGATGGGCGACTTGCGTCACGTTGGAATCCGCCGCCCGGCTCATTGCATATCTCGTAGAAGAGATTGTCGTAATGGTTGGTCTCCTGGACGATCTTGCGCACGTGGGCAAGCTGGCGTTCGAGTATCTTGGGATGGCGAACGGATATGTAATCAGACCATTTAACCTCGTCGAGATCGTTCACGTTGTTTTTTGCGTGAAGCGGGTTGAGAGTCCAGACACTGTCGACGTATGTGTTGCTCAGCAGCACCAGTTCGACGACAATCCCGTAGTCCGAGGCCAGTTTCATAAAGTTGTGCAGCCTTTCAAAATACTCCGGGTTCCATCTGTCCAGATCGTATTTCGGCTGCCCGTCCAGGCCGACGCCAGGGCCGGTGCGGGCAAACGGAGCCACGAAATCGGGCGATTCCGGCTTACATGTCGAGTACGGATTTATTGGACTTTGTTGCTCGCGAAAGAGGGCAAACAATCGCGTAAGTGTCATGCGCTTTTCGGAAGCATCCTCGAGATAACGTTCAAACCTGAACGGCCTGTTCATGACAGCGCCGTAATGCTCGGTCGCTGTCACGAGGACCAGCGGTTTGCCGCGAAACTCGAATATCTTCGGATTGTCCGGATGTATTCTGATTGGCGGTTGACTTAATTGCACGGGCACAACTCTACACTCCTATGAAAATAGCTGAGAGCAGAGAGCGGAGGGCAGAGAGCCCGGAACCCGCCCCCCGCGCATGTTGCTTCGCCGCAGAGCGTAGCGGCGCGCTCCGAACGAGCCCGAAGGGCCCGCGGAGCGGAACGCTGGGTTCTTTTTCATGTGACAGTGATGAAGCTCCCAAGAAACTGTCCTCTCCGGACGAGCGAATCACGTATGTAAGTGGGCAACCCCCACTGGGGGCTCATCATTCATTTCAAATAGAAGATCTGCTCCAGCCACTCAAGAGGGCCTTTTTCCATATCGCCTGAACCGGAAACAAAGAACCGTTCCATGCGCTCCTGCCAGCGGCGATTTGCGTCGGTTTGGCTGACCTTTTTTAGAGACTCCTTAGGATTCTCAGCCTCCAGATAACCTACCAGAAGTCCGTCCTCCCGCAGAAACAGAGAATAATTATGAACGCCGGCATCCGAGAGCGCGGCGAGCATTTCAGGGTGGACGTTCTTATGTTCACGTCGATACTCGTCCAACTTTTCCGGCCTTGCTTGAAGAAGAAAGCAAACACGTTCCATGGTTATCACCTTGGAGTAGCATCCGGCAGCCTACCATCGACAGGGATAGTAGCGCAGAGGGTGACATGACACTCACGAAGAGTGAACTGTCACCACCTGTTGGCAATGTAGCACAATTACAGCGTTATGTCAACCAGTGAAAGCAATTTTCCGGAACCGATTTGCTGGAGAGATAACGTGACATCGGACAAAGAATCAAGACCTTATGAGACTTCTAAAGGAACCTGCTTTTCGCGAATTACCAGATAATGCCGAGTGTGCGAATAGAAGATGTGCAGGCGGCGGGAGGAAAGTAGGGCTTGGGCGGCAGGTATCGGGCCTCCGGTTGTAGAAGATATGCGTTAAGACTGCAATCGGGAGGAGATCGACAGTGACGGAGGTTCGCTGTCGCTCCTAAGAAACCTCTCCGGTTTCGGGAAAAGGGTTTCCCGAAACAACGGGCACGCGGGGCGGTTTCTTGGGGAAAGTACCGCGCAAATCGCGGTCGGGCGCTCCTAAGAAACTCCCCAGTTTCAGGAACAAGATTCCCGAAACACCGGGGGTGGGTTTCTTTCCAATGTAACGGCGACAGCGTCGCCGTCACTCCTAAGAAACTCCCCAGTTTCAGGAACAAGATTCCCGAAACACCGGGGGTGGGTTTCTTCCAATGTAACGGCGACAGCGTCGCCGTCACTCCTAAGAAACTCCCCAGTTTCGGGAACAAGATTCCCGAAACACCGGGGGTCGGTTTCTTGCAGATGTTTCGGGATTTTGGCCTAGCCCGGCTCGTCGGACCTGATCACCCGAAATCCCGAAACATCGGGGGGCGTCGGTTTCTTTCCAATGTAACGGCGACAGCGTCGCCGTCACTTGCTCAGAATGACATGGCTTGGTAGGTTCGTGGCCGTGGTCGGCGTGGAGCGGCTTTCCGTACGTCGAGATTCCTCACGTTCGTTCGGAATGACAGCCATGCGTTCGGTAATCGACATACCGGCAGGCAGGCTCTAGCGAGGTTCCTAATGACAAAATACATGCGTCTTCTTGTTCTTGCGATACTGCTTTCGCTCCTGGCAAGTGCCGCGCGGGCGGTGAGTTTCATTGAATCCGCGACCACGCCCGACCTGCCGCCGGCTAAGGGTTATGAGATTGGGACGGGGCTCAAGCTCCATG
>CAWGNL010000018.1:0-30950 GCA_963823885.1 uncultured bacterium
CACGCCGACCCTGTCGGTCGACACGGCGGCGATAACCATGACCGAGTGCCAGGTCGTTGCCGTCACCGCGACCGTCGCGGATTGCAACGGTGCTATCGGCAACCTGCCAATCTCATTCCAGTTGACCAACGGCGGCAGTGGGATCTGCACCATCACCGGCGCAAATAACGGCCCATTACCCACTGTGACTGACTCCGCTGGCACGGCTACCGTCTACATCCACCCGGATTCCTGCGGATCTGTAGCGGCGCCCGGCCTTGTGATCTCGGCTTCGCCTCATGGAATCGCGCTGAGCGACAACGTTGACATCACTATCGACCCTCCGGACGTGCTAACGGTTACCGTGGTTCCGTTCTGGATCGTATCCGGCGGCTCCGCCACCGTGACGGCGACGCTCATGACCGGAGGTTCGCCAAGCGAACCCGTCCCCAACGCGCAGTTGGTCCTGACGACCGATCAAGGCTCTTTCAGCCCGCACGATTCCGGCAACCAGCAGCGGTCCACGGCGTACACCAATTCGGCGGGCCAGGTAATCACCACGATAACGGCCAGCGGAGCGGGAACCACGGCGCACGTCACCGCCACGTACACCCCGGTCAACGACTGCCCCGACAGCGCCAGCGCCACGTTCAGGATCGTCACTCCAGGCACGAAGACCCCTTGCGAGATATTCTTCTGTATCGACTGCACGGGAAGCATGGGACAGAATTACACCGGCGGCCACCGGGCGGAAGACAGCGTAGCGAAGTTCATAAGCGACATGGTGGCTGGCGGTCAGACCGGAAGCGCGATCTTTAGGTTCGGGGGACTAAAGTTCAATGGCCCGCTCGACAGCGACGGGGGAAGTACGCCGGACTACCTGCAATCGAGCGAGCTCACGGACCTGGGCGCGATCACGAGCACCGGCAACTTCATAAACAATTGGGTCAACGACGGCTACTCGCCCAATGGCGGCGACGTTCCGGAACTGCAGCTCGACGCCCTCGATTCGGCGGCGGACGATATGAATGCTCATTCCACGTCTGGAGACACCAACAGGTACATAGTGCTCGTTACGGACGACGTCTTCCACTTCCTCGGTGACAGCACCGGGTGCTATTCAGGAGAGTCGTACGGCGGTTCCAGCAAGCAAGTGTTAGGTCCAACGGGTGTGATTGCCGATCTGCAAAATTCAGGATGCAGGGTCTATATTTCCCTCTATGACGTTCTGGGGAGCGATGGCAACAGCACTGGCATCGATCAGCCGTTTGTACATCGGTACCTGACCAGCGTCGACTGGACTGGCGCTACGGACACTCTGCAGGATGTCTATACGGGGCTCGACGTGAGCGGGAATTTCGACACGGTGTACACCAATGACTCGAACCTGAGCACTATGTACGCTTTCGACAAGCTCAAGGCGCAAATAATGGCCAATTGGCCGGCAGATTAGAAAGGGGGATGCAGAGATGAAAAGAACGCCTTTACTCAGCACAGCGTGTTTGGTTGCGCTTGCAGCCGCCGCCGCGCCAGCACTTGCCGGTTGGACGGTCGCCGACCTCAACCCCAACGGGGCAACCTCTTGGGCCTACGGTGTTTGGGCGGGGCAGGTCGTAGGGGCTGCCAACTGGAGCGGCAGACAGTATGCCGGATTCTGGGGAGCAACGGCGGCAACCTGGACGCCGGTTGCCTACGGTTCCCAATTTGAGGGCACTTCCGGCGGCCAGCAGGTCGGCTGGACTATCTCCGCCAGTAGTGAACTTTACGCCAGCCTGTGGAGCGGGACAGCCGGGAGCCTAGTGAATCTCAATCCCACTGGTGCAACCGGTTCGTGGGGCTGGGGCGTCTCTGGCGAACAACAGGTGGGGTCGGCCAACATCGACGGCACCACCTACGCCAGCCTCTGGACAGGAAGTGCCGCAAGCTGGATAAACCTCAACCCAGCCGGGGCGACTGCGTCCACGGCCTGCGGCGTGTCGGGCGGCCAGCAAGTGGGCTCCGCCGTAATTAACGGTACCTGGCAGGCTGGACTGTGGAACGGGACTGCGTCAAGCTGGGTTGACCTCAGCCTTTATGGAGCGACTTCGTCGGAAGCCCTGGCTACCTCCGGCAGCCAACAGGTGGGTGTCGTCAATGGTGAGGCAAGCTTGTGGAGCGGAACCGCCGGAAGCTGGGTGAACCTCAACCCATATGGAGCAGGCGGGTCGCGTGCCGATGCGATATCGGGCAACTTGGCGGCAGGTTCCGCTTATTATTATGCTGACGGCTACTGGCACGCCGGCCTGTGGTCCATTAGTACTTTCGGGACCGGGCAAGGATCGCAGACGACGGCAAGCTGGCTGGACTTGAACGCGCTCCTTCCATCAGGCGAATACGCGGGTTCAATGGCGAATGGCATCTACACGTTCGACGGCAATACATGGGTCGTTGGGCAGGCTTACGATGTATCCACAAGTCAATGGCACGCGATCCTTTGGGAAGACACCGTTCCCGAGCCTCCCTCGCTCTTGGCCCTCGGTTGTCCGCTGCTTGGGTTGGCTGGCTTGGCTATCAGGCGGAGAGGAAGGAACAGGTAAAATGAAAAGGCTAGTAAGCATACTGCTCTTTGCGGTGATGTGCGCGGCTTTGCCATCCGGAGCCGCACTTGCCTGGGATGTCTACTACGACAGCAGCGTCATGCCAAACGATCCCTCGCTGGGATCCGAGGCTTGGTGCAGCATGGGGAACATCTCCAGCAGCTCTGTGCAAGACGGGGTTCTCCACCTGGCTACCCAGGATGCGACCACGGCAGTCTATTTCTCCAGAGATTGGGCTTTAGGCGGCGGGACGCCGATCACCCTTGAGACCTGCGTCATGGTGGATTCGGGGACCGGAGCGGCGCCTAGACACTCCGCCGGCGCTGATCCAGGTGGAGAACATGTCCGGTCACGTATCCCTGGGCGTGTATACGAACCAGATCACGGTCGACAGCTCCGCCCAAGCCGTGGACATGACTTCGTTCCACATCATCAGGATAGCCTTGCAGACTGATAATACCTATCAGGTCTGGCTCGACGGCAATCCGGTGCTCTCCGGCTCGGCGGATGCGTCTTGCCAATCGGGAATGATGTTCGGCTCATATCCGGTCCCCGGAGGGACAGCTAGACAGCTACTGGGATTACGTGGGCTACAGCTACTCATACATCCCGCCGCAATAGGGATCAGGAAGAGAGGGTTCAGTTCTCCGGGAGCAATTGGTCATGCTGAACTTTATTCAGCATCTCCTTCGCAGGCACGGGATCCTGAATCAAGTTCAGGATGACACGATGCCGCGCGTAAGACTGAACTCACTCATCAGGAACGCGACAGCAGTGCCAGCCCGCCGAGGGACCTCGGCGCTCTCGGCGGGCTGGCGGTGGAACGGAAAGAAAGGGGGATTGCACGGTGACGCCTTGTTCGGTATATTAGGATTGCCTGGGCTACAGGCAGACAAACATCACGACACATGGGAACCAAGAACGCGGCGGAAGCGCTGGACTGCCGCTGACAAAAGCGGTGTGGTACCGCGGCTAATTCAAAGATTACCAGGAGTAACGTTATGAAAAGGTTAAGTGTGTTGTGCTGTGTCTTAATGCTGATATCCGCCATTGGCGCCCCATCTCGCTGGACGGCTGTCAAGGTCCCGTTTGGCCTTACGGACGCTCTTACGCCCTCGTCGATGCGGATCCCAATGGCACACTGTATATGGCATCGGGCCAGCTTGTCGCTGAGTTGGCCGGATCCACGTAGTCGCAGCCGGTGATAATGCCTTTCCGTTGTTTCGGGAAACCCTTTTCCCGAAAGGAGCCGTTTTCTTAGGAGCCCGTTCGACTGCTCTCAGGTAACAGACTCACAGATCGCGAGTCACATGTCACCGCATATGTCATTCCGAGCGCCCGACCCCGCGCCGCGGAGTCACATTATAAAGAAACGCGCCTGCGAAGCATCTGTTGCCTGGCAAGTACGTGGCACTCTTGCCAACAACGCCACAATCACGTCATTCTGAACGAATGTGAAGAATCTGCTTTTACTTCCCGCATGGATCCGTGCCGTAACGTAAAAGCAGATCCTTCGCATTCGCTCCTAAGAAACTCCCCAGTTTCGGGAACAAGATTCCCGAAACACCGGGGGTCGGTTTCTTGCAGATGTTTCGGGATTTTGGCCTAGCCCGGCTCGTCGGACCTGATCACCCGAAATCCCGAAACATCGGGGGCGTCGGTTTCTTTCCAATGTAACGGCGACAGCGTCGCCGTCACTTGCTCAGGATGACATAATAGTTGCGCTAGTGCCTGTTGCGTTAACCCAACTTCCGCGCTACTCCGAACAGAGTTTCTTACGTATCTTACAACTGAAATCCTATACAAGCTGTACCTGAACTTTGATATGTCACCTCGGATTTCAGTTGTAAGATACGTAAGAAGAAACCACCGACCTTCCGAATCACGGAAGGGCCGTATTGATTTTCCGGCGATGGCCTTCTTGGTTGCGGCTACGCCGCTTTAGGAGGAACGAAGAATCTGCTTTTAGCTCCCGCATGGATCTATGCCGTAATGTAAAAGCATATCCTTCGCCGGAGTTTACCCTGAGCGAAGCCGAAGGGCTCAGGATGACGTAATCGTTGGGCTAGTGCCCGTTGCAGTAGGCAGCCTCCGCGCTCTTCCGAAGAGAGTTTCTTAGGAGCGGGTAGCGAGGAATCTCAACGCTGCGCCTGGATTCTTGTTCCGGTGCGTGAGACTCATCCGAGAGGTTGCGATTCCTCACATTCGTTCCTAAGAAACTCCCGAGTTTCGGGAACAAGATTCCCGAAACACCGGGGGTGGGTTTCTTTCCAATGTGACTGCGACAGCGTCGCCGTCACTTGCTCCTAAGAAACTCCCGAGTTTCGGGAACAAGATTCCCGAAACACCGGGGGTGGGTTTCTTTCCAATGTGACTGCGACAGCGTCGCCGTCACTTGCTCCTAAGAAACTCCCGAGTTTCGGGAACAAGATTCCCGAAACACCGGGGGTGGGTTTCTTTCCAATGTGACTGCGACAGCGTCGCCGTCACTTGCTCCTAAGAAACTCCCGAGTTTCGGGAACAAGATTCCCGAAACACCGGGGGTGGGTTTCTTTCCAATGTGACTGCGACAGCGTCGCCGTCAATTGCTCCTAAGAAACTCCCGAGTTTCGGGAACAAGATTCCCGAAACACCGGGGGTGGGTTTCTTTCCAATGTGACTGCGACAGCGTCGCCGTCACTTGCTCCTAAGAAACTCCCGAGTTTCGGGAACAAGATTCCCGAAACACCGGGGGTGGGTTTCTTTCCAATGTGACTGCGACAGCGTCGCCGTCAATTGCTCCTAAGAAACTCCCGAGTTTCGGGAACAAGATTCCCGAAACACCGGGGGTGGGTTTCTTTCCAATGTAACGGCGACAGCGTCGCCGTCAATTGCTCGGAATGACAGCCATGCGGTGGGTACTCATGCGGCGGGGAACAACAACTCGAGGCGATTGCTGGCATGGAATCTTCGAGTTCCCGCTGCAAGTGGCCACGCGTGCAGCGGGAACTCGAAGGACTCCATTCGCAGGAGTTACCTCGACTTGTCGTTCCCGCCGCATAGGCGGGTTGTTGTTGAGTTGTGATATAATGCTTAGTGAAAATTGTGGCAATGTCAGCCGACGTGTGGAAATGGAGAATCGCAGCCGTGAACTCGAGATATCTTTTGGTTTTGAAATAATTACCGCCTCGTTTGTGCTTGCAGCCAGCGCTTTCGCGGGCGAAGATGTCGTTCTTTATGACAGCGCGGGAAACGCGCTCAAGCCGGCACAGATCGATAAGGTGAACATAGGCAAGACCTGCGGTTCCTGTCACGACGTAGACCATTACGCGAAGGCAGTCCACTTCAATCGAAAGTCGAAAACGGTGGATGTCGAGTCTACCGATTGCCTCGCTTGCCACCTGCCGAAAAAGAACCCGTTTACTGCCCAGGGGACTATCGGGAAAGTCCAGCGCGTGCCGGACGATTCGAGGTGCGTTAGCTGTCACTCCGACCTGAGCGATTGGTCCGTTCAGCGCTCGCACATCCCTCACGCGGGCCTGAGCTGTTATGACTGTCACCAGGACGCGGGCCACAAATCGACAGGCGCTGCTTCGTGCAGAGGCTGTCACTACGCTCACGTCAGGGGCGCTCCGATGCCCATTCATGCGGGGATTCCTCCACTGCACTTCCGCAGGCTCGCCTGCGAGACGTGCCACATCAGGCAGACCCCACAGGGCGGCGTCCCGGGCTATATCCTGAAAGACCGCATTGTGACCCCGGTGAGCGAGGACGATCAGCTCGTCCATCACAACGTCGGCAATCCTTCTCAAAACCGGGGGGCGCATGGCTGCAAGGACTGCCACTCCGCCAGCTCCAAGTTCTTCTTCGGCAGGACGTTAACCGGCGGGACCGACTCCCGAGGCAATCCGATAGCGATTCCCACCTACAAGTCGCTGCGAATGACCAAGATGGACGTTATGCTAGGCGCCTTGCGCGAGCGGGTCATCAAGCCCTATTCGCTGTGGCTGTTCGTCTTCATCGTTGTAGCAAGCGCGCTGCATTATGTCATCTTCGGCCCTAAACGGGTCCACTACAGCCCCGACGAACCCGAAATCCCGCGCTTCGGCCGGCGCGAGCGTTTCGCTCACATTACGGGCCTGGCATGCTTCATCGTGCTGGCAACCATCGGCGTTCTGATGCTGCTTCACGTCGAAAACCCGTATCAAATAATACGAAGGATCCATGCGTGGACTGGTCCGTTTTTCGTTATGGCTGTCGTTGGAATGATCTATACATGGTGGGCCAATGCCTTGTTTGTGCCGTGCGACAAGGAATGGGTCAAGAATCTGGGCGGATACCTTTGGATGAGAGGCACTTGCCCCGCGGAGAAGTTCAACGCGGGCCAGAAAATGTATTTCTGGCTGGTGGTGGTGGGGCTTGGGGGCACTGTGTGTGTCACGGGCAGCTTGCTCATTATCGGGCGCGGCTCGGCGCCGGCCCTGATTTATACTCTTCACGACCTGGCGGCCACCGCGCTGATAGCCGGAGTGCTCGGCCACATCTACCTGGGCGTTTTCGCCAACCCTGGCACCGTAATTGGGGCCATAACCGGGCGAGTCAAGGAAAGCTGGGCACGGCGCCATCACCCGGATTGGTACAGGCACCTCGGCGGAGAGTGAACGCCAAACGCGCATTATTCGCGAACAGTTCAGTCTTAATGAGGACGGCAGCCACCACTATGCGGCGGAACGACAGGGCGAGACAATCCTTGGCATGAAGCCCTTCGAGTTCCCGCTGCATAGGTGGGTTGTGCTCATAAAGAGTGAGCACCTACGTGCCCCGCATAATTGGCTGGGTTAGTTTGATCTTCATGCGGGAATAATCCACTCAAAACCCGAGGTTGTTTCTCGGTATGCTTCGGCTGGCGCTCCGGTCAGTCACGCGGATCAATTTTTTTTGATCGACAAGCTCGGCCTTCGCCGGCATAGGTAATCCCGGTTGAGTTTTAATTAATTTTGTGCCAATCAGCACAAAGTCCTTGACAAACGGGTTTTCTTAGGTCATAATTCGAGTATTGCACACAACTTTTTAAGGTTTGCGATTAGGGTCCTAATCTCATTTCCAGTTTTCAGATCGGAGGAAAGGGTGAATCACAGAAAATCTTTCCTTATAATCGGCTTCTGTATTACGCTTGGCATCATTTGGGCATGTCGCCAAACCAGAAGTTCGGCCGAGCAGCCGAGCACCAAATATGTTGGTTCGAGCGTGTGCAAGGGATGCCACGACTCCACTTGCAAGACCTGGCAGTTCACTGTCCACAGGCCTTTGCTGTTCAACAAAGACCCGGCCAGCAACGGGTGCGAGGCATGCCCACGGGCCTGGCGGCGATCACGTGGAGTCCGCTGACCCCACCAAGATTATCAATCCTGCCAAGCTCAAGCCGGAAAAGGCGGCCACCATTTGCATGAAGTGTCACACCGACGAGCACGTGACTCTGTGGCGAACCAGCCAGCATGCAAGAGCCAAGCTTTCCTGCACTAGCTGCCACGACCCTCACGTACCCAACGAGAAGATATTGAACGCGGACATCGACAACGCCAAGGAGGCGCTGGAGGGGTTGACCCGCTCGATCCACGATGCGGAATTGGAGGCGAACGCGGCAGCGGCCGGCAGCAAGGAGCAAACGGCCGCGCAGACCAAGGCCGCCGAGCTAAAGAAGCAGGCCGACGACGACCGCGAAGCTCTGAAGGCCAAGGAGACCGCGTTCCGCCGGGTCGCCGAGCCTTACATATGCTACAACTGTCACAAAGCGCAGCAGGCCCAGGTGAAGATGGTCTCGCACCACCCGATCCCCGAGGGGAAGATGACGTGCACCGGCTGTCACAATCCACACGGCGGCCCGAACGGTAACCTCAGAGAGGCATCGGTGACCGAGACCTGCTTCAAGTGCCATCCCGAAAAGGTAGGGCCGTTCACTTTTCAGCATCCGCCGGTGGTTGAGGACTGCACCATCTGCCATAACCCGCACGGGTCCGTGCAGAACAACCTGCTTGTGCAGCCCGAGCCGATGGTATGCTTGAAGTGCCACGGGGGGCCGCACCCCCACACGAGTGGGTTCAATGCGCAGCAGTTCGGGCAGTACTACTTCCAGTGCGCAAGCTGCCACTCTGAGATACACGGCTCGAACGAGTTCCCGGCGCTGCACTATTGATATGAGAGGAAATGGGAGGAAACCATGAAAGCGTGGATTATAATCGCTTTGGCCCTGGCTCTGTGTGCTCCAGCATTTACGGACGAGGACCTCACCAGTGCAAAGGGCGATTACACTGAAACTACGGTAGGGGTATATGGCCCCGAAGCTCACGGCAGCCAGGCGTGGGTGCGCCAGTATGACGGCCGCAGCTTCGTTCCGGGAATTGGCCTGGAGAGCTTGGACTCCCTGGGTTATGACGGAGACTACCAGTATTTTATAAAGGCGTACGACCTGTCGTTGGGCGACCAGAGCGCATACACGACGCTGCTTTACAAGGACCTCTATTCAATAGACTGGTACAGCATCGGCCTGACTCAGAGGTTTGCCCCTGTTCCCTCCAGGAATCCCGCGCTCATTGGCACACCCGCGGACAGCACCACCCCGGGCACCGGCGACTACCGGGTGAACCTGGGCGGACTCGGTGACTCGTCAGGAAATTACTACCTGGACCGCAGGGAAAACAATTTCGAGATCAAGCTGACGCCATGGCAGAGCCCTCAGGCTCGGTTCTACACCAAGTTGTGGCAGGTCGACGAGGATGGCGAGTGGCAGCTTCAATTCCGCGCGTTCGCAAACAGCCCTAACGGCCAGATAAAGTCGGGCCAGAAAGGTCTGCTGGGTGTACCGATCGATCGGGACACCAACCAGAACACGATCGGCGGCGATTTTCTTGTCGGCAATTTTTCCGCGGCGAACTATTACTTGCAGACCACGAAGTTCGCCGACGGCGGTTTCACGCCGACTCCCGGTCTGAACTTCGTTCCGCTCAACACTCTGACAAAGGTGCAGTCTGACACCACCTCCAACGTCTTTAAGTACCGGGCCACCATAAGCGACAGGCTCTACTTCACGGGCGTTGCGACTCACACGAACAGGCAGGACAACTCCACGCCCTTGTCCAATTCGACACGGGAGACGATCGAATCGACAAACCTCTCGCTCAACTATCTGCCGACAGACTCATGGACATTCACCGGTCAATACCGCACCTATACCCTCGATAATAAGGTTCCCCCGGTGGTTTCCGGCGGCTCTGTCGAAAACGACGCTGACTCGATCAACAATCGCTCACTGCAATTAGAGGGTAGCTACAGCGGCATTCGGCGTATGTATTGGCGTTTCGGCTTCGAGCGCATGGATCAAGATTTGTCGGAGATCCCCATCGAGGCAGCGGAGGATGCCACCGAATTCCCGTTCGTCAACGACCGCACCACGACCAACTACTGGCGCGCAAGCTTTCGCTACTATCCTCTTGCCGAGTTGAGCGTTATGGCCAACGGTGAGTGGACAAGCAGCAATGCTGCCACATTCGCCGGCACGCCGGACCAGTCTCAGAACTACAGCTTCAATGCGACGTATATGCTCAACGACAAGCTGTCTGTCTACGGTGACTTTAACAGCCACAACGGCAACAACACGCGCAATCCCGTCATTATCGCCTCAATACCAACTCCGGCGACCACCGCCGCTCAGGTGGCGATCAGGGAGCTTGCCGCGGGCGAGGGCTTCGCGGGGCTGCTGTCGACGACGACGCTGGGCACCTGGTATTCCATCACCCCGAAATTGACGCTCGACCTGACGTTCTCCAAAATAATAATGGACGCCCAGGAGCTGTGGATCATCGGGTTCGACCAGGGGCTGGGGCAGTTGCTGCCGGATTTCGTACCGTTCAAGTCCAACGACAACCAGATCGGTTTTGGCGGGAATTACACGTTGAGATCCAAGAACCATTTCAATGCTCACGTGTTCTACTCGAAGAGTCAGGGCGCGGACTTCATCGATCCCGCCACTCACTCCGCCGCGCTCGGCCTTGGTCCTCAGTGGACACCGACCAACTCTTGGGAGCTGGATTATACCCTGGGTTACTCGCGTGACCTTACTTCCAAGGACACGCTCCAACTGACATTCGACTTTGAGCAGTGGCACGACAACATCAACCCGGCAAACGATGGGATATTCCAACTCTCCCGAATGGCGTGGACCCACGCATTCTGATCCTGGCAGCGGGATGGCCAACCCCCTATGCGGCGGGAACGACAAGGCGAGACAATCACAAGGCGCCGGGTTGAAGCGAACCCTCTACTTGTCGTTCCCGCCGCATACGTGGGTTGTACTCATGAAGAGTGAACTCTTACCTGGGCAGGAGTTCCCTTCGCCATCAGACTATCCGCTATTTGCTCACACTGGGCTCTTCGTGGCAGAGTTTACAGTCGTTGGATATCTCTTTGTCGCGACCTCCCGGCTTTGCCGCCACGAGTGTTCCGTGGCACCGGAAGCAGCCATCGTGCGACCTCCAGTTCGGATAGGTATTGGGGCCGACCTTCATATGCGGAAACGCTGTGCTCAAATAGACCTCTTTCACTGCCGCCACCGAACTTGCGATATCGGCGGAGTCTGCCTTGTAGGTCACCGGCATCTCGTGCTTGTAGAAATCCTCGATGCGGTCTATGCGCGCCAGGACGCGAGCCTGCTCGGACTTGGTGGGAGGATTATCGACCGTGCCCACGGCGTTTAGGGCCTCGCGCTTGATGTAGGGTATTCCCGGATCGACCTTTCGCCAAATCATTGCGTTGTCCAGGAGCGTCTCGAATGAATCGAAGCTGTGCGCGGCCCTGTTATGGCAGTCGATGCAGTCCATCAGTCGAGTCGGATTCGTCTTGCGCAGGGCGGCCAGTTTGTCGCTGTAGGCAGGGTTTACAAACTCCTGGGTGCTGCCGTCGGGCCGTTCGATCTTGACCCAAGCTATCTCGGAGCGCTTCTCGACCCCAGGCAGATAGTAGACCTTGCTGACGATGTGACTGTGTATGCCCGAACCGGGGATGCCGCCGCTTCCGATGTGCATGATCATAGTGCTTGCCTGACGGGTATTGTTGCGATCGGGCGCGAACGAGATAGTGGTGTTGAGCTTGTTGGCGTAGAAGCGCTCCGGCCAGTGACAGGTCTCACACGTATCTTTACTCGGCCGAAGATTCTTGACCGGGTTTGCCAGCGGACCGGGGTAATCCCCTCTGATGTAGTGCCAGACCTGCGAAAGGCCGGATAGCTTTGCTCTGACAAACCACGGCGCGCCCGGGCCGATGTGGCACTGCACGCAGTCGACGCTGGCGTGCGGCGACCCCTGGTATGCTGTGTACTCCGGCATCATCACCCTGTGACAGACCTTGCCGCAGAATGCCTTGGTATCCATGTATTCCGTCGACTTATAAGTGACAGCGGTCATCACCACAAGGATGATGACGCCGGCAATTCCAAAGAAAGTCGCGATCTTGCGCTGATGCAAATCGCAAAGGTTGATTATCGGATAGGCGGGCTGGCCGTGCTGAGATCGCCTGTGCTGCAGCCAGAGGTCGACAGGAATAAGGAGCAGTCCGAAGACAAGGACTAACGGCAGGATCAGATAGGCAACTACACCGATATAGGGGTTCTGAGGTCCCGCTATCACATCAAGCAGAACCAGGAACAAAATGAGACCGGAGCTTACAAAAACTATCAGGCCGCCCAGCATTCTCAGCGGCCGCATAAGAAACCAGTTTACGATTGTTTCC
The DNA here is from genome assembly GCA_963823885.1 of uncultured bacterium. Taxonomy (GTDB): domain Bacteria; phylum Armatimonadota; class UBA5829; order UBA5829; family UBA5829; genus CAWGNL01. The sequence continues at coordinate 12,315 of CAWGNL010000018.1, forward strand.
AAAGCGTCCCCCCGATTATAAATCAAAACTTAGTGCTTGGAAGAGCCTCGAAGGCCTTTACAAGCACAGGCAATCACTCGCACCTTAAATTATGGTCTCAAACTGTTGAGTTGTCTGAACTGATTACCCGACTGCTGCTCTCCGCAATAATAGCACAGCTCCATGAGTTCGCCGGCGATATCGAAGCTGGTCACCCGAACGTGGTCCGGAAGCACGAGCATTTCCCCGCTCATGTTCAGGATCCCCAGCGCGCCAATGTCCGCCAATATGGTCGCGACTTCCTGGCTCTCGGGGCCGCCGATCGCTATCACCGCAGTGAAACCATTCAAACTCGACAGCGTATCGGCCAGTTCACTTACCGGCCGCACCAAGAAATCTTCTATACGAGATCCAACCTCTTGCGCATCGGTGTCGAACAACGCGACGACTCTGCAATTGTGCTTTTCAAGCCTCGCGAAACCGGCCTGGTAGTGACGAAACGCGCAGGCTCCAACCCATACCAAGTCCCTGGGCTTGTCGAGGTGGAGTATTGCCTGGATGGTTTCGCGGAGGCTATCCACTCGGTATCCGTAGCTTGGCCTGCCGAACGCGCCGAACCGGGAGAGGTCCTTCCGGATCAGAGCAGATTTGGCGCCGACCATCTCCGCTAATTTCCACGATGATACCGACTCGCACCCTTGATCCGCTAGGTTATCCAGCGCGGTCAGATACCACCTCAACCTGCTCACGACCAACTCCGAAGTCTTTTCCTCGTCCGACGAATCTCCACTCTGCCGACCTCGGCTCTCCAAAGCCCTCGCGAGTCGACCAGCCCACCATCGACTCTTCATAAACATGCTGCGTAGGGGACAAACCGACTCCGCGTCCCGCCGCAAGACGCACGCGGACTCCGTGCATTCCAGGCAGGTCGTAATACCCCGACCGATCACACATGAGTAGATCCGGCACCCTTCGCGACCCTCCGCTAATAGCTGGCGATTGCCCGGGATGCAACCCACGCACTGTTCTGATGACCTATAGGCGCAGGTCTTGCAGTCGTAAATCGCACATGATGAATAGAATGTAGACATTGCTGAATAATTGACCTCTTCCCATCCTGGGAATTCTTACCGCGAAACAGGAGCTAATCCCGCACGTCGTGAGCAGTTGACCAATAGTTTGCGAGGGGTGAATCCCATTCCGCCAGACATAGTGCGAGAGTGCACAAACGAATCCATGCTACGCCGTAATAGAGTATGGTGTCAAGCGAAGTCTCGCTCGACTCCGGGACTGGGCCACAGCAGACCATTAGCGGCCCCCGAGCAGTCGCACAGTATATTGTGTGGCATTCTCGGAGTCAACTCCATACACTCTGGTTATGGATACGGAACAATTCTTAATCGCTCTCGGGGTCGTTATCAGGAGGAGACGCAAACGACTTGGCTATAGCCAAGAAGATCTGGCAGGCGCCGCGAACCTGCACAGAAATTATGTGGGAGCCATAGAGCGGGGTTCACAGAATGTCTCCGTCAAGAGCCTCATTTCAATTTGCGGTGTCCTCGGCCTGCCGCTCTCCATGCTCACCACTCTGGCTGAAGCTGAACTGCTTCCTCAACGGAGAGGCGATCCGGGTACCTAAAGTCCCCTGTCCGCAACGTAATTCCGCCAACAGCAGCAAATTCTTCCCGCTTGACATGCACAATATATTGTGCTAGACTGCGTAGAGACAGTCTCCCTGGTACACTTGGATTTATTTTGATAATTCGATTCCTATCTAGGGAACAGGCAGACTGCGAAACGAGTGTTAACTACGAACTACATTCTTATGAGCAACATTCAGGGTATCAACCCTGCACAATGCTGTGCATGTAAATTTGGCTTTAGCTCTTTCGGTGTTTCGGGAACTTGTTCCCGAAACGGATAAGCACCACCTCCAGCAGGGATATCCGGCAAGTGCGGCTAATATGACGTTGTGAAATGGAAGAACATCGACATAGGGGCAAGTTACTACTATATAACGGGAACGTTTGTAGAGTGGTTGCCCTTGCTCAACAATGCAACCCTGCGGGATATCGTGTGCGACGAGATTCGCAGGGCGCTGGCCGAGTGCGTTGGGTACGTGTCGGCGTTTGTGCTGATGCCGGATCACGTCCATCTGCTGGTGTTGCTGCCTGACGGCGGCCAACTGCACCGGTTCAACCGGTTATGGCGCGGAAGGTCTGCACAGAGGATAATAGCGCACGCCAAGGATATGAACGCGGCGAAGGTCTTGGAGACGATGGCGGGTCACGCCAACGGCAAGGCGCGCTTCGCCGTGTGGAAGGAACAGGCGCGAGCCCTCGCAATCTATAGCGAGGAGAAGCTCTACGCGAAGGTGAACTATATTCATGCCAATCCCGTTTCGAAGGGGACTGGTCACCCTTCCAGAGCAGTGGCCATTCTCCAGTTGGCGTTTTTACGAGTTTGGTGAAAAGGTCGGGCTTGATGTGCGGCCTTTGATCGTCTAAGGCGGGGCAGTTGGTTTCGGGAACAAGATTCCCGAAACACCGGAATCCCGTTCGAAGGGGACTGGTCACCCTTCCAGAGCAGTGGCCATTCTCCAGTTGGCGTTTTTACGAGTTTGGTGAAAAGGTCGGGCTTGATGTGCGGCCTTTGATCGTCTAAGGCGGGGCAGTTGGTTTCGGGAACAAGATTCCCGAAACACCGGAAAGGTCGGGCTTGATGTGCGGCCTTTGATCGTCTAAGGCGGGGCAGTTGGTTTCGGGAACAAGATTCCCGAAACACCGGAAAGGTCGGGCTTGATGTGCGGCCTTTGATCGTCTAAGGCGGGGCAGTTGGTTTCGGGAACAAGATTCCCGAAACACCGGAACTCGAAGGCGCCCGGTTGAAGCGGACGCTCTATCTGTCGTTCCCGCCGCATAGAGAGGTGGCATACACTCACGATTCGTGAGTTGTTGGGGCCTCAACGCCAGAGAGCCCCGGCGTCACTGCCGGGGCCCACTTTCGACTTAGGAGGTGTCGAAAGGATTAAGAACTGCTGGTGGCTGCGCGGCGGAGTGGGGCGCGGCGATATATCGGTATTCGGATGCCTGCCGACAGCAGTCTGGGCGACTCGCTGGTTACTCGAGCCACGGGAATGCCGGCGGCTTCCAACCTGAGAATTTTGGATGCCGCGGTTTCGTCCGCGCCTCCGACCAGAGCGCCGGCATGCCCCATCCTCTTGCCCGGCGGCGCGGTGAGCCCCGTGATAAACGCTACCATGGGCTTGAGCATGTTGCGCCGGAAGTAGTTGGCGGCCGCGATCTCGTCCTCCCCACCGATCTCGCCAACCATCACGACGGCGTCGGTGCCCGGGTCGGATTCGAAGAGCGGCAGGAGGTCCACATATCGGGTCCCGATTACAGGGTCTCCGCCGATGCCGATGCAAGTCGACTGACCGATTCCGGCGGCAGTTAGAGTAGAGACAATCTCGTAGGTCAGCGTGCCGCTGCGCGACATTACGCCGACTCTGCCGGGCATGAAGACCTGGCTGGGCATGATACCGGCCTTACACAGACCCGGACTGGTGACACCGGGGCAGTTGGGACCGATCAATCGAGTGCCGTTGGCTTTGAGCGCCTCATACGCCTCCAGTGCGTCGAGGGTCGGTATTCCCTCGGTTATGCAGACCACGAGCTTGAGAGGGGCTGTGGCGGCTTCCAACAGGGCCTGCCTTGCGAACCTGGCGGGCACGAAAATCACCGACGTGTCAGACTCCCGTCTCGCGCACTGCCTCGCCGACCGTGTCAAATACCGGCAAGCCGTGGACACTCTCCCCGCCTTTTCCGGGCGTGACTCCTCCGACAACATGGGTGCCGAATTCCAGCATTTTGCCGGCGTGGAATGAACCGTCTCGACCAGTTATCCCCTGCAATATTACGCGTGTGTTGGTGTCTATGAGTATACTCATCTTGCTCCTCCCATTGCGACCGCCCAGTGGGCGCCCTGTTCTAGTGTAGCAGCGACTTTCATGCCGGTACCGGCGATGATCGCGTTGCCCTCGGCCTCGTTCGTTCCCGCCAGGCGAATTACTATCGGGACCGAAGGGTGATATTCTTGCCTGGCGGCCAAGATTCCCGTGGCGACGTCGTCGCAGCGCGTGATGCCGCCGAAGATATTGATGAAAATCGACTTTACCTTAGGATCTTTGAGGATCAGCTTCAGCCCAGCGAGCACTTTTTTCGGATCGGAGCTTCCACCGACGTCGAGGAAATTTGCCGGCGATCCGCCGAAGTGCTTGATAGTATCCATTGTTGCCATCGCCAGACCCGCGCCGTTGACCATGCATCCGATTTCGCCGTTGAGCCGGACAAATGTGACGTTGGCGTCCTTCGCGGCAGCGTCGTCCGGGTCTTCGTCATCCGAATCCCGAAGCCCCACGTTTTCCGGATGGCGAAACAGCGCGTTGTCGTCAAGAATGACCTTGGCATCGAGAGCAATGACCTTGCCGCGCCCGTCGACGACCAGAGGGTTGATCTCGATCATCGAAGCGTCGCGCTCGTGAAGCATCCGCGCCATCGAGACCATTATCCGGGCCGCCTGCCACGCCTGGTCGCCATCTACGAAAAGCCTTGCGGCCAAGGCTATGCAGTCCTCGGCCGAAAGGCTCGCAAGCTGGCTCGCCCCAACCTCCAGTCTCAGGATCTTCTCCGGGGTCGCCTTGGCCGTCGCCTCGATCTCCACTCCCCCCTCCGCGCATCCGATGAACGCCACTTTCGAAGTGCCGCGGTCGACCAAGATGCTCAGGTAAGACTCCGCGGCTATCTCAATTGCCGGTGTGACCACGAGTTTGTGCACCGGGCAGCCGTTTATGATCAGATTCAGAATGTCGTTCGCGACGCGGTGCACCTCGTCAAGACTGCTTGCCTTCTTAACTCCCCCCGCTTTGCCCCGTCCGCCGGAATGGACCTGGGCCTTGATGACCACCGGAAGCCCTATGATCCGGCCGCGAGGACAGCCTGCTCGGGGCTCGTGACCATCGTGTCGGCCGGCGCCGGTATGCCGTAATCGCGGAAAATCTGCTTAGCTTGATATTCGTGTATTTTCATTTCTTGACCCTTTCGCCCGCGAAGAGCGCGGACAGGAACTGTCGGTTCATTCTGGCTATGTTGAGTATTCTGATTTCTTTCGGACAATAGAGACTCGCATTCGCGTTCGTTGGTGCACGCGCCGAAACCGGCTCGGTCCATGGCGCGGACCATGCTCATCGCTCGCTTGCGCCATTCGACGCTTCCCTGGGGGAGGATAGAGAGATGCGCGAGCTTGGCCGAGACGAAGAGCACGGCCGCGGCGTTCTTGCAGCAGGCGACGCACGCCCCACAGCCGATGCACGCGGCGGCATCCATGGCGGCTTCCGCGGCCTCTCTGGAGACGGGAATTGCGTTGGCATCGGGTGCGCTGCCCGTGTCCACGGATATATATCCGCCTGCCTTGATGATTTCGTCGAGAGCGCAGCGGTCCACGATGAGGTCTTTCACGGATCGGAAACGCCCTCGCGCGCAGAGGCTCGACGATGATCGTATCACCGTCCCGAAACTCGCGCATGTGAAGCTGGCAGACGGTAGTGCCGTGCTTGCCGCCGTGCGCGCGGCAGTTGATCATAATGCAACACGTGCCGCAAATGCCCTCGCGGCAGTCACTGTCGAAAGCGATAGGCTCTTCTCCCTTGAGGATCAGGTCCTCGTTCACCAGGTCGAGAGTCTCCATAAACGACATATCCTCGGAGATATCCCGAGCCGTGTAGGTCTCGAACCGGCCTTTCGATTTGCCGCTCTTCTGCCGCCATATTCTCAGCGTCAGGTTCATTATTTGTAGCTCCTCTGGGCAAGCTTTATAGCTTCGAACTCCAGCGGTTCCTTGTGCAGCAGCGGGTCGCTGCCGGTCCCCGTGAACTCCCACGCCGCCACGTAGCGGAAGCGCTCGTCGTCGCGAAGCGCTTCACCATCCGGTGTCTGGCTCTCTTCGCGAAAATGCCCGCCGCACGACTCCCGGCGATGAAGCGCGTCAAAAACCATCAACTCCGCAAACTCCAGGAAGTCCGCAACCCGCCGCGCGCGCTCCAGGTTCTGATTCAGCTCGCCGGACGAACCCGCGACATCGACGTTGCCCCAGAACTCCTCGCGTATCTCGGGAATACGCTTCAGGGCTTCCTTGCAGGCCTCGGTGCGGCTCATTCCACAGTTGTTCCAGAGCAGCAGGCCCAACTCGCGATGAAAATCGGCGACGGTCCGGCTGCCCCTGATCGCCAGCAAACGGTCGATCCGTGCGCGCGCGGCCTCGGCGGCGTCCGAGAACGCCGCGTGCCTGGTGTCGACTCCTCCGGGTTTGTTCTCCGCGAGGTAGCCGCCGACTGTGTTCGAAATAACGAAATAGCCATCGGCGAGCCCTTGCATGAGCGCGCTGGCGCCGAGGCGGTTGGAGCCGTGATCGGAGAAGTTGGCCTCGCCCAGCACAAACAGCCCTGGAATCGTGCTCATCAGCGAGTAATCGACCCAAAGGCCGCCCATTGCGTAGTGCGGGGCAGGATAGATTCGCATCGGTGTCTGGTAGGGGGTTTCATCGGTGATCCTCTGGTACATGTCGAAGAGGTTGCCGTATTTTTCACGAATATCGGAGATGCCATCGCGCTCGATCGCGTCGCGGAAGTCGAGGTAGACGGCATGTCCCGAGTTCCCGACACCCCTGCCTGCGTCCGCCTGTGCCTTCGCGTTTCTGGAGGCGACATCCCTGGGCACGAGGTTTGCGAACGCGGGATACTTCTCCTCGAGGTAGTAAAACCGGTCGGACTCGGGTATTTGCGCGGGATCTCTCTTGTCTCCGGGCTGGCGAGGAATCCAGACACGGGCGTCGTTGCGCAGGCTCTCGCTCATCAGCGTGAGCTTGCTCTGGTGGTGGCCGGTTACTGGAATGCATGTCGGGTGAATCTGGGTGTAGCAGGGGTTGGCAAGAAACGCACCCTTGCGGTAGGCTTTCCAGACCGGCGAAACGTTGCTGCTCTGGGCATTGGTGGACAGGAAGAAGACGTTGGTGTATCCGCCCGTGGCGAGGATGACGGCGTCGGCGGCGTAGGACTCGAGATGACCGTCGATCAGGTTGCGAACGACTATTCCCCTGGCCCTGCCATCGATGACCACCAGGTCGAGCATTTCCCGTCGCCCGAACATGGTGACGGCGCCATCGTGTACCCGGCGCATCATCGCGCCGTAGGCGCCCAAAAGGAGTTGCTGGCCGGTCTGGCCGCGGGCATAAAACGTACGGGAGACCTGCGCTCCGCCAAACGACCTTGTTGTGAGCATCCCGCCGTAGTCGCGAGCAAACGGCACTCCTTGTGCCGCGCACTGGTCGATTATGCCGCTGCTGATCTGAGCGAGGCGGTAGACGTTAGCCTCGCGCGACCGGTAATCCCCACCTTTGATAGTGTCGTAGAATAGCCTGTAGACGCTGTCGCCGTCGTTGGCGTAGTTCTTTGCGGCATTTATCCCGCCCTGGGCCGCGATGCTGTGGGCTCGGCGAGGGCTGTCCTGCAGGCAGAATGTGAGCACGTTGTAGCCAAGTTCCGCGAGCGTCGCCGAGGCCGAAGCGCCCGCGAGTCCGGTGCCCACGCAGATTATCGTGTATTTACGTTTGTTGGCCGGGCTGACGAGCTTCATTTCATTTCGATATATGCCCCACTTCTCTTCGAGCGGGCCGGATGGTATTTTCGCGTCGATGTTCATTGCGCCGCCGACCTTGCAAACATCACGAACAGCCCAGTCGTCAGAAACCCCGCGGTGAGAACGACGGCCGCGAGTCGACCGGCCATTAGAATGAAACGCTCGTAACTGGGATGGTTCAGCCCCAGGCTCTCCAACGTGGAACTCGCGCCGTGGTAGAGGTGCAGTCCCAGGGCGAGAATCCCGAGGATGTAGCAGGCCGCACACCCAGGATTGGTGAATGCGCGCACAACCCTGTCGTATGCCGGCATGTCGGCGCGAACGCCGAAGTCGACGGTCCACAGGTGGAGGATCAAAAATCCGAGAAGGGCCAGGCCGCTGTAGATCATAGTTGACGATGCAACCGTCGCCGCACCCGCGCGCCTCTTGACCGCGTAGCCGATCGGCCTTGCCCGCCAGTTCTGTATGGTGAGCACCGCGCCAAGGAAAGCGTGCACCGCAAACAGTGCGAACAGAGCGTATTCCAGCACGGGCAGAAAGACGAATGAGTGAAGATGGTGGGCGTAGGTGTCGAAGCGCGCCCGTCCGGCGAACACAAGGACGTTTCCGCCCAGATGAACCACGAGGAAGCTGATGGCCCCAAGGCCCGTCACAGCCATTATGAATTTCTTCCCGATGGAAGATGTGGTCAGATCGGCCACTATTTGTATCACGGTCTAACCTCTTATAATAGGCAGCTTTGCCGGTGTATCGGGAATCTTGCTCCCGATACGTAGTCAGTTTCGGGAACAAGATTCCCGAAACACCCTTACAACTACCACGAGTTTCCGTTTCGGACACTTTCGCGCTTTCGCACTTTCGCGTTTTCGCGATTAAATTCGGTTCCGGCTCTGCCGGTTTACGGAGGGGACCCAGCCACCTGGTAGATTCCCTTCAATTCAAAATTCGCCTCAGGCGATTGCAGCCACACGCGGCCTGGCCGCGCGGCGTTGCTTTGACGGCTGTTTATCCCGGGCCTTCGGTACGGGCGCGAATCCGTATTTTTTCACTTGCAGCCGCTTCTTCTCCGGCATCGTCCGGAGGATGCACCGGGCCGCGGCGTAACCAAGTTCGATTGCCTTCGTGTTGAGGGCTATCAGGTCGGGTCGAAGGGTCGATCCGATGGCCTTTAGCAGTGAGTCCAGCGTCACCAAATCGGAATAACCGCACACAACGCCGAGAGCAATCATATTCGTGACCATCACGTTGCCGCACTCCTCCACGGCCATCCTCGTCATCGGCACTTCGACGACGCGGTTGGTGGGGACTACCGCAACATTGGTCGAGTCGACTATGAACAGCCCGTGCTCGGCAAGAGAGGCGTAGTAGGTGTCGCACGCCTTTTGACTCAGGCACACGAGGATGTCGAAGCTTCTGCATCGAAGATCATCAACCGGGCCTGGGCTTATCACGACCTCCGATCGGCTTGCGCCACCCCTGGCCTCGGGGCCGTAAGAGTTAGTTTGAGCGACGTTAAGTCCGTCGTGGATGGCGGCGGCCTCGGCGAGGACTCGACCCGCCAAAAGCAGCCCCTGGCCGCCCGTCGCCACTCAGGCGGACCGCGACTTTAGGGGCAATAACCATCTCGGATGATTGGTCTAACATTTTACGAACTTACCTCCTTGGCCGGAGATCATCAAATCGTAGAGTTCGCAGAACTCCGGTCGTTGTGACGTATCTTGAAGAATCCCGAGGTACATAATCTTTGCCGGCGCGCTTCGGGGGACTTCGGGTCAGACTCGGGTGTGACCATCATTGACTTGTCACGCATCGCCTTCAGCATGTCGATGTGGGTGCCGAGTTTGTTGATCCTGCCGTAGGCTGTGTGGCAATTGGAGATTATCTCGATCACCGAGAAACCCTTGTGCTCGAGTCCTTTCTTGATCATCTGCTCGGCGTGGCGAACGTGATATACCGTCGACCTGGCGACGAAAGTCGCGCCGGCGCTCTTGGCCAGTTCGCAGGTATCAAATGGCTGCTCGATGTTGCCGTAGGCAGCCGTGGTGGCTTTCATCCCCAGCGGCGTGGCGGGCGAAACCTGCCCCCCGGTCATTCCGTAGATGTTGTTGTTGACTATGACCGCGGTAAGGTCGATATTGCGGCGGGCGGCATGAATGAAGTGGTTTCCGCCGATGGCGAGGGCGTCACCGTCGCCCATAAATACCATCTACCTTCAAATCAGGATTGGCGAGTTTGATCCCCGTGGCGAATGTGAGCGCGCGGCCGTGCGTTGTGTGCAGGGTGTTGCAATCGACATAGACCGGTATCCTGCCCGCGCAGCCGATGCCGGAGACCATCACGACCTCGTCCTTGTCGTAGCCAAGGTCCTCCAGCGCAAGAATTGTCGCGCCGAGGATGATGCCGTTGCCACAGCCAGGGCACCAGAGGTGCGGGAACTTCTTCTTTACTCGCAGCCACTTGTGCACGGCTGGGCTTTTGGACAGGAGCTTTTCATCTGCCAATGAACTAGACCTCCGGTTTATTATCTTACAACTGAAATCCTATACAAGCTGTGCTGAACTTTGATATGTCACCTCGGATTTCAGTTGTAAGATACGTAAGAAGAAACCACCGACCTTTCGAATTACGGAAAGGCCGTATTGATTTCCGATGTTTCGGGATTTTGGGGTGAGCAGGTCCGACGCACTGGGCCAGGCCAAAATCCCGAAACATCCTAAATCGGAACCTCGGAAACGCGAATGATCTCCCTCGACGCTGCCGGCCTGTTCCTTGGCCCGGATTTCGCGGACCTTGTCAGCGATCTGCTCGGCACTGATAAATGTCGGATCGAGGACGTTCAGGCCCTGAACCTTCCCCTTGACACCGTTGGAGAGGCGCTCCACCTCTTTGCGAAGCTGCCCCACGTTCATCTCGGGCACGAGAACGTGGCTGACTCTTTCAAGCATATTTTCGACGGGCAGCTTGGGGAACGGCCAGACGATCTGCGGGCGGAGCATCCCTGCCCTGAAGCCGCTCTGTCTCAAAATCCTAACGGCCTGCCTTGCCGAGCGCGCCACCGATCCGTAGGCGAAGATGCAGAAGCGGGCGTCCTGCATCGCGAACTCCTCGACCATAGTCAGGTCTTTGGTGTTGCGAATCTCCTTGTTCTTGAACTTCTGCAGGAGGGCGGTGATTTCGTCGGGGCGCTCGGTTGGGAAACCGCTGATATCGTGTGTAAGGCCGGTGACGTGGAACCGGTAACCCTCGCCGAAGCTCGCCATCGGCGAGAGACCTGTGGTCGAGTCCTCGTAGTGGTGGTACCACTCCGGCGGAACTGTCGGCTTCAGTCGGTCGACGATCTCGATTTCGCCCGGCTCCGGCAGGACGACTTTCTCGCGCATATGTCCCAGAACCTCGTCCGAGAGGATGATCACGGGCACGCGATATTTCTCGGAGAGGTTAAACGCCTTGATCGTCAACACATAGCACTCCATTACCGAACTCGGAACCAGCGCAATCGAGGGATAATCCCCGTGCGAACCGTACTTCGCCTGCATGATGTCCGCCTGCGATGTCTTAGTGGGCAGGCCGGTGCTTGGCCCTCCGCGCATCACGTCGACGATCACGCACGGCGCCTCCGCCATCGCCGCGAAGCCGATGTGTTCCTGCATGAGTGAAAACCCGGGGCCGGATGTGGCCGTGAACGACTTGAGCCCCGTCAGCGACGCACCTATCACTGCTCCGAGGCTGGCCATCTCGTCCTCCATCTGTATGAACTTTCCGCCGGCCCTGGGCACTCTTCCGCCATCACTTCGGCGATCTCGGTGGAGGGGGTAATAGGATATCCCGCGTAGAAACGGGCTCCTGCCGCAAGGGCTCCGTAGGCGACTGCCTCATTGCCCGAAAGCAGAAGCGGGACTCCGGTCTTGACTTTAGCCATTTTGGTCCTCCGGCTTCTTCCTGGCTGAGCACGTGATAGCAAAGTCCGGGCAGTGCAGCACGCATTGAGTGCACCCGACACAGCGTTCCAGGTGGATCGGGTGGGGGGTTCCCAGCGAATCCGTGACGATGACGCCCCTGGGGCAGAACTCCGCACATACACCGCAGCGCTTGCACCAGGCGTCATAAATAGTAATCTCGTAACCTATTGATTGGTCGACATTAATTGTGGACATACGACCTATGCTTCCTTCGTGTTGAGCCCCTCTTGACATGTCCTCTAATTGCATTATGCGCCAGGTTGGGCGTAGAGTCAATACATAGTGATATCTTTCACCAAGTATTTTTCCTGACTCATCTTGACACGCATTGTCAACTAGTGCAATATGTAATTAGGGTCATCGATAGCCGGGAGTAGAGTTATTGATGAGTTTGTGAGGTCACCGGAGGCAAATAGTCATGATATCGAAAGATTCTCGATTAGGTCTGCTGCGGGCGCTGTCGAGACGAGGCGTCCAGGATGTAGCCGAGCCAAACCTTCTCCGCGAAGTGTTTCCATACAGTGAAATTCCGCGTATGGTCTTCGACGGTGGAAGCGTCCCCATGGAGCCCGCTCAGGACTTCTTCATCACCGACACCACCTTCCGCGACGGGCAGCAGGCGCGCCCACCCTATACGCCCGCGCAGATGGTCCGTATCTACGATATGCTCAGCCGGCTCGGCGGACCCAACGGCGTGATCCGGGCAAGCGAGTTCTTCCTCTACACCGATAAAGACAGGGAGGCCGTACGCAAGTGTCAGGAGCTGGGGCATCGATTTCCCGAGGTTACCGGCTGGATCAGGGCAACCAAGGATGACTTCAAGCTCGTCAAGGAAATGGGGCTGCGAGAGACGGGGATCCTGACCTCCGCGTCCGACTACCATATCTTCCTGAAGTTCAACAAGACCCGTGCGCAAGTCTTCGACCAATACATCGACCTGGTATCCACCGCTCTGGAGTGGGGGCTGGAGGCGGTGAGGTGTCACCTGGAGGACATCACGCGCGCGGACTTTGAGGGTTTCATAATTCCGTTGGTGCAAAAACTTATGGAACTGGCCCGGCAATCGGGTAAGATCATCAAGATCAGGCTTTGTGACACCATGGGCTACGGACTTCCCTACCCCGAGGCTGCCCTGCCCAGAAGCGTTCCGAAGATGGTCCACACGATGATCCACGAGTGCGAGGTGCCCGGCGAGTGGCTTGAGTGGCACGGGCACAACGATTTCCACAAGGTGCTGGTCAATGCCACCACGGCGTGGCTCTATGGCTGCGCCGTCGTCAATTGCACGCTCCTGGGCTTTGGCGAACGGACTGGAAACCCACCTCTCGAGGGGGCGATAATGGACTACATCGGCCTGAGGGGCGACACTAATGGTGTAGACACCCGTGTTATCACCGAGATCGCTGAGTATTTCAGAAGAGACATCGGGGTGGACATCCCCGCAGGCTACCCGTTCGTGGGCGCCAATTTCAACGTCACCAGCGCGGGCATTCACGCCGACGGGATGCTTAAGAACGAGGAAATCTACAACATCTTCGACACCGACAAGATACTCAGCAGGCCCACCAGGGTCAACGTCACTGATAAGTCGGGGCTGGCGGGCATCGCTCACTGGGTAAACCAGTATCTAGGGCTCAAGCCGGAGAGCGCCGTGGACAAGCGGCATGCCGGTCTTGCGGGCATCCACGAATGGGTGAAGGAACTCTATGCCGGCGGCCGGGTCACGTCGATATCGGACGACGAGATGCTTATGCAGGCCAGAATGCACCTGCCGGAGTACTTCAAGAGCGATTTCGACAGGCTGCGGGAGCACGCGCTCGATCTGTCGGAAAAGATCGTCGAGAGACTCGCCCAGAATCGCCTGGTGCGAAGCATGGACCACAAGAAGATCGAACCGGTGCTTGCCGAGGCGGTTCACAAGCACCTGTTCATTCAGTTCATCTACGTGACTGATATGGCGGGCAAGAAGATCACCGATAATATCACACAGCCGCAGTACCGGGATGAGTATGGCTCATTCGGTCTGCACGAGGACTTCTCGGAGAGAGACTGGTTCCAGGGAGCGGTCGACGAAGGCGGCGTGTTCATCACCGACTTCTACAAGTCCCGCATCACCGGAGCGCTGTGCATTACGGTCTCGTCGCCGATCTTCGACAAGTCCGGCACTGCAGTCGGAATCATCGGCGCGGACCTCAAGTTCGAGGAACTGGCGCGCATGTCGCAGGCAAGACCCTGAAGGGGGGATGGCAGATGGCAGATGGTCTGATAGCAGATAGCGCCCGCCGGCGGGATGTCGCTTCCCTTCAGCTATCTGACTATCTGCTATCGAACTACCCGCCATCGAACTAGTCCGCGCGCAAGGAATCGAGCTGTTGGGTCTTTAGGGCGACTGGCAACGGCAGCCTGTTTGTGGTAGAATACCGGATGTATTGGGTAAAAGTGCCTCGACATTGCTGTCGCGTGCGGCAGCAAACGTAACTCTCGGAAAGGAAAACACCTATGAAGACGCTTCGACATCTTTTGTTGGCCGCCGGCGCGGTTGCGCTGATCGCAAGTATGGCTGTGGCTACTCCCAAGTGGTTCAAGCTTTTTGATGACACGTATAAGCCTAAGCCTGACACACAACTGGCAAAGGCCAAGTGCGCGCTTTGTCACGAGAAGCCTAACGGCACGGGGGGTTGGAACGCTTATGGCAAGCTGCTCAAGGGCAAGAAAATGGAGGCTGCTTCGCTGAAGGCGATAGAGAACATCGACATATTCAAGAACGGCTACACGAACATCGAGAAGATCAAGGCCGGAATGCTGCCGAGTGACCCCAACGCCCATCCCAAGAAATAGACTCTGCGAGCCTCTTGGTTCAGGCACTCACGTGCTCCCTCTCCTGGATGGGAGAGGGGAGCACAAAGTGCTGGGCCAGCACGCGTTACGTGAATAATGCTACCTAAAGCGGCGTAGCCGCAACCAAGAAGGCCATCGCCGGAAAATCAATACGGCCTTTTCGTAATTCGGAAGGTCGGTGGTTTCTTCTTACGTATCTTACAACTGAAATCCGAGGTGACATATCAAAATTCAGGTACAACTTGTATAGGATTTCAGTTGTAAGATACTAACCTCTAAACCAAACGCGGGATTCGTAAATCCCTTATTCGGTGCTGGGGTGGCGATTCGGAAATCGCCACCCAGGGAGTTGCATTCTAACCCCCATCACCTGACACCCAGCGAAGCTAATCTACCGGCATCTGGACGAAGAAACTGCGGCCTTCGCGCTGGATCACGATCATGACCGTGTCCCCGCTCTGCATCGACTTCACAGCCTTCGAGAATGCGCTCACAGAGGTAATCGGAGTATTGTCGATCTCGGTGATCAGATCGCCGGGCTGCATTCCGACCCTGGCGGCGGCGCTATTAGGCTCCACGCTCTTGACAACTACTCCCTTGGCTTTCGGGCTGACACCCAGCTTATCGGCCAGATCGGGAGTCAGCGACTGGACCTGCAGGCCGATCTTATCGGAAGTTTCGTTGGAGTCGGCCTCGCCCTCGGACGGCGGCGTTCCTATTTTGACCTCGACGGTCTTGGGCTTGCCATCGCGCATCAGTTCCACGGTGGCGGTCGTGCCGGGAGCGAGCCTCTGCACGGTTCTGCGCAGGTCGATTGCGCTCTTGATGTCCTTGTCGTTGATCTTGACTATCACGTCCTTGGGCTCGATGCCGCCCTTCTCAGCCGGAGATCCTTCGTCCACCTGCTCCACGAGCGCGCCCTGCTTGGTCCCGAGCTTACCTGAGAGCTTCGGAGTCACATTCTCCGGCGCCAGGCCCAAGTAACCTCGGGTGACCTTGCCGTGCTCGATGAGCTGCTCCATCACGAACTTGGCCGTGGAGGATGGTATGGCGAAGCCTATTCCCATATTCCCGCCGGACTGCGAATAAATGGCCGAGTTGATGCCGATGATGCTGCCGTCGATATCCACGAGCGGCCCCCCGGAGTTGCCGGGATTGATCGAGGCGTCGGTCTGTATCGCGTCGGGATAATAGGTCCCGCCGTGCGGGTTCTCGGGGTTCGGCACGTGGACATCCCGAAGCAGCCCGCTCACGACACCCACCGTGAGGGTATTCTCCATGCCGAAGGGGTTGCCGATGGCGATAACCCACTCGCCGACCTTCGCCTTGTCGGAATCGGCAAAGCTCGCCGCCGGCAGGTTATTGGCATCGATCTTGACCACAGCCAGGTCCGAATAGGGATCGGTCAAGACTTTCGTCGCCGTGTATTCCGCTCCGTCCGGGAGCTTCACCTTCACCTTATTAGCCCCCTCGACGACATGGTTATTGGTCAGAATATAGCCGTCCGAACGCACGATCACGCCCGATCCGCCCACGGTCTGATCCTCGGGCTTGGGAGCGCGGCCGCGAGGCCCGCCAAAAAACGGAAAGCCGAAGAAGTCATCGAAGTTCGGCATGCTTACGCCGGCTTTGCTCGGCACCGTACAGGTGATGTTCACGACGCACGGCTGCAGTTTGTCGGCCACCTGAATGAAACCGCTGCGCCAATCGGCCATGGCTTCCGTTTTGCTCGAAGCCGCAATGGCCGGCGTCGTGGGATGATTGTAGAAATTGGCCGCGATTGAGAACCCCAATGCCACACTGAGCAGGCATATAAGAAGCAGATGCCGTTCTCGCAGGGCTAGTTTCCACGTTGATCGCATGTTATTAATGTCCTCCTACTTAGAAATTGGAAGTTGGAAATTGGAGATTTTAGCACAGGCTAAGCTTGTAGAATGATATCACTCGTCGGTTTTGACGCAGAATCGCCCGGTCGCGTTCCGTGAGTCGGGGCAGATTAGTATCTTACAACTGAAATCCTATACAAGCTGGTACTGAACTTTGATATGTGACCTCGGATTTCAGTTGTAAGATACTGAAAAGAAACCACGGACCTTCCGAATTATGGAAAGGCCGTATTGATTTTCCGGCGATGGCCTTCTTGGTTGTGGCTACGCGGCTTTAGGGTTGGTAGGATTAGCAGGGTTGATAGGGCCAATAGGTCCAGTAGGGTCCGCGGGAGGGAAGCGTATTCCCTTCCCCTATCAACCCTACTAACCCTAAAACCCTATTAACCCTTCCCCGATCACCTGACACTTGTGTCAAAGCTTGCAAAGCGCACGTTCGGCTCGCCGAGGGTCGACGTTTCGGTCGCCACGCGCAGTGGCTGGGTCGGGTAGATCACCGGCGATTCCTCTCGAAGATCGCCAAGGAAACCGGCCTGCTCGTATCGGCTGCCAAAGGCGGCATTCGCCATAGTTGCGGTAGCTTGCGGGCCGGTATCCATTGCTCCCGAGGAAAGAATTACCAGCGCCAGGCCCGATGCCGCCAGCGCCGCGCCCACGGGGCTGAGCTTATGGCTCAGCCGACGGCCGAGGAAGTTAAACATACGTTGAGGCCGGGTGACCTTGACTGCATCTAACTGGCCAAACAGGGCCGCCGCGAAATCGGGTCGCGGCCTCGCCGTCGCCAGCCTCGCGAGTGCATGCTTGGTGAGCCTTATCGACTCATACTCCGCGCTGCACTCCTCGCAGTCCGAAAGATGCCTTCTGATCTCGAGCATGTCCACGCCGGTGAGTTCACCGTCGACATAGGCGGACATCATACTGACGATTCGACGGCAATTCATATCAAGCACCTCTCCTGTTAGGGGCTAGGAGTTAGGGACTGGGGGCTAGGGAAGGCAGACAGCCCTGGTTCCTAAATCCTGCCGTTCAAACTAGCTGATCTGCATAGTTTTTTAGCTTATTCCTTAACAACCTTCTACCCCGATGAAGCCTCGATCTCACGGTGCCGATGTTAGTATTAGTAACCTCAGCAATTTCTTCGTAAGACAAGCCCTCTATGTCGGCATAGATGACTGTCAGGCGAAAGGCCTCGGGGAGGGTATCCAGCGCAGCCTGGATGCGGACGTCCATTTCTTTGGAGAGCACCGCTTCCTCTGGTCCCGCGCCGGGATCTGCCACGTCAAACTGGGCCTCGCCTTCATCGGTGACCACTGGCTGGTCCATGGACCGGATTTTCGCTTTCGGCCTCCGGCGCAGCCTGTCGATGAAGACGTTAGACATGATCTTATACAGCCAGCTATCAAACGGAAGTTCCCGGCGATATTGCCCAAAGAACCGAAACGCCCGGATGAACGCCTCCTGTGTCAGGTCCTCCGCGTCGGCGTGGTTGCCCGCCATCCTGTAGGCTATGTTGTACGCCTGCTTATGATACCTGGCAACGAGAGAATCGAACTCTCTCCTGTCCTCGCTGCCTGCAACAGCCGAGAGGTTTTCCGTTAGTTCCACTTGCGTGGCCTCCACCTTCTATCCTCGATATGCATTACGCTAGTAAGCAGACCATGGTTCCCGCGGCGCATCAGCATAATTACCTGATTTTACGCGTTTCCCCGGTCCGCCGTGCTTGACACATTAATATTATAGTACACCGTGCCAGAAAATACAAGTCGAAGTCAGGACGCTAAGATGAAGAAAAAGTCACAGGACTTGGATGGCCGGCCCACCCGCGGTGGAGGGACCAACCCCTGTGCGGCGGGAACTCGAAGGACTCGATTCGAGGAGCTACATCGAGTTGTCGTTCCCGCCGCATACTGAGCACTCCCTTCTCGTTACTCGTTACTTCCGTCAAAAAAGGGCTTGACATGCGGAACAATACCCTGTAAAATACCCGACAGTATCTCTATCTCAGCGATAAGCGTTCCTAAGGCGCGCAGCAAGGAATGCCGATAATCACACCAGGAAGGAAGTGAAGTCTTGGGCAAAAGAGCATCCGGTTTCGCCGCTGTCTCGTTTGCACTCACGCTTATATCATCTTCGATGCCGACCATGGCGGGTCAGTCCCATATTCACCAAGGGGATGACCTTTGGAGGATTGCGCGTGCCCATCACATGTCGGTCAGGCAACTGGCCACTGCAAATAGGGTCCGCGAAGGTAGTGTCCTGGGGTTGGGAAGAGTCATACATATT
>CAWGNL010000019.1:0-10979 GCA_963823885.1 uncultured bacterium
TGTTATGTTGTGCCGGTACCTTCGTTGGCGTTCGTATTGCTGTATCGCGCCGGGCGCGACCGAGGCCACCAGATACGCCGCGTGAGTGGCGATAACACAGCCGAGGAACACATATATGCAGAAGTTTTCCGCAGTCACGATTAAGTTATGTCCGCTGAAGAAATATCTACTGCTTCAAGGATACCGGATGTCGCCAACGAATGAGATCACCTGCCGCTCTTGGGGGTTAAAGGTTGGAAGGTTAGTTGGTAGAGCTTTTCCCAAGAACTTTCCCCTGGGTGGCGATTTCCGGATCGCCACCCAAGCCTCGAATAAGGGATTTCCGAATCCCGCGTTTCGTTTATAGGTAAGGTAAGTCAGAGAGATTTCAGCCCTGCCTGCGATTTCTGAACCGGCAGCGCGGTTTGCCGGATTCGGAAATAGTGGCGTATGCCCCCGGGCCTGTCGAGGAAAATCGCGCTTGGTCATCACAGCACGCGACGTCATCCGTGTGCACATTGCTTACCACGATGAAAAGCATCATCGCAAGCAATGACAGCAAAGCGGCTGACCCTCTTCTATTGAGGAATCTACGCGATAGCCCGCATTATTCGTGAATTGATAGACGAGCCTCTTGATTACAGCATCAACGTGCTCCCTCTCCCGGATGGGAGAGGGGCACTGGGGGAAACGCTGTAATCAGGCACAAGCTCATCAAGCGCGGCGTTCCACCCTCACCCCCCAACCCCTCTCCCGTGAGGGCGAGGGGAGCACAAAGTGCTGGGCAAACGCGCGGTAATGGATAGCGCGGGTTACGGGCCGATCGCTATTCTTAGCAAGTTCCTTGTCGCAGCAGGTGATCGCGCAGGGCGCACACCCGCAGGCCGCGCCTTCGGTCTCCTCGTCACAACACTCCTTGACAACTTCCAGTTCAAGCCCGCAGTCCTCACAGACATAGACCTCGCGCAGCTTCATGTCAGAGCACTTACTTCATGTATCTATCCTCCGTCCGACGGTATCGATGCTGATGCACTTAATACCCAAGCGGCTGGCGGGATAAACAGTTGTGCTGAGTAACGAGAAAGGGGCAACGAGTAACGAGTGGTGTTTCGGGATTTGAGGAGCGGCCACTGTGTGACGATGAGGATGCGCATTCGCCGTTCCGCTCCGGAAATCCCGAAACGAGGCTTACGTAACGCACAGGGAACACCAGACCGAGCCAAGGCTGCGACATACGATGAAATGGAAGAACGTTGACATGGGACCGGGATATTATTACATCACCGGAACCATCAGGAATGGCTACCGCTGCTGAGCAGGCCGGATATGGGGGACACACCCCGGTAATTCTACCGGCATAACATGGAGTAATAGTGCCGCCCAAACAGTGCCTTAACACGCAATGTTGGGCCAGTCAATTACCAGCCAGTAGAAATACCGGCAAATTACGAAACAATGACGCATCCGGAAAGGCTTCCAGAGCAACTCCTGCCGGCCACAAAGGCGAGGGGTCACCTCCTCATACGCCGCTTCGGGGCATACGCCCGCGAAGTATCAGACCGATCAGTGTTTTTCCGTTGTATCGGGAAACCCCTTTCCCGATACTCCGCGGCATGACGTTTCGGGAAAAGGGTTTCCCGAAACAACGGAAGCTCGACCTCCTAGCCCCCAGCCCCCAAAATGGCATGGCCGCAACCAAAAAAGGCTATCGCCGGATAATCAATACGGCCTTTCGGTAATTCGGAAGGTCGGTGGTTTCTTCTTACGTATCTTACAACTGAAGTCCGAGGTGACATATCAAAGTTCGGTACAGCTTGTATAGGATTTCAGTTGTAAGATACTCACGCTTTCCCCAGACTTCGCTGGGGAAAAGTGGCCACCTTACGGTGGCAGTTGACCAAGGCAGGCGGTCGGGTTTTTCGCTTTTCGGTTGTTAAGGGATGATTTGGAGGGGGCGGAGATTTCCACCCCCATCCCTTGAACAACACCTGAGTCGGCGCTCAGGGAGAACTCCCCAGCGTTGCCCTACCCTCCGCCCAGGCAAAGCAAGTATAGCTCATCCGCCATCTCTTAACAACCATAAAGCGGAAAACCCAAAGGCGGTGCGCCGTCGAATCCGCCTTAGCGACAACAAATTGTTTATAAGAGGGCGCTAAGGGGCTACGGCTTGATCACTCCGTTTGGGGTGAAGGCCTTTGGGCTGAGGACCACGGCGTCGATTGCGAAGTAGTATCTGTTATCCTGCGATCTGCGGCTGTCCAGCCGGAGTTTGAGAGTATGCTTGCTGGGAAACAGGTTCGCTGTCCCGATCTTGTACCAGGCGAGGCCGGGCGCATAGCTCGAGAGCTTGTTGTCGACCGCGGCGACCGGGCTGAATGCCCCATCATCCAGGTTGTAGCTTATGGCGGAGCCATCTGCCGGCGGGGTCGCGGCAATCCATATCTCGTAGCTGGAGTTGGTGGGGGCATTCGCGACAAAGGCGGCCGTGTAAGGCACGAGAGGCGGGTCCTGATCGGTGTCGACGACGAGTGCAAGGCCGCGGCTGGCGCCCCGAATCGGCATCGGACCGTCGAAGTTGTTGGCGGGAGACTCCTCGCCTTCGATCCAAATGGTAGAGCCCAGGCTTTGATTGAGAGTGCCGATGCTTGCCTGAGCGATACCATAGGCGGTGACCGGCGGGCCATTCGCAAGCACCCGTTTGGCGCTCGCCAGGCTGGTCCTGGCCTCTTTGACGCTGATTCCGGCCTTATCCGCGATGGAAATCAAATCGGCGAGCCTTTGGACCTCGGTTGCCGCCGTCTCCACGGGAAATATCAGGTTACTGTCCATCCCGCGAAGCACCACGGGCACGTCGGTCAGCGTAATCGAAAACAGCCCCGCGTCCTTGTTTTTCTTCTTGTTCTTGTTGCCGCTGGATTGTTTGGCAATGGTGGCCGAAGGCGGGAAGTCGATGCTCGGGTAGCCCGAAGAGGTCGCCTTGAATGTTACGGTCTTGTCGCCGCCGCTTGACCACAGATAACTCTTATCGTCGCCGACCAGGGTGTAAAGCTGGAGGCCATCGCCGATGTAACTGGTCCTGCCCAGCCGCAGGGTCGGCAGCCACCACGTGTTGGGGGTAAGCTGCTTGACGTAGGCGCCGGTGGCTGGGAAGAGCGGAAAGTCGATGACGTTGGGCCTGTAGTCGGCCTCCGAGTCGCGCCAGCCTTTGTCCTTGAAATGTTTGAGCCAATCCAACTGGCTCAGCTCGTGGGCCATGCCGTCCACAAAGAAGCCCTTGCACCCGACTTCCCGCAGCAGGTCCAGCGTTGCGCTCATAGACTTTTCGTCCGAGTATCCCGCGGGGCCTCTGGGGTCGGCGTTGGGCCGGGTCCCGCTCACAATAAACCACGTGGTCTTGCCGCAATCTTCCGCCAGCGAATACGCCGGCCCGCGGTCTTCTCGACCGGCACATACCCCGTGCCTACCGCATCCACTGCCAATCCATCGAATCCGCCCAGCCCGAAGGGGTTAGCGTAAATCCTATGATAGGTGCTGGCCTTGAAAACGACTGGCACGTTCGCCACCTGCCTCTTGAGCACGTCCGAAATCGTGTTCATATACTCCAACGCGGAACTGTCGCGATAGTCGATCATATCCTGCCAGAGCGCGGTGGTCGAGGCATCGATCGGATAATAATGCGCGGTCGCCCGATCGTAGGCGAAAGGAATCCCGCGCCCTTCGCTCCACAGCGGGACCAACCTCGCTGCCACCTCGATGGATGGCAGGTTTTCCATAAGTCCCCACGCGGCGTTTACGGCTCCCTCGTGAACGCGTTTCTTGGTAAGATAAGCCTCGAACCCCAGCCTGAAACCGGAGGAATCGGGCACGAATCCGGCCATCTCGCCGGTGAAGTCCATCTTGGAGGTGAGGGCTCCAGGAAGAACCGCAAGCCCGAACCAAACTTGATCTTCTTGAAGAATATAAGCACACGATCACGGTAATCGCTGAACCCGCTCCAGATATCGGCAATGCCGCCCTGCTCCACGGATTTGAAACTTTTGTGAGGGTACACCACAAGCACCTGGCCGGACGCCAGCGGCTCGCTTAGGTCTATGCTGCAGCTTGCCGTCGCGCACTACCGCGCCGCCCTGCTCCTTAATGGTGTTATCGAAGCTCTTGACGACGGCGTATATCGCCGAATCCACGTCAGGCCAGTTGCAGTAGATTCTCGTATCGGACCTCGGCCCCTCGAGCCTGTATCTGCTCGGCGAGATCAAGTATCCCGAGAGAGCTTGTTTGGGGCCGTCGTCCATTTCGATGCCGTAGGTAAAGCCGTTTGCGTCCAGGTAGCTGATTATCTTCTGCCATGCCCGGGATCGCCGAGCGTGAGGGGACCATTGCCCTTGAGTAAGAGGTCCGTAATCCCCTTGGCCTTCATCGCCGCCAGGGACTTCACATCCGCCTCGCAGTCTGCCCTCGGTCGCTCCGGAGTCGATGCTCGTGGGGGTGAACGCGCTCCCGACCGGGATGTACGGCTCTCCATCCCAGACCAGTGTGTGCGATTCGGTTATGTTCCAGGCGTGCTGCGCCCCGGAAGGCTCTCCGAAGCTCCCGGAAGCCTTGTATTTGACTCCCAGACCAAGCGCCCAAGTGCAAGAACTCAGCAGGATAAGCGCGGCAAGACAACCGCAGCGGCCGATTTTCATAGATTTTTCCTTCGAAAATAGCGGAAAGCTGAAAGCCCGGAACCTCCGCCCCGCACGGGCCCGAAGGGCCTTCGCGCTATCGGCAGAAACGCAGCAATCATGTCATTCTGAGCAAGTGACGGCGACGCTGTCGCCGTTACATTGGAAAGAAACCGACGCCCCGGATGTTTCGGGATTTCGGGTGATCAGGTCCGACGAGCCGGGCTAGGCCAAAATCCCGAAACATCTGCAAGAAACCGACCCCCGGTGTTTCGGGAATCTTGTTCCCGAAACTGGGAAGTTTCTTAGGAGCGCCCGACCGTGGGACAGGCACACGGTAATTTCCTAAAGAACCCCCCCCCGGCAGGCTATGCTTCGCGGGCGACTGCCCCGAAGCCGCCGGGATGGGAGGTTTCTTAGGAGCAAGTGACCTCGGCGCTGTCGCCGTTACATTAGAAAGAAACCAGCCCCCGGTGTTTCGGGACACCCTTGTCCCGAAACTGGGGAGTTTCTTAGGAGCAAGTGACCTCGGCGTTGCCGCGGTTACATTAGAAAGAAACCAGCCCCGTTGTTTCGGGACACCCTTGTCCCGAAACAGGGGGCGTTTTTTAGGAGCGAACGCGAAGAATCTGCTTTTGCGGTACGGCATATAGCTTTGCGTGAAGTAAAAGCAGATTCTTCGCCGTGCCTCCTCGCAAGTGACATAATTACGGCGTTCATCGGCGGAAGTACCACGAGTTTCCATTTCGGACACTTTCGCGTTTTCGCGATTAAGTTTGGGTCCGGCTCTGCCGGTTTGTAGAATCCAGACACCCAACGCGCGAGGCTTGTCCTCCGCTCGGGAGCTACCCTTTCGACGATCATGCGCCCGAGGTAGGTTCCAGGCGAACCGGTTCCCCGCACAACTTTTCTACGAGCAAATGGCGGCAGTTGAGTTCCCCAAGGGAAGGAAGTAACGAGTAATGAGTAACGAGGAACGAGTCCCTCGGTGCGAGAGGTGTCCCTTCTCGTTACTCGTTACCCGTTACTTCGTCTTCGCGCAAGCGCGTAGTTCCGACAGCAACTGCGCCAGGTCGACGTCGTGCATTATGGCGCCCTCTTCCACCGTGCAAGTGAGCGCGCCCATGCACGTGCGGCACGGCGCGCTGTGCTGATCGAAGATTTCGACGCACTCGGGGTAGTCGCGAATAATGTCTGAGATCACACTATCCTTATCAATTGCAGTCATTTCGTCCTATCCCAAAATCCTAAAATGAAGCAGCGTCTGCAGCAGGGTGAAAAACGCCAACGTCGATCCCATGCCGAGAGCCACCTGCAAAAAACCTATGTTCCACACGCGTTTGAACCCGGACACCTGATAATTTGGCCGCTCCTGATAGCGGTCGATGAGCTGCTCACCGGCGGCGATGCCGTTTTCAAGCTGCCGGTCGGTCGGCGGTTTGGTCGTCACGACGTACTGAAGCCAGCCGCCGATTCTGCGCCAGCTAAGCATGACAACGATTAGCGCCAGCAGTACTCCAAACCGGTCACCGACCCTGCTCGTGATGATAAGAAACACGCTTGCCGCCGCCATCAGGTTGGTCCCGCACCTGGGGTGCACGCGCGGCATCCGCCGCACGGCTTCAGGGGTCAATGCCTCTCCGGCCTCGATTGCATGCACCGTCATGTGTTCGGCTGCGTGATAGCCCGAGAGTGGCGAAAGGTGCAGCATAAGCAGCATGATGACCACCGTCAAGCCGGTGGACGCGTAAAAAATCAGCTCGGTAGAGATGCGGCCGGAGCGCGATCGGCGTCGATGCCATAAAGACTCCGATATTGATATGCGTGGAACGGGTGATGATACCGGGCAGGGCATTGACGATGAGTGTGGAGGCGGCAATCATCAGCATCATCGAAACGCCGGTTAGAAAAAGGCCGACGCTGCCTGCCCCACCGCTCTGCGATCCCGTAGTCAGGTAAACACCGAGCGGAGTGGCCATGCCGGCGATCTGTCGGAGGCCGCAGAGTTCTCGTGAGAGAGCCTATTACGTCGGACCTGTAGAGGACTCCTTGAACCATTCCGTGGGGGCCGATCACCGGCAGCGTATCCGCGCCGGTGGACGCAAAGACTTGTGCGGCCTCCTTGAGAGTGACGCCGCAGTCTATGAATACCGGGTGCGGCTCGACAAGGGTGTCTACGGAGAAGTTCATGGCGGTCTCGACATCATCGGCCGCGGACAGAAAGCCCGCAATCGCTTGTTCGCTGACCGTCCCGACCACCGCGCCTCCGTTCACCACAACCAGCCGGGAGCCGTCGGAGCCTTTTATAAGCCCGGCCGCCCTGCGTATGGAATCGGCCGGCGCCACCACGGGGTGGACCTTGATGAGTTGAGTTATTCCTCTATCGTTCATGCTTGCCAAATCGCCATATATGTGATATTATGTCAGTCGTTGTCCAAGCAGCCTGTTCGGGCAGACTTACAATCTGGCCCGTCCAATATCTAATTTCCAATTTCCAAAACGGGGGCCTTTTCAGATATGTCTAATATATGCGATGTTTGCGGTAAGGGACCGCAGTTTGGCCAGAACATAAGGCACGTTCACTCCGGAGCATGGGCTCTGCGCGCTCCCAGAACCAAGCGCAGATGGCTGCCTAACTTGCAGACTGTTCGGGCCTCGGTAAACGGGACACCTAAAAGGATGCGGGTATGCACAAGCTGCATCAAAGCCGGCAAGGTCACCCGCGCCATATAATCACCGCAGGTATATTGTATCAGAAGGGAAGTCGAAAGTCGAAAGTCGAAAGTCTGAGCCATGCGCGGTGTCCTTACCCTGGGCCTGCATTCGCGTAGGGCAAAAGGTAGCGAGCCAGATGCACAAAGCCGTGCGTGGCACCGTTTCCCGACTTTTGACTTTTAGACTTTCGACTTCTCTTTATATCTCTGGTGATACTCTTCCGCCCGGTAGAACTCCGATGGCGGCGCGATCTCGGTCGTGATGGGTCCTTTGAGGGTGCCGCTTCTCTCCAGAGCCTCTTTGGATGCCGCCGCTGCTCGCTGCTGCTCGGGAGTATGATAGAAAATGGCTGACCGATACTGAGTGCCTACGTCCGGTCCCTGGCGGTTTCTGGTCGTGGGGTCGTGTATCTCCCAGAAGAGCCTGAGCAGTTCTTGATATGATACCTCCGAAGGGTCATATTCAAGCTGCACGACTTCCGCATGGCCTGTCGTGTTTGTGCAGACGTCTTTATACGATGGATTCGGCAGCGTTCCTCCCATGAAGCCCACCGCCGTCGACTTGACTCCTTCAACGCGCCGAAACTCAGCCTCCACTCCCCAAAAGCAGCCGGCCGCGAATGTAGCTTTCTCCATATCGAACCTCCTGCAATGTGGCTAGTGCTTAGTTGCATAATTGATTGATAGAACGCTATACCGGGTGTTTCGGGAATCTTGTTCCCGAAACTAAGTGCGTATCGGGAACAAGATTCCCGATACGCCGGCAAGAATGCTATCAGTTATTTATGCAAGTAGACACTAGTCTCAATAAGGATACGGCTCTACACCCTCTTTGTTTACCCTAAGTACGCCATTTGACAAATTTGGTTACCTTACGGTGGCAGTTGACCAAGGCAGGCGGTCGGGTTTTTCGCTTTTCGGTTGTTAAGGGATGATTTGGAGGGGGCGGAGATTTCCACCCCCATCCCTTGAACAACACCTGAGTCGGCGCTCGGGAGAGCTCCCCAGCGTTGCCCTACCCTCCGCCCAGGCAAAGCAAGTATAGCTCATCGGCCATCCCTTAACAACCATAAAGCGGAAAACCCAAAGGCGGTGCGCCGTCGAATCCGCCTTAGCGACAACAAATTGTTTCTGGGAGGGCGCTGAGCGCCTAAGAGGAAACCACCGACCTTCCGAATTGCGCAAAGGCTGTATTGATTTTCCGGCGATAGCCCTTTTGGTTGCGGCTGCGCCGCTTTAGGTATTCGCCCGTAGGGGCAGGCCGCCGTGCCTGCCCTGGAAGGAAGTGCCCTACTTCGGGCAACCACGGCGGGTTGCCCCTACGAAACACACGAGATGTCATCGAATTTACGAACGGGAGGACTAGGCCGGCGAAGCCGGAAGGGAATTTAACCACGAAAACGCGAAAGGGGGAAAACCTGGAAAGGGGTTTCATCACCCCGTTGTATCGGGAAACCCCTTTCCCTATACTCCGACCGCGCAGGGTTTCGGGAAAAGGGTTTCCCGAAACAACTTTCGTGTTTTGGTATTATCAATTATTCATTATCTCTGCATGATTCACGACTGCCAGGCCGGGGTATCTTTTTTTTCGACACTAAGTCAATATTGGAGGACATGGCCATGGTAAGAGCAGGGGCGGCGCTATCTTTAGTTGTGTGCTTAGCGATTGCCGCCGGTTGCGGGGGCGGTTCGGGTTCCTCGAACAGTGGCGGGATTTCTCTGGTCAACATCCAGGCTACTCGGTTCGTTGCGAAGAACACGACGATTCCCGTCAATAGTTCAGTGCAGTGGACAAACATCGACTCGGTGGCTCATCAAGTCACCAGTGGTACTTTGGACCGGACTTCCACTCCAACGACCGTCGGTCCGATCCTCATCAACCAGAACAATACTTACAGTCCTCCTCTGACTCAAGCGAACTTCGGCGACACTGATTACATGGCGCAACGACCGTTCCTCATCGTTCACGATGGTCATCATGGACGACGCCAGCAACGTGGTCGCCACGTTGAGCTTCCTCCAGGGCCAGATCGTGTCGTTTTCCAACTTCCCGTCAGCGGGCCAATATGTGTTTATGCAGCAGAATCTCCCGAGCTTCGCCGGCAGTCTAACGCTGTTCGGCATACCGCATCCGAATAATCAATTCCAGAGCCAGGTCCTTCAGACCGGCGGCACGTTCACCCGGCAGTTTCCGAACGCCGGGACGTTTCCCTTCTACGACCTGAACCAGACAAACCCGAACCAGGGCTTCATGACGGGCACTATTAAGGCGCAGTAGCTTTGGGGGAGTGGAAAGCGGAAAGCTGAAAGTGGAAAGGCCGGAACTTCGTGTGCAACGGATCCATGGGGAATTCTTCGAGTTCCTGCAGGCGTGGCTCACCGGTCTGGGCACGGCGAGTCTTTCGGATGTCACATCAGGGGACGAAAACCCGCGTGCGGTGGCTATCCTGGCGGTCGACCTCATCAAAGGCTTTACCCAGGTTGGGGTCCTTGCAAGCCGGCGAATCGCCGGGGTCGTGCCTCATGTCCGGAGCCTGTTTGTTCGGGCACACGCGCTCGGTGTCCGCGATTTTGTCTTGCTGCAAGACTCCCACCCGCGGGATTCCCCACAATTCGAGGCTTTCGGGCCTCACTGCATGGCAGGCTCCCAGGAGGAAGAGACGATTACCGAACTCGCGTCTCTGCCTTTCGCGGGGGAGTTCACGATAATGCGGAAGCGTTCACTAAGCCCCGCCATCGGCACTGATTTTGACGCCTGGCTGGATGCGCGGCCTCGAATCGACACCGTCATTGTGGTTGGTGATTGCACCGATTTGTGCGTCTACCAACTCGCGATGCACGTCAAGATGCGGGCAAACGCCGCGGGAATCCGGCACCGCGTGATCGTGCCCGAGAGTTGCGTTCAGACCTATGACTTGAGCGTGGAGGCCGCGCGGGAACTCGCAAAGCCGCCCCACGACGCGGACCTGATGCACGAGATATTCCTCTACCACATGGCGCTTAATGGCATAGAAGTCGTGAAGGTAATTGATAATTGATAATTGACAATTGATAATGATGATTGCCATTGAAGTGAGTCCAGCCGGATTCGCGGCTCCCTTCCCTAAACCGGCGGAGCCGCAACCAAGAAGGCCATCGCCGGAAAATCAATACGGCCTTTCCGTGATTCGGAAGGTCGGTGGTTTCTTTTCAGTATCTTACAACTGAAATCCGAGGTCACATATGAAAGTTCATTACAGCTTGTATAGGATTTCAGTTGTAAGATACTGAACCGGCAGAGCCGGAACCAAATCTAATCGCGAAAACGCGAAAGGGCGAAGACGCGAAAAGTGTCAGAAATGGAAACTCGCAGCAGTTCTGCCAACAACGTTGTAATCATGTCATTCCGAGCAAGTGACGGCGACGCTGTCGCCGTTACATTGGAAAGAAACCCACCCCCGGTGTTTCGGGAATCTTGTTCCCGAAACTGGGGAGTTTCTTGGGAGGAGGCACGACGAAGAATCTGCTTTTACTTCCCGCGTGGATCTACACCGTACGTAAGGGCAGATTCTTCACGTTCGCTCCTAAGAAACTGCTGGTTTCGGGACAAGGGTGTCCCGAAACACCGGGGCTGGTTTCTTCT
>CAWGNL010000020.1:0-4731 GCA_963823885.1 uncultured bacterium
CGGGCCTACTCAGCACTGGCGGTGTTGTTGTTCCCGGAGAGCTGAACTCTCTCGTAGAGAGTTGATTTGGAAGCGTGGCCGTGTCCTTAACGGCCTCGATTTCTGTCACGAACTTATTTGCGAAATAGGAGGATCAGTAGAGTGTATACACGAAGAGTCGCGATAATCGTTTTGGTGGCAGGCATCGCAGTGATGATTTCCACAGCGTCTGTACGTTCGGCCACGATCACCGTGGACGCGGATACTGCAAGGAACTTCAATGGCCGCGGCCAGGTGACAAGGCAGACCTTCGGCGTGCAGCCGTGGGCGAGCGCGGGCAAGCACATGCTGGATTCATGGAACGCTGACAGCAACGGCCTTGGCAGGAACTTTGTGACCTTCATGCCGGACGATGGAGAACTTCCCGGCATGAGCGGATTGACGCTGGCACAGCAGCGAGCCTTGATATTCAGTCCATCCTACTGGAGCGGAGTGGATCTGAGCACTGTCACGGCGTCCTGGACGCTTGTGAAGAATATGGTCAACGTCAACCCGTCTCCGACTATCTTCATGGAGTTATGGTGCCGGGACTATCAGTTTCCTGGTGTGCCCGTATTCGGAGTCGTGCCACCGGCGTTGACAGCCGCCCAGCAGGCATTGATTGCCGGAACCTATTGGGACACCAGCGGCACAATCGCCGGCATCGTCAGCGCGGCGTCACCCGACGACAACAGCCCGAGCCTTAATACCGATGAAGCGATGTATGTGGAAATAATCGCGAACGTGGTCGCGAAGATAAAAACGCTTCTGCCCAACGCGCGGATTTTGATCACATTCGGCAACGAGAACGACAACATAAACATGTTAGTTGACCAGACGATCATGAACGATTTCTTCAACTCCATGAGCACCTATAAGGATTACAGCTCAGGCGTCACGGAGGCCAACGAGTATCTCGCCATGTACAACTTGCTGTACAACCGGATCAAGCCGAGTTATCCCGATGTCTTGATCGGAGGGCCCGACGTACTCCTGGGAGATAGTAACCAGTTTTTTGCCGATGTCAACGCTGGTCGTTCCATTTGGAACAATTTTATTGTTCCGATCATTAACAGTGCCGCTGGGATGGACTTCTTCGACTACCACTACGGGATCGACCCGCAAACAGCGGAGACCATTCTGGAAACGGTGAACCAGTATGCTCAGCAGAGCCGCGGGTGGTCAGGGTTGCCATCAGTGGACAGTGAAGCCGGCACGTGGACTTTCAACCAGGATCCCGACCCTTCCTACCAATTCTCGTGCGGGCTGATAAATGAGCGCGAATGGTTCACCAGGCTCGGGGTTCCCGACCTCGAGTTTGGGTGGGCCGCGATTGATTTGCCGTCATACTACGATGGATTCGGCTCGGCAAACGGCGTGGGAATGCCCCTGTTGATGTTCAGGACGCTGCAGGGACAATTCGTGCAGGCCAGCTCGAACACCACGGGGATAGATACGGTCGCGTCCATCAGTGGAAACAGGGTGACTTCCGTGACTCTGAACGACAATACGAGCACTCAGAGCGTAACGATCGATCTCCACGCGCCCAGTGGGACAACGTTCACGGAGATCGATGCCAGAGTGCTCTGGCTCAATAGCGTGACCGACGAGATACAATATGCGACGTTCCAGCCTATCGTAACTCAGGGCCCTGATGGACTGGTTGTTAACATCGAGTCTGCCTTGGAAGGCCACTTGCACCCTCGACTGCTATCTTGATAGCGCCGGCCAGCCAAGCCGTACCAATACTGAGAACAGGTATATCGGTAATAAGGTAGTGCAATGGGTGTACAAGGCGCCAACACAGTGTTCAATGTGAACGTTCCCCAATCGGGACTCAACAACTCCTCCAGACAGTTCTTTCTGAGGATCGGCTACGAGAAGAATACCGGAACTTCGGCGCAGTTCAAAGTGAACAGCGGTTCGAACACTGCCATACCGGCTTTCACCACGAGCGGTCCAGCCAGCACGTGGGAGAAGGTCCAAGCGTCTCGGAGTTTCCGATCCTGGGGACGGCGCTGCAGACGTCGAACCAGATCACGTTCTCGGTGAAATCGGGAGGCAGCAATTACGCGGTTGAAATTTGTCTCGCTGATGGCGGAGGACAGCGTGGCGGCGGCCACGCCCGTTCAGACTCAAACGATCAATCTGAACGTGACTTCCCCCACTTGCACGATTACCCAACAGGAGTCCGCGACAATGCCGAGCCTGGTACGCGTCGGAGTTGACATCAGCGGGGACGCCGATGCCTCAACCCATCGCGCACTGGACCTCGACCAAGCCACGAACGGCGTTGTCCCCGATATCGTCAATGGATACAACGGAACGCTGCTCAACGGCGCGGTATTGGCGCCGGGCATAAATGGAAATGCACTCTCGTTGAATGGGCTCGGCGCGTGCATGGAGGTGCGGAGGCTCGAGTTGTTGGCAGACAGGGGCAAACCAGGACTTCAGTATTTCGGTCTGGATACAGGTCGCGGAAAGCAAGCTCATGACGGTTCTTGAGAAAGCGACTGGGGGCGCCATCCTTTACGTCGACTACGGCGACTCGGGAATGTTCCCCGTGCCTTCGGTCAAATTCGATATCTATTCGACCAACGGGATGGACAGCCGATCAATGACTATGGTGAACCTGGCGGACGGAGGGTGGCACCACGTGGTCGTGACGAAGGATCATACGGAGCAGGTCACAGTTGTCTATATCGACGGACAGTACACCGGCTCCGGGTCCGGCTTCCAGTATTCCGATATCTATTCCAGCAATAACCCTATTCTTGTCGGAGCGGTATGGGTAACTCCTTCGAATCCGCCTGCCGGAAACGAATTCGACGGCCTGATCGACGATTTGCAGCTTTTCGGTTGCGTTTTAACGCCGGCGCAGGTGAGTCAAATCTACAATCAGCAGGTCGGCAACTGGCTTGCTGTAAGCTCTGACAACTCGCAAGGTGTCGGGATCTATAACTCGAACACGGGCGCCGCTGTCAACACCACCTCCATAACCGGCATCGGGACACAGTTGAACGTCGAGTTTGGGGACGGCTGTCTGTATCTGCTAAGCCCCCTGAGCAGTTCGGGAAACTGGGATGTGGCAAGGTACCCTTTTGGCAACTGGTCGCCGAAGGAGGTCTTTGCATCCCTTCCAAACATACCGGACTACGGTATGGTTGTGGGGCCGGACGGCTACGTTTATATGGGGGCTCAGAACGGGAGTTTCTCAGAGAGAGCGACAGCGGGGGAAGTATCCAAACCCTGCCCTCGGCGCCGTATGGCGGCAACCGAAAAATGTGTCTGGGTCCGAATAACATCATCTACTGGCTAAGTGCGAATAACGGCGAGATTATGCGTTTCAGTATGGCTACTCAAACCTGGCTTACGAGCTGGCCCACGTCCAAGGTCGGGCCGATAGGATTGTGTTTCGGCCCCGACGCGGATGGCGACGGGGCAAGTGACCTTTACGTGGCCTCCTGGGACTCGGGCTCCGTGGACATCTACGACGGAATCAGTGGCGCTTACATCCGGCGCTCATGAATGCGGGAGGTCACGGTTCGGCCATCGAGTTCAGCGCGGATGGTTCCACGGCATACGTCGCGGTTTATGAAACGGGGGTGTACAGACAGTTAACGGCGGTACGCCGGTGTTGTTTATGGCGGGCAGCGGGTTCATGGACCTGGCGTTGAGCAACCCGTATGTTCCGACTAGTCAGACGGCCACTCCGCTGGCGGTCAGCGCCCTCGAGAATGCAAAAGCGTATGTGGACAACACTTTTGTCCAGGTGACCGGCAAGATTGCCACTACGGACTACTCCTGCTTCCCGGGATTCTTCTACATGGAAGAACCCAACAGAAGCAGCGGAATAAGAGTCGTGGTCACGTCCATGTCGGGCACGCTGGCCAAAGGCATGACAATCAGCCTCACGGGCCACATGGCTACCACGAGCGCAGGTGAGAGGGAGATCGACAGCGCCGCCGTGACGGTGAGTGGCGCCCCCGCGCTGCTCGGCGCGCTGGGCGTTACCAACGAGAGCCTCGGCGGCGGGAATCTGGGCACTCCCGCGTCGGGCTTGGGCCAGTACGGTGTTTCGGGCGGCTCGGGGGCTAATAACGTAGGGATTCTCGTTAAGGTGTGGGGGAACGTTACCTCCTCCGGGACCGGTTACATCGTCATAGACGACGGCTCCGGTGTATCCGTAACAGTCGACACCTCCGAAGACCCGAACGTGCCCACCTCGGGTTATGTGGAAGTTACAGGCATATCAAGCCTTTACGGGACTTCCGGCAGCGCGACACGACTCGTGCTTGCCATCGACTAACCGACGCTTGCCGGCTGTCGGGACTCCCAACGGCGGCAAGTTCCGATCAGATTTATCGGAGTCAGGGCGCTTGGGTTGCCTTGAATATCACATCGATGAAAAAGGTTTTTGAAAAGGACAGTGGAATGCCAGTGTCTACTTGCATAAATAGCTAATAGTATTCTTGCCGGTGTATCGGGAATCTTGTTCCCGATACGCACTTAATAGTATTCTTGCCGGTGTATCGGGAATCTTGTTCCCGATACGCACTTAGTCTCGGGAACAAGATTCCCGAAACACCCGTTACAGCATTCTATCAATCAATTATGCAACTAAGCACTAGGAGGGATGGACAGGATGAAAATGCTGAAGGAACGCGATACGGTAATGGGAGCTTTCGTCGTAGCCACGGCTTCTCGCAATAC
>CAWGNL010000021.1:0-13460 GCA_963823885.1 uncultured bacterium
ACCGGTTTGGTATCTTTGCCGATGTTTCTGATAAACTCGTTGATGGATGGAGTGTGAGGCGCCTTGGGGTAGACGTGAGCGTCTCCGGTATTTCGGACGTAGCCGACCGTGCCGTCTTCGGACCACCATACCAGTTTTGTGCTCTGGGTCCCCTCGACTCCCCATACGTGGTCCCATTCACAACTGCCCGGGTTTGAGACTGAGCCGACGGTTGGGTCGTAATCCCAGCGCCCGCTGTTGAGCAGGACAAGCCGCGTATTGTCAAGCGATCGGACGAGCGGCAGGGACTCTCTTGCGTGTCTGTAGGTTGGGCTGTCCATAGTCTCATTCAGCAGGCCCCAGATCGTGACGCTGGGGTGGTTCCGGTCACGGAGAATCATCTCCGATGTCGAGAAGTCGAACCGCCTCGGCATGTCCGGTGAGTCGGCAAGGAGCCAGCCCGCATAAGATTCCTGGTAGACCATTAGGCCGATCTCGTCGCAGAAGTCTAGTTCGTATGGATGCGCCACGCCCGAGATGAAGCGGACCATGTTAAACCCGAGCGTCTTCGCATAAAGCAAGTCCTGAATGAGCAAGTCACGATGCCCTTTGGGCGAGATCTTCTGACCTCCCGGGCAATGATTGCCGGTGTGGGTGCTCTTGAGGAAGACTCTTTTGCCATTCAGCCTGAAGTAGCCGTTCTCGACGCGGAAGTCGCGAAACCCGCATCGGTCGAATCGTTCGTCGATGGATCGGCCTTGGTCGCGGTCTGATGTGACCGCGGCACTGACTCTGTAAAGAAATGGATCGTCCAGGTTCCAGAGGTGTGGATGGTCGATTGTAAGTTGCGTCTCGATGGGTGTATTTCCCACCGGAACCGCCTGCCGGATGCTGGTCGAGGCAATGGTTTCTCCGCGGGCCGCGAAAGCCGCTGAGAATTGCACGCCCGCATCCGCGCTTCCGGACCCCGCATTGACCAGGGTCGCTTCCACTCTTATGATGCCGGTTTTGGGGTCCGGAACCACATAGAGGTCCTCTATTCTCACCGCCGGAGCGATTATAATCTCAACGGATTCCATAATCCCGCCAAAGTCGAATCCGCTGCCGCTGTTGTTGTGGACCTCTTTATTGGCGTGGGGAGTCTGGGCCAGGACAATGCCGTCTATCGGTTCATCCGCCGGGTTCAGTACCCTCACGGATACGCGGTTAGTTTCAGCCGGTTTGATCGCCTCGGTTGCATCCAGCACGAACGGCGTCTCGCCTCCTTCGTGTCCTCCGACGTGAACATCATTGACCCAAACATCCGCCAGATAGTCCACAGCCCAGAAGCGTATGAGATACCGCCCCTCGACGTGAGGGTTTTCCGGCGCAGTGAACTCCCGCCAGTCGCAGAAGACCCCGTGACAGCCCGGGAACGCGTCCTGGAGAATCCACGGGGCCTGAGTGGTTTTTGCGTCGGGCTGGGGCTTTGTCCACCACTGCCGGTCCTTCCCACGTTTTCTGGGTCGTGGGCGAGCAGCCACTCGCCATCCAGCGATATTACCGACCTTGTTTTTCCGCGCTCGATTGCTTGCATATAGGTCTGGTCCTTTCCCTGCTGCTAACTAATCCAGGTAAACGCCCGGCTCTGCCGGGGAACTCGTAGAGTTTGACATACGCGAAAGTTGTCCGTCCAGCGCAACGTGACACTACACCCAGGCCGTAGGTATGTCATTCTGAGGAAGAACGACGAAGAATCTGCTTTGAGTTTCCGCGTGGGTCCCGCCCATAAGGTAAAAGCAGATTCTTCGCATTCGCTCCTAAGAACCCCCCCCCGTTTCGGGAACAAGATTCCCGAAACACCGGGGTCGGTTTCTTTCCAATGTGACTGCGACAGCGTCGCCGTCACTTGCTCCTAAAGAAACTGCTGGTTTCGGGACAAGGGTGTCCCGAAACAACGGGGCTGGTTTCTTTCTAATGTAACCGCGGCAACGCCGAGGTCGCTTGCTCAGAATGACGTGTTTGCTGGACTTTTGCCGAAAATGGAACGCCTTCCACATCCGGCAGGCCAGTCACCACGAGATGTCCAACTACTTGCAACCCATAGACAAGGGTAGTTTAGCACCCAGGCAAGTCGCAGTCAATAGGTTGCAGGTAAACCTGCTGAAGTTTTTGCATGCGGTGACATGTGCGAAGCCGCAGCCGCATTGCGTCTCAAACTGGAGTTGTTAGACAGGCTACGTAAATGTTCTGCATGTTCCGCAAAAAAAAGGTCAAAAATAGCCCTTGACAAACAGCGATTGTGGGGATATACTCCACATGTCGAACAGATAGAATTGGGACTACTACGCTGTGCGGCCTAACAGCCGACGCGCCCGATGTTTCGGGATTTCGGGGTGATCAGGTCCGACGAGCTGGGCTAGGCCAAAGTCCCGAAACATCCGCAACAGTGGATGTTACCGTGCGGATCTAAGTGGAGGTGAGGGATATCGAGTATTTGCAGGGTATCTGAAAGAATTGCAACACAAACAAAAGGTAAAGGAGAAATCAAAATGTTGAGAAAGCAAATGTTTCTGTATGTAGCAGTGATTGCACTGTGTGCAATCGGCGCCACGACTTGTTCCGCGGGCACGGTCTGGAACCCCGTAACGCAGATGACCAGTTCCAACCCATCCGGCGCCTGGACCTATGGATATTACAACGCGGGTACGTTTACGTTAGACCCCGCGTTCGTCACGGATGGTGAGATCCTCGGATGGAGAGACAACTCCTCGCAGAATGCCGACGTAGTGGCCAATCCGTCAGGCAGCCTTGACGCACCGTTTCTGCCGCATAGCGTGAGTATGATGACCGCGAGTCCTGCCTATATCAGCGTTCTACGCTGGACGGCGCCCGCCGCCGGGAACTACCAGGTCGCTATAAACATGGCGCCGGTACTACGGTGGCGCGTTCAACACGACCGCCATCTACGTGAATGGCGGCACGAGTGGCACCGACATAGATGGCGCCCTGTACAGCCTCACTAACGGCAACGCCACGGGCGACGACCAGTTCCCTTTCCCCCCCGGACCCGTTCCGGGCGATTCATCAGCCACATACACCGGGGTGGTTGCCTCCCTTAATGCGGGTGCCACAGTCGACTTCACGGTCATGTCGACGTCGACCGGCTATAGCTGCTGGATGGGTGGCTCGGCCAGCATTACCCAGGTCCCCGAGCCCGGCTGCATCCTCGCCTTGCTGTGCGGAGTTGGAGGCCTGGCCGGCCTGCTGCGCAGACGCACCTAACCTGTATTGCTCAGCATCCCAGGCCGGCGCGTCCGGCCTGGGGTGTTGTGTGATATCCTGGTAAAGTGAGATCAGTTCTGTCATCCTGAACTTGATTCAGGATCTGGTGCTTGCAAAGGAGATGCTGAATCGAGTTCAGCATGACAAGTCCTCATCACGCGTGGGCGCTCACCCGGTAAAGAACTCACTGACAAGTGCCGATTCTTATGATAAGCTGCTGTTGTCCGACATATATAAGTGAGAAGACCACTTCGTGGGGCAGGGCAACACAAAATGATTGGTTAACCTATCAGGAGGTCTTGATATGAACGAATCCAACGGATTGATAACAAAGCGGGGCGAGGCGAAAAGCCAGTTGAAGAAGCTGCTCATGTCAGGGCAGTTTCAGTCTGGCGGTCGATTCCCCACTGAGGTCGAATTAGTCAGACAACTCGGCTACAGCCGGGGCACTGTGCGCGAGGCCATAGGTATGCTGGTCAATGAGGGCTACCTATCCCGCGTTCGCGGCAGTGGAACTTTCGTTGCCCCTGAGAAGCGTCCTCGCGTTACGATTGCCGTAGTCATAGATGGACTTTATGACCCAGAGGATGGAACGTGCTCCAGCTTATCGGTGGAGGTGCCTCTGCTTGACGCGGTGCGGGCGGAAGCAAGGAAGAGTGGCGCCGGGCTGCTCTTGTATTCGAGCGAGATGAACCGGGAAATGGAAAGAGACAACCTGTTGGATTTGATCGATCGGCAGGTGGACGGAGCAATTGTGCTCCCGGTTGACGGTGAATCGAACCTGGATTGTCTCGAGAAGATACGGGACTCTGGTATTCCGCTCGTGCAGGTGGACCGATACATCGAGAAACTCGATGCGGATTACGTGGTAACGGACAACTTTCGTGGAGCGTACGACGCGGTAAGCGCCATGGTGAATATGGGCATCGAGAACACCTACTACGTTTCCCTCACGGACAATGCCACGAGCACGAGAGATAGAATGCTCGGTTATACGGAGGCCGTGCACACCCTGGGTGTGGCGTGTAATATCATTTTGGCGAACAGCCCCGCGGACAGCAGATACGAGGAGCCGGGCACGGACATTTATGCGAACCGGCTCAGGTGCGTCAAAAAGTCACTGGAGAACATGATCCTGCCCACGGCGATATTCTCAGCCGGTATCGGCCTGAACGCAATGGTTTGCACGGTGCTGCAGGACCTTGAAATCCCGCCTGAGCAGCTCGTATTGGGATACTTCGACCACAGGGTGACGGATGTGAGACCTGTCGCGTGCTATTTCGAAGTCGAACAGCCTCTTGCGGAGATAGGCGCCAAGTGCGTGCGGATAATAATGGACAGAATCAAAGGCGGCGCCGAGAAGTGTCAGCTCGCAATGAAGCCCCGCGTGACGATCCACAATGCTTCGCGGTTTGTGGGAGCACAGGCCGGTCAGGAAGTCTTGAGATAAACATTGGTAATGGCTCACTCCTATGAAAATAGAAGTTAGGAGTCAGGAGTTAGGAGTTAGAATCCGGACTCCCGACCCGCAAGAGGCCCACCCCCGGTGTTTCGGGATTTCGGGGTGATCAGGTCCGACGGGTCGGGCTAGTCCAAAATCCCGAAACATCTGCCCGACATGCACCCTCCTGCGGGGGGAGTTTCTTAGGAGCGACTAGCGAGGAATCTCAACGCTGCGCTTGGATTCTTGTTCCGATACGCGAGACTCATCCGAGCTTAGAGATTCCTCACATTCGTTCGGAATGACAGCCACGCGCTGGAT
The DNA here is from genome assembly GCA_963823885.1 of uncultured bacterium. Taxonomy (GTDB): domain Bacteria; phylum Armatimonadota; class UBA5829; order UBA5829; family UBA5829; genus CAWGNL01. The sequence goes on from CAWGNL010000021.1 coordinate 5,006, forward strand.
ACTCGTGATTCCTGAGCACTTACGCATTGGAAACACAGAACAGAATGGATTAGAAAAGGAGATCGAAAGAACCATGTGTGGAAAAGTCAGTTTCTTTGTTATTCTCGTGCTTGCCGGGGCTTTACTGTTGCCCGGCGCGGCGCTGGCTAATGGCACTGTAAGCGGCACAGTAAAAGACGTGAACGGGGTCCCGATAATGGAGGCCCAAATTTATGATGTTTACTTCGGCAGTCCGATTTATGTCGCCGTAACGAATTCCGCCGGCGCCTACTCATACTCCACGCCTGCTTTAGATGGCGAGGAACTGGAGGCCCAGGCCACCGGATTTGGCAGCGGCATCGAGTACGCAACGGTCGGTGACGGAGGCAGCACGACTGTTAATTTCACTGTCACCATGTCCTCGGGCGTTGCGGTGATACAGGGCGTTGTGACTTCGCCCAGCTTGGGCGCCATGGCGGCTACTGTTACTCTCACGCCAAGCGGCGGCAGCCCCATAGTCGCCAGCTCCGATGCAAGCGGAATCTATCATGTATCGGTCTCGACCGCGGGAACATACTCGGTCCAGGCCAGCGCCTCGGGATTCTCATCCACGCCCCAGAATGTGACCGTGACTTTGGGCGTGACCACGACCGCGAATATTAGTATGACCAGCGCGCCGCCGATTTCGGGAATCGTCACCGCAAACGGCGCGCCGCTGGCGGGCGTCTATGTTCGCACAACGGACGACACCGCAAGCACGGTGACTGATTCCGCCGGTATATACGGGCTGAGTGTGCCTGCCCGGCAGCTACACCGTGGAGGCGCGCATGTCCGAGTATTTCACGCAGCGGACCAGCGTTACCTTCGCCAGCACGCCTATCACTACCAATTTTGCGCTTACCCAGCCTACCGTTTTCGGTGTTTCCGCCGCTAAGGACTTCAGCGACGCAAGCGGGCAGAACGGTGTCTGGAGCTACGGATATGAGGATTCCACGGGGTCGGCTTTGATATTGTTCAACGTGACTGATAATCAATATGCCGCCGAAGGTCATTATATGATCTGGACCTCCTCTGGTGATGATCTAGGCGGCGCTAGAATGAACGAGGGCGACACACCGCTCGACGAGCCATCCTGGACAGGCGACTTTTATTTCTGGCCGGAGATGATGTCGGTCGAGGCCGGCAATAACGGCGTGTTGGACGTCGTTCGCTGGACCGCGCCGGTTGCGGGCAGTTATCTCATTGACGCCTTCTTCACTCCTCAGCAGGTCGACGGCGCCAACGCCTCGGTCTACGTGTTGCACAACAACGTGGAGATCTTCAGCGGAGGCGTAAACGGCTTCTTCGGTAAGTATCCTGATTTGTCCGACCGTACCGGGACTTACGACGCGACCTACTACAACACGCTTACGCTGAATCAGGGCGACACGATTGACTTTGGGGCCTATGACAACGGTATCTCGGGTAATGATGACAACGTGGCTGTGTGGGCGAACGTTGTGTTGGCGTCGGGTTACCCGATCATCGCCGGTCGCCGTGACCGACTCCGTAACGGGGAATCCCATCCAGGCGGCTGACGTTTACACGACGGATGGCGCGGGACGCTTACCGACGTGATTACCGACGTGAACGGTCACTACTCCGTGAATGTTTTTCCTGGTAACTGCACTCTGAAGGTCAGGTGGACCGGTTATGCGCTGCAGACACAGATTGTAAGCGCGTCAGGAACAGGCACAATTACGGTGAACTTCGCGCTTGCCCATCCGGCTGCCGCGAATAGTCTTGTGGCTTCGTTAAACCCCGCCGCGTCTAGTAACGGCGCCTGGAGCTGGGGTTATATGCGTCGGGCTCCCTTCGCGTTCTACACCACAAATGGAACCACCACTGGAACAACAAGCGGCCTTCCCGTGTCGTATGTCTGGGACGGCAGTGATGACAACAACGGCGAATTGTGTGTGAGTCAGGCGGCGGATTTGGAATCCCTTTGGGGTGGCTCCGGCATGTATTTTGACCCCGGACTTCCGACAGCCTACGGCGCATTCGACGGCGCCTGGGGTAACCGCGCGCTGGACAGCGACGTCTAACTCCCTGGTCAGCGTGGATACCTATTTCACCAACGAGTCCCCAAACTCTAAGCCGGTGCCCGTGCAAGTTACGCGGGGAACCACCTCGATCATGAGTAATATCCTTACGGGATTCAACGGGTCCTGGCCGAATAGACCCGATAGACAGCCAAACTTCTCGACTGCTTATGACGGGACCCTATTCGTTCCGCCGGAAGCTACATCGATTTTTGCATTGGCGCCAATGACTCATCACAGGGAGCGCCGATTGGGGGAATCGATGCGGATGTCATTCCGATCACCACCAACGTGGCAACCGTTTCCGGAATAGTCAAGGATTCGTACGGTAATCCGGTCGCGAACGCCGCCGTGCAGACGGCGGACGGCGCCGCAGCGGTCTACACAGACACGGGCGGAAACTACTTGTTTATGGTTCCCGCCGGCAGTTACACCATGGAAGTGTCCAAGAACTGGTTACGCTGGGCAGAGTTTGCCGCTCACGCTGACCGCCAATGAACAACTCGTCGAGAACTTCACTCTTGTGCAGTATCCGGTAATCTCGGGCGCCGTGACCGACGCTGTGACGCACAATGCTATCCAGGCGGCTGACGTTTACGTAACGAATAGCGCCGGCGCGATTGCCGACGCGGTTACCGACTCGCCGGTAACTACTCCGTTCCTGTCCTTTTGGCCGGCAGTTACGGCCTGGAGGTCAGGTGTACCGGTTATGCGATGCAGACACAGAGTGTAAATGCGGTACCAGGCACAACGACGGTGAACTTCGCGCTAGTCAAGCCGGCTGCCGCGAATAGTTTTGTGGCTTCGTTTAACCCCCCTGCGTCTAGTAATCGGCGCTGGAGTCTGGGGTTGGTTTCGTTCCGGCGGCCTTTAACATTTACACCACTGTGGAACCACAACCGGAACGACAAGCGGCGACACCGTGTCGAATGTCTGGGACGGCAGTGATGACAACAACGGCGAATTGTATGTGAGTCAGTACGCGGATTTGGAATCCGCCCCGGGTGGCAGTGGTGTTTACTTCGACCCCGGACTGCCGACAGCCTATGCCGCGTTCAACGGCGCCGCGGTAACTGCGCGCTGGACGGCAACGGCCAATTCTCTGGTCAGCGTGGATGCCTATTTCACCAACGAGTCGCCGAACTCTAAGCCGGTAAGCGTGCTGGTTATGCAGGGGACTACCTCGATCTTCAGTAATACCCTTACTGGATTCAACGGATACTGGCCGAATAGAACCCTTAGACAGCCAAACTTCTCGACTTCCTATGACGGAACGCTCTTCGTTCCGGCCGGAAGCTACGTCGAGTTCAGCGTTTTGGCCAATCAGGCAGCGCAAGGAGCGCCGATGGGCGGAATCGATGCGGATGTTACCCCGAACCCGGTCGTATGGACCAACGTCTCTACAGTTCACGACATCAGAGCGCTTTCCGCCGGAACGCCGGTTGTCACGAACACTCCTTTAGTTGTGACGGCGGGCACCGGGACATTCTCTGATGGAAGCTGCTGCGTCGAACAACAGGATAGGAGCGCCGGCATCAAGGTCATGCCTGCCAGCGGAATTGTGCTCAACGACGGCGACAGAGTCACGTTCTACGGCACTACCGCCCTTGACGCGAACAATGATACCTACGTCGCTATCTATGCACTGTCCAGCCAGACCGCTGGAACTCCACTCGAATCGTTGGGCACGGGTGGTAAGACTATCGCGGCCACAACCGGAATCGACCACGATGGCTTGCTTGTGAGGGTCTGGGGCACTGTAGCCTCCCGGTCCACTGGTTCCTTTACCATCAATGATGGGAATGGGACGGCCGTCGAGGTGCTTGTGTCCAACACCTCTGGGGTGATCGGCATTCCTGTTTTGACGGCCCACATGGGCATTACCGGAGTTGTGGAAGAGACGACTGGTGGCGCACTTGTGATATGTCCGAGAGCAGTGGCGGACGTCACAACTTACTCCGCGAAGACGTTCTGGAACGCGGCAACGGAGTTCGGCGATACCAACCCATCCGGCGCCTGGACCTATGGATATTACAACGCGGGGACGTTTACGTTAGACCCCGCGTTCGTCACGGATGGTGAGATCCTCGGATGGAGAGACATCCTCGCAGAATGCCGACGTAGTGGCCAATCCGTCAGGCAGCCTTGACGCACCGTTTCTGCCGCATAGCGTGAGTATGATGACCCAGAGCCCTGCCTATACCAGCGTCCTGCGCTGGACGGCGCCCGCCGCCGGGAGCTACCAGGTCGCTATAAACATGGCGCCGGTACTACGGTGGCGCGTTCAACGTGACCGCCATCTACGTGAATGGCGGCACGAGCGGCAACGACACCACGGGTGCCCTGTACAGCCTCACTGAGGGCAACGCCACGGGCAACGACCAGTTCAATTGGCCCCCCGGGCCCGTTCCGGGCGATTCACCAGCCACATACACCGGGGTGGTTTCCCTCAACGCGGGAGGCACAGTCGACTTCACGGTCACGTCGACGTCGAGCGGCTATAGCTGCTGGATGGGTGGGACGGCCACCGTTACCCTGGTCACGGACTAGACCATCACGCGCGATGCCGGGCTCGACATCTTGAGCCCGGCATCGTAAGATCTCACCGGCCCGTTGTTTCGGGAAACCCCTTTCCCGAAACGGGAGAAATCGAGACGCTGTGCTCAAAAAGAGAGTTCAGTTTTGTGGGAATTCGGAACCCGCCAGCCCTGAGTGCCGAGCGCAGTGAGGTGTATCGAAGGGCGGTCTCACGAGACCGTTTCGACCCGCCCCACAGACCGGGGCTACTCAGCACTGGCGGATCTTTGCTCGCGGAGAACTGAACTTTGTTGTTTCGGGAAACCCTTTTCCCGAAACACCGGGAGTCTGTGCTCATAAACAGTGAGCTGTTACTTGGGACTGGAAAGTTGGGTGGTTTGAATGACTAATAGACGCAGTGCCTTTACGCTAATCGAACTTCTGGTAGTAATCGCCATCGTAGCTATACTGGCGGCTATTCTGTTTCCGGTGTTCATTACCGCGAAGGTAAGTCCGGTCGAAAGACGGTGTGTCTTGATAACATGCACCAGTTGGGGCTGGCGTTCAGAGCTTACACTACGATTGGCCCGGCAAGTTCCCCGGCTCGGCTCCGTTGGGCCGCGCCGCCGGATACGTGGCTGTGCGCGCGAAGACCGGTCCCGAGGACCCTATGGCTCATACCGAATTCCACGCTCCATTACGGATATGCCGCATATCCTCAAGTGGGTGCATATTCCCGTACTGCAAGAATGCAAGCATATTCGTATGTCCCAGTGATCAGCAGGCCGCGACGACCGCTTTCAAGGCAAGCTATTCGATGAACGCATACCTCGACTGGGGCTACCCCATTGAAGCACCCGGCGATACATACGGAATCAACGAGGCACTGATCCATAGACCGAGCAAAGTGGGACCGTTGATCGATGAAGGCGGGGGCTCTGTGGTACTCCGCGGGCGTGGTGGCTCCAATGTGCGATGGTAACTTCGGACCATGGCCGCGACGAGCCGACCGCGGTTCATATGGGAGGTTGTAACTTCGCGTTCTGCGATGGTCATGGAAGATGGGTTGACCATAACAGTTGGAAGAATCTAACCTTTTGGCCGCTGTAGCCTGCTGAGGTAAGAGGTCAGAAGAATGATTATTACGCAGCGCATGGCTGTCATTCCGAACGAATGTGAGGAATCTAACCTCTCGGATGAGTCTCCCGCACCGAAACAAGAATCCATGCGCAGCGTTGAGATTCCTCGCTACCCGCTCCTAAGAAACTCCCCAGTTTCGGGAACAAGATTCCCGAAACACCGGGGGTGGGTTTCTTTCCAATGTAACGGCGACAGCGTAGCCGTCACTTGCTCCTAAGAAACTCCCCAGTTTCGGGAACAAGATTCCCGAAACACCGGGGGTGGGTTTCTTTCCAATGTAACGGCGACAGCGTAGCCGTCACTTGCTCCTAAGAAACTCCCCAGTTTCGGGAACAAGATTCCCGAAACACCGGGGGTGGGTTTCTTTCCAATGTAACGGCGACAGCGTAGCCGTCACTTGCTCCTAAGAAACTCCCCAGTTTCGGGAACAAGATTCCCGAAACACCGGGGGTGGGTTTCTTTCCAATGTAACGGCGACAGCGTCGCCGTCACTTGCTCGGAATGACATACGCGCTGACATGTACCCGCGATCCGTGAGCTGTTACCTGCTGAGTTGAGTGTCGGAGATTCGAGGCGTCGGCGTTACCTGATGACCAGTTTTCTTGGAGGGATTAAGTGGAAATCCGCATCTGTTCGCGTTTGTTGTTTGTGATCTTTGGTATCGCCGTATTGGCCTCAGGTGCCCAGGGCACGCAGGTCGTGCTGAACAGCTTCAGCTCTCGCGCGTTTTCTTACGCCATCAACTACGGCGAGGAGATGGGCGCTCCTTACCCGAGTGTAACCGCCAGTTGGGACGGCGCCCAGGGCCACAGCGCCCTGGGCAGCTTGAAATGCGTTTACACATTTCCCCCTCTCAAACTGGGCGGTCTTTACTCATTACTTTTCTCCCTCTGGGATGACCGGCAATGAGACCGGTATCAGCTTCTGGGTAAAGGGCGACGCATCCACGTGTGTGCTGGTGAGGCTGGAGGACCACAGCGGTCAGACCCTCCAGTATCACTTCGGTCTGACCGGTATCCAACTGGCAAAATATTCAGATTCCCCTTAAGGGCGGGATCGCCAGCCAGTACTTTTATGGAAACAACAACGGCGTGTTCGACCCGCCTTTGCAGCGAGTGGACATCGGTTGCAGCGGATCGAGGGATACCTCCCCTGAAGCCGGATTTGGCGAGAACGGCGGGACGATCTGGATTGACGATATCTCTGTTTTCACGGGTAATGAGCTTGTCGGCGTGGACTTCGGGACAAGCGAAGGCCGCCGCAGCTCAGAAAGCAAGTGGTTTTCTCGGTTCGGACGATGCCACATATCCTCCGACCTCTCTGATAACGGCGGTCAAGCCCAGGCTATTCAGGGTGGAGGGCTACCAGGCTTTCGATCCCAACCAATACAATCGCGTGGTAAATACGCTTGGCGCCAGGCTGCAACTGAATGTGTCGTCAGAGTATACATCGACCACGGAGCCGGACCTGGACACTCCTGCGTACTACCAGTGGGATCAGATTGTAACAAATCTCGTCAACACGTCAATAAGCCAGAACCTGCCCGTGGAATGGGACATCTGGAACGAGCCGAACAACTTCAGTTGGTGGAACAACAACGAAGCCGGGTTCTTCGGGACTTGGAAGAGCGCCTACAACATCATTCGCGCCAACATACCCAACGCCGTGATCGTCGGCCCCAGTGATGGCGCCTGGAGGTTCTGGAAGTTTCTAAGGACTTCCTGACATACTGCCAGGCCAACAACTGCATGCCCAACCATCTCAGTTGGCATGATATGTCCTCAGATTCCGAGTATGACTACAAGAACTTCCCGGCTCACATAGCATATATGAACGCCTGGGAGACGACTTCCATAACAAGCGGCGGCCTGGGGCTGGCAAGTCCACTGCCCGTGGACATCAATGAGACGATTGGTCCGAACCATTACGTCGCCCCCGGCGCCATTGCGTGGATGCTGGGGATGCTCGACTACGGCGGCGTGCTGGGGGCGTGCAAGTCGTGCTTCATGGTCGACCCCGTCTACGGCGGCAGCTATGACTGCAACCTGGATGACCTGAATGCCATCCTGACTCCCGGCGGAGAAGGCATTACCCCGAGGTCGGCATACTGGGCGTGGAACGGTTATGCTAATGTGACGGGCGGGCTTGTAGCCGTAAATCCGAGCAGCAGCGTGGGCGGCATAGCCGGATATGATCCATCCACGAAGACAGCGAATATCCTGCTTGGCAGGGATACCGGGACAGCCGGATCCGTGGATGTGCAGTTGAATAATATGAACGACGTGCCGTATCTCGTTCACAACAACCAGGTGAAGGTGAGGGCGCGGCATATAACCGACAGTGAGTTCGAGGAGATGGCGCAGGTACCGGTTGATGTCATAAACACTACAGCCACGGTCTCGGGCAACTCCCTTACGGTCACGCTTCCAAGCTTCGGCACGTCCGATGCATACACGATTCAGGTGACTCCTCCGCGGCAAGCAATGACTATGCCGAGGACTTCTCTCTTGCCACCAACCCCAACGGCTGCTGGAGCTACGGGTGGAGGGATCCCAGCACCGGCGCGTTTACCCCGTGGAACCAGACTCTTACGAACAGCAACGGACTTGTCTCGTGGGACGACCAATCCGGAGGGGTAGACGGATGGTGCGGCAAGAACACCGGCGCCGCTGTCGATAACACGCCTGATTACGAGTATTACCAAAGCTATATGGGGGCAATGCATCCGGGGTCGGCCA
>CAWGNL010000022.1:0-88287 GCA_963823885.1 uncultured bacterium
GCAGCGGCTGCGGCTCTTGCGGCGGCGGCGGAGACGGCTTTCCGCAGCCGGGTCTGGATACGCCGCGGGTGACGCCCAGCGTGCCGCCCGGCCCGAGCGGTCCGGTAACCGCCTGGGTCAACGGCGCTTTGACTTCATGCCACGGGGAGTCGCTGCAAGTCGTCAACAGTTGCTCGTCTGTCTGGTTTCAGGTGTGGGACAAGTGCGGCAACTGCTACGGGACGAACATGTCCGATAGCCCTCTTGGTCACCACCGCAGCCCCTCGGGTTCCAGATAGGGTCGGAGAGCGGCTCCCTGTCATATTCGACGGACTCCGCCGGCAACCCGAGCGGGACGGTGGAAGTGGATTATCTTGACGGCGGCAAGACGATCTACGGATTCAGCACGCCGGATTCGGCCAGCGGATTTATCTCCGGCCCCGACAGCATGAGAATTATCGACGCGTCGGGCAACATCACAACCGTGACTCACGGCGACACTCAGGACACGATCGTCACCCCGACTACCCCCGTCGACCAGCCGTGGACTTACGGCCATGCGTCGGGCAGCCAGCTTATCGCCGCTATTGGCGCACCCGACGGGACGTATACCGACCTGGCCTACACAGCCGCCGGCCAGTTGCAGGAAGTGGATGTCTACGACGCCAACACGGTCCTCGCCTCTTCCACGGCCTACACATATAGCGGCCAGCAGCTCGCCAGCGTCGCAAAAGGGAATAAAGAGGCCGCCTACACTTACTCCACCGACTCTTCCGGCAACCAGTCCGTGCAGACGGTCGAACAGTCCGCGGGCCTGCTTCAAACGCGATACACTCGCACCGTCTATTATTACGGGATCGACGGCTCGACCACCGTAACCAGGAAGAAAAACCTCACTGACCTAATCGACGACCCGGCGGACGAGGCCACGACCTATACATTCCACGTCGATTCCTACACCGGCATGAAGCAATACGTCAACACCGTCACCGGCCCAACCGGAACGCACACGACTTACGACATCGCCTATTTTTCGGGGCCGGAGGGCGGGGAGCCGTACGCCGTCACCGTCAGGGACAGCGGCGCAAATTTTCTTCAGCAGACGAATTACACCTACGATGGAAACACGGGCGCGCTGCTGGGCGTGGAAGGGGTGGACTCATCCGGCAACCCCCTCTCGATGGACAGCAGCGCCTACTACACGAACTCGGCCGGCTCGACTGTCTGGCTTGAAAGCCATGAAGATACACGCGAATCCTGGACCCACTACATTCGAGACCCCAGCAATATGGCCGACGTCCTGGCTGTGCAGACCGCCGGCCCGGGGCTGAGCACCGAGCCGCAGTGGGTCGACTCTGGCGCGAACTACCTGATAGCGCCGATCAAGGATGACACTTACTACACCCCGACCGACTCGGCGGGCGGTCTGCCCGGCCAGGTGAAGACCGAGACCGTCCCGGGCGTCGGTTGGATAGGCGGCAATCAGGTCGCTTACGTCGACAGCACCGGCTACGTCTACGTGGACAGCGCCGGATACCACGACTCGCCGACTCAGACCACCTACCATTATACTGACGGCGGCGCCAAGACCAACACCACCGCCTACGACGCCCTGGACCGGGTCTTGAGCGCCACGGATGCAAACGGCAGGACTATCAGCTACACCTACGACGCCCTCGGCCGCCAGGTTACCACAAGTTACGGCAACGGCATCGGCACACAAAACCAGTATTCCTGCTGCACTCTCGAGTGGAGCAGGGACGAAAACGGCCACACGACCTACTACGACTATGACGACGACAATCGCGTGATGGAACCTATACCGACGTCCGGGCGGTCAGAACAGCCAACCCCTGGTCACCTACTCTTATGACCCGTTCGGCAACCGGCAGGGCGTGACGACCTACGTCTGGATTCAACCGGGAAACCCCGTCGGAAGGCAGACGGCCTACACCTACGACGCGAACAATCGAGTCACGAAAATCGTCTATCCGGATAGCGCCGCCGAGGGCGACCTGATTAGAGATGAGTTTTTCCAGTACCGATAGCCTGGGTAATCTGGTGGCGAAATTGCAGGGATCGGTGAATTCGACGGGGAATATCGCCTCGGGCGCCGCCACCGCCTACGGCTACGACAATCTTAACAGGCTGACTGCCGTGAAATACAACTATCAATCGCCGGTTTGGCCGGCGGCGACGATCGACTCGTCCGGCGGAAAGGTTGTCGATTCGACCGGGAGCGGCGTCGCGGACTCCTCCGGGGCTAGCGTCACGTATGCTTACGACGGCGCGAGCAACCTGAGGACCCACATGCGCGACGCGTCCGGCGACAGCTATTACAGCTATGACTCTCAGGGGCGGCTGGTAAGCTACACGCCGCCGGTGGGGCTGGCGGCCGGCAACGAGATGTGGTATGCTTACAACAACGCCGGCCAGAAAACCAGGGTGTCGATAGCTTCGGGCCTGGATACGTCGGGCAACCCGGTGAACGCGACTTACGATGTTATCCACGACTACTACGCCAACGGCTGGCTTCAGGACGTGAAGTATAACAGCAATACCATCGCGCAGTACAGTTACGATTCGGCGGGCAACAGGACGGGGATAGCCTATCCCAACGGCGTATCGACAAGCTATGTCTATGACAATGACCCGCGATATCGCCTGATCAGCATAACCGACTCTGGCGCGAACATGGCGGCATTCCAGATCAGTTATACCGTGGACAGCGTTGGCAATCCGCTCTCGATGACCGACTCCACGGGCAGTTCGACACTTCCCTGGTCATACAGCTACGATGCCAACAATCGTCTGACCAGCGCGACCGCACCGAACCCCGTTCCCAGCCAGCCTGCCGGCGGAAGCTACGGCTACGATTGGGTTGGCAATCGGCTTCATCCGCCCGCCGATCCGAATCCGATGATTTACAACGCCGCCGATCAACTAACATCCTGGCCAGGGATGCACGGTTATCAATACGACAGCGCGGGGAATCTCGTGACGGTCACCGGGGCAGGCACGGCAACTTACACCTATACTCCGGCGGGCTTGCTGAACACGGCGACGTATAGCATCGTCTCGGGCGCCGGGAATCACACGCTTACCAATACGATGGGACGCGGATTCCAACCGAGTGGGCTTCTCGACTTCGCCAATGGGCAGGATGATTGTTCGTCTACGACATGACGGCTGGAATTCCGGCCGTGATGGCGGAGTCAACCGGTTCTGGCGTTACGTATTACATTCGGGAGCCGAACGGTTCGCTTATCGCCCGTTGCGACAGCATCAATGGCATGCGATACTATCACTTCGACCAGCTTGGGTCGACGCGCGTACTCACGGATAGCACGGGGGCTGCTACCGACAGGTACGATTACGACGCCTACGGAGCGGTGCTATGGCATGAGCGCCATGCCGCCTCGATCGATCAGCCGTATCAATACGTCGGACAACTTGGCTACTACACCTGCTGGCAGGAGCCTGATTTCGGGTTGCTGCAGCTTGGTGTGCGATTCTACGACGCCCACCTGGGAAGGTTTACGCAGAGGGATCCGATCAGGTACAGACAGGGGTCCAACCTTTATGCCTACACAAAGGACAGGCCGGCGGATCGGGTGGACGCCTCGGGAAAGATTTGGGCGATGCCCGGTGCGAACGGGGAACCGGTGTACATTAACGATCCCACGCCGCCACTGCCACCCATGCGCAGTGATATCTCCATTCGGAATCCAGGAGAGACCTACGAGCACTGCCTGGACAGATGCGTAGGGGATCTCAACCCCTGGTGGACGGTGCCAGGGGGCGTCGGCGTTGCTTGTGGCGTAGCCGCAGTCCCCAACCTGAACCCGTGGCTCGGCGTCGCGATCGGAGGTTCATGGGCTGCTGGAACCAGCGCCGAATGTTTCGCATTATGCATAGGTGTCGATCCGGAAGGCGGCCACTATAGTTACTACTGAGCGGAGGACCGAACGTATGCATCGAGTTTCAATTCCGGCAGTCATCCTTCTGTTGGCCGAATGGTTATTTGTTTGCGCTGTCTTTGAGGCTGTATGCACCCGAGGCGCACGCCGCTACCGCTCGGCGCTGGTCTGCGAACTTCTGTCGGGGTTTATTGCCGCAGCGATGGTGGCGCTGCTGTCTCTACAAGCGCCGAACAGGAGACCGGGCGAGCTACTCATAATGATTGTGCTGGGGGCGATGACGCTGCTGGTCCCACTTGCCCAGAGATTCATAACCACCGATGGGCCTACTTTGAGGATTCTGGCGGCACAGCACTTGATGTGGCACGCGGTCCTTTGGACTAGCGTGCCGTGGGCCCTCGGTTTTTTGGGCAACGAGAGCGGCTCGACGCTTGTCATGTCGACGGTCGCAGTCGCTGTCCTGCTTATGGGCTTCGGAGTGGGCACGCTCGCAAGGCATCCGAAGGTGAGTCTAGCAGCCGTGTTCTGGCTTGTGATGCTCGGTGTCGCTTGGCACACGCGACTTTGGGTTTTCGCATCTGTACCGGGCGCGGCCGTAGTGATTCTTGCCGTTAAGTTGTGTCCTGCGGAGACTCCCTGATTTTGGGGTTACGGGATTTGAGGAGCGGGCACGGCGTGGTGACGAGGATGCGTATTCACCGTCCGCTCCGGAAATCCCGAAACGAAGCGACGTAACGCACAGGGAACACCAGGCCGAGCCAAGGCTGCGACATGCGATACTATTACGATTCGGCGGGCAACAGAACCGGGATAGCTTATCCCAACGGCGTATCTACCAGCTACGCCTATGACAATGACCCGCGATATCGCCTGACCAGCATAACCGACTCGGGCGCGAACATGGCGGCATTCCAAATCAGCTATACCGTGGACAGCGTCGGCAATCCGCTTTCGATGACCGACTCGACGGGCAGTTCGACACTTCCCTGGTCATACGGCTATGATGCGAACAATCGTCTGACCAGCGCGACCGCACCGAACCCGGTTCCCGGCCAGCCGGCAGGCGGGAGCTATGGCTACGATTGGGTTGGAAACCGGCTTCATCCGCCAGCCGACCCGAATCCGATGGCTTACAACGCCGCCGATCAACTGACATCCTGGCCGGGAATGCACGGTTACCAATACGACAGCGCGGGGAACCTCGTGACGGTAACCGGAGCAGGCACGGCAAGCTACAGCTACACTCCGGCGGGATTGCTGAACCAGGCGACGTATAGTATCAGCACGGGGTCCGGCAATCACACGTTGACCAATATCTGGGATGCGGATTCCAATAGGGTGGAGTTCACGACCGGTCCTGTGTCAAACCCAACCGAGTACGAATACGACTTTGTCTATGACATTACCGCAGGCATTCCGGCAGTGGTGCAGGAGGACTCGGCCGGTTCCGTGGCGTATTACGTCCGAGAGCCAAACGGCTCTTTGCTCGCGCGTTGCGATGGCGTTCATGGCATGCGCTATTATCATTTCGACCAACTTGGTTCGACGCGACTGATCACCGACAGCACCGGCAGTGTCACGGACAAGTATGATTATGACGCCTACGGTGCAGTCACTCTGGCACGAGGGTGATACGAATTCCGTCGACCAACCGTATCAATATGTCGGCCAACTGGGCTACTATACCCACTACCAGGAGCCGGATTTCGGGCTGCTGGACCTTGGGGTGAGGTTCTACGACCCGCAGACGGGCAGGTTTACGCGGAGAGATCCGGTACAGCAAGAGGGGATGTCTGACTACCTCTATGTAAATGGCAGATGTACCATGGATACTGATCCGGATGGACTTGCGCCGCGAGGGAAGCCGCACTGTAGCAGTAAGGATCGAAACGCGCCCCCACAATGTCCCGCCGGTCAAACGCGAGTGTTCGTGACTTGCTATGATAGCAACGACGGGACTGGCGGATCGTGGGGTAGCGGAGCCGTCTATTGCGAGAATTACAAGCAGGCCGGATGCAAGTGCAAGAATCAAGGCGGGTATCATCAGGGATTATGCAACTTTGGCACTAGATTGTCTGTTCCGGGCTACGGCGATCTGACAATTCGCACCTGCGGTTGCGGCCAACACACGAAGAATCAGCCCAGCCCGAATAACTGGATTGACCTTTGGTATTCAAACTGTGGCGGCTTTCAGAGTTGCTGGGTTTGCATGCAACTGGCATCTGGTTGTACTCCAGGAGGGCAGCACTTGCCATGAAGACCACATGCCATTCACTGGCTTATGTAATCGCTTTGGTGGCTGGTGTCGCGATAAATGCGCCGGCAGATGCGTCTTGCTTAGTTGCGTACGGTGTGAATGGGCGTGTCGCCGTCAAAGGAGATGGATGGAATCCGCGCAATGCAATGCCCTTGGGCATGACCCCGTCGCTGTCACCATCGGGAAGCGTCGTTGCATTCCGGCGTTGTGGCAACATTTACCTTATGCGCCGGAACAGCCGTTCCGTAGAGCGGTTAACGCATTTCCGACCGGAAAACCTAGGTAATGAGGTCACTGGTCCGCAGCCAGCTATGAATCCCCGCATCTCCTGGGATGCCTCGGGAAGATGGATCGTATTTGACCGCGTTCTGGCGTTCCAATATGGTAAGGTGCGCAAACGGCTCGATCAAACCGCTCCAAAATCCCTAAGCGAACAAAAAGCGGCCAGTTACGTTGACACCATCTGGATTACAGATACCAAGACCAAGCAAACGAAGCAAATTGTTCGTCCGATCGGCGACATGGAACTGCTACGGCGTACGGGCCAACTGCAAGGCGCTGGTGTCTACGAGCCGCTGCTTTCTCCCGACGGGCACTATATCTGGTTCCTGAACGGAGGCAACTTGTACGAAGCAAAGCTGAACCTGGGTACACAGTCGGTCGTTTCGTCACTGCGTCTGATTGCGCGCATCGGGGATGGACTAGAATTTTCGAAAGCGGGAATTCCAAATGGGGAACGGGCGCGCAGCAGATGGCATGGGATCAACGCAATTGCCGTCTCGTCTTCTGGATCGGACGTTTCTGGGGAAGCGGAGAGTCGGATTACGGATACATAAGCAGAGATGCCGGACGCTGGGGAAAGCCGGTCGCTTGGAATCCGCGGTTTCCAGCAATGTTGCGCGAGGACCTGGCCGGAGGTAATGTCAGCGGCTGCGTGTTTGACTGCGAAGGCTTTCTTTGGGTGAATGCATTTGCAGGGTCGGAAAAGGCTCGTTGGATTCGATCAGACATGCGCAAAGTGCTGCCTCCAGGGGCCGACCGCCCTTATTTCGGTGTATCGGTGCGCCAAGCTAAGCTTGGCTCACTTAGCGGTCTACGAACGGCCGGACTGCAAGTTGCTCGGCGACGAGCAGTTCGGGTATGATGCGTTTTCGCTGTTTCGGTGCGCCAAGGTAAGCTTGGCTCATTCACCGGCCTGAAAGTGGCCGGACTGTAAATTGCTCGTTCGACAGTTAGCTGCCGGTCCAGTGCAGTCAGTAATGTCTGTGTTGAAGCGATCGTGCAGCGAGTGCGCGGGTCGCAGCGCTGAGCGAACCCGATTCGGCCTCGTAAACCAAAGTGGCAGTTGGCCAGCCTTCCGAAAGTGGTGAAGCCTGTAACCTGGCCGCTGGCTGGCATCAGCATATCCGGCGCCGACGTGACATACGGCTATCTGGAGAACGGCGTGGATTACGGCGGCAGCCTCAAGACCCACATGCACGACGCGTCCGGCGACAGCTATTACAGCTACGACGCGCAGGGGCGGCTGGTAAGCTACACGCCGCCGGTGGGGCTGGCGGCCGGCAAGGAGATGTGGTATGCTTACAACAACGCCGGCCAGAAAACCAGGGTGTCGATAGCTTCGGGTTTGGATACGTCGGGCAACCCGGTGAACGCGACTTACGACGTTATCCACGACTACTACGCCAACGGCTGGCTTCAGGACGTGAAGTACAACAGCAATACCATCGCGCAGTACAGTTACGATTCGGCGGGGAACCGGATGAGCATATCCTATCCCAACGGCGTATCCACCAGCTACGCCTACGACAACGACCCGCGATATCGGCTAACCGGCATAACGGACTCAGGCGGGAGCATGGCGGCATTCCAAATCAACTATACCGTGGATAGCGTAGGCAATCCGCTTTCCATGACCGACTCGACGGGCAGTTCGACACTCGCTTGGTCCTATGGCTACGACGCGAACAACCGGCTAACCAGCGCCGTAGCGCCGAACCCGGTTCCCAGCCAGCCTGCCGGCGGAAGCTACGGCTACGACTGGGTTGGCAACCGGCTTCATCCGCCCGCCGATCCGAATCCGATGACTTACAACGCCGCCGATCAGCTAACATCCTGGCCGAGGATGCACGGGTATCAGTACGACAGCGCGGGGAATCTCGTGACGGTCACCGGGGCGGGCACGGCAAGCTATGCCTACACTCCGGCAGGTCTGCTTAACCAGGCGACATATAGCATCAGCTCGGGATCCGGCAACCACACGCTGACGAACACCTGAGATGCGGATTCCAATCGGGTGGCGATGAGCGCCAACGGGGAGAATTACTCATTCGCCTGCGATATCACGGCAGGAATCCAGCAGTAATGGCGGAGTCGAGCGGTTCCGGCGTTGTATTCTACGTTCGGGAACCCAACGGTTCGCTCATAGCCCGCTACGATTCGACGAACGGCATGCGATACTATCATTTCGACCAGCTCGGCTCGACCCGGCTGATTACGGATAGCGCAGGGAATACAACCGACAGGTATGATTACGATGCCTACGGAGCGGTGCTATGGCATGAGCGCCATACCGGCTCCATCGACCAGCCATACCAATATGTCGGTCAACTCGGCTACTATACTTGCTGGCAGGAGCCGGATTTTGGGCTGTTGCAGCTCGGAGTCAGGTTCTATGATCCGCAGGTGGGGAGGTTCACGCAGGGGGATCCCGCAGAGGCGGGGGTGGACCGGTACGTCTACGCTGGTGACAAAAGCACGCTGGCCACGGACCCCGACGGAATGATGCCGCAGGTTAGCTGCGGTAGCCAGAGCCCAGGGCGCCAGGCCTACCTACGCCGGATTCTGGCGCGAATCTGCAACGCGCTCACATCCGGTAGGCTGAACCATGTCCCTGGCGGGTGCACTGGTCCAAAGCAACTGCAGTGCCTCACAGGCTTCTGCAACCAGGGCACGGTAACGTGCGGTGGCCCAACCTGCTCTGCTGGTAGGAACTGTGGGTACACCAACGACTGTCAAGCGGGGCAGCAGAATCCAGGCGGCGAGATACACGTCTGTCCGCGGGCCTTCGGTGTTTCGGGATTTGAGGAGCGGCCACGGCGTGATGGTGAGGACGCCCATCGACCGTCCGCTCCGGAAATCCCGAAACGAAGCGACGTAGCGCACAGGGAACACCAGGCCGAGCCAAGGCTGCGACATGCGATACTATTACGATTCGGCGGGCAACAGAATCGGGATAGCCTATCCCAACGGCGTATCCACCAGCTACGCCTACGACAATGACCCGCGATATCGCCTGCTCGGGATAACCGACTCGGGCGCGAACATGGCTGCGTTCCAAATCAGCTATACCGTGGACAGCGTTGGCAATCCGCTTTCCATGACCGACTCCACGGGCAGTTCGACACTTCCCTGGTCCTATGGCTACGACGCGAACAACCGGCTGACCAGCGCGACCGCACCGAACCCGGTTCCCGGCCAGCCGGCAGGCGGGAGCTACGGCTACGATTGGGTGGGCAATCGGCTTCATCCGCCCGCCGATCCGAATCCGATGGTTTACAATGCCGCCGATCAGCTGACATCCTGGCCGGGAATGCATGGATATCAATACGACAGCGCGGGGAATCTCGTGACGGTCACCGGGGCAGGCACCGCAAGCTATACCTACACTCCGGCGGGATTGCTGAACCAGGCGACGTACAGCTTGTCTGCTGGCGGCGGCAACCACACGCTGACCGATACCTGGGATGCGGATTCGAACCGAGTGAAGTTCAGCGCCGGAGCCGGTTCAAATCCGCCGGATACGACTTCGTCTACGACATAACGACGGGAATTCCGGCTGTAGTAGCGGAATCAACCGGTTCCAGCATTATATACTACATCCGTGAGCCGAACGGCTCCCTTATCGCCCGTTGCGACGGTGCCAATGGCATGCGATATTATCACTTCGACCAGCTCGGCTCTACGCGCCTGATCACCGACAGCACCGGCAGCGTCACCGACAAATACGACTATGATGCTTATGGCGCTGTGCTGTGGCACGAGCGGCACGCCGGCTCCATCGACGAGCCATATCAATATGTCGGGCAGCTTGGTTACTACACGCATTGGCAGGAGCCGGATTTCGGGCTAGTGCAGCTTGGGATGAGGTTCTACGATGCGCAGATTGGTAGGTTTACGGAGAGCGATGCGCTTGCTAACGATGTGGACGGTGCCTATGACTACTGCGGCGGTGCGCCGGCGTCCCATGTGGACCCATCCGGCAACTACTGGGACTGGTGGCCTCCGTTTTACCACCCTGGCCCCCGCCCCAAGCCGCAGCCGCAACCAAAGCCCAAGCCCCAGCCAGCGCCGCCTAAGCCGAAACCGCAGCCGGGTCCAAGCCCGAATGAGACCCTTTGGGACCTGCTTGAAAATATGGCGTGTCAGGGCAGCAATTACATCGACTTCGCGGCCAAAATACGCGACATCGCCAACAGCAGAGAGAACGCGAATAAGGCAATCGCCGCCTGCCAAGATTTCTGGGAGGCGGGCAAGCGCCTCGCGAAGGACCCTAACAACCCAGCCTACGCCCTGCCTGCGGAATCGTGCGCTGCGTGTGGCATCGCGCTAGCCCATGCGATGGGAAGTGACCTCGCAGGCGCGGCTGTCTCGGCCTGGTGCGCGGCGGCGACCAACAGGTGCAGACCCTGCCACTGAAGCGTGGGCGGCAAACCAATCTGTTCCGCCAGGCGCCCGGGGGTTCAACTCAGGGTGCTTGCCCAGCGCCCACAGCTAAAGGTGATATATGCGATATCGTTTAAGTCTCGTTGTAGTTCTAGTGGCGCTTCTTGCGATGAGCCATGTCGCATTGCGCCTGATTGGCAAATCAGCCCGAGGCGGCAACAGCGAGGCCTCTGTCAGAATTCTCAGACGTTGGACCGATTCTGCGTCCGGGTTGGTCTGGGCAGACGGCCCGGCCATCTCCAGCGGCGACGAGCCGCATCATTCTCAGGACGGACAGGAATGGCCGGAGAATATCTCTGACCAGAACTGGGTGTGAATCCGCCGCGGCTGTCAGTCCTGAGTGCAAGGATTCAGTCGTGATCGTAGATGGCTGGACAGGTATGGATCACTATTATGAGCTAGTCGATCTGCGGACGGGAAAGGTAACCCGGCTGGCCCTGGGGCGAAAGGTCACCATCCTAGGGGTTAATGCGTATGCCTATCGCGCGCAGTTCTGGAGCCCCGACTATCAGACGTTTCTCGTGCATCCTGGCTTTGGGGAATCGTTCGGAGCGCAAGGCAAGGCGGCTTTTAAGCAACTGGCGTTTGTGCATCTGTCGCCGCGCTCTGTGCGTCTCTGGGGTCCGGACAACGGAGGATATCCTGAATCATGGCTGTGGTCAGACACGAAGAGCGGAAGCGGCTTTTGGGTTCTTGTGAGCCACCCGGGGGAATTATATCGCCTCGGAAGACGCCAAGAGCGGAAGCTGCGCCTTCCCGCCCTCGACAATGCTCCCACGACAATGCTCTCTCCGAAGCTCGACCGCGCTGTCGCTTTCCGGAACATCTGTGTGCGTGGTTACCGCGTGAATGTGCAAGGCTACGTCGTGGATTTCTCGAAACCAGAGTTGGAGCGGGCGATAAAGATCTCAGGGCGTAAAGACATGGGCCGTTTGTCTATGGGGTGGGGAGCCTGGTCACCCGACGGCAGCCAGGTGGCGTTGCTGCTTACCGACCGAACCAAGGACGGCCACTTTGCGCTGTACGTTGGAGACCCGGCACACACTCTGCGGAAGATACCGATGCCTCAGGGCTTTCAGTTCAGTGATTGGCTGACCGAGGACGGCAAGGAGGGTCCACCGAGCCTCTTCGTTTGTCTGGGGCGGCGACAGCAAAACCATCTACTGTAGTATGAAAGAAATGAGTTTTCTCCGACCAAGTCGCTGGCCGGGTGAGGCGGGGCCGATCCACTACGCTCTGGTGAGGGTGGACTTGGCGATTTGCTCGTCCAAGGGGAACAGTTGACACAAGTTCGGTGTTTCGGTGCGCCAAGCAAAGCTTGGCTTATTCACCGGCCTGAAAGTGGCCGGACTGTAAATTGCTCGTTCGACAGTTAGCTGCCCGTCCAGTGCAGTCAGTAATCGGTGTTTCGGGATTTGAGGAGCGGGCACGTCGTCATGACGAGGACGCGCATCGTCCGTCCGCTCCGGAAATCCCGAAACGAGGCGACGTAGCGCACAGGGAACACCAGGCCGAGCCGGGGCTGCGATAAACGCGGGGAACCGGCTGGGCTAGACTTGGGGCCTTTGGTGCTGTAGCGGAAGGCCAGTGCGTTTCGGGATTTCCGAAGCGACTGAGGTGTTTGTGCCCTGTTCGAATGATTGTGCTCGCTTCTCAAATCCCGAAACACCGAATGCGGCGACATATAGCTTGTCCGCCGGCGGAAGTCATACCCTGACGAACACTTGGGACGCGGATTCAAACCGGGTGAGCTTCTCGACGTCCGGCAGCAACTGGTATGAGGCCTACGACGTGACGTCGGCAATTCCCGCAGTGGTAGCCGAGTCAACCGGCTCCGGCGTCGCGTACTATATCAGAGAGCCGAATGGCGCGCTTATAGCGCGCTATGACTCGACGAACGGCATGCGGTACTATCACTTCGATCAGGTTGGATCTACGCGGGCGCTTACGGACAGCACGGGGGCCGTCACGGACAAGTACCGACTACGACGCCTACGGTGCTGTGCTTTGGCATGAGCGCCATACCGACTCCTTCGATCAGCCGTATCAATACGTTGGTCAGCTCGGCTACTATACTTGCTGGCAGGAGCCGGATTTCGGGCTGCTGCGGCTTGGGGTGAGGTTCTACGATGTGCAGGCGGGGAGGTTTACGCAAAGGGACGAGGTGCCCACATCCGCTTCGGCGTATGTGTACACGTCGGATAGTCCCACGCAGTTTGTGGACCCACGCGGGCTGAGCCATAGCAAAAGGTCGTGCCTTGATATGTACGGCGATTGGCTCCATCAGGCAAGGGTGAGGAATCAACAATGCCTGCAAGAAGCCGCCTGCGACCTCAAACGCTGCTACGACAAGTGCGACCTAGTGTTCGGATGGGGCGGCACGGTTGCCAGTGGCATCTGCTCCAAGAGCTACGCCCCCTGGGCAATCCCCGCGCTAGCCTTGTGTTACGAGGGCTGCGCCTTCGCGGCGGCCTACCAGGTGAATTTCTGCGCCGGCCGCGTACAACCGGGAGCAGAAGCATGCCAGCGACTGGTTTCGTTCGTGCATGCAGACGGCCCGCTAGGTGTGGACCTGAGAGAGGGAACGGTGACGAGCATGAGTGCAAATGAGCGGGCGACCCTATTTAACCCCCGGGACTTTATCCCGACCTCGATAGTGTGGGGCTTCTGGGCAGCGGGCTTGATGGCGGGTGTGAACCTGGTCAGAGCAGGACAGAGCAAGCGCGGCGCGTGGGTGGCGTTCCTGTCGGTCTTGGGCCAGATGGCTCTATGGGCGGGGGCAATCTGGCTTCGCTTGCAGGCTACGGGCACCTACAGTCAGCAGGGCGCCGCATCGCCCCTTCAACTCCGCGTACCCTTCGCCTCCGTCGGATTGGTGGTGACAGCGATCAACGGCCTAGCCGGGTACGCTTTCTACAGAATGCAGCGGGACATGTATCGCGCGTGGTTGGCCGACCGTCCGCCCACGCCGGTCAGGAGCCCGTACCTTCCTTGGTGGGTCAGCTTGTCCGCTATAGCTGCGACGCTACTAGTTATAGCACTGGTCGGCTTCCTTTATTTTTGGAGGTGAGGCAATTTCGGTGTTTCGGTGCGCCAAGCAAAGCTTGGCTCATTCACCGGCCTGAAAGTGGCCGGACTGTAAGTTGCTCGTTCGACAGTTAGCTGCCGGTCCAGTGCAGACAGTAATGCCTGTGCTGAAGCAATCGTGCAGCGAGTGCGCGCGTCGCAGCGTTAAGCGAACCCGATCCGGCCTCGTAAACCAAAGTGGCAGTTGGCCAGCCTTCCGAAAGTGGTGAAGCCTGTAAGGGTGTGTGGAAGCAACGAGCGAATGCACACACAGGGCTGTCCGGGGTGCAAGGGGGCGACACGTGCACAAGGATGGGTCGGGAACTTGGGAGACCCGAACAGGCCGATGGCCTGTGTCGGGAGTCAGAGGGGCTCACAGTAGTGTTGAAGCCGGGTAACCGTCCGCTCCGGAAATCCCGAAACGAGGTGGGGTACCGCACAGGAAACACCAGACCGAGCCAAGGCTGCGCGCATACGATGAGATAGAAGAACGTTGACATAGGGCCGGGATATTATTGCATCGCCGGAACAATCACCCAATGGTTGCCGCGGATTGGGAGCATTCCAGTTGGCGGTTTTATGAGCGCGGGGAACCGGTCGGGCTAGACTTGGAGCCTTTGATCCTGTAGCGAAAGGCGGGTTCGTTTCGGGATTTCCAGAGCGACTGAGACGTTTGTGCCCTACTCGAACGATTGTGCTCGCTCCTCAAATCCCGAAACGCCGGAAGGCCGCAGTTTCTTCGTTCAGATGCCGGTAGATTAGCTTCGCTGGGTGATAGGTGATGGAAGGGAGTTTCCCTTCCATCACCGCCCTCAACACCGATGTCCCCGTCACTTTTGGGCCGTCGTCGACTCCAAGGGTATCAGTCTTCAACCCGGGTCAGGCCTCTCCATCTTTTCGGTCTGCGTTAACGCCGATCATCTCACGAATCACCGCCTTGAGCGAAGGCAAATCCGTACTCACAATTTCCCAGACAACGTCAATATCCACCTGGAAGTAGGCGTGTATCAAACGGTTTCTGAGCCCTATGATCGAGCCCCATTCCACACCCGGATGAGATTCCCGAGCCTGGTCCGAGAGGTTTCTCGCCGCTTCGCCTATGATCTCCAGACGCCTGACCACAGCGTCCTGCGTCATGCCGTTGGAAAGGAACTCAGCCTGCGTCGCGGTCCCTACGTGGCTTTCGATCTGGTCAATCGAATCGAGAATATGAGTGAGATACACGCTGTCATTTTTCACGATACAGCTCCACCAAATCCCTCTCCACGGACTCGCGAATGTAAGGACTCAAGGCACGGCCGCTGACCAAATCGACCTTGCGCCCCAGGATGCGGCTCAGTTCGTCCTCGATTGCGAACCATTTCAGTCCGATGACCGGTCTGTCGCCGACCTCCTTGAGGTCAACTAGTATATCGATGTCGCTCTCCGGCGTCTCCTCGCCCCGCGAGGCGGAGCCGAACAATGCTATCCGCTTCACGCCCCACGGCGCCAGGACGGGCACTATTTTCTCGCGCAGCTCTTCAAGTCTGGTCATATCGTTTTCACCAACTAATATTCTACGCTTTTCCCCAGACTTCGCCGGGGAAAAGTGGCCACCTTACGGTGGCAGTTGACCAAGGCAGGCGGTCGGGTTTTTCGCTTTTCGGTTGTTGAGGGATGATTTGGAGGGGGCGGAGATTTCCACCCCCATCCCTTGAACAACACCTGAGTCGGCGCTCGGAGAACTCCCCAGCGTCGCCCTACCCTCCGCCCAGGCAAAGCAAGTGTAGCTCATCCGCCATCCCTTAACAACCATAAAGCGGAAAACCCAAAGGCGGTGCGCCGTCGAATCCGCCTTAGCGACAACAAATTGTTTATAGGAGCGCGCTAAGCGCCTAATATTATAGTCGAATTTGGCTAAAACCGCGGTTTTATCAACCACTGGAAGGGAAAAGCGGCGTCGAGACCGCCGCACTCCAAATCTGGGCCGTCATCGATTGAGGGACGCCCGCCTGGAAGCAGGCAGGTCCCTTCCAACACCCAGCACCCATCACCCACCACCCGTCTCGCCTACACCGCCATGGCTTCCTTCTTGCGCCGCTTGCTTTGCGGTTTGGACTCGGCTGGAGTGAGCACCCGCCTGAGAAACGCTCCGGTGTATGATATTTCGGTTTTCGCTACCTTTTCGGGCGTTCCGGTCGCGATGACTTCGCCGCCCGGTCGCCTCCCTCGGGGCCGAGGTCGATGATGTAGTCGGCGGTC
Organism: uncultured bacterium; assembly: GCA_963823885.1. GTDB lineage: Bacteria > Armatimonadota > UBA5829 > UBA5829 > UBA5829 > CAWGNL01. The sequence goes on from CAWGNL010000022.1 coordinate 16,189, forward strand.
TTGATAACGTCCATATTGTGCTCGATCACCAGCACCGTGTTCCCCGCGTCGGTGAGCTTGCCGAGGACTTCCAGCAGTTTCTTGATATCGGCGAAATGCAGACCGGTGGTAGGCTCATCAAGGATGTAGAGCGTCCGGCCCGTGGCGCGCTTGGCAAGCTCCGCGGAGAGCTTCACGCGCTGCGCCTCACCACCGGAGAGCGTGGTCGCCGGCTGGCCCATATGGATGTAGTCCAGGCCGACATCGTCGGCGATGGTCTCCAGCCTGCGGTGGATTTGTGGGTATGTGCTTGAAGAACTCCAGCGCCTGGCTGACGGTCATGATCAAGCACTTCGGATATGGTCTTGCCCTTGTACTGACCTCGAGGGTCTCGCGATTGTACCGCTTGCCCTTGCAGACCTCGCAGGGCACGTAGACGTCCGGCAGGAAGTGCATTTCGATCTTCACGATCCCGTCACCCTTGCATGCCTCGCACCGGCCGCCCTTGACATTGAAGCTGAACCTTCCGGGCATATAACCGCGCATGCGCGCATCCGGGGTCTGCGAGTAGAGTTCGCGGACCATGTCGAACACACCGGTGTAGGTCGCCGGGTTCGAGCGAGGGGTCCTGCCGATGGGCGACTGGTCCATATTGATTACCTTGTCGATCTTCTCCAGGCCCGAAATATCGTCGTGCTTGCCCCACGCGCGGTGAGTCCCCTGCAACTCGTACATCATCCGCGGGAAGAGCGTCTCCTGAATAAGCGTGCTCTTGCCCGATCCCGATACCCCCGTCACACATATAAACACACCAAGCGGAAAGCGCACATCGATGGACTTGAGGTTGTGCTGCCTCGCCCCCCTCACCTCGATGAAGCTGCCGTTGGGCTTTCGCCGGCGGTTGGGGACTGATATCGACAGCTCGCCGGAGAGATACTTGCCGGTGTACGAGCCGCTTGTGGACGCCACATCCTCGATCGTACCTTCCGCCACGACCTCCCCGCCGTGCTCTCCCGCTCCGGGGCCGATGTCGACGATGTGGTCGGCGGCGCGCATGGTCTCCTCGTCGTGCTCGACCACTATTATCGTGTTGCCCAGGTCGCGGAGCTTGAGCATTGTAGAAATCAGGCGCTTGTTGTCGCGTTGATGCAAACCGATGCTGGGTTCGTCCAGTATGTACAGCACCCCCATCAGCCCGCTTCCGATCTGGGTCGCAAGTCGGATCCTCTGAGCCTCGCCCCCGGCAAGGGTCGCGGCGGTGCGGTCCAGGGTGAGGTAGTCCAGGCCGACATCCAGCAGGAACCGGAGCCTCGCCCGTATTTCCTTAATGACCTGCTCGGCGATGATCGATTCCCGGCGGCTCAAGGTCAGCGCATCGAACCACTCATGGGTGGCCTTCACCGACATCGTGGCGACTTCCGATATGTTCAGGCCGTTTATGGTTACGGCCAGGCTTTCGGGCTTGAGCCTCCTGCCCTGGCAGGCGCGGCACGGCACTTCCGCCATGTACTGCTCGATTTCCTCGCGCACCATCTCCGAGCCGGTCTCGTTGTGCCGCCGTTCGAGCAGGTTCATTACCCCTTCGAAACCACGTCTTGTATCTCCGAGAGGCGCTGCGGAAGCGGCCCTTGTAAGTGATCTCCACCGGCCGGTCGGAGCCGTTCAAGAGGAACGCTAGCTGCTCATCGGTGAGTTTCCTGATGGGGGTGTCGAGCGTGAAGCCGTACGTATCCCCCAGACCCTTCACCAGGGCCATCATCCAGTCGTTCTGACCGCGGGCAAATGGAGCGATCGCGCCCTGATTGATCGACTTGGACCGGTCGGGAATAACCAGATCCGGGTCCAGATGCTTGTGGCTTCCCAGACCGTGGCACTCGGGGCACGCGCCATACGGGCTATTGAACGAGAAGCTCCTGGGGGCGATTTCCTCCATGCTGATCCCGCACTCGGTGCATGCGAAGTTCTCGGAAAAGAGCATTTCTTCCTGGTCGGCCACGTGGACCGCCAGCGCGCCGTTTCCCTTTTTGAGGGCGGTCTCGACCGAGTCGGTGAGCCGTTTTTGGATGCCGTCCTTGACGATCAGCCTGTCGATTACGATCTCGATGGTGTGCTGCTTGTAGCGGTCGAGTTCGATGTCCTCGGTAACCTCTCGCACCTCGCCATCGACCCTCACGCGTACCGAAGCCTTCCTTGGCCACATCCTCGATGAGTTTGCGGTACTGGCCTTTCTTGCCGCGGACCAGGGGCGCGAGAACTTGAATCCTGGAACTTTCCGGCAGGCCCATTATGGCGTCTACCATCTGTTCCACGGTCTGCTGCGCGATCTCCCTCCCGCACTGGGGGCAGTGGGGATGGCCGACGCGCGCGAACATAAGGCGCAGATAGTCGTAGATTTCCGTCACGGTCCCCACGGTGGAGCGCGGGTTGCGGGTACCGGACTTCTGATCGATGGACACGGCGGGGGAGAGGCCGATTATGTCGTCGACATCGGGCTTGTCCATCTGCCCGAGAAACTGCCGAGCATAAGAGGAAAGCGACTCCACATAGCGCCGCTGCCCCTCGGCATAAATCGTGTCGAACGCCAACGACGACTTCCCGGACCCCGAAAGCCCGGTGATGACGATCAATTTGTCTCTAGGCAGTTCGACGGTTATATTTTTAAGGTTATGCTGCCTCGCCCCTCGGACGATGATTTTGTCTTGACCCATCAAGTGCTCCCGCACAGGAGTTAGGCGCTTATCGCGCCCTCCTAGAAACAATTTGTTGTCGCTAAGGCGGATTCGACGGCGCACCGCCTTTGGGTTTTCCGCTTTATGGTTGTTAAGGGATGGCCGATGAGCTATACTTGCTTTGCCTGGGCGGAGGGTAGGGCAACGCTGGGGAGATCTCCCGAGCGCCGACTCAGGTGTTGTTCAAGGGATGGGGGTGGAAATCTCCGCCCCCTCCAAATCATCCCTTAACAACCGAAAAGCGAAAAACCCGACCGCCTGCCTTGGTCAACTGCCACCGTAAGGTGGCCACTTTTCCCCGGCCAAGTCCGGGGAAAAGCGTAGTATCTTACAACTGAAATCCTATACAAGCCGGTCCTGAACTTCGATGTGTCACCTCGGATTTCAGTTGTAAGATACGTAAGAAGAAACCACCGACCTTCCGAATTACGGAAAGGCTGTATTGATTTTCCGGCGGTGGTCCTCTTGGTTGCGGATATGCCGCTCTAGGGAAGGAAGGGATCGGTCCCTTCCTCCCCTCGTTCCTCGTTCCTAATTCCCAATTCCTATCTGGTGTATCGTGACGGGCACTTCAGGAGTAGCTCGTCGGCGGTGAACTCATCGCCCTTGCAGGTACCGCGCACGACGGCCTTGGGCGCGCTGTCGAAATTTCCGGCTTGACACCCTTATAATGCACGGTCAGGGCCGCCCCCTTGTCATCTTTAAGGCGAAAGACCAGTTCGTCCGCGGCCTCGTCGTATTTTGTTGCGCCGGCAACGATCGATCCCATAAACTGCACGGGCCTCTTTCCAGCCGCTCTCACCTCGGCCACGGTCGTGACGTACGGCGTCTGGGCGTTGAGCATCTCCATAACCCCCCAGGCCACGAACCCGGCGATAAGAAGCGCGCCCACTATATAGTATCTTACAACTGAAATCCTATACAAGCTGTACCTGAACTTTGATATGTCACCTCGGATTTCAGTTGTAAGATACTGGGAAGAAACCACCAACCATTCGAATTACGGAAAGGCCGTATTGATCTTCCGGCGGCGGCTTTCTTGGTTGCGGCTACGCCGCGTTAGGGGACCTTGTTCACCGGTCGATCTTCCTGAGCCTGGAGTCCAGACACATTAGATAGACAAATACGCCCGCCCACACCAGGAGCGGCGCCACTATGGATGCGATCATACGGATCTCCTCTGAAAATAGTCGAAAGTCAGAAAGTCGAAAGTCGGGACCCCGGCGCACTGGTTGCTTCCGGTGTTTCGGGATTTGAGGAGCGAGCACGATTGCTTATGTACGATACAGACGTCGTATTCGCTCAGGAAATCCCGAAACTGCGCGAAGTCATTTTCATCTATAGTGATGAAGGCGAAGCCTTCGTGCATGATTCCTTCGAAAATAGCGTTTAGCGGAGAGCAGAGAGCCCGGAGCCTCCCTCCCCTATCAACCCTGCTAACCATAAAACCCTAAGCCGGAAGGGAGTTCACCACGAAAACACGAAAGAGAGAAAGCACGAAAAGGGATTTGGCGCCCCGTTGTATCGGGAAACCTCTTTCCCGACACTCCGACCACCCAGGGTTTCGGGAAAAGGGTTTCCCGAAACAACTTTAGTGTTTTCGTACTTTCGTGATGAAATTCAATACGTCTTGCACGGAACTTCGTTCTCGAGGTCTAAGACCTATCGACCCCTCCGGGGCCGCCTGGCTCGATCGGCTTCGATCTCCGAGATTCTTATCCGGATGCGCAGGATCCAGACGTAAACCAATACAAACCCTAACATCGCGGCGCCCATTACAATTCTGTATTCAGGCGAGAGTCCCCCGCGCTCGACCAAGGTGTTCGATGGGTGCAGGCTTTGTCCGGTCCTCGGGACGACGAAGACCAGAAACACCATTACCAGACTGGCAAGAATATTGTATACCGAACTGATTCTCGCCCTTACGGCCGAGCTGGGCAGGGCGCCGCGCAGCGCAAAATAGGCTGCGTAGACCAGCAGCAGCATGAGTATGGACGTCTCGCGCGGGTCCCAATTCCACGCGGTTCCCCATTGCGTGCGCGCAAAGAGCATCCCCGTCACCGTAGCAAGCGCGGTGAAGAGAAATCCGAGGCCGGCGGACGCCGCCGACTTCAGGTCCGATATGGGGCGGCCATTGACCAGGATATGCCGATCGCATAAACAGTCGATACCACGTACGCCAGAACGGAGATCATCGCGCAGGGCACGTGAAATATGACCATCCTCGCGGCCTGTGGATCGGCGAAACCGCGCGCGGGCGGAAGCCATAAAAATGCCGCCGCAATGACAGCCGGCATCCATACCCCCAGCAATATCTGGGCTGGAAGCGGCAGGACGCGCCGTCCGGGTTTGGTGGTGTCTAATCTTCCCATATAAACCTAAACAACATTAGACTGGAGACGATCAGTGCGCCGCAATAGCACACCAGTAGTCGGATATCCACAGCCGCGTTTGCCCCCGCTTCCGGGGCGAGCGCGATTGCCGTGCCGTGAATCGCCAGGGCCAGCGCGGGAATCAGAAGCGGAAAGCTGATAACCGCAAACAGCGCCCCTCTGGTTCTGGCCCTGGAAACCATGGCCGCTGCCATTGTCGCGCCCGCGCTCAAGGTCAGGCTACCCAGCATCAGAAGCGCAAGAAACGCGCACCAGTTCGAGACCCGGCAGCCCATAAGAATCACAAACAGCGGCACGCTGACTATTTCGAGCGCGACCAAAGTGGCGAGATTAAATCCCAGCTTGCCAAGATAGACCGCGTTGGCCCTGGCAGACAGCTTCAGTGTGCTCGCTGTGTAAGTCTCTTCTTCTCGTACAAAGGAGCGGCTCAGCCCCGACATCGCCGAGAAATAGATCACCAGCCAAAGCAGCGCGGCCGCGATCTCGGAGGTTGCCCCCCACGCGTTCAATGTAAACGACGCCGCGACTGTGCTGGTGACGGCAAATAGCACCACGGCGTCCAGCGAGTGCCTGGCCCTGATCTCGCATCTGACATCTTTGGCTGTCACCGCGACGGCAGAGCGCAGATAATTGAGAATTGAGAATTGAGAATTGATAATTGAGTTATCCATTATCCATTATCCATTACCAATTATCAATTTCCCCAGATCACACTTCTCCTCGCTCATGGGGTAGAGTTTACCGCACTTGGGACTTACACAACGACGGAACCGCCAGCCGCGTGTGACAAAGCAATGGGCCTCCAAACGCAATATGCGCATCGGATTGAGACTCATTGGGTTACCCCCCTCAACTGAGCGTCAACGAACTGTTCTCTTGCGTCCAGGAAGTCTTCGAGGTGCTCGGGTTGCCACAGTGGCGTTTCTGTGGAATCAGGAAGAAGATGAGACGCAAGGATTATCGTCATGAGCCCGCCGCCCACGCTGTTCTCGATTTCGGATAAATAATCGCTGGGTGCACGCTTGCCGATCAGGTTGTTGGTTTCGGCGTCAATGAGCGTCCGGTTGAGCACACAATCTCGAAGTGCAGCGGGAACGTCATTCCTCTTCTCGCTCAGGAATGCCTGTGGGAATACGTGATGGTCCTCGATCTTCTTCTCAAGCATCATGTTCGCTGTGATCGGGGCGCCTGTATGCAAATCCCGAGCGCCATTTTTGAGTATCAGCGCCAAAACCCCGCGATATATGGCTCGCTGCCGCACTGTTGTAGTCCGTAGCGTCTTTGTATCGAAGTTGAACAGCGCAACGGTGTCCGGTTCAACGTCATCAGCAACCCACTCCTTGAACTCTCCGATGATCGGGTAGTCGATCTTGGCCTGATCCCACAGGTCTCGAAGGCGCACGTCCACAGGCCAGAATCGAGCGGCCAGTAGGTCGAAGACGGATAGCTTAACGCCGGTTCGGTTGAGTGTTTCAAATATCGTGCAGACGGCCGCCGCGCAGGTCTTTTCGGAGAGAGTCACTACCGGGAACTCGTAGTCCTCCATATTCTGAAGCCATTTCTTGCGGGCCTCCCGCAGGTTCTGCTTGAGAGTCTTCTTTTCGTCACCCTCAACATCTCTAAGCTCGATTACGGAGTCGAGCCACCCGTCGAAGCCGCCGCTGGTGAACAGGGTCTCCAAAGGGAATACCAGCGAAGCCGCTTGCTTTTCAGGGTTCACATCGAATATCTCAGGCATTCGATCCTCCGTTACCTCGTTAGACCTTATCTGGAAAGTCGAATTCGGAAGCGATCTGGAAACAGGGCGTTGGGCTGAGCAGGCCAACACGGTCCGGCTATTCAACTGGGTAGTGGTTCTTCCAACTGGGTAATTCAAGGCTCATATTACCTAGTTGGCAGTTGCGCTACCCAGTTGGATCTAGCTCCCGAGCGAAGAGCAGTTACCTAAGCTACACGGCTCTTCGCCAGCGGGCATAGCGCCCCATGCTCACCAACTCAACTGTTCCAACAGCTATATCTCCAGAGTCCCCTGTCGGCCCTTCCCAGCACTTACATTCTCAATTATCAATTGTCAATTCTCAATTTCCCCAAGTCGAGCCTGATTTCGGCAAGCTCCGCCTCAGCGGGGTCGTTGGTTGCGATCACGACCATCCCTCTAGCCGCCTGCTCGTCGACGATCCGTCGTCCCATCCGCGCGCCTTCTTCGTCAAGACTCGTGCCCGGCTCATCGAGGAGAAGCACTGGTGGACGATGCACGAGCGCGGCGGCAAAGCAGGCACGGCGCCGCATTCCCGAAGAAAGCTCTCCGAGGGCATCGTTCGCCCGGTCCGCGAGGCCAACCTCTTCCAGCGCCTGTGATATCGCGATCTTTTCGGCCGGCAGCCGCCGCGCGCGAACCAGGAACTCCAGGTTCTCGCGTGGAGTGAGATCGTCGTAGAGGTGCACATCCGGCGCGACGAGGCCGACGATATCCCTGATATCGCCGCGCGGGACGTCGCGCCCGCCAATCGAGACGGCGGTCGTCCCCGCGGTCGGCTTCAACAGTCCCGCCACTATCTTCATGAGCGTGGACTTGCCGGACCCATTGGGACCCGTAATCGAGCCTCGGGGGCCTTCGAACCGGAAATCGAGGTTGTCGAAGACAACACGCCCGTCAAACTCGTGAGTCAATCCGGAGATCGTCAGCGATGGCATACGATGTAATTATCGCACCGGGGAACTCCAAAGTCAAAAATCTTGCTATGCGGCGGTTTCCCGCCGCACGGCAAAGCATCTCTCCCCGACTTTCGACTTTTCACTTTCAGACTTTCGACTTTGTGATAGAATATCCGTGTGAGATCATCAGCCACTATTGATAGACTTCCCCGGCTCTCGCGCAAGGTGATCGAGGAAAACACCGTCGATTACTACCGGGTCGCGTCGGGCACCAGGCCGGACCTGCGTGTCGTGGACCTCGACGGCGTCCGGCTTGTCGTCAAAGACTTCAAGCGCAGCGATTTTTTATTCCGGTTGATCGTAGGCCCCATCCTCATTCGCCGGGAGTTCGGGGCGCTGCGCAAGCTCTTGGGGGTGGAAGGTGTGCCTCAACTCCTCGGCAGGCTGGACCGCTGCGGACTGGTGATGGAACACGTAGCCGGCGCCAGCCTCGAACACGTTGTCGCTGAGAGGCTGGATAACGACTTCTACGTCAAGCTGCGGGCGGTGGTGGATGAGATCCATTCTCGCGGTGTCGCGCACTGCGACTTGCGGAGCCGCGGAAACGTCGTGCTCAAGGAGGACGGCCAACCGTGCGTCGTCGATTTCGCGGCCTGCGTTTTCCGGGGCCGTGGGATCGATCCCTTCTTCAGATGGCTTTTCAGGCAGTTTGCCCTGGCGGATGAGAACGCGGTGCTGCTCGCGAAACAAAGGCTATCCCCCGAGACTGATCACCGACCAGGAAAGAGCCGAACTCGCCACAGAGCTGCCGTTCGAGCGGCCCGCAAAGCTCATCGGCGAAAACGTCCGCAAGATCACCCGCAGGCTGCTGACGCGTGGGAGCAGGCGGGAAGGCGGATAGCAGAAGTGGAAAGTGGAAAGTGGAAAGCATCCTCGACTCGGAGGGCCGCATCTTGCAACCCGGCGAAACGCGGCCCGGCGTTCGGAAACGCCGAACTACCGGCGAGGCAGGGCGTGCGGGGATGGCTCCGGGCTTTCCGCTTTCCACTTTCCACTAAAAGCTATCCTCAGCTTGCCCGGTGTTCGCCGGCCCGCCGCCGTCTCTCGCGATACGCGATTTCCCGCAGGGTGGTCTGTTCTTCTTCTTTAAGCACTGTCGAGATTGTTTTTCCGTTCAGGCCGCAAGATTCCTCGCTGCCGCCGCATGTACCACGAGCCCGATATGAGCTCGCACCAACTTTGGGCATCGGCGCCGAAGCCAGTAGTCGCACTGTCCCATTGTGCGGTCCTCCGCTGCAAACGATTGGTCTAGGTAAGCCACGCGTTCTCAACTGCAACGCGCGGAAGGGATCTACGCTTTTCCCCAGACTTCGCTGGGGAAAAGTGGCCACCTTACGGTGGCAGTTGGCCAAGGCAGGCGGTCTGGGTTTTTCGCTTTTCGGTTGTTAAGGGATGATTTGGAGGGGGCGGAGATTTCCACCCCCATCCCTTGAACAACACCTGAGTCGGCTCGGGAGAGCTCCCCAGCGTTGCCCTACCCTCCGCCCAGGCAAAGCAAGCATAGCTCATCCGCCATCCCTTAACAACCATAAAGCGGAAAACCCAAAGGCGGTGCGCCGTCGAATCCGCCTTAGCGACAACAAATTGTTTCTAGGAGGGCGCTAAGCGCCTAATCGCGAAAGCGCGAAAACTTTATACACTGAGCGTAACCTCGAACTTTCGAGCGTGCCTGCCCTGCGTGTTCCAGTCAGTTCCCTTTTCGCTCTTTCGCTCTTTCGCGTTTTCGCGATGAAAATCCGGTCTGCCGCCGGCTGGCGCTCGGGGTCAGCGCAGCGGCGTTACCACCACGAGTCCCACAGCCGCTATCATAAGGGCAAGAGTCCCTAGAAGTCCCGCGTCGAGAGAGTAGAGCCCACCTGTAAGCCATGCCGGCCCAGTCACTTCGCTGACGACCACGCCGCGATCGTACGTCGAGCCGGAGAATGGCAAGCCAAAGATCGGGCCGCTGACGACGTTCCACCCGAAATGCAGGCCGATGGGCAGCCAGAGCGTGCCCGTGTGATTGCGGCACGCAGCCACCAGAATACCGAATATCAGGGCATTGATTTTATACATGGCGGGAGTATTGGGCTGCTTTACGCGCATGCGCCAGCGAGAAGAGCAGCGCCGAACCCACAATCGCGGCATCCGGCCCCCACGCGCGATACACGATAAAAAAGACGTATCCCCGGAAGATTACCTCTTCGAAGACCGCCGCAGTGAAGAAATCGATCAGTCCCCCCAGGAACAGCGGTAGACATGCAATCGAGTTCCCGGCGAGCTTGGAGGGTCGCATCTCTATGTAGCCGAGCAGCAATCCCAGGAGGCAGACCACCGTCACGCATCCCAGCGCCACTCCGGCGCCATAGGCAACCGATGTGAACGAGTCGCCATCATAGTTGAGGCCCAGCGTCGACAGAGACCTGCTGTCGAGCAGGACCACGAATGCCGCGGTCACCGCCAGCGCGGTTGCCAGCGGAATGAGGGCGGCAAGCGCGCTCACTACCCAGCGCAAGGACACTGCCAATTGACCGGACGTTATCTGAGAGTTGATCCGCCAGTACAGCGAGTGGGAGAGTTCCAGTCCTATCCCTATGCACACGAGATACGTTGCCAGTTTGATGCATGTCCCCACAAGCGATGCAGACACCTGCTACCTCGGTTTGGCCTCCAGTGGCGAGTTGAACGACTATATTATTTGTTCCATAAACCAGGTGCAAGGCCGGAGTAGAAGTTTCGGATGGCCAGATGGTCTGATGGCCGGAGGTCACGCGCGGAGCAGGGCTTCCCTTCGCCATCAGACTATCTGCCATCGAACTATCTGCCCGTCGGGGACAATCTGCCATCGAACCATCCGCGGGCTGTGGACACACCGTTATGCCGCGAGTTGGATCTCGCGTGCGGGCATGCCCGGCGGCCTCTGCAGCAGGAACGTTATCTCCTCGGCCGGGAGCGGGCGGCTTATGAAGTAGCCCTGCATTCCGTCACAATTGAGTGAGCGCAGGAAGTGTAATTGATCGCAAGTCTCCACGCCTTCCGCGATCACCCTGAGCTTCAGGCTGTGCGCCATGGCGATCACTGCCCCGACGATGGCTGCGTCGTCGGGATTTGAAGTGACGTCGCTGACGAACGAGCGGTCTATCTTCACGACATCCGCGGGAAACCGCTTAAGATAGTTCAGCGATGAATATCCGGTCCCGAAATCATCGATTGCTACCTGTACGCCTACCTCTTTCAATTCGCGCAAGGTCGCTGCGGCGAGATCCGGGCTTTCGATCAGAGTGCCCTCGGTAAGTTCCAGAGTGAGATAGCGCGAATCGAGGCCGGTCTCGCTCAGGGCCTGCCTTACCGCCGTCACCACCGAATCATGCTGGAGATGGCGTGGGGAAACGTTCACCGCAACGTCGATCGGCGGCAAACCTGCGTCCTGCCAGGCCTTGTTTTGAGCGCAGCTTGTGCGAAGCACCCATTCGCTAATGGGCACAATGAGACCGAGTTCTTCCGCTAACGGAATGAACTCCAACGGAGAGATCAGACCGATCTTGGGATGCTGCCACCGCACCAATGCTTCGGTGCCCACAATCTCTCCGGAGTTGAGATCCAGACTGGGCTGGTAGTGGACTACGAACTCTCCGCACTTCAATGCCCTGTGCAAATCGTTTCCAAGCTTTGCCCGCATCGAAGCAGCGATGTTGAGCGCCTCGGTGTAGATATGGTAGTTGTTCGGACCCTGCTCCTTGGCGCGGTACATGGCCGTATCCGCGTTCTTGACCAGCGCCTCGACATCGGGGCCGTGTTGCGGGTACAGGCTGATGCCGATGCTGGCCGAAATGAAGACCTCGCGACCACCGAGCAAAACAGGTTTGGACAACGCTTCCAAAGCCCGCCGGGCAGCCTCCTCGGCGTTTTCTGGACATGATATCTCATCGACAATAACGGTAAACTCGTCACCGCCCATGCGCGCGACGGTGTCGACCTCGCGCATGGTGTCAGTCAATCGCGAGGCGACGTGGCCGAGGAGCAAATCGCCGACATTGTGCCCCATCGTATCGTTGATGTATTTGAAACGGTCCAGGTCGACAAACATGACGGCCAGCATCTTGGATAACCGGCGCGCTTCGGCAAGTTTGTGGGTCAGCCGGTCGCTAAACAGCAGCCGGTTCGGCAGGTTTGTCAAAGGGTCATGGGTGGCCTGTCTGGTGAGGGCTTCCCGCGCGGCGAGGAGTCCGACTGCAGATTCAAAACGCGCATCCCCGCATTGAGCCGCACCTGTAGTTCATGCGCGTCGTAGGGCTTGACGAGGTAATCGTCGGCGCCCGCGCTCATCCCCTCGACAATGTCCTGTTTGCGAGTCCTCGCTGTAAGCAGAAGGATATAGGTGTAGGGCTCGCTGCCCAAGCTTCTGATCCGTCGACAGACCTCGACGCCATCCATGCCGGGCATCATCCAGTCGAGGATGGCAAGCCGAGGAGCTTCCGGGAATTGAAGCGTCGCAAGCGCCTCTTCTCCATCACAAGTGGATACGACTTCGTATCCGAGTTTGTCTAGCACCGTTTCCAGAAGCCGACGCGAAACCCTATCATCTTCGGCAATCAGTATCCTCATGCCGCCTCCCCCATCGTGTCGAGCGAACTCAGCAGCGAACAGAATCGTTCTATCTCGCATTCCAGCGATTCGTGTGCTTGAGCGATATTGCTCAGGTTGCCATCCTGGGCCATCGTCTCCACTTTGAGCGACGCCTGAAAGGCTGACCCCACGCCGAAATTGGCGACCGCGCCCTTCAAGGCGTGCGCGGCTCGTTCCAGCCTCTGACTGTCGCCGCGGTCGATGGCTTCCCGCACATCCGTCATGAGCCGAGGACAACCCTCCAAGAATAGTTCCGCCAACTCGCGACAGAGTCTGCTCGTCGCCGTCCAGTCCAGCCAGGGCCGTTGCAAAATCGGCGATCTTATCCGCTGATGGGCCGGCCTTGTGTTGTGTTGAGCCACGGCGGGATTCTCGACAGTTCTTATCAGATCGATTGCTCCAATCGGCTTGGAGACATACCCATCCATTCCCGCCGCAAGACACCGTTCCCGATCACCCTTCATCGCGTGGGCCGTCATTGCGATGATTGGAACATGGCCGCCGGTCGTTTTTTCCTTCTCTCGAATGGCGGCCGTCGCCTGGAATCCGTCCGTCTCGGGCATTTGCACATCCATCAATACCAAGTCGAAGCGCCGGTCCTCCATGGCGGCGAGAGCTTTCTTGCCATCCCCGGCTACCGTTACCTCGTGTCCCCGCTTCTCTAGTATGTGCGCGGCGACCCGTTGGTTCACCGGATTATCCTCCGCCAGGAGTACGCTGATTCGGCGCATGCCCTGACCTGCCGGATCGTGGTCAGCCTCTGCTGGCGGGTCTTCGGCCACGTGGGGCTTGCTGAGGACCTTTATGACGCTGTCCAGAAGGTCGGATTGCCTGATGGGTTTCACCAAATGCAGGGCTATGCCCAACTCTTGCAGGCGCGACTTATCTCCGTACTGGCCGGCGGACGAGAGCATCATAATGGTTGGCCCGGCGAGCCCGGGTGTCTGCTTAATCTGTTTAGCGAGGTCGAATCCATCCATTTCCGGCATGCAGGCGTCGAGGAGTATCAGGACAAAAGGGTTTCCAGCCTCTTTCGCCGACAGCATTGCCGCAAGGGCTGTACCGCGCACCGTCAGCGGTCGTCGGCTTCATCCGCCAGCCGGTTAGCATCTCTTCGAGGATACGCCGATTAGTATAGTTGTCGTCGACCACCAGCACCGGAAGGTTGTCCAGGTCGATCGGATCCAATGCCACGGATTGATCGTGCCCAAGACTGAAGCGCACGGTGAAATGGAAGGTGCTGCCCTTGCCGGGCTCACTTTCGACCCAGAGGCGCCCGCCCATCATATTGACAAGCTGAGATGAGATCGCCAGGCCAAGCCCGGTACCTCCGTACTTGCGCGTTGCCGAACCATCCGCCTGCACGAACGCCTCAAAAATCGCCGGTCTGCTTATCCTTGGGAATTCCGATCCCCGTGTCCGAGACAGCAAAATGCACCATGATTTCGTCGGTCTCCCGTGTGTGGGTCTCGACGCGGATCACCACCTCGCCGTGGTCGGTGAACTTGATTGCATTGCTGACCAGGTTCAGCACGATTTGTCGCAGGCGGTGGACATCACCTATCAGGGTGTTCGGCACGTCCGGCAGGACGTGGCATGCGAGTTCCAGCCCTTTTTCGTGGGCGCGCAGCGCAAGGGTGCTCACGATATCCACCAGGCCGTTACGCAGTTCAAAGTCTTCGGGAGCGAGGTCCAGCTTCCTCGCTTCAATTTTCGAGAAGTCCAGAATATCGTTAATTACATCGAGCAGGGCGTCAGCGGAGTTTCTGACTGTTTCAAGGTAATCCCTTTGCTCGGGAGATAGTGAAGTGTCCAGCGCAAGCTCCGTCATGCCGATGATCCCGTTCATGGGCGTGCGGATTTCGTGACTCATATTTGCCAGGAACTCGCCTTTCGCGTTGTTCGCCGATTCGGCCTCTTCTTTGGCCTTGCGTAGCGCATCTTCAGCTTCCGCCTGCTCAGCTATTTTTTGCTGAAGCGCCGCGTTCGCATGGGCCAGTTCGGCGGTTCTTTGCTGCACCTTGGCTTCGAGTGGTCGCGGGCGTCCTGCAGCGCCGCGTCTCGGCGCTCAATCTGCGTCAGCATCTCGTTGAAACCGTCGATCAGGACACCTAATTCGTCGTTTCCCTGACCTTCAACTCGCACCGCATAGTTCTTTTCGGACGAAACGGCCCTCGCCGCGCAAGCCAGTCTCAGAATCGGTTCCGAGATCACGCTCTGAAATTTTGCGGATAGCAGGAGGGTCAACAGGAACGATACCGGCAAGGCGACTGCAACGGAGCGGACAAACGATATCAGCCAAGCGTAGATCTCGTGCGTGTCCGACTCTATGGCGACCATGCCGATTGTCTCGCCGTCGAGAACGATGCGCCGAACCGATACAACATTGTCGTGGTTGAACCTGAAACTCTCGGACTTGGCCCGGGCGGGCAAGATGTCCTTGTCCGCGCTGCCGCGATCGTACGCGGCGAACGCGGCGCCGCTCGCCGTGTAGATACGCGCTCCGATTATATTGGGCTTGTCGCGCAGCGCCGCCAGAGTCTCGCGTGCCGCGTCCGGATCATCGAATGTCAGAGCCGCTGTGCTGTTGGCTCCGATGATATCAGCTTGCGCCGACAGATCGCGCACCATGTTTCGCCGAAACGCAACTGATTCCTCAATAACCAGTGCCGCGCACATTATCAACAGCGCCATACCGGTTGTAAACGCCATGATGATGATCATCTTTTGCTTTATCGAGACGCTTCGAAGAAAACCCATGGTTTCCTTTCCATTCCGGAGGTTAGAGGTGGGAGCTTAACTTCCAACTTCCAATCCCCAATTTCTAATTCGCTATCCCGCATTATTCATAAAATGTTTTCGCTGCGCGCCGCGACCGAAGCATGTCCCGAGCGTAGCCGAAGGGCCTGCCTCAGTTCACGAATAATGCGGGCTATTCTCTTGTGTCTTTCGCGAGTTTCAGCAGTTTCGAGCTAATCTTCAACCCTGCTTGCTTCGCCGCGCCGACATTGACTTCAAACCCGACCTTGTTGTCATCCATGACGAAGCCGATGATTCCCCCTTGGCGAACGAACCCCGCGGTCTCCCCAACGGTCAGCACGCTCGAGCCCTTCAGCCTGTCCAGGATTTTCGACAGCCGCCCCCTTTCGGAAGCGCTCACGAAAAGAATATGGCACAGTTGGCAATCCCGGACTTTGTCGAAGTGCTTGACCTCGATCCTTCTGCCCGCGGCTGTCTTTCCCCTGACCGTCTGTTGGAGCAGGCCGCCGAAGGGATCATCACCGATAATGCCTATGATTATTGGAGAATCGGCGCTGGCGAAGGCGTTTGCCGGCCACTCCAGAAATTTTGCGAAATTGTAGATGAACGCCGACTTGACCTCGTACTCCGTGGGTGAAGCGGGGCACGACCCGGCCGCGACCATGCATGTCGCAACCGCGATCGCCACCCCACGGGCGCGGCTGAACCTGATTCTTACCAGTGCGTATGCCAATAGACCCGCGGAAATAGAAGAACGCATCCTCGCGCCACCTGACCGGCAGATCAAAGCCGCCGAGACACCTTTACGTATATATCCGGCGAGATTACGCTTGGCACTTCGTTAATGTCGGTTAGTCCGTACTCATCGATTTGCGCAATTACCGGAAGTCGCCCATCCCCACTTACTCATTGTAGCCCACCTGTTGGGGTAATGCCCCATCCGTTGTGGCATAGCCACGGGTGCGATACAATTATCGGCTTTTGGTAACCATCACTTTAGACTCGTGTAAGGGTAACAGCTCACGGATAGTGATTACATGTCACCCATATGTCATTCCGAGCGGGTAGCGAGGAATCTCAACGTAGCGCATGGATTCTTATTCCGGTGCGTGAGACTCATCCGAAAGGTTGAGATTCCTCACATTCGTTCGGAATGACATGTGCGGGAAGTTGAACTCATAAACCGTGAGCTGTTACGTGTAAGGTTGCGTTAGTGTTGTGGTAAGATCGCGTCGGGAATGGGAACATTCGAGTTCCCGCTGCACGGGTGGCGCCTTCTGCGCGCGAGAGAGGGCTTGGTCTGCATCTGCCCGGCGTGAGTGCTATGCGTGCGGCGGGAACTCGAAGGCGCCGAGTTGAAGCGGACGTTCTATTTGTCGTTCCCGCCGCATACGCAGGTTGTAACTCATGAAGAGTGAGCACTTACATCCCGCTATCCCGCCAACCCCTACCTGGCCCCCCCGGGCGGAGGCATCGGCCCGCCACCGGGCATCATCGGCCCGCCGCCGGGCATCATCGGCCGGCCACCGGGCATCATCGGCCCCGCCGGTCCGGGCATGGCGCCGGGTGCGGCTGATCCCGAGGGTCCCGTGGGTCCCGCGGGTCCGGATGGCATAGTGGGCATGGCAGGCATGGTGGGCATGGCGGCTGGGCCAGCTTTGGGCGCGGGCGCAGCGCTCGTCTGCTGGGGCTTGGGAGCGATGAAGGGGAAATCGGTTATAGTCCCGGGCTCATTGCTCTTCGCAACGACCTTTACTCTGACAACTCCGGGCACTTTGTAGACATTGAAAGTCGCGATCCAGTCGTCCTTGGTATACTCCCCTTCTGCCATAGCTTTGGGCATCTCACACTTGGCGCCCGAGCCGTCGTTGTCGACGTAGCTGAATGCCAGGAAAGGAAGGCCGTTCTTGGTTATAGGCTTGACCTCGGAGTTCAGAGTGAGCTGTGTGAACTTCAACTTCTGCCCGGCAGTATTCGCCGGGACACCGTTCGCTCCGGGCATCGATGGGGTCGTGGGCATGCTCGACACGCTCGATGAATTGTGCCCGCAGCCTCCAAGAAACACGCCGCAGATAAGCACCGCGGCGGCAATCAGGCCCATTCGTTTCAGCGCAGGTATAATCAATGACATCTAACCCTCCACTTTCTCATTCCAAAGGGACTCATATCTTAGACATTATACTGCACTCGTCGGGTTCCACACAAACGGCCTCGGGCTAGGGTTTTAGCGTTAATAGGGTTTTAGGCGCTTAGCGCCTTGTTGCGCTGTTTCGGGATTTGAGGAGCGGGCACAGCGTGATGATAGCGAGGTGCGACTGACCAACCGCTCCGGAAATCCCGAAACGGAGCACGTAACCGAGCGGTGACACCGGACTGAGACAAGCCCGATACGATGATCGCACAGCGTTTCGGGAAAAGGGTTTCCCGAAACAACGGAAGAAACCTTCCATGCCGCCGGCTTCGGGGCAATCGCCCGCGAAGCATAGCCTGCCGGGGTGAGTTTCTTGCGGTGTTTCGGGATTTGAGGAGCGGGCACAGCGTGATGATAGCGAGGTGCGACTGACCAACCGCTCCGGAAATCCCGAAACGGAGCACGTAACCGAGCGGTGACACCGGACTGAGACAAGCCCGATACGATGATCGCACACCTTCCAACCTTTAATCCCCCTGCGGACATGGCACAAAAAGGGGCGGCTATGTCATTCCGAACGAACGTGAGGAATGACATGATTCGCGACGACTGTGGCGGCGCCGTGCGCCGCGCCTCAACGTGGGATGGTAGTGAATCGAGTTCAGCATGACAAGGTGCTGAGCGAGGGTGAGCACGTGCGGGCGCAAGCTGCATTTGCACGCTCGGAAAAACTCTGGTACAATTAGAACAGTCCAACACCCGCGGGTTGGGGATCCGGATTCTGACTTCTGACTTCTAACTCCTTTTCTCGAACGAGGTGAAACCGTTTGCTTCATCACGATTGCGGCCAGACACGCCGCGGTGTGCTGATAGTGGTCGAGGGCATCGATGGCTCCGGCAAGAGCACCCAAATTCGTCTGCTGCATAAATGGCTGCTGACCGAGGGCCACCGGGTTTTCTTCAGCGAATGGAATTCATCCCCCCTTGTCAAGGGCACCACAAAGCTCGGCAAGAAGCGCAAGACCCTGACGCCCACAACGTTCAGCCTCATCCACGCGACCGACTTCGCTGACCGGACAGAGCACCAGATTGTTCCCGCGCTCAAGGCGGGCGCCATAGTACTGGCCGACCGCTACGTCTACACGGCTTTCGCCCGGGACGCGGCTAGAGGCGTATCGGGCAACTGGGTCAGGAACCTCTACGATTTCTCCGAGGAGCCGGATATCGCCTTTTACTTCAGGGTTCCCCTCGAGGTCTCGCTGAAGCGCATTATCACGGGCAGAACGACCCTCAAGCACTACGAGGCCGGTATGGACCTGGGTCTGTCCAACGACATCCGCGAAAGCTTCAAATTGTTCCAGCACAGGATAATGGAACAGTATGAATCCATGGTCGATGAGTTCGGCCTGACGGTTATCGATGCCACCCGGCCAATCGAGCGGCAGCAGGCAGAGGTCCGGAGGATCGTCGCCGCGCACCTGGCCGGATACGAAAAGGACAACGGGCGAAGGAGGGCTCCAATTGGCGATATTTCGGTTCTACGGTGAGGGGCTTCCGGATGTCCGGCAAGAAGACCTGGCGGGCAAGTTGATTGTGCTCGAGGGTCCGGACTCCGTCGGCAGATCCACGCAGATCAGGCTTTTGCGAGACTGGTTGGAGAGCGAAGGGCACGCTGTCTCCGACACGGGCCTGAGCCGCGCCGAGCTGACCCAGGTGGGACTGGACCAGGCGAAGCAGGGACACACTCTGGGCCGCAGGACCATGAGCCTCTTTTATACCACGGACTTCGCCGACAGGCTGGAAAACCAGATAATCCCAGCGCTGCGCGCTGGACACTACGTGCTCTCCGACCGTTATTTTTACTCCATCTGCGCTCGTGATATCGTCCGCGGCGCGGATCCGGACTGGTTGGAAGAGGTTTACGGCTTTGCTCTGGTGCCCGATCTGGTGCTGTTGCTGCGCGCGAGCGTCGATGACCTCATCCCGAGAGCGCTGTATGGCAAGGGCTTCAACTACTGGGAGTCCGGCATGGATTTGGCCCTGGGCGACAACTTCTACGACAGCTTTCCGAACGTACCAAGGCAGAGTCATCGCCCAGCTCGACAGGCTGTCGGACCGCTACGGTTTCGTCGCCATAGATGCTTCGCGTGGGTCTGAAGAGATCTTCGCGGACCTGAAGGCGGCCATAACGGCTGATTCCCGCCTCTCGGAGGTCCGTTCGTGATGCGCCCGTCCCTGTCGTGGGAAACACCGTTCGGCATTGCGGCGCGGCAGACTTTGGAGAGGCTCTTGGGCCAGATGCTCAGGAACTTGCCCGGCACCAAGCTCGGCGAGGACTTGGAAGCGCTGCACGACATGCGCGTCGCGTCGCGTCGAATCCGTGCGGCTTTCAGGGTTTTTCGACCGTGCTTTCCCAAGGATCTCCGAAAGGCGCCGGAGATGCGGGTGAGACAGGTGACCCAGGCTCTGGGACAGGTGCGGGATCAGGATGTGCTGCTGGACTACCTGGGGCGGGCCGCCGTGGAAATTGCAATGGACATCGATTGGTTGATCGACCGTGAGAGCCAGATACGAGAGGGCGGCCGCCTGCGAATGATAGCCGCGCTCGAGGACCTCGAGCAGGAAGACTTGCCGGCGCGGATGGAAAGCCTGCTGCAATCCGCGCGCATGACCCAAGCCCATGGCGAAGAAGGCCGTGGGAACCAGTTTTGGCGCCAGGCGGCGCCGCTGGTGGCGGATTGCTTGAGGGTAATGGATACGCTTGCGCCCTCGATGGACCGTGAGGACGACGATCGGGGGCTTCACGCGATGCGCATCGCCGCCAAGCGCCTGCGCTATACCGTGGAGGCGTTCATTCCGTGCTTCGGTACTGCGTTGGAGGAAAAGATCGAAGTCGTCAAACTCCTGCAGGAGCAGCTTGGCCAACTTCACGACTCCGATGTATGGCTCGACAAACTGGAGCAGTACCAAAAAGAGCCCGGACTCTCGCCCGAGAGACTCTCGGCGGTGCAAAAGATCGTTGCCGACCGCCGAGCACATCGGGCGAGCATGTTACCGAGCCGCATCGGCGCACTGGCGCAGCCTTGTGAAAGGGCGCTTTGCCGAAGACTTGCTGAAGCTGGTTTCGGCCAAGCCTACAAAGATCGGACCCAAGGAGGTGAATGATATGGAGCAAGAGGCAGAGACCACACCAAACGCGGAGGCTCAAGTGGTCGAGCCTAAGCCCAAGAAGAAAAAGCAACAGAGTGTTTCGGGAAAGGGGTTTCCCGAAACAACGGGAGCCCAGCCGGATCAGCCCAACGCGCTCGCGGAGGCGATCGGCGCCGTCAAGAAGGCTGCCGAAGCCGCGGCCACGAAGCTGACGGGCGAGGATGGGGGACATCCTGAAGCTGGCCAGGCAGTTGGGCAAGCTGCAAGCTGCCCTGGATTTGACTTCCGAGAAGGCTGCCGCGGTGACGGCGGAGCGGGCGGAAAAGCTGCACAAGCAAGCTCTTGAAACTCTCGGAGCGCCTTGGCCGTTTCGCTCAGGATGGGGCAGCCGATGACAAGATGAGAGACAAACTGCTGCGGCGTCTGCGAACGTCGCGCACGAAGATCGGCAAATACCTCGAGCCCGCGAAAGATACGGATAAGCGTGGTGGAGGCCAGAAATAGTGGCGGTCGAGAAGCTGGCGAAGTCGAAAGAGTTCAGTTTTGCTAGCATTCAGAACCCGCCAGCCCTGAGTAGCGAGCGTATCGAAGGGCGGTCATACAGGCGACCATTTCGACCCGGCCCACAAACCGGGCCTACTCAGCATTTGCGGAGTTGCTGTTAGCGGAGAACTGAACTCGCTCGCGGAGTCATGATGGCCGTCAGCAGGGAGTCCATTGCTGTGTACGCTGCCCGGTTCGAGCACGATGTCGGCCATGCCCACCAGGTGGCGCGGCTTGCGGAGGCGCTCTTCGACGCGCTTATGCCCGTTCACGGGCTTGGCGAACTCGAACGAGAGCGCCTCGTGCAGGCCGCGCTCGTCCACGACATCGGTTGGTGCGAGGGTCAACAAAAGCATCACAAGCGCGCTCTCGATCTGATCGTCAGCGATCCCCCGGATGGGCTCGACAAGCGCGAGGCCGCCATCGTGGCGAACGTGGCCCGCTACCATCGCAGAGCGCTCCCGTCGCTTTCCCACCAAAGCTATGCCAGCCTCGGCGAGGCCGACAGGGATATTGTTCGCAAACTGGCGGCCATCTTGCGCATAGCCGACGGCCTGGACGTCACTCACGCCGACCGGTCGGAAATAGCCGGATGCGCCATCGACTCCGATACCGTCACTATCGAGTTGGTGGCGCGCGAGCCGATTGAACCGGAGTTGGGCGCGGCCCAGAAGAAATCGGACCTGTTTCTGGAGGTCTTTGGAAAGGAAATTGCCTTCCGGGTGTCGCGTTAGGAACTAGGAACTAGGAACTAGGGTGGGGATCTCCCTCCGTCGCAAACGGGAGCCAGCCCGCTATGCGGCGGGAACGACAAGTCGAGGCGATGTCTGGCATGAGCCCTTCGAGTTCCCGCTGCACGCATGGCGCCGTACGCCGGATAAAGGACAAACGCCTATGCGACGCGAGTTCCGAATTCGCAGGGGATCGCAGGCCTCGTCCCGCCCCATAGGTGGGCTCCGGCCGCGCAACGTTTCGGGAAAAGGGTTTCTCGAAATAGCGCAACATCAATACGGCGTTGCCCGGTGTTTCGGGATCTGAGGAGCGAGCACCCTTGTTTATGTACAGCGCAAATGTCGTATTCGCTCCGGAAATCCCGAAACAGTCCATGGCCTTTTTTCATCTATAGTGATCAAGGCGAGGCCTTCGTGTTTGATTCCTAAGAAACCGTCTTCGGAGGAAGATGGATAGTTTCGGGATTTCCGTTCCGCGTTCGCTCCACTCAAATCCCGAAACACCGTGCGCTGGTTTCTTTACCCTTCGGGGCATACGCCCGCGAAGCATTCGGGTCGCCGCCGTTGCGCGGGCGGATCCCGGACTTTCGACTTCTGCTTATGAAAACTATCGGCTTAATCGACATCGGCACCAATTCGATCCGGCTCTCTGTCGAGCAGGTGGACGGGGGACACATCGTCACGCCGGTCGCCGCCCACAGGGAAGCGGTCAGACTTGGAGAGGGCGA
Organism: uncultured bacterium; assembly: GCA_963823885.1. Lineage (GTDB taxonomy): Bacteria > Armatimonadota > UBA5829 > UBA5829 > UBA5829 > CAWGNL01. The sequence goes on from CAWGNL010000022.1 coordinate 38,653, forward strand.
GTTCGGCCACGACATGATCACCAGATCGGCAATGGAGCGCGGCCTGCTTGTCCTGAGAAAGTTCGCCGAGATAGCCAGGCGCAGCGGGGCCTCGGATATCGTGGCCGTGGCGACCGCCGCCCTGCGCGAGGCAGGCAACCGGGCCGAGTTCGTGGAGCGCGCGCGCGACGAATGCGGGGTCGATGTACGGGTCATCAGCGGGCTGGAGGAGGCGCGTCTCATCCACCTCGGGGTGGCCAGCGGAGTAGACCTGGACGTGCAAAAGGCCCTCTTTCCGTTGTATCGGGAAACCGCTTTCCCGAGACTCTGACCGCACAGCGTTTCACGCCCGGTGTTTCGGGATCTGAGGAGCGAGCACCCTTGTTTATGTACAGCGCAGATGTCGTATTCGCTCCGGAAATCCCGAAACAGTCCATGGCCTTTTTTCATCTATGGTGATCAAGGCGAGGCCTTCGTGTTTGATTCCTAAGAAACCGTCTTCGGAGGAAGATGGATAGTTTCGGGATTTCCGTTCCGCGTTCGCTCCACTCAAATCCCGAAACACCGTGCGCTGGTTTCTTTACCCTTCGGGGCATACGCCCGCGAAGCATTCGGGTCGCCGCCGTTGCGCGGGCGGATCCCGGACTTTCGACTTCTGCTTATGAAAACTATCGGCTTAATCGACATCGGCACCAATTCGATCCGGCTCTCTGTCGAGCAGGTGGACGGGGGACACATCGTCACGCCGGTCGCCGCCCACAGGGAAGCGGTCAGACTTGGAGAGGGCGAGTTCGGCCACGACATGATCACCCGGTCGGCAATGGAGCGCGGCCTGCTTGTCCTGAGAAAGTTCGCCGAGATAGCCAGGCGCAGCGGGGCCTCGGATATCGTGGCCGTGGCGACCGCCGCCCTGCGCGAGGCAGGCAACCGGGCCGAGTTCGTGGAGCGCGCGCGCGACGAATGCGGGGTCGATGTACGGGTCATCAGCGGCCTGGAGGAGGCGCGTCTCATCCACCTCGGGGTGGCCAGCGGAGTAGACCTGGACGTGCAAAAGGCCCTCTTTCCGTTGTATCGGGAAACCGCTTTCCCGATACTCTGACCGCACAGCGTTTCACGCCCGGTGTTTCGGGATTTGAGGAGCGAGCACCCTTGTTTATGTACAGCGCAGATGTCGTATTCGCTCCGGAAATCCCGAAACAGTCCATGGCCCTTTTTCATCTATGGTGATCAAGGCGAGGCCTTCGTGTTTGATTCCTAAGAAACCGTCTTCGGAGGAAGATGGATAGTTTCGGGATTTCCGTTCCGCGTTCGCTCCACTCAAATCCCGAAACACCGTGCGCTGGTTTCTTTACCCTTCGGGGCATACGCCCGCGAAGCATTCGGGTCGCCGCCGTTGCGCGGGCGGATCCCGGACTTTCGACTTCTGCTTATGAAAACTATCGGCTTAATCGACATCGGCACCAATTCCATCCGGCTCTCTGTCGAGCAGGTGGACGGGGGACACATCGTCACGCCGGTCGCCGCCCACAGGGAAGCGGTCAGACTTGGAGAGGGCGAGTTCGGCCACGACATGATCACCAGATCGGCAATGGAGCGCGGCCTGCTTGTCCTGAGAAAGTTCGCCGAGATAGCCAGGCGCAGCGGGGCCTCGGATATCGTGGCCGTGGCGACCGCCGCCCTGCGCGAGGCAGGCAACCGGGCCGAGTTCGTGGAGCGCGCGCGCGACGAATGCGGGGTCGATGTACGGGTCATCAGCGGCCTGGAGGAGGCGCGTCTCATCCACCTCGGGGTGGCCAGCGGAGTGGATTTGGACGTGCAAAAGGCCCTCTTTGTCGATATCGGCGGCGGCACTACCGAGATGATCGTCGGCAATGCCACCGAGCACATCTTGCTCGAAAGCTTCAGGGCCGGCGCGGTGCGTCTTGCGGACGTATTTTTGCACGGCGAGACCGGGGCCATAACGAAGAGGAAATACCGGACCATGACCCACTACGTAATGGGCGTGGCCGGGCTTGCCTTCGATAGAGTCAGGCGCCAGGGGCCGGACGCAGCCTTTGGCAGTTCCGGGACAATAATGAACCTCGCCGAGATCACGGCCAAGCGTCTCGGCTATGCCGCGGCCAGCATCCGCAACTACTGCCTGTCCCGTTCGGATTTGGCCGACACTATACTTATGCTTTGCGATCTGGACCTGGATCGGCGCAGGTTCGTGCCCGGCATCAACCCCGAGCGGGCGGATATCATCGTGAGCGGGGCGGCGATCCTCGACGCCGTTATGGGGAGCACCGGGGTCGAGAGCATCAGGATCAGCGACCGCGGACTCAGGGACGGATTGTTGATCGACCACCTGTTCAGGGACGGCGGCGACAAGGAGAAGTACTTGAGTCCGTCCGCGCGCCAGCGGAGCATCCTGCGGTTGTGCCGCGCGTGCGGCTGCTCGATGGAGCACTCGGATAAGGTCTCTGCTCTGGCGCAGTCGTTGTTCGGTCAACTCTCCTCGCTGGGCATTCACGGGTACGGAGACAGTGAAGCGGAGCTTCTTCGGCATGCTTCGCTGGCCCACGATGTAGGCAACTTCGTATCGCGCCTCGACCACCACAAGCACTGGTACTACATCATCAGGAACTGGGACCTGCTGGGCTTCGACGACGAGGAGATCGAAATCATCGCGACCACGGCTGTCTGCCATCGAAAACAGTCCCCGAGAAAGATGAGGCCCGTCAAGCTCGGCGCCGCATCGCTGAGGCTGGCGGAGGTCCTGGCTTCCATCTTGAGGGTTGCCGACGCTCTTGACAGGAGCCAGATGGGAGTGGTCCGCGAGATCATCTGCCGAGCGCAGCCCGGCCAGAAGCGGCTCGTGCTGGAAGTATACGCCTCCGAAGATTGCCCGCTCGAGATGTGGTGGCTGGATAACAAGAAGGACCTCTTCGAGCAGACCTTCGACGTCCATCTTTCGGCCAAGCTGATAGTGGGCGCCTAGGCTTCCGTCCCGTTGTTTCGGGAAACCCCTTTCCCGAAACGCCGCGCGCCCGGAGTATCGGGAAACCTTTAACCTTGAACTCGTTGTAAGTGCTCAGCCTTGCTGTCATCCTGAACTTGATTCACTACCATCCCACAGTGAGGCGCGGTGCTGGTTCTGCCACAGCCGTAGCAAATCATGTCATTCCGAACGAATGTGAGGAATCTCAACGTTGCGCCTGTATCATCCTTCGGTATGTGAGAGTCAACCGATAGGTCGAGATTCCTCACGTTCGTTCGGAATGACATAGCCGCCGCGTTTGTGCCATGTCCGCGCGGCTGCGCACTTGCGAATGGTAACGCCCAGAAAACCGAAAGTGGGTACTTGCAAAACCACACGCTACTGAGCGTGAAATACCCAGAAAACAGGCCATTTCCCCCAGTTATGGGATGGTAGTGAATCGAGTTCAGCATGACAAGTACCCGCCAAGAGTGAGCACTTGCAACTCGTTTTCGGATTTGACTACGAATATAAACACAGCTATAATGCACCTGACGCTTCGCGTGGCGCGCAAGGAAGGACTGGGCGCGGTAAACATGGAGTTTTCGGGTGATTTCAAAGCGCGAGCAGTTTATTGACTATGTTAAGTTCGGCGGAAGGGCACTGTGCTCGCCACAGATTGGTGGCGGAGCCGGATATGATACAAAAATCGCCGGCAAGGAGTGGATTTCGGAGACCACCGTCGACGATACGGTGGCCGTCGTCGGCAAGTACGACATCGTCCCTCTAATCAATGTGGGGCTCTGCGATTTGGGTGTTTGCAATCCAACGCTCGCCTGGCAAGAGATTGACGTAACGCATAGTGAGGACCGAATCGAGACACGTTCCGAGCTGCGGCTGGGTCCGTTTTCTCTGACGCAGGCGATGGTGGAACAGAAGACCAAAGGTATCTTCCGGTCCAAAGGTACCAGTCACGACCGCGGCGGAATTGGACGCGCTCGAGTACTACGTGGATGCTGCTCTGGAATGCGACTTGCAGCCAGTCATCGATTGGGTCAGCGGAGTCTCCGAGACCGTGGGGGACGCGGGCGCGCTGAGCATCCAATGGCCCGTCCAACCTTACGAGCTGCTGTGCTTTCCCGATACAGTGACCACGGTGATGCTCGCGATGGATGCCCCCGATCAGTTCAAGCGCCTGATGGACAAGATTCTGGTCCTTGACGAAAAGCTCATGCGGGCGGTCGCGGCCGGCGGGGCCGATTTTATCTTCCTCGGCGGTCCGGCGGCGGAGATGATTTCCCCGCGTTATTACGAGGATTACATCATACCCTACTCCCAGCAGGCAACTTCGATCGCGCATTCGCTGGGACTGCTGGTCTACTCGCATATCTGTTCTCCGATAGAGCCGTTCCTTGGCATGGGTTTCTATAACAGGATGGGGATCGATCTTTTCGAGACTCTGAGCCCGCCTCCGGTGGGTAATATCAAGTCGCTTGCGGATGCGCTCGCTAAACTAGACCCAGGGATTTGCACGAGAGGCAATGTCGGATTGGATATCCTGCTGGACGCGAACCCCGAACGGGTCAGGCAAAACGTATGCCTGGTTGTGGAAGCGGCGGCGGGCCGCAAGCACATGGTCGCCGCGAGTGATTACCTGTTTTATCAGGTGCTCGAGGAGAATGTGATTGCCATGACCCAAGCGGCTAATGACGCCGCGCGCGGGCAAGCAATCAGGGTTGCTTCCGACTAGCCCGCATTATTCAGTGTTTGCCCAGCACCTTGTGCTCCCCTCGCCCTCACGGGAGAGGGGTTGGGTGAGGGTGGAACGCCGCGCTCCATGAGCTTGTGCTTGATTACCGCGTCTCCCCCCCCCAGCCCTCTCCCATCCGGGAGAGGGAGCACGTGGGTGCTTGAAGGAGAAGGCTAGTCTATCAACTCGTAAATAATGCGGGCCAGGAGCATGTTGCTTGCGCGCGCGAGGGTTCCGGGCTTTCCGCTTTCCACTTTCAGCTAAACGCTATTTTCAATGGGAGCATACTTTGACATCGACTAAAAAGATAACCGTGCATATGATCGCGGAGACTCACATCGATCCTGTGTGGCTGTGGCCGTGGCAGGACGGTTTGGACACGGTGCTCGCGACCTTGCGCAGCGCATGTAACCTGCTGGACGAGTTCCCCGAGTTCATTTTCAGCCACGGCGAGGCGTGGACCTACAAGCAGGTCGAGATGGTGGACCCCGAACTCTTCGAGAGGATTCGCGGGCATGTCCGCGGCGGCCGATGGGAGATAATCGGTGGGTGGTGGATGCAGCCGGACTGCAATCTTCCCAGCGGGTTTGGATTCGAGCGCCAGATCGAAACCGGCAAGCGCTACTTTCTCGATCGCTTCGGAGGGTTTCCGGAGACTGCCGTGAATGTGGATAGTTTCGGGCACGCGGCCTCGCTGCCGGGCTTTATTAGCGCCGCCGGCCAGAAGTATTATGTGATGATGCGGCCTCAAGAACACGAGATGGCGCTTCCGGCCAGGGTTTTTCGCTGGCGCGGCACGCCGGATGGACCGGAGGTCGTTACTTTCCGTATCGCCGGCTCTTACGGGGCAGCAACTATCGAACCCGAGCATATTGCTCGCTCCATGTCGGAACTCCCCGAGGGTCTGGATCAAACCATGTGCTTCTACGGAGTAGGCGACCACGGCGGCGGGCCGACTGCCGAGAGCGTCAGATGGATCGCCGAGAACCGTGATGCTATCGACGGGTGCCGGCTGGTCTTTTCCAGCCCGAGCCGGTTCTTTAAGGCCATCGCGGTGAAAGATCTGCCTGTCGTGACCGGCGAGCTGCAAATGCACGCGATTGGCTGCTATTCGGTCGAGAGGAAGATCAAGACACTCGTGCGGCACTCCGAACATGCCCTGCGACAGGCGGAGATAATGCGGGATTCGGGTGGCGGCGCTGGGCCGGACGATAAATCGCGCATAGACGAGGCTTGGGAGAGAGTCTGCTTCAATCATTTTCACGACGTCCTCGCGGGAACTTGTCTGCCTTCGGCTTACCCCGCGTGCTATGCTCAGCTCGGGAGCGCATATTCCGCGGCGGATGACATCCTGACCTACGGATTGCGCCGCAAAGTTCTTTCTCTGCCGGACGATCCGCTGCAGCGCATGGCTTTCTTCAACGCATCCGATGAAGCATACCACGGATATGTGGAGTTCGAGCCGTGGCTGGGGTTGGAAGGCCCCTGGACTCCCGAGCACAGGCTTCTTAACGAGCGAGACGAAAGCATTGACTACCAGGTTTTGCGCTCCGAGGCGGTGGTCGATGGCATGGTACGGCTGCTTATTCATGGGAGTTTGGAAGCGGGCGAGATGCTCTCGGTTAAGATCGATCCCGCGGGCGGCAAGCCGGCCGGCGCGTTTGCGGGCGCCACATCCGAAGGCGCAAGCAACAAACTGGGCGCCGGCTTCGACCTCCGCCGTCGGCATGTTCAAGTTCCCGGGAAACATCGAGGCGTCACTGCCTCAGTTGGCGCTCGTCGAGGACCGCTCGGACACGTGGTCCCACGGCCTCGACCGGTTCTCGGGAGAGCAAGTGGCCGCGGATGAGTGGGAAGCCCCGGAAATGCTCTACGACGGCCCGCTGATGGCGGCGTTGGTCCAGTTCGGCCGAATTGGAGACAGCCGGGCTGCAGGCCGAATGGCGGGTCTACGGCGGCGAATCCGCGGTCGAGCTTCGCTTGGGTGTGCACTGGCTCGATAGACGCAAAGTCCTCAAGCTCTGCCTCCCGCTGCCGGCGGCGGTCGATTCCAGAATCGACGGAATACCCGGCGGCGAGTTGATCAGGGCCAACGACGGCAAGGAGCGCCCCCTGATGGATTGGTCGATGTTCGAGATCGACTCGGCCCGACTTGGGATCGTCTGCCCGGAGGTTTTTGCTCTGGACTCCTCGCCCCAAGTTGCGCGGTTTACACTGCTTAGGAGCCCGTTGATGGCGTGGCACGACCCTGCCTCGGACGCGGTTCTCGATCCTGTTACCGCGGATCAGGGAGCGCATACGTTCCTCTTCAGGTTCCACTACGGTAGACACGTAAACCCGCGGATGCTCACGGCGCAGGGCCTGGCGCTGCAGCGCCGCTTCTTGCGGCATCAGTGACGCGCGGGATGCCGATGTAGATGCGCTTGTGTTGTATCGGGAAACCCCTTTCCCGATACTCCAACCACGTAGCGTTTCGGGAAAAGGGTTTCCCGAAACAACGGGAACAGCTCTGCCTTCAGCAGAACGGCAGCCCCCTAACGACAGGTCGAGGCATTCCCCGGCACGAAGCCCTTCGAGTTCCCGCTGCACGCAGGGCACTTGCGCTGGAGATGGAGGCGGATCACAGGGGCGGTTCTTTGTCGAGAGCTACCGTGTGCCTGCCGCCGCATATCGCCGCCGAGGACCTCGCGGGAGTGTACGTGGCGGCATGGGAAGAGGCCAGGCGGCCGGAGCTTTCCGGCAAGCCGGCCGCGATTCTCTGGGGAGAGTAGGGATCGCGGGTTGCAAAATGCGGGGAACGGGGTCCGGCATTTGCCAGACACCGGACCATCGAGAGGAGCCGGATTCGGAAATAGTGGCGGGAGGATGGGGGTTCAGGCTCAGCAGCGGTCGCCCAGGAGTTCCTCGACTGATACCAGTATCACGTCGTCCCTCGCGGCCGTCTCACTCGTATTCTCATCGAACCCCGCTGCCGAAAACAGCACATAGCGCACGAGACCGGTCCCCCTGGGAGGCGGCAGGAAGCTTGCCTTGCGCATCAGGTCGTAGTATACGCCGACTCCCACGGGTGACGAGGACCACTTGCATTCACACACAAGGGTCCTGCCGTCGTCGAGATCTCCGACTATATCTATCTCTACCGATCCGTCGCGGCTGCGGTAGCGCCCTGCTTCCTTTATCAGCAGGCCGTGCCGACTTGCGGCGCAGCGCGAAGCGCGTTTCGCGAGCGATCTCGCCGTAGTAATGCAGCACGCTTCTTAGCGTCGGAAGATCGGCGGCCGTCATACCGGCGCCACTGGGATGGGCGGCGATGAGCGCCTCGGCGAGCTGAGAAATGTTGTCGGAGATCGTCATCGCGGATGCAAGAAAGTAGCAGTGAGGCAGGGTGTCGGCGAAAAAGTGCTGCAGCAGATAAGTCTTTCCCACGCGCCGCCGTCCGTAGAGCAACATCAACGCGGCTTCGGGCGAATCCCACGCTTGGGCGAGTCAGTCGAGTTCCTGTTTCCTGTCGTGAAATGTGTTCATGAGGCCCCGCCATGACAAGTATAATTGTCATTAGTATACTTGTCATTGCCAGACTTCTCAAGACCCAGCGCACGGCGAAAAGTTGGAAAATCAAGGTCAAAGGTTGGGGTGAGATACCCGGCCTTTCCGCTCTCCGCTATAAGCTATTCTTACAGCAACCTTATATTTTGCTTACATGCGCACTTCCGCGCGGGGCAGCCGCTTGCCGTGTGTCTGCAACTGGGAAAATAAAATGTAGACCGACTTATGGATAAGGAGGCATTGAGATGAAGATCGTGACTAGTGTTTCTATGGCGCTTGTTCTTATACTTGCGGTGGGCGCTTGGGCGGCGCCGACAACGTGCCCACCACCGAGAGATTGGCAGCCGGCGTGCATGGGTGCGGGGCCGGCTTCTCAACTGCTTTGTTTGAATGGCTGCAGCTTTGACACAGCCTATGTATCCTCAATGTATCAGCAGCACTCGGATGTTGCTGCGTTGGCTGCCTATGGGGCCGGGAAAGTGACCGATCCATTCCTTAAGAGCTTTTTCGACAAGATCGCCAGCGAGCGCAAAGACCGGAATGCAGCCCTTGCCTCGACGAATACTGGATGCTGTCCGAGTGGCGCGGGACCCGCGAACTGCCAGCAAGCCTCCGCATGTGAGTGCGAGCTTTCCAACTACCGCGGCAAAGGGTTCGACCGGGCCTATGTGCTCGCGATGATCGCCATGATGCGGCAAACGAAGCAGGCCGCCGACCTGGCCGCGGCCAAGGCTACCACGCCCGCGATGCGCGACCAGGCGCGGATTGTCTCGAGGACGTCCGAAAACGAGATCGGCGCGATGAAAAGATGGCTGAGCACCGGCTTCCTGAGCTATCAGGATTGGCAAAGGTACTGCTCGTATAACTACACCAATGATCCCAGATGTCTGTGATCTTTTGCCGTAACACCGGTTGACGGTTGACGGTTCCGGATGGGGCCGAGCCAATCGTTAACTGTCAACCGTCAACTGATAACCGATAACTATCCCTTCATTACCTCTATCTCATAGCCGTCGGGATCGTTGATGAAATAGAACTGATCGTTGACGGGCCCGGACTCCGGCCAGAACTCCACCCCTCGCGACTCCCATCTCCTTCGAAATGCCTCCAGGTCCGGGGTGTTGAAGGCGAAGTGGAAGATGTCCTCGGGAAAAGAGAAATCGGCGGAATCGGGCTGATAGCATAGCTCGATCTGAGTGGTATTGCCCGGCAGAGACAAAAAGACCAGGTGGTTTCCGGCGGGCGAGGCGTGCTCACCGGTCTTGCGGAAGCCGAACACCTCGGTATAGAAACTCACCGAGCGCTCCATATCCCGCACCCGTATCCGGCAGTGAACAAACTTAGGTTCGAAATCGGACAAAGCAATATCTCCTTTGAAGATAGACGTTAGGAGTTAGAATCCGGACTCCCGACCCGCAAGAGGTCCACGCCCGGTGTTTCGGGATTTGAGGAGCGACCACAATTGCTGATCTAGGGCAAAAATGTCGTATTCGCTCCGGAAATCCCGAAACGATCCACCTTCCGCCGCGGAAGGGTCTCTCCCGAGGACGGACCTGTGGCAAGATCATTTTCATCTATAGTGATGAAGCCGAAGGCTTCGTCTATGATTCCTTTGAAAATAGCGGAAAACCCGGAACTTCACGCTAACAGCCGGGGTAGTGATACCCCGAACCAAGCCGGAGCTAATCCCGCAGCCTGCGTCTCGAAGTGGGTAACAATAAATTGTACTCGGTTGCGGCGCTTTGCTCTGCGGCCGAAAAACCGTGTGCGAAGCGGTGACCGTGTCGAACGACCCCTTCCGCGTTGTGATGCAGGTGTTGAAGGGGAATTGACAATTGATAATGTCCGGACGGTCGGCGCCGAGAAGTGCGACGGGAACCAGTGCACGAGGCGGTGAACCGGCCGCAAGCACAGTGAACCCCTCCGGCATTGTCAATTATCAATTATCAATTCCTCCCTTCCCGATTGACATAATCCTCCCGCGCCTGTAAAGTATACCGGTCGACTTTCAATTTGCGAGGCCCGCAAATGTATATTTCTTATGTGTTGGGACAAATCATAAGGGACCCTTCCGGCGAGGAGATTGGCAGGCTTTCGGACCTGGTCGCCACGCCCGGCGAGAACCTGCCGATGATTTCGGCGGTGGTGGTGCGCGCCGGCAGAGGCGAGCCGCGCAATATCGCCTGGCAGTGCTTCGCTTATGACGAGCAGACCGAGCGCCTCTCCCTTGCCGTCGCGACTGACCGAATCGTCGACTACCAGATCGGCGAGACCGACCTGCTCCTTGCCACCAACTTGCTCGATAAGCAGATAGTGGACGTTCATGACTACCGCGTGGTGCGGGTCAACGATATCCGGGTGGAACCCTCCGCCGGGCAGGCTTTATCTGGTGGGGGTCGACACCGGCGCCCGCGGGCTGCTGCGCAGAATGGGCCTGATGCGCGCGGCCGACGCGCTCTCGAAGATCACCAGGATCAGGCCGGGTTCCAAGGTAATAGGATGGCACGATGTTGAAGCGTTCGAGCGAGGAGTAGGCCGGATCAAGCTCAAAGTATCGGCGGAGCGGCTAAAGAGCATGCATCCGGCGGACATCGCCCGCATCGTAAACGAGCTGGACCCCGATCAGCGGGCCGATGTGTTCGAGACCCTCGACGTGGAAACCGCGGCGGAAGTCCTCAGCGAGACTTAACCCGACGTTCAAGTGTCGATTGTGGAGAACCTCGAAGACGAGCGGGCCGCCGACATCATCGAGGAAATGGAACCCGACGAGGCCGCCGACGTGCTCGGCGATGTCTCGGCGCAGCGGCGCGAGGAAATCCTCGAAGAGATGCAAGCCGAGGAGGCCGAAGAGGTCAAGGAGCGCGCTGGCCTACCCCGACGAGACCGCCGGCGGCCTGATGACCACCGAGTATGTCGCGATACCAAAGGACCTCACGGCTCAGCAGACCATCGAGAGAATCCGCGAGATCGAGCCTAAAGCCGAGATGATCTACTATATATACGTGACCGACTCCGAAGAGCGCCTGGTCGGGGTGATATCGCTGCGCGATCTGATCGTTGCTAAGCCGGACACCCCAGTGGAAGAGTTCATGATCTCCAACGTGATCCACGTCCACGATGATGCGGGTCTGGAAGAGATTGCTCAAGCCCTGAGCGACTACAATCTGCTCGCGATCCCGGTCGTGAACGACGAGATGCAGCTTCTGGGGATCGTCACGGTGGACGATGCGCTCGAAGAGGTCCTTCCCGAAGACTGGCGCAGGCGCGTGCCGAAGATTTGGCGGTGAGGTTTTCTTAATCGCGAAAACGCGAAAGGGCGAAATCGCGAAATCGGATTCGTGCGCATGCCTATGCGGCGGGAACGACAAGTCGAGACAATCCCTGGCATGGAGTCCTTCGAGTTCCCGCTGCACGCGTGGCACCTTTTGTCAGCGAGAGAGTGCATGGTCTGCATCTGCCCAGCGTGAGCGCTATGCGTGCAGCGGGAACTCGAAGGCCGCCGGGTTGAAGCGGACCCTCTACTTGTCGTTCCGCCGCATATGTGGGTTGGACCTGTAGAAAACAATCCGGGCATATCCGATGCCCTAACCGACGTTGGAATTCGAATGGTTGCTTCGGGGGATTGTAAATCCCCAGATTGACCCTTCCGGGCCGGATTGCAAATCCGCCCGAACGGGAGGAACCGACGACTGACAACTATTCCCCCACGGAGACCCGATTTGAGACGTAGACGACTGCTGCTTTTCCTGGCGGTAATGGGACCGGGGATCATAACCGGCTTGGCCGATGACGACGCCGGAGGGATCACCACCTACTCCGTCGCCGGGGCCAACTACAAGTATGAACTGTTGTGGATACTGGTCCTCATAACCTTCGTGCTGGCGATGACCCAGGAAATGTGCGCGCGCATGGGGGTGGTGACGCAAAAGGGCCTCGGAGAGCTTATCCGGGAGAACTTCGGGGTCAAGTGGACGATGTTCGCCCTCTCGACCCTGTTCGTGGCGAACCTTGCGACCACTGTGGCGGAGTTCGCCGGTATAGCCGCCAGCCTGGAAATCTTCCATGTTTCGCGGTATTTCTCCGTGCCGATCGCGGCCGCGGCGATCTGGCTGTTGGTCGTGCGGGGATCGTTCAAGGTCGTGGAGAGGGTATTTCTGGGCATCTCGCTCGTCTACGTGGCTTATGTGGTATCGGGCGCGCTCGCACACCCGGACTGGTCGGTAGTCATGCGCGCCACGGTGACTCCCCATCTCAGCATGAGACCGGGGTTTCTCTTTCTCGCGATAGCCGTGATCGGGACCACTATCACCCCCTGGATGCAATTCTTCCTGCAATCGACCGTGGTGGACAAGGGACTGCGCGTCGAGAGCTATGTATATGAGAAGTGGGACGTATACATCGGCTCGTTTCTGAGCGACTTGATCGCGTTCTTCATAGTGGTGGCCTGCGGGGCAACGATATATACCAAGGGCTTGAAGATCGAGTCCGCCGCGGACGCCGCCGTGGCGCTGAGGCCCCTGGCCGGCAGCTATGCGGCCCTGCTTTTTGCTGTGGGACTGTTCAGCGCGTCGCTGCTTTCGGCGGCGGTGCTCCCGCTTTCGACCGCGTACACCTACTGCGAGGCGTTCGGTTGGGAGATCGGCATCTCCCGGCGTTTCTCCGAGGCCCCGATATTCTACGGGATGTATACCCTCACCATTCTCTTCGGCGCGCTGGTGGTCCTCAGCCCCAAGCTCGGCCTGGTGGATGCGATGGTCAACTCGCAGGCGGTATGCGGGATACTGCTCCCCGTGATCCTGGTATTCATGCTCAAGCTCATCAACCGCCGTGATGTCATGGGCAGCTACACCAACAGCCGCATCTACAACGTAATCGTCTGGGCTATGGCAGTCGTCCTGATCCTCATGACGATCGCCTGGCTCGTCGGGTTAATGATGGGATATAAATAGGTTAGATGGGTCAAAGGTTGGGGTAGGATGAACCGATGGCAGATGGCCAGATGGCTGAGGGAAGGCTGCCCCGTCATCCGGCTATAGCCAGCCCACTATGCGGCGGGAACGACAAGCCCAGGGGAAATTGATAATTGACAATTGATAATTGATAATTGATAATGGGGGAGCAGCCACCACTATGCGGCGGGAACGACAAGACGGCTGCACCTTTTCGAAGGAAGGCTTTCGAGTTCCGCTGCACGCATAGTACCCGCGCTGTAGATGGAGGCGAAGTCCCGTTGTTTCGGGAAACCCTTTTCCCGAAACATCCGCGATTGAGAAGCTGTGCTTGCGGGTTGCAAACCCGGGGAACTGGGTCCGGCGTTCGGAAACGCCGGACCATCGGCTGCCTTGGCTGCGGGGTCCCTTCTAACCTCGAACCTCTAACTTCGAACATCTATTTTCAGGGGAGGTAATCATGAAAAAGAAACTCACCAACAATGCTGGTGCTCCAGTCACGGACAACCAGAACACGATGACTGCCGGGCCGCGTGGCCCGGTGCTGCTGCAGGATGTGTGGTTTTTGGAGAAGCTGGGTCACTTCGATCGGGAGGTGATCCCGGAGAGGCGCATGCACGCCAAGGGTTCCGGCGCTTATGGGACGTTTACGGTCACCCACGATATCACCCGCTACACCAAGGCCAGGATATTCTCTGAAGTGGGAAAGAAGACCGAAATGTTCGCCCGCTTCTCCACTGTGGCCGGTGAGCGCGGCGCGGCCGACGCCGAGCGTGACATCCGGGGCTTCGCGATGAAGTTCTATACGGAAGAAGGCAACTGGGACCTGGTGGGCAACAACACTCCAGTGTTCTTCCTTCGCGATCCTCTGAAGTTCCCCGATCTCAACCACGCCGTCAAGCGGGACCCGCGAACCAACATGCGCAGCGCCCGCAACAACTGGGACTTCTGGACCTCGCTGCCCGAGGCGCTGCACCAGGTCACCATCGTCATGAGCGACCGTGGCATTCCATATTCGTATCGCCACATGCACGGCTTCGGCAGCCACACTTTCAGCTTCATCAATGCGGCCAACGAACGGTTTTGGGTGAAGTTCCACCCTGCGCACCCAGCAGGGTATTCGCAACCTGACGGATGCCCAGGCCGAGGCGATCGTGGCAAGGACCGGGAAAGCAACCAGCGCGACCTGTTGGAGAGCATCGACAAGGGAGACTTCCCCCGCTGGACGATGTTCATCCAGATAATGCCGGAGGAGGATGCGGCCGCCTATCGTTTCCACCCATTCGATCTCACCAAGGTCTGGCTGCACAAGGACTATCCTCTGATCGAGGTGGGGGTAATGGAACTGAACCGCAACCCGGAGAACTATTTCGCCGAGGTGGAGCAGTCAGCATTCAACCCCGCCAACATCGTGCCGGGGATCGGCTTCTCGCCCGACAAAATGCTGCAAGGGCGGTTGTTCTCCTACGGCGACGCTCAGCGTTACCGTCTTGGGGTCAATCACCATCTGATTCCGGTAAATGCCTCCCGGCGCCCGTTCCACAGCTACCATCGCGACGGCGCAATGCGTGTGGACGGCAACTATGGCGGCACTCTCGGGTATGAGCCGAATAGTTACGGCGAATGGCACCAGCAGCCGGAGTTCGCGGAACCACCGCTAAAGCTGGAGGGAGCCGCCGACCACTGGAACTACCGCGAAGACGATGACGACTACTACACCCAACCAGGGCTGCTGTTCCGGCTCATGAGCGCCGAGCAGCAAGCTGTTCTTTTTGCCAACACCACCCGTGCCATGGGCGACGCCCCGGACGAGGTCAAGGTCCGCCACATCGGCAACTGCCTCAAGGCCGATCCGTCCTACGGCAAAGGGGTTGCCGATGCACTGGGCATTTCTCCAGACGCAATACCTACGCTTATGACGGCCAACGTGGGCTGATACCGACCAGGAGTTGCCCGCTTAGGCAGCGGGCAACTCCCGGATGGTCAGATGGCCGGATGGGCTGTTCGCGGCGGACGGGGTGAAAATGACAGCGTGTCCTCGCGGGTTGCAAACCCGGGGGATCTGCGTCCGGCGTCTGGAAACGCCGGATCATCGGACCCCGGCCCCGGCTGTGCGGCGTTGTGGTGGAAACCAGTTATCCGCCCGGCCCCGCATTCCTAAGCGAGAGGATGAAAGCCACCGTGCGCCGCAGGCTGTCAATCGCATACTCTTTTTCCCGCGCGTCGAGCGGGGATATAAGCGCGGCACACTCGTCACACTTCGTTACCGGCCCGAGGTCGCCGGTCAGCATGTCCGGAACGGTGGTTCGCAGCGCCTTGGCGAGTCTCACGACGCTGGACAGCGAGGGCACGCTCATGCCGATCTCTAGCCTGGCTATATAATTGGTACTGAACCCCGATCTCTCCGCCAATTGCTCCTGCGTCAGACCCAAAACCCTGCGCCTCGCGCGTAGATGCTCTTTGAACGCGTCAGCCAGTTTTTGTAAATCGCCCTGTTTTCTCATCGGTACGCAGTCTACGGGTTTAGCGGCGCTTCCTCAATTGAAGATTCTGTTACATGGGGCCTTGACAAATCATAAAAGGCATGCAATAATGGGAACAAAATGCCTGCGCCGGTAGTCTGCTTAGTTGGGTGAGTTGGCAGTCCGAGCGCCAATCGAGAAGGAGAGGTTTGATGAGAGGATTGATTGCGGGTATTCTGATTGCTGTTGTGGCGATGGGGTTTGCATTGCCTGTGGGGGCGTCCATGCTGAGTCCTTTCTCTACCAGCCCGCCTGGCTATGGATGGGGGGTCGCCGAGGCCACGGCCACCAACGCGTCCACTGACATCAACGTGGACGGTAACTGGGTGATCGCGGACGGAACGTGGGTATACCTTACGTGCGTGTGCTGTACGAAGATAGTGGTGAGAGCGACGCCGACGACACACAGGTACTGGGTGGTACGGGACGTTCCAGGGACAGGAAACCCGGCGCTTATAATATGTTCGCCCGCTCCACCCGAGATCGAATTGAATGAGAATCTTGACGTGTGCGGCGTTCTTGGGACCCTGCCCAACGGGTACCGCGCGCTAGTGGGGCCCGTGCGGGTATATCAATATTTGGACGATAATGCCAACGTCGTATACCGCGGGCATGTTCCGGGATCTCCTAAACGGCCCCTGGACCGACCTTTTGGAGGTTTACCCGGCCAAGCGGTCGAACGCTCAGTCGTTCCAGGCCATGGACGAGGGAGCGCCTGGCAGCGGTGGCGATGAGACCCCAGACTCCGCCGCCACTCCCCTGTTCTGCCCGGATGTCGCGGCCATAGAGGCGGCCTACCAGGCGAACGGCCCGGCGTTTATCGAAGCGGACTGCATGCCGATTTCGATTCCCACGGACACGACGTTCACCCTGCTGGACAGCGATCCGAACTCGCAGAATTCCATTCTCGTTTACTGGACTCAAAGCTCGAACCTGGCAAGCAGCGGCGAGATGGTCAATACTATGACAGCGACCGTTCAGGCGGATTCCACCGGGACAAACTTCTGGCTTGAGTGCGATAGTGGGCCCGACTGGACGCAGGGCGAAACCGTCGGGGTTGTGAATGCCGTCCCACAGCTGGACATGGTTGCTTACGCTGCGACGGTGCTTCCCGACTCCGCCGACCAGGTGACGATAGACGGCGTAATTGTAACGGCCGGTCAAGGTGATTTTGGGGGTGCGCTGTATGTCGAAGCCGCCCGGCAGGCGCAAGGGCAGTGGGGCGGAATCCGCGTCGTGACCAACGCCGACTATCCCCGTGGCGAAACCCTCAACATAACGGGGCAGGCTGTCCTGGGCACGGACGGGGAGTCGAGATCCTCGCGACTTCGATCACCTCCGCCGGCGCGGTGACCCCGCCCACGGCCGTTGCAATGAGCAACAAGATGCTCGGAGGAGGATCGACCAACCATTATTATCCGGGCATAAACTGCCCGACGGAGGGAGGGACCGGCCTTTGTAATAAGGGAACGCTGGTCCGAACCGCCGGGAAAGTGACCGCGGTCGACGGAACTGACTTCTACATCGACGACGGCTCGGCGTTATCCGATGGATCCGGGAACAAGGGCGTGCAGGTCAGTTGGGCATGGTCGCTTCGTTCGAAGACGGCGCTCGAAGCCCCGCCCCTGGGGGCCACCGTCGCCGTCACGGGAATATCCAGCAGCAGCGCGGATGAAAACGGGGCGTCCTACCGGGTATCCCGCCCGCGCAACCAGTTCGGACATAACGATGTACGTCGATAACACCGCCGTCAGCATCACGACGCACGGCCAACGGCGTGTTGCACATCGAATTCGCAGGGAGTAACTCCGTGTTGATTCCCGGCACTGCCTCGGCGGACACGGCGATAACGAGCGTTTCCGTCAGCATCGACTCTGGAGGCTGGTCCTCCGCGAGCTTCACATCGTCTGACTCCATCACCTGGACCTGCAGTTGGACCGGTCTGCCCCAGTCGGGCGGGACGTCGGTTCACACCATCTCCGTCCAGGCGACTGACGCCGCCGCGAAATCCGCCGAGGAGACCGAAAGCGTCACGCTGTACAACGTCCACGTCTACTACGTCGACTCGACCGGCAACGACTCGAACGACGGGAGCGGCTGGGGCCCGGCGCACGCGCTGGCGACCGTGTCGGCGGCGGCAACCGCGGCAGGCTATCTTGCCCCGACCCTCAACTCCGACTCGAGCGGCAACGACATTTGGGTGGCCGCAGGATTTTATCCCGACAGCGCGGGTGGCGGCAGGGTTACGGTTAACGGCGGTACGGAGATCTACGGCGGGTTCGCGGGCACGGAAACCGCCAGGGAGCAGAGAAACCCAGCGGTCAATACCACCGTTCTCGACGGTTGCCAGACCTGCACGGTGGTGAGTATCGGACAATATGCACTGGCCTCGGACACGGTCGTGGACGGGTTCACCATCCAGAATGGCTTGGACTCGGGCGGCTATGGTGGCGGAATTTGCTGCGACAGCGCCGCCGCCACCGTGTCCAACTGCGTCATACAGGAGAATACCGCTGCCTATGGCGGCGGGCTGTGGACTAGCAGCGACTCGTCGCCGTCCGTGTCCAACTGCGTCATCACGGGCAACACTGCGGACGACGGGTCGGGCGGCGGGATATGCTGCACTGACGGCACTCCGTCAATTACGAACTGCGTCATCTCCGGCAACGCCTCCACCCAAGGGGGAGGCGGCATCTGCACCAATTCATGCTTCCCTGCCGTTATCTCTGGCTGCACGATAACGGGCAACTCCGTGCCGCTGGATTACTCCGGGGGAGGGGTGTTCTGCAACCGTGGCGGTGTCAGCATAACCGGGTGCACAATCACGGACAACTTGAGCCACGGCATCTGCTGCGCGGGCTTTGGAAGCGCCACAATTACGGGCAACACGATCGCCGGCAACTGCGTGGCAGGCGACTCAGCCTATGAAATCGACCAGGGCCCCAATGCTGGTGGCGGGATCTATTGCTACGGCAGCGAAGAGGGGGCGCCACCGTAACGATCTCGAACAACGTTATCGGGGGATCATCCCCGACCCAGGGCAATACCGCCGCATGCCAGGGCGGCGGGATCTTCTGCGAGTGCGTCGCGGCAGCCATCGACTCGAACCTGATCGAGAACAACTTCTGCACGGATTCAGCCGGGACGATGGGCGGCGGCCTCTCGGTGTGGAACTGCCCGGGCGCGTTCATCACCAACAACATCTTCGCCTACAACCTTACCAACGGCGCGGCAAACGACCCCGACGGCGGAGGCGCGATATACGCGCTCTCCTCCGGCCTGGTGATCGTCAACAACACCTTCGTCTGCAATTCCAGCGCCGGACCCACCGGTGTCACGCTTACGCCCAAGGCGTACGGCGGCGCAATACAAATCGACGGGTACGACCCGTACGCCGCCAGCCTCGTGAACAACATCTTCTACAGCAACGTGGCATACAACGGCAATAGCGTGGCCTTTACATACCGGGCGCCGGGACGATCTCCTACTGCGACGCGTATCCCGACAGCAGCCCGTATTGCTCGGCGACAGGCGGCGAATATACGCTCGGCTCCCGCTGTATCTACGAAGACCCTCTGTTTTATTTCGAGTCGTCCGGCACATGGAGCGAGCCGTTCTCGCTGCAGGACGGCAGGCTCGCCTTCCCCGCTGCTCGGAGTCGGCGCCAGCCCACCAGCGAACGGCGTGCCCAACCATGACTTCGACGGGAACGCCCGCCCAGGGCCGGATAACGAAACCGACATGGGCGCGTACCAGGAGACCCCGTAAATCAAATCGACAAGGAGAGGAACAATGAACAGCAAGCAGGTAGTGAACATTCTCGTATTGGTTTTTCTCGCCTCGTTTGCGGTCCGGTCCGCGTACGCCCAAGCGCCGCCGCCGCCGCTGAATCCCGACAACTGGCTCACGAGTTTCGGCGCCCTCGGGGCGCACGGCGGCCTCGGGTTCGAACTCGGCACCATTCCGGGGGCAACCGACCACTACGACGGGGCGGGCGAGAGTCCCGTTAGCATACTACCTAACACCCCTTCTCTTCTTACGCTCGCCTACTATCAAAATGGCATAGCGCCCGGCAGCTTCCCCACGTGGGAAGGCCCTACGGGATTCTA
This sequence comes from uncultured bacterium, assembly GCA_963823885.1. Classification (GTDB taxonomy): domain Bacteria; phylum Armatimonadota; class UBA5829; order UBA5829; family UBA5829; genus CAWGNL01. The sequence goes on from CAWGNL010000022.1 coordinate 58,467, forward strand.
CTCGTGGGATCTCATGGGGCCGATCGCGCCCGGCAGCAGCAAGACCTGGTGTGACATCTACATGTGGGCGCAGGACTACACGCCGAGCACGCCGGGCCAGATCAGCTTCGGAGCCATTTCCAACTGGCCCGCCACGCCGACCGGCTACACCGCCGAGGTCTCTCTCGTCCACATTCCGGCCTCCGCGAACTGGACCGGGCCGACCGATTTTTGGATCAACCTCAGCCAGACCGACGGTCAGGACGTGCTTATTACCCTCCCGATAGCGACGCTCAGCGACCCCTCTCAGATCCTTACGCAGGCGACCGAAATGAGCATCACAGTGTACGCGCCCGTGCCGGAGCCTTCATCCGCTCTGCCGCTCGTAGTGGGAGCGATTGGAATGGCGGGGCTGGCGCTGCGGAGAAGAAGATAGGGATGGCAGGGGAGCCGAGAGGCTCCCTTTTCTATTTCGAGTCGCCCGGCACCCCGAGTGAGCCGTTCTCGCTGCAGGACGGCAATCCGTCTTCGCCGCTGCTCGGGGCCGGCGCGAACCCATCAGGAAATGGCGTGCCCAGCCATGACCTCGACGGCAACGCCCGCCCAGGTCCGGATAACGAAACCGACATGGGCGCCTACCAGGAAACCCCGTAAATCGTCAAACGAAAAGGAGAACGACAATGAAGAGTGAGAGAGCAATGAACGTGTTTGTGTTGGTCCTGTTCGCCGCTTTCGTGGCCGCGCCCGCGTGTGCCCAGGAGCAGCCTCCGCCGCTGGATCCCGACAACTGGCAAACGACGTTCGGCGCTGCCGCAAGCGCCGGCGGCCTCGGGTTCGAGCTCGGTACCACTCCGCAGGCGACCGATGCCAACGACGGGGCGGGCGAAACCCCCTTGGACCCGACCACCGGCAACAGTCTCTTTACGCTTGCATACTATCAAAACGGCGTGGCGCCCGGCAGCTTCCCCACCTGGGAAGGCCCGACGGGATTCTATTCCGACGTCCTCATGGGGCCGATCGCGCCCGGCTGCAGCAAGACGTGGTGCGACATTTATATGTGGGCGCAGGGCTACACGCCGCCCACGCCAGGGCAGATCCCCTTCGGGATTTACTCCGATTGGGACAGCACGCCAAGCGGCTACACGGCGGAGATCGTTCTCGACCAGATTCCGGCCTCCGCGAACTGGACCGGGCCGACGGATTTCCGGGTCGATCTCAGCCAGACCGCGGGACGGTACGCGTTTATTACCCTCCCGATAGCGACGCTCAGCGACCCCTCTCAGGTCCTCACGCAGGGCACGGAGATGAGTATTACCATATATGCCCCGGTGCCCGAACCATCATCGCTGCTGGCCCTCGGGTTTGGGCTGGCGCCTTTGGCGGGGCTTGCGCTGCGGAGAAGAAGATAGGATGTCGAGGGAGCCGAGAGGCTCCCCCCGTCCGTTCGGGCGGATTTGCAATCCAGCTCGTAAAGGGCAATCCAGGCATCTCCGATGCCCCAACCAACTTTGTAATCCGAGTGGCTGCTTAGGGGATTGCAAATCCGCCCGAACAGGTACCCCGCAGCCTGCCCCCCAGCGTCACACTTGGCGCCGGCTGCGTTTACGAGGACCCCCTGTTCTATTTCGAATCGCCGGGTACCTGGGCCGAGCCGTTCTCGCTGCAGGATGGCAATCCGTTCTCGCCGCTGCTCGGAGCCGGCGCGAACCCGGGAGCGGGAAACGGCGTGCCCAATCATGACTTCGACGGGAACGCCCGCCCAGGCTCGAATGGCGAGACCGACATGGGCGCTTACCAGGAAGCTCTGTAGCTCAAATCGACAAGGAGAGGGACAATGAACAACAAGCAAGCAATGAACGTTCTCGCATTGGTTCTGCTCGCAGCCTTCGTCGCCACCTCGGCGTGCGCCCAGGAGCAGCCACCGCCGCTGAATCCCTATTCCTGGGAGACAGATTTCGGCGGGTTCGGAATCGGTACAGGTCCGGGGGCGACGGACAGTTTCGACGGGGCGAACAACACCTGGGCCAACCTGTGGGCCGGTGACATGACCGGCGACATTGGCGTCTTTACTTGCGCTTACTACGAAAACAACGTGGCACCGGGCGCCTTTCCCGTATGGCAGGGCCAGACTGGGTTCTACGTGGCGGACTTCCGGGGGCCGATTGCGCCCGGCGGCAGCAAGACGTGGTCCGACATCTACCTTTGGGACCAGAACTACCCCCTCACCACGCCGGGTCAGTTCAACTTTGGAATCGTTTCTGACTGGGACGCCACGCCAAGCGGCTACACGGCGGAGATCGTCCTCGACCAGATTCCGGCCTCGGCCGACTGGACCGGGCCGACGGATTTCCGGGTCGATCTCAGCCAGACCGCGGGACGGTACGCGTTTATTACCCTCCCGATAGCGACGCTCAGCGACCCCTCTCAGATCCTTACGCAGGCGACCGAAATGAGCATCACAGTGTACGCGCCCGTGCCGGAGCCTTCATCCGCTCTGCCGCTCGTAGTGGGAGCGATTGGAATGGCGGGGCTGGCGCTGCGGAGAAGAAGATAGGGATGGCAGGGGAGCCGAGAGGCTCCCTTTTCTATTTCGAGTCGCCCGGCACCCCGAGTGAGCCGTTCTCGCTGCAGGACGGCAATCCGTCTTCGCCGCTGCTCGGGGCCGGCGCGAACCCATCAGGAAATGGCGTGCCCAGCCATGACCTCGACGGCAACGCCCGCCCAGGTCCGGATAACGAAACCGACATGGGCGCCTACCAGGAAACCCCGTAAATCGTCAAACGAAAAGGAGAACGACAATGAAGAGTGAGAGAGCAATGAACGTGTTTGTGTTCGTACCTGTTCGCCGCTTTCGTGGCCGCGCCCGCGTGTGCCCAGGAGCAGCCTCCGCCGCTGGATCCCGACAACTGGCAAACGACGTTCGGCGCTGCCGCAAGCGCCGGCGGCCTCGGGTTCGAACTCGGTACCACTCCGCAGGCGACCGATGCCAACGACGGGGCGGGCGAAACCCCCTTGGACCCGACCACCGGCAACAGTCTCTTTACGCTTGCATACTATCAAAACGGCGTGGCGCCCGGCAGCTTCCCCACCTGGGAAGGCCCGACGGGATTCTATTCCGACGTCCTCATGGGGCCGATCGCGCCCGGCTGCAGCAAGACGTGGTGCGACATTTATATGTGGGCGCAGGGCTACACGCCGCCCACGCCAGGGCAGATCCCCTTCGGGATTTACTCCGATTGGGACAGCACGCCAAGCGGCTACACGGCGGAGATCGTTCTCGACCAGATTCCGGCCTCCGCGAACTGGACCGGGCCGACGGATTTCCGGGTCGATCTCAGCCAGACCGCGGGACGGTACACGTTTATTACCCTCCCGATAGCGACGCTCAGCGACCCCTCTCAGGTCCTCACGCAGGGCACGGAGATGAGTATTACCATATATGCCCCGGTGCCCGAACCATCATCGCTGCTGGCCCTCGGGTTTGGGCTGGCGCCTTTGGCGGGGCTTGCGCTGCGGAGAAGAAGATAGGATGTCGAGGGAGCCGAGAGGCTCCCCCCGTCCGTTCGGGCGGATTTGCAATCCAGCTCGTAAAGGGCAATCCAGGCATCTCCGATGCCCCAACCAACTTTGTAATCCGAGTGGCTGCTTAGGGGATTGCAAATCCGCCCGAACAGGTACCCCGCAGCCTGCCCCCCAGCGTCACACTTGGCGCCGGCTGCGTTTACGAGGACCCCCTGTTTTATTTCGAATCACCGGGTACCTGGGCCGAGCCGTTCTCGCTGCAGGACGGCAATCCGTCTTCGCCGCTGCTCGGAACCGGCGCGAACCCATCAGGAAACGGCGTGCCCAACCATGACTTCGATGGGAACGCCCGCCCAGGACCGGATAACGAAACCGATATGGGCGCTTACCAGGAAACCCTGTAAATCAAATCGACAAGGAGAAGAACAATGAACAGCAAGAGGGTAGTGAACATTCTCGTATTGGTTTTTCTCGTCTCGTTTGCGGTCCGGTCCGCGTACGCCCAAGCGCCGCCGCCGCCGCTGAATCCAGACAACTGGCAGACGTCCTTCGGCGCCCTCGGGGGCGCGGGTGGCCTCGGGTTCGTGCTCGGCACTGGCCCGGGGCTGACCGACGACTACGAGGGGGCGGGCGAGAGTCCCGTTAGCATACTACCTAACACCCCTTCTCTTCTTACGCTTGCCTACTATCAAAATGGCGTAGCGCCCGGCAGCTTCCCCACATGGGAAGGCCCGACGGGATTCTACTCCGGCGACCTCATGGGCCCGATCGCGCCCGGCGGCAGCAAGACATGGTGCGACATTTACATGTGGGCGCAAGACTACACGCCGAGCACGCCGGGGCAGACCAGCTTCGGAGCCATTTCCAACTGGCCCGTCACGCCGACCGGCTACACCGCCGAGATCTCTCTCGTCCACATTCCGGCCTCCGCGAACTGGACCGGGCCGACCGATTTTTGGATCAACCTCAGCCAGACCGACGGTCAGGACGTGCTTATTACCCTCCCGATAGCGACGCTCAGCGACCCCTCTCAGATCCTTACGCAGGCGACCGAAATGAGCATCACAGTGTACGCGCCCGTGCCGGAGCCTTCATCCGCTCTGCCGCTCGTAGTGGGAGCGATTGGAATGGCGGGGCTGGCGCTGCGGAGAAGAAGATAGGGATGGCAGGGGAGCCGAGAGGCTCCCTTTTCTATTTCGAGTCGCCCGGCACCCCGAGTGAACCATTCTCGCTGCAAGACGGCAATCCATCTTCGCCACTGCTCGGGGCCGGCGTGAACCCGGGGGCGGGAAACGAGGTGCCCGACCACGACTTCGACGGGAATGCCCTTTTCTGGGTGGCGATTTCCGAATCGCCACCCAAGCCTCGAATAAGGGATTTCCGAATCCCGCGTTCCGTCTGCTGACGACTAGGCTACAATGTGCATTGACCCATACCGGCAGGAGGATAGGGACTCCATGCCGGTGCGAGCGGCGCTGTTTTGAGAGGGAGCGCCCGAATGGAGGAGCGCTATGCCGGATTCGGAAATCCGGCGGGAGGGCGAGGTGGCGATTTCCGAATCGCCACCCAGGTGAGACGTTAGGGTCTGTCGCCGACGATCACGCATCCCCAACCTCGAACCTTTAACCTTCAACTTTCCTCTTTACATTCCACCCCGCATTGAGTTAGAATATCGCAGTCGCCGGCCATGCACAAGATGTGGGGTTGGGCGGGCGACCTTACCTCTATATGTTGGGTGGCAGTGGGTTATGGGATCGCCTGACTTCGTTCATCTTCACACACATTCCGAGTTCAGCTTGCTTGACGGCGCCTCACGGATAAAGGACCTCGTCGGCAAAGCCGCGGAGCACAACATGCCGTCGCTCGCCATCACCGACCACGGCGTGATGTACGGCAATATCACCTTTTACTCCGAAGCCAGATCGGCCGGAATCAAGCCCATCATGGGCTGCGAGGTCTATGTGGCGCCTCGGTCCCGCACCCAGCGCGACCCGCGCCTGGACAAGGAACAATACCACCTGGTGCTCCTGGCAAAAAGCGAGCAGGGTTACAAGAACCTTATCAAGCTGGTCAGTATCGCATTCTCGGAGGGGTTCTACTATAAGCCCAGGGTGGACAAGGAACTCCTGAGCCAGGTACAGCGGTGATCTGATCGCGTTGACGGCGTGCCTCGCGGGCGAAGTGCCGTCTCTGCTGATGGGGAGCGACTTTGCCCAGGCCGAGAGGTCGCTTGGGGAGTATGCCGATATCTTCGGGCGCGAAAATGTCTACCTCGAACTCCAGGACCATAATCTGTCCGAACAAAAAGGCGTCAATGATGCCCTGATCCGGCTTTCGGCGAGCACCGGGCTGAAACTTGTTGCCACCAACGATATCCACTACACGAACCGCAAGGACGCCGAGGCGCACGACGTGCTGCTGTGCATCCAGACCGGCGCGACCATCGACGACCCCAACCGCCTCCGGTTCGGCTCCCAGGAGTTTTACTTCAAAAGCCCCGATGAGATGGCGAAGATATTCGAGGATGTCCCGGAGGCGCTCGAAAACACCCTCGAAGTCTCCGAGAAGTGCAACTGCGAGTTCGACTTCAGCCGCTCGCAGCTCCCTGACCCCGGCGTGCCCGAAGGCATACCGGCGGGCGATCACATGATGGAGCAAGCCTGGGCGGGCCTCACCAGGCGGCTGGACTGCGAGCCGCCGCCGGAGTATAAAGAGCAGTTCGAATACGAGTGCAAGATAATCAATGACTGCGGCTTTCCCACTTATATGCTGATCGTGCGCGACTTCACCGATTTCGCCCGGCAAAACGGAATTTACGTGGGAGTCAGGGGCTCGGCCGCCGGATGTCTGGTGGGTTACGGGCTGGGGATCACCGACGTCGATCCGATCGAATACGGCCTGGCTTTCGAGCGATTCTTGAACCCCGAGCGCGTGGAGCTGCCGGACGTCGATCTCGACATCCAGGACGACCGCCGCGACGAGCTTATCCAATACGTCTGCGACAAGTACGGCCGCGACCGCGTCGGCCAGATCGCCACTTTCGGCAGCCTCAAAGCGCGCGCCGCGGTGCGCGACTGCGGGCGGGTGCTGGGGATGGACCTTGCCGAGGTGGACAAGGTCTGCAAGATGATCCCGTCGCTGCCCGTGGGCATAACCATCGACCAGGCCATCGCCGAAAACCCCGAACTGCAGGCCGCCTACAAAGGTAGCCAAAGCACGAAGCGACTGATCGATACCGCGCGCAGCCTCGAAGGGATCAACCGCAATGTCGGGGTCCACGCGGCGGGTGTGCTGATCTCCCACGATCCCCTCACCGACCACGTGCCGGTCCAGCAGGGAGGCAAGGGCGAGTTCGTGGCGCAGATGGCCAAGAAAGACATCGCCAAGGTCGGCTTGCTCAAGATGGACTTCCTGGGCCTTGCGAACCTTACGATCCTGGCCAACTCCATCAAAAAGGTGAAGCAGCACCGCGGCGTCGATATCGATATTCTGGATATCCCCCTCGACGACGCCGGGACCTTCGAAATGCTCGGCGGCGGCGATACCAATGGGGTTTTCCAGTTGGAGGGCGCGGGAATGCGGCGCAACGTGGTGGAGCTCAAGCCCAACTCCGTGCGGGAGCTGGCGGCTATCGTGGCGCTCTACAGGCCGGGGCCGATGGCGTTCATCCCCAAGTTCATCAAGTCCAAGTTCGGCCAGGAGCCGATCACCTATATGCATCCGGACCTGGAGCCGATCCTCGAGGAGACCTACGGGGTCATTTGCTACCAGGAACAGGTGCTGCGGATTGCGCGCGCGATCGGCGGGTTCACGATGGGCCAGGCGGATGTCCTGCGCAAGGCAATGTCCTCCAAGGACAGGGCGACCATGGACAAGCAGAAGAAGAGGTTCCTCGACGGCGCCAAAGCCAACGGCGTGCCGGAGCGGATCGCCGTGAAGATTTACGAGCAGGTGGAACCGTTCGCGGGCTACGCGTTCAACAAGGCTCATGCGGTCTGTTACGCTTTCGTGGCCTATCGCACGGCCTACATGAAGGCCAACTACCCCGTGGAATACTACAGCGCGCTTCTGTCGGCGAATATGGATGACAAAGAGAAGCTCGCGATGTATATCGAAGACTGCCGCCGGCTCGAAATCGGTATTCTCCCGCCCGACGTCAACCACAGCGGGGTCGAGTTCGAAGTCGAAAACGGCGCCATCAGGTTCGGCCTGGGCGCGGTCAAGGGATGCGGCAGGGCGGTAATAGAGGCGATGGTGGCGGCTCGGCTTTCGGGTGGGCCGTTCGCGGACCTTTATGACTTCTGCGAGCGGGTCCAGGACAATGCCGCGATAAATAAAAGCGCTGTCGAGTGTCTCATCAGAGGTCGGGGCGTTTGCCAGATCAGGCTCCAACCGCGCCCAGCTTTTGGAGATGCTCCCCGAAGCGATGTCGGCGGCGGCGGCCAAGCTCCGCGACCAGAAAAAACGGGCAGGCGGGGCTCTTTGGGGCCGAGGTGGAGGCGGCATCGCGCAGCATCGACCTCGCCAGGTACGACCACCTGGGCGACTTCCGCGAGGAAGAAATACTCGTGATGGAAAAAGACCTGGTGGGATTATACCTTTCGGGCCACCCACTCGAGAGCGTGCGAAAGACCCTGGAGCGCCAATGTTCCGCGACCGCCGCGACTTTCCGCGACCTGGAAAACGACGAGGAATGCACCATCGGAGGGATCATCGCGGACGTGCGTTACCGGATCACTCGGCGAAACGACAAGATGGGTTTCATCAAACTGGAGGACCTAACGGGCACGATCCCCGTCACATTCTTCCCGCAAAGCCTCAAGGCATGCGAGCAGCAGCTCGTCAAAGACAAGATCGTGCTCATTAAGGGCAAAGCCTGCCACCGGGGGAGAATCGCGGCTGAGGAGGACGACGCAACGGTCGAAGTCGAGATTCGCGGCGAGGTCGTCACTCCCATGAGGAACGGCGACGCTCATGAGGCTGGGAGGCCGAGGTCGGTCCACATCAGGATCAACGGCACTCCCGGAGTCAGGCTCGATTTTCTCAGGCGTCTTCTGGAGTCCAGCCCTGGGGAGAGCCCGGTATACTTCCACATGGTCCAGGGCCAGGCCCGCCAGAAAGTCGCCACCAGCTACAAGGTCGAGCCCACCGCCGAGTTCGTTTCCCAGATAGAGCGGATTCTGGGGAAGGAAGTGGTGAAGGTGGGGTGATGGGCGTTGAGCAGGCATACGCGGAATGGACGAGACGCTATGAGCGCGGAGACTAAACTACTCTTCGACGAAGACTTTCCGAGTGTGGGTCCTGAGAGACGATCCAAACGGGCCAACGGCGAAGCGAACCGGTTGCGCCCTGAAGATCGGCCGGTTCACGATTGGTACCGGTTCGTTTTGTCTTACCCGCCTCACCTGGTACGCGAATACGTCGGCAGATTCGGTGTGGGCGCGGACGATCTTGTCTTAGATCCCTTCTGCGGTACGGGAACGACGCTGGTGGAATGCAAGAAAATGGGCCTGCCGAGCGCCGGAATAGAAATCACGCCTGTTGGTCACTTTGCCAGTTGTGTCAAGATCGACTGGAAACCGGACCCCGACGGGCTGCTGCGGCATGCCGGGCAAGTTGCGGAAAAGACGCTCGTGGAACTGGGTTCCGGCGCACCGTCGGGCAACCGGATGATTCACCTGACTGCGTTCGAGGATCGGTATATCCGCACGCTTGATGAGGAACGGATGAGCCTGCTGCTTTCCAACTCTATGAGCCCCTTGCCGCTGCACAAGACCATCGTGCTGCTGGACAACCTCGCCGAGCACCAGGACGAGCGATATCATAAACATGAGTTGCTTGCCCTGGCGAAATCGGCTGTCTATCTGACGAGCAATCTTCAGTTCGGGCCCGAGGTGGGCGTGGGACGGCCAAAGAGAGACGCGCCCGTTGTGGAAGCCTGGCTCCGCGCTGTTAGAGAAATGGCGCGGGATTTGCGTGGATTGAAGGGGGCTGGGGCCTCTGTATCGCGCGTGCAGCGAGGGGACTCGAGACAGATAGCCGATCTCCTGGCTCCGCAATCGGTCGATGCGGTAATCACCTCGCCTCCCTATCCAAACGAGAAAGACTACACGCGCACCACGCGCCTGGAATCGGTGCTCTTGGGCTTCATCTCCGACAAGGTGCAGCTTCGCGATCTCAAGAGAACGCTCGTCAGGTCGAATACTCGGGGGGTCTACAAGGAAGACGACGATGACCGGTGGGTCGCGCAGCACCCGCGAATTCAACGTATCGCCGCTGAAATCGAAGCCAGGCGGATCGAGATGGGCAAGACTTCGGGATTCGAACGGCTGTATGCGCGCGTGACCAGACTCTACTTCGGTGGCATGGCCCGGCATCTGGCCGAGCTGCGGGAAGTCCTGCGCCCGGGAGCACGGCTGGCCTACGTCGTGGGCGACCAGGCATCGTATCTCCGAGTCAATGATCCGGACCGGGCAAATCCTGGCCGACATCGCCGGCTCTTTGGGTTACGAGGTGGTGGGCCTCGACTTGTTCAGGACGCGGCTCGCAACGGCGACCAGGACCAGTTGCGAGAAGAAGTCCTCGTATTGCGTTGGCCCGATCATGGGGCCGCAAAGGAGGGATTAAGCGCCTAATCAGGAACAACTGAATCGATATATCCGGATCATCGAACAAGTATTCCTCAGTCGCTACAAGCCTGGCGCTGGGCGAGTCGAGTTCGAGCGAGATGGCATCCGGGCCGCGGCACGCGACTTGGGAATCGAGGTGCCGAAGAATCTTGGCGACCTCATCTATACTTTCCGTTATCGAGGCGAGCTGCCTGATTCTGTGAAGAGCAAAGCTCCATCTGGCCAAGAGTGGGCAATTCTGCCCGGCGGGCCGGTCCCGCTACGCATTTGTGGCAATGGCCGCCACGACCATACTGCCGACTCCGATGCTTACTGAAACCAAGGTGCCCGACGCGACACCTGGCGTCATGAGATATGTACGCCCTTACTGACGAGCAGGCGCTTTTGGCGCGGCTCCGTTATAACCGGCTAATCGATATATTTACCGGGGTAACCTGCTATTCGCTTCAAAACCACCTCCGCACGCAGGTGTCTGGAATGGGACAGGTTGAAACAGACGAAATCTATGTGGGCGTCGATCGCCGCGGCGCGCACTACGTCTTTCCCGTCCAAGCGAAGGGCGGCAAAGACAAGTTAAGTATCGTGCAGATTGCGCAGGACTACGCTATGTGCCAGTCGAAATTTGCGTCACTGGTCTGCAAGCCCATAGCGGCTCAGTTTATGGCGGACAGCCTCATCGCGCTTTTCGAATTTAGAGTACGGAGAAAACGGATTCGGTATATCGTGCGAGAGACACTATCGTCTGGTCGCCCCCGATGAACTGACCACTGCCGAACTCGAGTCTTACCGCCTGCGGCCGTAAATATCGTTAAGGAGCAAACCCCATGCCATTTTGCCCAAAATGCAAATTCGAATATGTGGAGGGCATCGAAACGTGCCCCGACTGCGACCTCAAGCTCGTACCGAAGCTCCACGAGCCCGAGCCGGAGCGCCACATCGATGAGCGATTTGGTCGCGGTGGCCACCTACAATGCCGAGATCGAGGCCGACGAAGCGCGGCTCAGACTCGAGCAGTTTGGGATCGAGTGCGCGATTACGGGTCAGGGGCTGTCACAACTTTATCCCGCAGCCGCCTGGACGCCGCTTGGGGGCGGTATCGAGGTGATGGTGCGGGAGTCCGATTCCGAAGCGGCGCGCAAAGTCCTCGATCAAGGCTAAAGCGCCTCGCCCGCCCGCCCTGACGGTTGAAACCGGGGCTACAAAGCACGAAGTCGGCCTTCGCCGACTCGAGAGGCAGTCCCCGCGAATTCATTCGACCGGGATTTTTAATGCGTAAGCCTCGCCCCTCCGGACTATCCGCCATCCGCTATCGAACTATCAGCTAAAGAGCACTGGCCTCGTCGATCAGCTTCATCATTCGGCGGCCGTACTCCACATAACTGGCGTATCTGAGTTCTTCGACCGGTGGCGAATCGGCCTCGTGGAAGACCATCGCCAGATGAGGCTCTATCGAAACCCCCCCATCGTAGCCGGATGCAAGTAAATCCTTTACTATGCGCCGCACATCGCCATTGCCTTCGCCGGGGTAGGTGTAAAGCACTTTGCCTTCCGCGTCATCCCAGATGCCGTCCTTGATGTGAACGTAAGCGATGTGCTCCTTGACGTGCGTATAGAATTCCCATGCGGACTGTTTGGGAAATGGCTTCGGCTTGCCTCTATCGTCCGTGAACACCGGGTTGCCCGTATCGAATGCCAGCTTCAGGCCGGGAATATTCTCGACCAGCCTCAGAGTATATTGCCATCCCATTCCTCCGTAGTTCATGCAATTCTCATGCACGGGGATGACACCTGCATCGGCAAATATCTTGCAGAGTTCTCGCAGGCGGCGAAAGCGCTCTTCCTCCATCTGGTCGTCCGGTTCTCTCCCGGCAATTACGGCAAAGCTCATGATGCGGATAAGTTTCGCGCCCAATTCCTGCATTCTCGGGATCGCGCGCTTTGCCTCCGCAAGGGAAGAGTCCGGTGGTTCGTCTATGCGTTTGCCCCAGTTGGCGATGGCTGAACCGAAACAGTTTATCCTGATTCCGGCATCCCGCAGTTTGCCGCGGACCGCGTCGAACTCCTCATCGCTTATGTCGTGGATATTGACCCCGTTTATGCTTCGAGCCTCGATATTGGTCCAGCCAAGCTCGCGAGTGGCTCTGATCTGCCCGTCGATGTCGGCGGCAGCCTCATCCGCGAATCCTGTTAGGTACATTTGCTCAACTCCTGTGAAAATAGTTGCCGGTTGTCGGTTAGGGCCGGGCCGCCACCCGCGGTGTTTCGGGATTTGAGGAGCGACCACAACCGTTGATCTAGGGCAAAAACGTCGTATTCGCTCCGGAAATCCCGAAACTCTCCGGAGGTTATTTTTGCGGATGTTTCGGGATTTTGGCCTGGCTTGGCTCGCCAGACCTGACCAACCCGAAATCCCGAAACATCAATAGCGTTTAGCGGAAAGTGGAAAGTCCGGAACTTCCGCCCGCAAGGGCTGCTTCGGCCTTTTCGTTCACGGCCCTGCTGCTCCCGTGCTAGGCCCTGAAGCTTTGCACCCGGCCGCGCAGGTCGCGACCGCTTTGGAGGGCGGCTTTGGCGTGGTTCATATCCAGGCCGACGAGCCCAATGCCCTTGTCCACGGTGTTTGCGTATATCACTTCCATATCGTTCAGATGGGGCTGGGACATGGCAATCCCATAGAGGCCGGTCATTTCGGACATCGCTGCGATGAAATGATCGCCCCGCCCGCAGAAATGGATGATTCCGCCGCCGAGTTCATCGAAGATCCGCTGATCGTGGGGCCGGACGAACTCTTCATACATCGGCGGGGAGAGGTTCATGGCGGAATCGTCCCGCAGCGCGACTCGACCCCTGTGCAGGCATGGACCAGTGCACCAGATACTCCGCTTTCGGGTGCACGATCTTGAAGAACTCCCTCAAATATGCGATGTAGGTCTCCCTTATCAGACATAGCAGGTCCTTGACGAGGTCCGGGTAATCGTATACGATCGTGAATATGCCGCTGCCGACCATTACTTCGGCATGCGTCCATCGGCCCCTGGGCATCGGGATGGTAGATACTCGCGAACTCCCCTATCCGCGGATACTTCTGCCCGATCTCAACGAACATCTCGCTGGCCCGCAGCGCCTTTCCGCCCAGCGATCCGCGGAGGTTCGGGACGCCGCGGTCCAGAAGCGACTTGATCGCGTCGATACCTCCCTCCAGTGGGCGGGACGAAGGCAGCGTGTCGAGCGAGTCTTCCATAATGAAGATTTCGACGCCAAACAGCGACGGCAGGATACTCGATCCGTAGTTACCGCGCACACACATGAGCGCGCCGCCCGCGTCGTCCAGGACGGCTGAGCACATTCGGTATTGCTGGAGCGCCATTGATTCGAGGTCGTCGAGCGCCTGGTTCACTGTTACAGATGGCCAATCGAGGCGCGTCGGAAAGGCCGATCTCCTCGCCGGCAAAAACAGGCCCCCGTGGTAGTTGCCATAGGTGAACTGGACCCATTGGTCAAGCAAATGTCTCTCGACTTCGGGATCGATCCTGCTTTCGAGGTCTTCCAGATACCCCTTGAGGTTGTTGCTGATTATCAATATGTGCTCCCGCGACGTCATATCCCGACCGCATCGTGCTGGAATGTATTTACGCCGTATCAAGAGTATATCGCAACTCATCAAGAACGGGGTAGTTCAATCTCAAGTTCCAAGGTCTAAATCTTGATTTGGGGACCTGCCGCCGCTGTATCTTGCTTGCTGAAGGTCGCCACCGGCAACCCCGGCGCCAAACGACCAACAATCCCAGGGCAATGGGCCTCGGCGGGCAGGAAACATCCGGAACGGGAAGGCTCGCCCCACCCATATCCCTGGCAGTGCTTCCAGCAGGGTATCACCGGTGATCGATCCTGCTCCCGGCTGAACAACTTGGACGTCCTGAGCGCGCCATACCCTTAGCAAGCGCAAGGCGTTACTGCCGGATGCGCGGCAACTGCTTATACCCGTGATAATCACATACGATCCCTGCGTGGGCGGCTGCACCCCGTCCGGCAGCATTACCTGCACGCCGCTGGGCATATTTTGTGTGGGGTCGGGCGTCTCGAAATCATCGTAGCCGGAGCCGTCGTCCACGTGGAACGACGCGCTGTCGACCCAATTCACCGTTCCGGCGACCCTGACCAGGAGTCCGAGGTTGTTGAGGCCTTGCACATAGGAGAACTGGCGGACCAAGACGTCGCCAGGTTCTGTCACGACCCATCGCCAGGCCTTGACGCCCTGCTGGCCCGCCCCGGTCGTTGAGTCGTAATCGAAATCCTGCCCCCCGAGGACCTTGTCGGTCATCATGAGCGGCGCGACGCTGCCGGTACCGATCACGTCTACCGATGCCGCCTCAAGGTAGCGCTCGTAATCCGACGTGGTGCCCATAATGCCCGTCACGTGCACCTGGCTGCCCACCGCGACCGGAGAAAACCACGAGATGCGCAGCCCGCAAGTGCACGGTTGGCGGCCTCCGCGTAGAAACAGTCGGGGAACTGCGCCGTAACGATGAGATTCCCTTCACTGCCCACATCCACGCGCTGAGCGTCCCGCATCTGTTTGGCTCCTACTGCCGTAGTGCCGACGGTGGGCAGTTGCTCATAGTATAAAGTATAGCTGCCTGTGCCGTCGATATCGAATATGTGGACCAGGTCCTGGCGATTCGACGGCTGATCCACCGGGTGAAGGGTGATGTGGGTTGTCCAGGCGTTGTCGTTCATGCGAATTTCGCGGCCATCCGAGCGCACGACTCGCTGCAGAACGCTCGCGTCGCCGCCAGGGTCCGTAGTCACAATGTACACATACCCGCCCACCGAATCGCACTTAAGGCTCGCCTGCCATGAGCCGCTTGCGGGCGTTCCGGAGACCGTTGCCGTGGTGATCGAAGTGACCGGTGAGACCGTGCCGTCACTGTTGTACAGGTTGTTGGGCAGATTTTGGGGGTTGATTGTTTCGTCGGGAATGTCGTTTGCCAGGAAATCCGGCCTTCCGTCATCCGCCGGAACGTCCACTCGCACGGCATGTGCGAGTTCGTGGATGTTGACGCTGTCGATGAGCGACAACATGGGGTTGCCCAGCGCGTCGACATGGCTGTAGGAGGCGCTGTAATTCTCGAACGTTCCCTGGAGTGAAGAGATCATGTCCCACTTGGCGACTGTTGTGGCGCCGGGGTTGATATCGCCCAGATCGAGCGTCAACGATGGCGAGACAGGATCGGCATTAACCTGGCTGTCAATGATTTCGAACGCGATAAGAAGGCCCTTTTCATTGTCCACTATCGAGGGCTGCGAAGCGATGATGCGAAAGTCGTCGGCAATTCCGTTGCCGGTGTTGCGCACCATGAGGCCAAGCGTAAACGGGACCGGCGGTTCGATGTCCGGGCTGAACGGGTCCTGGCCGTAAACATCGTGCGCCCAGAAATAGTCCAGTTGCAGGTAAGGGTCCGGTTTTACGTCGATTGGGGCGGGATAGAGCGGCACCGTGATAGTCTGCCCGTTCTGGACGTAGCTGAATTGCCCTCCCACGGTATATTGGGTGTCCTGGACCGGCGCGGCCGTTCTGGCCGGCAGCAGCAGCCAGGTGGCGCTCACGGTGGTTCCCGGTAGGACCGTACCGCCGCCGCTCACATCCGTAGTCCCCGTGACCCGCGGCGGCTCAACGCCGAACTGGTTGTTGGCCGGCTGGCCCGCGCTGTCCAATATATTTATCGTGACGGTCAGGTTGGTGAGCGTTGTGTTCTGAGTCCCGTTTGAAATGGCCAGGGTCGCGTTGAAGGCGTTGCGGCAGATCACCGCATCCTGGCTGAGCTGGAGGCGGACCTGCGCGCAAACGCTGGTTTGCTGGGCATTCAGGCCTTTCGGCAGGGCGACCACAGGCACATAGCAGCAAACCCCGCTGCAATAGCAGGTGCCCTAGAAAACGATGATCCGCGATGTAATATGCTATACATACCTCTCGCTCCTGCGCCGATCCAGTCATTCGGCGGTGCGGGCATTGCCCCGTTTCAACACTAGTGTCTACCTGCATAAATAACTGATAGCATTCTTGCCGGTGTATCGGGAATCTTGTTCCCGATACGCACTTAGTTTCGGGAACAAGATTCCCGAAACACCCGGTAATTTGACGTACATGCCTCTCGCTCCTGTCTCCACCGTCGCGTGCAATCTCATATCCGGAACTGCGAGATATTCCCTTGTCAGATCATCAAGTCCGCCCACACGGACTACCTACACATCATCGTACGCAATTCACGCATCACATCTGTAAAACCACATGGGTGCATCTGCCCATCACCCCAAGGTATAGCAAGGCTGCCGGTGTATCGGGAATCTTGTTCCCGATACGCACTTAGTTTCGGGAACAAGATTCCCGAAACACCCGGTACAGCGTTGCCGGTGTATCGGGAATCTTGTTCCCGATACGCACTTAGTTTCGGGAACAAGATTCCCGAAACACCCGGTAATTTGACGTACATGCCTCTCGCTCCTGTCTCCACCGTCGCGTGCAATCTCATATCCGGAACTGCGAGATATTCCCTTGTCAGATCATCAAGTCCGCCCACACGGACTACCTACACATCATCGTACACAATTCACGCATCACATCTGTAAAACCACATGGGTGCATCTGCCCATCACCCCAAGGTATAGCAAGGCTTTGAGTCCACCGGATATTGTCGAGCCATTCAGGCTCGGTCCTGCAGTCGAAACCGACCGGATTTGCGTTGTTGCTGGCTGCATCCAACTTCCAAGAATTGCCTGACCAGGAAGCAGCACCGGACCAATTCCAATCGACCTCTTGCAGCGGGACATATATGCCCCCGCAGCCGGGCATGTACATCAGGTACATGGAGAAGCTGTCGCTAGCCGTGTCCCTCAGATCACCCCCGATAAGCCCCTGGAATGGGCTGTCTTCGGGATCGCCCCCGGGGCCGAAGGTGGAGTAGGGGTAAGTCGTGTCCAGCACATCAGAGGCCTTGTCCAAGATAGACCAGTTCCCCGCGGTGTCCTCCACCGTGCGAAGGGTGTTGTCTATGACCTGCACCCATTGCGTAGTCCCGCTGGTGAACCCAGGCGGTTCGGTAGTCGTCTGCCAGAACGCTATGCCTGGCGCTTCATAGCCGAGCAGCCAGCTACCGTCCTTCCTCTGGTATAGTCCCACTTTACCGGTTGAGGTTGTGACGGTGCAGGTTGGCCGCGCCACGTTCACGGTGGCGTTGGCTGTGCACGTGCAGCCCGAGACCGTGACCGCGCAGCTCACGCCCAGACCCTGGCCGCCCCCGACCCAATAGAAGGATACGCTCTGGCCTGTCGTATCCGCGCTCGTGAGAGGGATAACGGCTGCTGACGAAGTGTCCTCCGTGTAGTTCTTAATCGGATTCCCCGGCACGGTCCACTGGTAGGTGGGATTCAGTCCCGACGGCTGAACGTTCGCTGACAGATTAACTTGCGCGCCAACAATTGTGTTGGTTGTGCTGTTCGTTATCACTGTGCCGCCCGACTGGATATCCACCTGCATGGCCGTAGCGGATTGCCGGCCCAACGGGCAGATCGGCGGGCGGGCAGTCGCGTTGAACGCTGGCCGTGAACGAACAACTATAAGTGCCTGCCGAATCTGTTGTGACCGATACGGTTGCACCCGTTCCCGCGCTCGTTATATTGGGCGTGACCAGCGTGTAATTGTAAATTACGTTATCGGGGGTAACGGCGGGGATAGGATCCGCGTTTCCAGTCTGGCAGTTGTTCTTAGAACCACCAGTGTCCTGAACGCCGGACGCCGTGAATTTCAAAGACCTGGCCGACGCATACAATGGCGTTATCGACCGTAACCTTCCCGCCGTAGAGTGATCCAGGATTGCACGTATCCTCGCAGGGGCTGCCGCCACCGCTGCTGGGGCTGCACGGCGCGGGCTGCACGAAAACCGGCTGCTGCGGTAAGCTTATGCCCCCGCCGCCATCACCGCCGCCAATCCCGGGCATCGGCGCGCTCCCGCATCCATCGCCGACTATGGTCTCAAACACCACGCTCCCCGGCCGATCACCTCCGCACACATATGTGTAGCCAACAACGTCAATCAGGTGGCACCCGTCATCATCCGAGCCCGCATCCAGAACTCGCCTGCCCGAACCGAGAGTCGATGAGCGCCTGGTCTTCTTTGAGACCGCCGCGCTGGCCGCCTGCCCAGTGATTTGCGTCACTGTAACCGGCACCACGATGCTGGACATCGCCGGTACGTCCCCGATTTGCCCGCACAGCGGAGTCACCTGATAACTCGAATTGCTGCCGAAATCGAGAGTCGTATTGTTGACCGCGATCAAGCCGTTGTTGCTGATAGTGTAGTTGACCACGGCGGTTCCCTGGCTGTCGAACTGCACTTTTGTCAGGTCCAGCACCATCGGATCGACCGTAATGACCGGCGCTGGAACATTGGTCTCGAACGTTGCCTGCAGAGTAATCTGATATTGGTCCTGGGTCTGAACCGGCACGACGCTCCAGGTGTAAGTCACGGTTTGCAGGGGCAGGAACGCCTCGACATCCGTCGTGGCGCCCGCCGAAACCAGGATCGTCAACTTGCACTCGCCGTGCCCATCGGCCGTGACGTCGGCAACGTAATAGCCCACCATCAGACCGTCTTGAGAGAACGTGCCGTCTAGACCCGTTAGCCCCTGGGCCACAACCGAGCCGTCGGAGAACCTGGTGAGCGTTACGGAAGCGCCGGCCAGCGGCGGATTGCCGCTTGCGTAGTATGTGTACTCGTCATCGCCGTGACACACAGCCCACCTGTAGCCGAGGAAATCGCCGTAAACGTGAAGTTCACCGATGAGCTGCAGTTGTCGCCTTGCATGTTTATGCTGCCGCTGTAAGGGCCGAGCAGCAGGTCGGCGGCTGGGTTCAGCGACAGATCGACCTTCGCACTGGCGCCCGGTTCGAGATCCGCTATGGCGCCGGGGGTCACCAACGAAAGCCAATTCGCCCGCGGCGGAGCTATCGTAATATTCGTGGCCGGTCCGCTCCCGTGTTGGTGAGTTGGAACTCGACCAGCGTCTGGGACCCCACAAGCATGTTCGATACCAGCGTCGAGGGGCTGGCCGATATCTCGGCCTGCGCGGCGTTGACTACAACATTGAACGTGACAGCGGCCTGAGCGCCCTCCGTTGTAGTGAATGTCACGGTGGGGCTGCACTGCCGCACCGAATCGTCGGAGGCCGCGACGGTGAATGCGGCCTGCTGCGTGCTCAGCCCCTGCATCTCCGACGGCGCACTTATCTGAACCGTCACATTTGCGCTGGCTCCGCTTACGGTGGCCGTCACGCCGGACAGCGGCCCGCCGCCGAAGTTTGTCAGAGTTATTGTCCCAGTCGCCGTACCGCCCGGGTTCACGCTGACGGGAATGACGCTGGGCGCGGCGGTTAGCTGCTGAGCGGCAAGTAGTGTGACCGGCGTTGAGAGCGTGTTGTCGGCGGTGTTAGTCTCGGCAAGGGCGCCGGTGTCGTTGGTCCGAACGATGAGACTATAGGCTCCAGTCGCCACGAGGGGCATAGTGATCGTGGCGCTATTCAACTCATTCGAGTCCCAGTTCAAGCCTCCGCCCGAAGGGAATCTTCCCAGGAGGATGGCGTTTGCGTCCAGGACACCGCTCGCGGACAGGTAGACACCATCGAACCACCCGCCTTCGGCAATGCCCGGGCAGGCGTTATACACCAGCCATGAGATCGCCATTTGCGCTCCGGGTGTGCACGATGGGTTCGCATTGATCTGTGTAACCTGCAGGTTGGGCAGCAGTATTGCCGATGTGGTGAGCTGACCACTGGATGTCACGTCCCCACAGCCGTCATTCGAATGCACCCTGAAATAGTAAGTGGTCTGTGGACTGAGCCCGCTCAGAGTCACGCCGTGCGCTCCGACGAGATTGGTGTCCAAAGCGGATGTGAAGCCATAGTAGCTGGTCGGCCCATATTCTACCTGGCTGCTTGCCGGTGAACTGGTGTTCCACGTGATGGTGGCCGAATAGTCGCGCGGTGTGGCGACTACGTTGGATATCGTCGGCAAGGTAAGTTCGACGGAGAAGTTGCTCGTTGCCGGGGTCGCACTCTCGATACCGGCGGCGTTCATCGATTTCACTTCTATCGTGTAAGAACCTTGCGTCAGGCCGTCGAATTCCTGGCAGGTCGCGGACGAGCCACGATGACCAGGCCGCGCTGTCGATCTGATCGGTGGCCGCCATCTTATAGCAGAACTGGAGCTGATTGGTCGGAGTCACGTCGTCCGTGCCGGTCCAGCAGAACTGCACGTCACCGCCGCAGGCCTTGCCATTGTTGGCCGGACCCGATGTAAAGCCGACCGTGGGCCCGTTGGTTTCACCGACTGTCGTGAACTGCTGATCGGCCGAGATTACCTCTCGCCCACAGATGTCCGTGGACACCACGCGGAAGTGGTATGTAGTCGAAGGCTGAAGACCGGTAACGCTGACCTGGTGCGAAGTAACTTGCGAGGAGCCCAGCGGCGTGGTCGATCCATAGCTCGCGGCGCCGCCGTAATTGACCTGTGACGTGCTCGGCAGATCGGTGGCCCAGGTAATGGTCGCCTGTATGTCGGTGGGAATCGCGTTGATCGCGCTCAGGGTTGTGGGGCTGAGACTGACGCGGAAGCTAACGTAAGCCGGATTCGGGTCCGCATTGCCCGCGGCGTCCCTTGCGGCCACAACGAACGCGTGGTTGCCACCAGCAAGCCCCGCGAACGTGTAACAAGTATTAGCGGTATACGCCGACCACGCATTGCTATCCATCTTCCATGAGTATGTCAGGCCGGCGGTGGGGGTCACGTCGTCCGTTCCGGTCCAGCAAAATTGCACCGAGTCGGAACAAACAATGCCGCCGTTGGCCGGTCCCGATACTATCGACGTGTGAGGAGGAGTAGTATCCGCGCTGGTATTGAAACTCACGTCGCCGGACACAGACTCCCGGCCACAGAAGTCCACGGACCTCACCCCGCAGTGATACGGGCTATTCGGAGCCAGGCCGGAGAGAGCGACACTGTGCGCGGTTACCAGGCTTGCGTTCAGCGGCGTGGTGATTCCATAATTCGTATCAGGCCCGTAATCCACCTGTGAGGTAGCCGGTTCATCAGTCGTCCAGGTCACGGTGGCTTGAGAATCAGCCGGCAGCACTGAAGCGCCCGAAATCGCGGGCGGATTCAGCGCGACGCTAAAGTGCCTGTAAGCCGGCACGACGGTCACATTCCCGGCCGCGTCCATGGCCTTGACCCCCAAAGTATGGCCGCCCTGGGAGAGGTTATCGAGATCCACGCAGGTGTCCGAAGCGAAGCTCGACCACTGTCCCGCATCCAACGCCCAGGAATAGACCAGTTGGTTGGCCGGGGTTACGTCGTCGGAGCCGGTCCAGCAAAGCCCGGCGCTGTTAACGCAGATGACTGATCCCTCGTTCGGCCCGGAAGTTATAGTGACAGTTGGTGGAACGGTGTCTGCTCCCGTTGTGAATGTGGCATCGGCGGATTGCGTCATTCGTCCACAGGAATCGGTGGACTGGGCGCAATAGTGGTACGCCGTATTGGGCGACAGACCCGAGAGCACCACAATGTGACTGGTGGTAATCGCGTCAGCCTGGATTTCGGATACCTGGAATTGCCGCGCGCCCGCCGATTTGCCACAGGTGGGGCAGGGCGCCCCGGCTGTCTTGGATACCATTTTTAATGCCTGGCCCGTTGCAATGCCGCCATAGCTGCTGGTCAAGCCGTATTCCACGACGGCCGCGCAAGCCTCGTCGGTCGACCACATTATGGTCGCGCCGGTTCCCGTGGCGGAGGCTATCGGAGAGGTGGCCTGGGGTGGCGACAGCCGCACCGAGAAGTGACGCACGGGCGGGTTTGGATCCTGGTTTCCTATGGGATCCACCGCGGCGACCGTGAACACGTGCGCCCCCTCGGAAAGCCCCGTGAACTGATAGCACAGGTCCGGGGCAGGGATCGACCAACTTCCCCCGTCCATCTGCCAAACGTAATTAAAGCTGCTTGTCTGCGCCGCGCTATCGGTACCGGTCCAGCAGAAGATGACGTTAGCGGAACACGCAACACCGTTCTCATCAGGGCCGGAAGTGATCTCGGGTACTTGGCGGAGTCGTAGTGGTCAGAGTGACAAATATCTGGTCGGTGGAAACTGCCTCCCGGCTGCATTCGTCCTCCGACTTCACCCTGAAGTGGTAGGTCGCGTTAGTTGTGAGACCGTTGATCGTCACGGTGTGCGTGGTTGCGAGGTTCGTGTCCAGCGGCGTGGTGGTCCCGTAATTGGTGTCGGACCCGTAGTCGACTTGCGAGGTGCATGGCTTGTTGGATATCCAGGTCACATTCACCTGGTTTGCGGCGGTTATCGGGAATATACCGAAAACGGTCGGCACAAGTGTATCCACGCTGAAATCGCATACGGCGGGCGTCGGGTCGACATTGCCCTGGGCGTTTAGCGCGGCTACCTCGAACTTGTGTGCGCCCTGGGCCAAGCCCGTCAGGGCCGCGCTGGTGGACGAGGAGAAAGCGGACCAGACGCCCCCATCGATGCTCCACTGGTATTGCAACTGATTGGTTGGAGTCACTTCGTCGACACCGGTAAACTGGAAAGTCACCGTGCCGTCGCAGGAGAGAAAGCCTTCCGCGGGAGATGTAATAGTCGTTTTGGGCGAGACCGTGCCATTGAGAACGGATACCTCCCGCGAAACGGCGTCTGAGGGAGTATAACCGGCGGACAGGTTGTTGTTGATGGATACCTCGCGTGAAACGGCATCCGTCAGTGCTATGCTTTGTTGAGGGCTGTTTAGGACCGAAACTTCCCGTGAAATGGCATCTGTCGGCGCTATGCTCTGTTGAGGGCTGTTTAGGACAGAAACCTCGCGCGAAACGGCATCTGTCAGCGCTATGCTCTGTTGAGGGCTATTTAGGACCGAGACTTCCCGTGAAACGGCATCTGTCAGCGCTATGCTCTGTGGCGGGCTGTTTAGGACCGAGACTTCCCGTGAAACGGCATCCGTCAGCGCTATGCTCTGTTGCGGGCTGTTGAGGACAGACACTTCGCGAGAGACGGCGTCCGTGGACGGTACGCTCATCGGCAAGATCACCAACAAACTGCTGGATGCCCAGTTACCTGCCGAATCGGTTGCCGTTATCGTAATATTGTTGTCGCCCGGTTGCAGTGAGATGCTGGGTGTTGACCAGGAGGTCGTTCCGGCGCAGACCCCGCTCCCCCCAGCGGAATCGGACCACGTGACCTGCGCGATGCCCGCAACGGCCGATGCCGTGCCCTCCAAGACAATCGTGCTGGAGTTCGTGATATAAGTTGAGGCTGTCGTCGGAGAAGTAATCGTTACATCCAAGAAATATTCATACGCCCCCATATCCACGGTTCCGTCAGCAATGCGGGGGTTACCGTCGAGATCGATGATGACGCCACTGCTGTTTGTAAGGAACGGAGGTGACATGACCACGGTGTTGGTCCCCGTGTCGATACACGGCGAACCGGCGGACAGGCGATAATTCCCCCCGGTCGGGTTCGCGAATAGCGGATCCGCGGAGATATTGCCGCTGACGCCGGTGGGGTCGGTGATGCCGGCGTAGTTGTAGGCGGTGTTTCCGTATACGTCATTGTTTCCCAAATCAGGCGTGCCGGGTGAGTCGCCGGTCATTGCCCCGTTGTACATTCCCGAAGAGTTGAACACCACGATGTTGTTGGAGATTACAGGCGAGGAAGAGTCGATGCATAATATCCCGCCGCCGTAGTAGGTCGCGATGATGCTCGCTATGGCGCCGTAGTAAGTCGAGCTGTTCCCCGTTATGGTGTTGTTGGTGATCGCGGGCGAGGCGTAGTAATCGCAGCTTATCCCCCCGCCGCCGTAGTACGCGCTGTTCCCCGTTATGGTGTTGTCGGCGATTGTTGGAGAGCATTCCCAGGCGGATATCCCGCCGCCGGCGGTGGACGAGCTGTTTCCGGTTATTATGTTATTGGAAATCGTGGCCGCGCAGTAGTCCTCGGCGGATATGCCGCCCCCGATATCGCCCGCGCTGTTCGCCGTTATGGTGTTTTTCGTGATTATTGGCGAGCCGGAGTCGCATTCGACCCCGCCGCCATCTTTGGTCGTGCTGTTATTCGCTATGGTGTTGTTCGTGATCGTGGGCGAGGAGGAGTCGCAGTATATCCCGCCGCCGCCGTCGGCGCTGCTGTTGCCCGTTATGGTGTTGTTTGAGATCGTCGGAGAGCTATAGTAGCAGTATATCCCGCCGCCGTAGTACCCGTTGCCGTTGCGTATTGTGAAACCGTCAATGCACATCGTTTGAGTCGCGTTTGACGGCACAGTCACCACTGTTCCGCTTTGATTTCCGTCCAGGATGGTGATGTTCGTATTCCAATTCCTCTGGGACAATGCTGTTTCGGTCCCGGCAAAACCGCCGTATAAACCGACGCCCGCGGTAAGGGTGATGCATTCCGTGTACGTTCCCTTGGCGACCCACACCTCACCACTTGAGGTAGCAGCATTCAGACCGGCCGTTACCGTTCGAAACGCGTTGCTCCAGTTAGTGCCCGGGCCGTCGGTTGGCGAGTCGCAATCGACGTATACGACATTGGCGTTTCCACCCGTGCTGTCGGAGACCGCCACGGGCACTTCCGTGGACCACAAGCTTGTGAGGGTATTCTGATTATTGGCGTTGGGCAGAGTCGCGGTGCGGACCACGACGTACTGCATGCTGCCCACGGGCAGGCCGGTCACGATTATTGAAGTTGCTGACTTATTGCCGGTCCGGCCGGACGGCGTGTATGGCCCCCCGGATGCCGGAGAGATACCAACCTCGTAATACCCCGTGTCCGACGTGTATAAGATTGGGGTCCAGAAGACTTTAACACTTCCCGCTGATCTGGAGATTGCGGATACATTAGTCGGCGGTATCGTCTGAGTCTGGTCCCAGCCCGGAAACTCAGTAGACAAGAATGGCGGCAGTGTTGAGCCGGAGGCCGAAAGACCGTTGTAGGAAAGGTCAGTCCAGCCGTAATTGGGTTCCAGGTCGGCCAGATCGGCCAGGGAGGCGGGAATCTCACCGGTCAACTGGTTGCCGTTGAGTTCCAGCAACTCCAGGCTGGTCAGGTTGGCCAGCGACGACGGTATCGTACCCGACAATTGATTGCCGCCGAGGCCGAGATACCACAGTTGGTCCAAGCTCCCCAGCGCCGATGGTATTGTGCCCGTCAAATGGTTGTCACCGAGGTACAGCCCGATCAGGCTGGTCAAATTGCCCAGCGACGACGGTATCGTGCCCGTCAACTGGTTGTCGGAGAGGTCCAGCCACTCCAAGTTGGTCAGGTTTCCAAACCACGTCGGTATTGTGCCCGTCAACTGATCGCTGCAGAGGCCCAACCACTGCAAGTTCGTCAGGTTTTGCAGCCAAGTCGGTATCGTGCCGCTTGTCAACTGGTTGTAGCCGAGGTCGAGATCCTCCAAGTTCGTCAGATTCCCAAGCTGCGTCGGTATCGTGCCCGTCAACTGGTTGTCATCGAGGTTCAGCCACTCCAAGCTGGTCAGGTTCCCTAGCTCCGTTGGTATCGTGCCAGTCAACTGGTTCGAGCTGAGATCCAGGTTTTGCAGTTCTGTCAGGTTCCCCAACGACGAGGGTATCGTGCCGGTCAAATGGTTGTCACCGAGGTACAGCCCGATCAGGCTGGTCAAATTGCCCAGCGACGACGGTATCGTGCCCGTCAACTGGTTGTCGGAGAGGTCCAGCCACTCCAAGTTGGTCAGGTTTCCAAACCACGTCGGTATTGTGCCCGTCAACTGATCGCTGCAGAGGCCCAACCACTGCAAGTTCGTCAGGTTTTGCAGCCAAGTCGGTATCGTGCCGCTTGTCAACTGGTTGTAGCCGAGGTCGAGATCCTCCAAGTTCGTCAGATTCCCAAGCTGCGTCGGTATCGTGCCCGTCAACTGGTTGTCATCGAGGTTCAGCCACTCCAAGCTGGTCAGGTTCCCTAGCTCCGTTGGTATCGTGCCAGTCAACTGGTTCGAGCTGAGATCCAGGTTTTGCAGTTCTGTCAGGTTCCCCAACGACGAGGGTATCGTGCCGGTCAAGCCGTTGTAGTTCAGGTACAACCCGGTGACGTGGCTGGAGGTCGCTTCGCTCCACGTTATGTTGACCCCGTACCAGTTCGGGTTATCCGTAAGCCAGCCGTCATTAAACGACCAATTCGGACCACCGGTGCTGTTATACAAATCAAGAAGCGCATCATACTCCGAATCAGGAATTCCGAGCGAATTGGTCGTCCGGATAACCGTGAGGATGGCCGAACCGGTATTGCCGGCGGAATCGGTGGCTGTGACTGTAATGACATTGTTACCATTCTGGAGCGCAATCTCGATCGCGGACCAGGAGGTCGTTCCCACACAGGTCCCGTTGCCGCCCGCGGAATTGGACCACGTGACCTGCGTGACACCAGCGGCGGACGATGCGGTGCCCGACAGCGCAATTGTGCTGGAGTTCGTGATATAAGTTGAGGCTGTCGTCGGAGAAGTAATCGTTACATCCAAGAAATATTCATACGCCCCCATATCCACGGTTCCGTCAGCAATGCGGGGGTTACCGTCGAGATCGATGATGACGCCACTGCTGTTTGTAAGGAACGGAGGTGACATGACCACGGTGTTGGTCCCCGTGTCGATACACGGCGAACCGGCGGACAGGCGATAATTCCCCCCGGTCGGGTTCACGAATAGCGGATCCGCGGAGATATTGCCGCTGACGCCGGTGGGGTCGGTGATGCCGGCGTAGTTGTAGGCGGTGTTTCCGTATACGTCATTGTTTTCCAAATCAGGCGTGCCGGGTGAGTCGCCGGTCATTGCCCCGTTGTACATTCCCGAAGAGTTGAACACCACGATGTTGTTGGAGATTACAGGCGAGGAAGAGTCGATGCATAATATCCCGCCGCCGTAGTAGGTCGCGATGATGCTCGCTATGGCGCCGTAGTAAGTCGAGCTGTTCCCCGTTATGGTGTTGTTGGTGATCGCGGGCGAGGCGTAGTAATCGCAGCTTATCCCCCCGCCGCCGTAGTACGCGCTGTTCCCCGTTATGGTGTTGTCGGCGATTGTTGGAGAGCATTCCCAGGCGGATATCCCGCCGCCGGCGGTGGACGAGCTGTTTCCGGTTATTATGTTATTGGAAATCGTGGCCGCGCAGTAGTCCTCGGCGGATATGCCGCCCCCGATATCGCCCGCGCTGTTCGCCGTTATGGTGTTTTTCGTGATTATTGGCGAGCCGGAGTCGCATTCGACCCCGCCGCCATCTTTGGTCGTGCTGTTATTCGCTATGGTGTTGTTCGTGATCGTGGGCGAGGAGGAGTCGCAGTATATCCCGCCGCCGCCGTCGGCGCTGCTGTTGCCCGTTATGGTGTTGTTTGAGATCGTCGGAGAGCTATAGTAGCAGTATATCCCGCCGCCGTAGTACCCGTTGCCGTTGCGTATTGTGAAACCGTCAATGCACATCGTTTGAGTCGCGTTTGACGGCACAGTCACCACTGTTCCGCTTTGATTTCCGTCCAGGATGGTGATGTTCGTATTCCAATTCCTCTGGGACAATGCTGTTTCGGTCCCGGCAAAACCGCCGTATAAACCGACGCCCGCAGTAAGGGTGATGCATTCCGTGTACGTTCCCTTGGCGACCCACACCTCACCACTTGAGGTAGCAGCATTCAGACCGGCCGTTACCGTTCGAAACGCGTTGCTCCAGTTAGTGCCCGGGCCGTCGGTTGGCGAGTCGCAATCGACGTATACGACATTGGCGTTTCCACCCGTGCTGTCGGAGACCGCCACGGGCACTTCCGTGGACCACAAGCTTGTGAGGGTATTCTGATTATTGGCGTTGGGCAGAGTCGCGGTGCGGACCACGACGTACTGCATGCTGCCCACGGGCAGGCCGGTCACGATTATTGAAGTTGCTGACTTATTGCCGGTCCGGCCGGACGGCGTGTATGGCCCCCCGGATGCCGGAGAGATACCAACCTCGTAATACCCCGTGTCCGACGTGTATAAGATTGGGGTCCAGAAGACTTTAACACTTCCCGCTGATCTGGAGATTGCGGATACATTAGTCGGCGGTATCGTCTGAGTCTGGTCCCAGCCCGGAAACTCAGTAGACAAGAATGGCGGCAGTGTTGAGCCGGAGGCCGAAAGACCGTTGTAGGAAAGGTCAGTCCAGCCGCAATTCGGTTCCAGGTCGGCCAGATCGGCCAGGGAGGCGGGAATCTCACCGGTCAACTGGTTGCCGTTGAGTTCCAGCAACTCCAGGCTGGTCAGGTTGGCCAGCGACGACGGTATCGTACCCGACAATTGATTGCCGCCGAGGCCGAGATACCACAGTTGGTCCAAGCTCCCCAGCGCCGATGGTATTGTGCCCGTCAAATGGTTGTCACCGAGGTACAGCCCGATCAGGCTGGTCAAATTGCCCAGCGACGACGGTATCGTGCCCGTCAACTGGTTGTCGGAGAGGTCCAGCCACTCCAAGTTGGTCAGGTTTCCAAACCACGTCGGTATTGTGCCCGTCAACTGATCGCTGCAGAGGCCCAACCACTGCAAGTTCGTCAGGTTTTGCAGCCAAGTCGGTATCGTGCCGCTTGTCAACTGGTTGTAGCCGAGGTCGAGATCCTCCAAGTTCGTCAGATTCCCAAGCTGCGTCGGTATCGTGCCCGTCAACTGGTTGTCATCGAGGTTCAGCCACTCCAAGCTGGTCAGGTTCCCTAGCTCCGTTGGTATCGTGCCAGTCAACTGGTTCGAGCTGAGATCCAGGTTTTGCAGTTCTGTCAGGTTCCCCAGCGCCGATGGTATTGTGCCCGTCAAATGGTTGTCACCGAGGTACAGCCCGATCAGGCTGGTCAAATTGCCCAGCGACGACGGTATCGTGCCCGTCAACTGGTTGTCGGAGAGGTCCAGCCACTCCAAGTTGGTCAGGTTTCCAAACCACGTCGGTATTGTGCCCGTCAACTGATCGCTGCAGAGGCCCAACCACTGCAAGTTCGTCAGGTTTTGCAGCCAAGTCGGTATCGTGCCGCTTGTCAACTGGTTGTAGCCGAGGTCGAGATCCTCCAAGTTCGTCAGATTCCCAAGCTGCGTCGGTATCGTGCCCGTCAACTGGTTGTCATCGAGGTTCAGCCACTCCAAGCTGGTCAGGTTCCCTAGCTCCGTTGGTATCGTGCCAGTCAACTGGTTCGAGCTGAGATCCAGGTTTTGCAGTTCTGTCAGGTTCCCCAACGACGAGGGTATCGTGCCGGTCAAGCCGTTGTAGTTCAGGTACAACCCGGTGACGTGGCTGGAGGTCGCTTCGCTCCACGTTATGTTGACCCCGTACCAGTTCGGGTTATCCGTAAGCCAGCCGTCATTAAACGACCAATTCGGACCACCGGTGCTGTTATACAAATCAAGAAGCGCATCATACTCCGAATCAGGAATCCGAGCGAATTGGTCGTCCGGATAACCGTGAGGATGGCCGAACCGGTATTGCCGGCGGAATCGGTGGCTGTGACTGTAATGACATTGTTACCATTCTGGAGCGCGATCTCGATCGCGGACCAGGAGGTCGTTCCCACACAGGTCCCGTTGCCGCCCGCGGAATTGGACCACGTGACCTGCGTGACACCAGCGGCGGA